>CASDPB010000046.1 GCA_949282305.1 uncultured Lentisphaeria bacterium | reverse complement strand
AGCCTTTTCAGTTCCAGCAGGTCGCTTTCATTCTCTCCATCAATTAGAACGCTGGTGAAACGCTCGCGGTCAATCATGACCAGGTGCCATCCCATGATATTCAGGACACCGGCAACCATTTGGCTGCCGATAACTCTGCCCGGAATCTCAATTTTCCTGTCGGTATTTTCCAGCGTATCATCATCGCGGTAAGTAATGCGTTCAATGATTTTTACCATAAAAACCTCCTCAATCGGATATGATGCGAATGCAGTTCGTGGGGATTTCCTGCTGCAGGACAACAGCTTCACGGGGAATTTCATTCTCCATAACGGGGGCGATATTGAGATAGCCGTTCATATTTTTCCCGCTGGGATCACGAACCAGTGCAAGATCATATGCCTGATTGAGCATACGTTCGACAATATCGCGAATCTCGCGGGCGCCGTTTTTGGTGGTATTGGTCTGCAAAAGAGCAAAATCCACGACTTCGGGGGAGTAGCCGAGGACGTTCATATTTTCCGGCAGGAAGAAGCCTGGACGATCCTGCCGTGTTTCCCGGATTGTCCGGAAATATTGGAGCTTGTCGTCGATGAATTTGCGGGTGATCAGACGCAGATGTTCCGGCTTGAGACTGTTGAAGGCGAAAATCCCGTAACCGAATTTGCCGAAGCGGGCAACAAATTCCGGAGAGTTGAACATCATAACGAGCCGCTGACAGGCGGCTTCCGTCTTGCGCGCCATCGAAAGATGCGTGTTTCCCTGAAAGATTTCCGCGCCGACATTTGAAGTGAAAAAGAGCAGGAAACGGGAAATATCATAGGTTTTGTTGTTCCAGAGCGTGACACGCCCGGCGTCGATCTGCTGGAGCATGTATTTCGCCATATCCTTGTGTGCTTTTTCAAATTCATCGTAGAGGATTGCTCCCTCCGTATTCTTTTCCAGAAAATCATACAGCCGTCCCGGCTCCTTTTCGGTATAACCGACCAGTTTTTTGCCGACATCGGCCCCGGCAGTCTCGCCGAATTCGGACATATCCAGCCGCAGGAGCTTCTCCTCCTCATCGCCGTAGAGATAATGAATCGTCTCCCGGATGATTTCAGTTTTACCGGTTCCGGTCGGTCCGAGGAAGAAAAAGACCGTCGGCCTGTTCGGATTGCTGATTCCCAGATACCAGTAACGGAGTTTCTCCGAAATTGCGTCGATCACATGATCCTGCCCGATGATCCGTGATTTCAGATACGGCTTGAGCCCGTCCAGAAACTGCATTGCTTCTTTTGTGGATTTGAACATGTTTTGCCTTTCATGGTTTGATGGGTTGTTTGCCGGAAGAGCGCAGGAAGCGGAAGAACATGCAGAGTCCCGTCCACCATGCCAGCACAATTCCAAGCTGCTTAAAATCGAAAAGATGATATTGAAACCAGAGCGTCATGCCGACGCAGATCGCGTAGTAGCCGAGAACCGCGTCCTGCCAGACGACGGCTTTCAGATATTTCTGCTCCCTGCGAGGTCTGCCGGAAAACAGAGCCTTGAGAATCGCCGGAAGCCTGTTCAGGCAGGCGCTGAAAATATCCAGAACCACGCTCCACATGTAAAAGCAGAGCGTGCTGACGCAACAATAGAAAACGTCATTGAAATAGCCGATGAGAATATCCCGGTTCGTAAACACGAGAAAAAATCCAGTCAGAGGAAATGCCAGCGACAACAGAAACGCAATGAAGCAGAAATAATCATCCGGCAGCAGAATCCGGTATTCACCGATGTACTCGCCTTTTCCGATGGTCGGAACTTTCGGGCAATGCCGCACGATTTTTGCACCACAGACACGGCGGCATTCCTGCTCAATGGTGGAACGGACAAATACATTGCCGTTGTTCAGAATCCGTCCCGACTGCCAGAAAATGAACCCGACTTTGCATTGCCCGCGCGGTCCACCGGTCTGGAGCGTGGAAAAATCGGCAGGATCGACACGGTAGTCCTTCTGTTCGTTATAACCTTCGGAATAGGACAACGACTTGTTGTCGTCGCCTTTCATCGATGATGATTTGGAATCGCCGTAGGTCTTGGACTGGCGGATGATGATTTCCTGTCCGATGGATTTTGAAGCCCATTCGTTCGTCTCGAATTCGCCGTTCTGACAAAAGAATTTTGTGCCCAGATTGCCGAGAAGCGATGAGGCTTTTTCCTTGCCGTAACCGTCATGGCAGTGAATGTATGTCCATTGGGAACCATAGTCAATTTTCGTTGCATATCGTTGTATCTCCGGATTCAGTCGGTAGATTCATAATGGATATTTTATTCACCCTCAATCGCTCTTTCAGAAAATCATTGTCAGACCATTGGGAGAGATACACGCCTTTGAGATTATCCGGTA
Organism: uncultured Lentisphaeria bacterium; assembly: GCA_949282305.1. Taxonomy (GTDB): domain Bacteria; phylum Verrucomicrobiota; class Lentisphaeria; order Victivallales; family UBA1829; genus UBA11452. Next base: position 2,179 of record CASDPB010000046.1, on the reverse strand, counting down.
ATTCGATGTAATCCGGCGGGCAGATAAAATAAAGCGGAATTCCGGAAACATGTGTTGCGAATGAACACATTTCACCAAACAAGTAGATTCGTTCTATGGCAGTTTTACCTGAAGATTCCGGCGGAATGCCGCTGTCCAAGGGGAGAAGCCATCCCCCTTGCAGATAAGGACGTATCTCCCGCAAACTCCATGAGGAATCATAAAACAGTGCTGTAAAAGGAGAACCTTCCTTAACGATAAATTGTTTCCTGATTCGTGGAGTTTCCGGTGTCTGCAAGAATAGAAGCAGAAGGAGCAGAAGGCAAACTCCTCCTGCCACAGCGACAGATTTCTTCCAATGAAACTTCCCTATGGAACAACAAACCAACAGTCCGATATAAAATAGAAAAAGGCTCCAGGAGAGCAGGAAATTCAACAGCGGCAGTTCTCCATGATTTTGAAAGTCAAACAGAATTCCCCAATCAAAAACTGAGGCACTCGCTGCTGAGACGGCAAGTCCGGCCAATGCGCAGAAAGAGGCTGTTTTCCGGATTCCATGCGACAATGCGTAGAATAATGCGGTAAACCAGAAAAGACCCGCAATCATTCCATATTCGACAAGCAGAGTCAAATGACTGTTGACCAGTGTTCTGCATTGCACTCCCTCCGGCAGCAGAAATGCCGTTGCCAGTTTTCCTGAATTTCCACTGCCGACACCCAGCGGATTCACAGCAAACAATTGAAGTCCCGCCCACCAGATTTTCGGTCGGTTTAAAACTGCACCGTCCAGCCGGAAGCGCATCCAAAGGCCGCTGATACACAGGAGTGACAACATGACAATGGCAAATATGGCGATCCATTTCCAGTGAATCTTATGCTTTAACGCGGCAAAAAGAAATGCTTCCAGGATCACGACAATGATTCCCGTTCTGGAAAATGTGAAAACAAGCGCCGTCAACAGTAACAGATTCAGCAGGATTGCCGTGATTTTCCATATTTTTCGTCTGGTTTGGAGAAACCATTCCCACAGAAACGGCAACAAGGCGCAGATCAATGCCGCCGCATGGTTCGGATTATAAAAGCCATACCCCATTCTAACTATTCCGTTGCAGGTGAATTCCATCATTTGCTCCAAAGCTCCTGTAATTCAGTAGAATAAAGCGGATTGCGGAATTCCACTTCAATTGATTTTTCAGCACTTGCCGGGACAATTCTGCCGGTATCGTCCTCCCCGTAAGAACGAATCACCTTATTGGAAAGTAAGTCATCAAACCATGTCCGTGCCAATGCAAGCACTTCCCCGGTCAGTTCATGACCGCCGGGATAAATTTTCCAAATCAGTTTTCCTCCGTGTTCCCGATAGCGATACAGAAAGAACCGGCTGATTGCCAGACGCTCTGAGTCCTCCACGCCGCAAGTCAACAAGGCAGGCGCAGAGGAAACTCTGATTTCCGGCGGATAGACGCCGCAGGCATGGCTCCCCCATGCTGCAACCTGTCCCGGCATCCATGCGTAAAACAGTGCGGAACATTGTCCTCCTGCGGAATAGCCATAAAGATACAGCTTGTGAGGTTTCAGCTTGTACTGTTTCACGAGTTCTGCGACAGCCCGTTTCAAGGTTTTGCCGGACCACTGCTCCGGCTCCCAGTAATTCCGGTCCCGGAAAGAAGGAGAAAGTAAGATCAAATTGTGTTTCCGGGCAAGTGAATCAAAATGATAAGTTTGCAGAGTTTTGTTTCCCGGCCAGTTGCGCCCTCCGAATAAAACCATAATTCGAGCAGTCCCGTTATTCACGGGAGGCGGAGTGAAATGGAAATCAATCTCATCCACCTGAAAAACGGCGGCAGAAAGCAGAAACGGCACGGAAAACAGAAAAACTTGCAGAAGAAATCGGTTCATTTCGCGGGCTTTCCCCATGCGGAAGCGATTTCCAATGCAGGGAAACAGACACGGTCTTCGCGCAGCACGTTTCTGGCTTTCGGGGAATCCGCTGGATAGAATTTGCCCTCCTGGTCGTCTCCGACAAATAGAACCTTCTGCTGGATTTTCCGCATGGAGTATCCCCCCAGATCACTCAGGTAAAGTTCGTGGTAATAGGCGAGGAACGCACGGGCAAGTTTCAGGGAATCCGGCGGCACGTCGTGCGGATGGTTCGGAAAAGACTTCCAGATGATATTGATCCCCTTTTTCCGGCAGTTCT
>CASDPB010000045.1 GCA_949282305.1 uncultured Lentisphaeria bacterium | reverse complement strand
TACCTCGGCTGATTGCGGGATATGAAAGCCGCCTTGTTCCAGTCGTTTCATCCAGATCACAAAACCGCCATCCTCCCATTGCAGTAACTTTACCAGTTTTTTATTACGGCTGAAGAAAGCGAACACATGTCCTGATTCCGGATCCTGTTTGATATACTCTTCCACCGCCCCTGCGAGACCGTCGAACGATTTTCGCAGGTTTATCGGAGTGGGACAGTAGTAGATCCTTACCGAGCCGCCGATGCCGAACATGACTGCCTCTTGAGCAGATTCAACACTTCGGACAGCGTAGTGCCGTCAAAACCTTTTGCCACTGCAATTTCTATGCCGTCAATCAGCAGCCGAATCCCTGAGTTATCATTCGCATTGGTCTGCAAAGGCTTGATCTCTACCAGCTCCAGCGATTCCGGGTCGCTCACATCATCCTAGCGTGCCTTTTCCAACACTCGGATCCAGCGACGTGTACTTTCGTAAGGAAGTTCTTTCAGTTCGCTGTATTCTTGAATCGTCAGACCGCTGTCCCAATATTCGGACAGTTGCGCCTCCCAATAATCTCGTCCTTCGCGTCCCATGCCGTTCTCCCATTATTACGGTTTGTGGAAGAACATACCACACTGTCTGACTCAAATCCAGATGGGGCTGGCTGGGCGCTTACGCACTTACGAAGAATGCGGAATATCGGAAACGCATAATGGTGATACAGAAAACGAAAAATGCCCGGAGCTCCCGGACTTTTTCTACTGGAAAAATCCGGGAGTCCCGGGCAAGGACTTCGAGCGTGCACGAAATGAAGGAACATCCTCAGCGGTGATTCAGCTCCTCAATCAATTTGCCCGCCTCCATCCTGAATTTATTGTATTCCTCCGCCTTGAGAGCGTAATCGTCAATATAGCGAATCATCGCAACATTTTCACGTTACTGTTCCAACCGCGGCCATTGCCAGTCGAGTTGTCTTTCCTCCATCAAATAAAGTGCGGGAAAGGCAAGAGCAGCGACCGTTAAAGTACCACTTTCACTGCCACGACTGCAAAGCTCATCATTGGCTCCAGTCGTTTCATGATGCCTGTCGCGGAAAAAGTCCCGCCATTTGCGTCCAACCCAAAAATCTCTGCTGACCTTCTGAAATCCAGCCAGCACGGGATCTTCGGCGATTTCCCGGCGATACAACTCAAACAGCCAGTAGTTATAGGGACCAACCCAGAAATCAGTCGAAGCTGTCCAGCGTTTCCCTTTCGATGTGCAGAAATCGGTTAGATACCGGAAAGCCCGTCGGGCTACATTCGCCGCAAATTCTGCATCATCATGGCGACCGGCTTCCCGAACGGCAAGGTAATAATGCAGAGCCGCTTCTCCAGCATATATGTTGCCGAGAAAAGTGTGGCAGCCGCCTTCTTCTACATCTCCGCATTGCCAGTCAAACCAGCCATTCGGCTTCATTTTCCGATCGGTCCATTCAATCGTATTACGCATGATCTTCCACCATTCCTCAGGCACATTCTCACCGGCAAGAATCGCGAGATTGGTATAGAATGCCACCCCGGAAAATGTGCGGGGATGATAAACGGTGCAATCGACACCCGCCTGTCTGTAATGTCTGCGCGAAATTTCACGCCCGGGCTCACGATTCGGAAAAATGATAATATCATTGACAAATATCCGCTTGGAGCCTTTGCCTTTTGTATGACGGACAAGATACTCCACTGCACGGCGGCATGACTGACGCATCGTAAGAACAAATCCGGCATTTTCCGGGCGATCCCGCAACGCAAGGATTCCATAACACATTGCAGTAAGCCATTCGCCGACCTGGTTGTCGACTACTTCAGGCGAATAGTCAAGATCTCCGGCAATCTTCAGATCTTCATTAACGATGTGACGAATACTGCCGTCCGGACGCTGCATGGAATCCATCATGAAAAACGCCTCGCGCTTCATCAGATTTTCCACTGCTCTGGCTCTTACTTCATCGTTTAGTTTCCGAAACGCCTGACGGGCAAAATAGAGACCACCCATACCGGCTTCGTAATGTTCCGCATCTTTATTGGCTGAAGCGACATAAAGTTTTTTAAACTGCGGATAGGTATCAACATTAAACGGATCATAGGTTTGAGGCAGCCCCATTGATGTATAGGCATACGTGCCGCCATTGACGATGTCTTCGATCATGTAAGCCATACCGAGACGTGCCGACAGCGCGGCATATGCCGGAGTTTCGCCCTTTCTCATGATGTAGAACTGATCGCTTCCCACCATGCCGTTCAAAAGAGAATTGCCCTTTCTTATCAGATCGGCAGTAACAACATAAAAACCGCCGGGAAGATTCCCGACCGGGAGATCTGCCTTGAAATATGAAACCTTACCGGGAGCGGCCTCGAACTTTGGCGTTATCGTTTTTTCAGTGATTTTCCCCGTGAAGAGTTCCCGGAAACGCAACCGTAGCTGATCGGTGCTTTCAATAGTGCAACGGGAGCCGGTCTCAAAAGTAAAATTCGCGGAAAGCGTTGGTTGTTTTTCCGTAAAACGCGTCAAGCCGCTCCAATATTGCGTTATGGACATTCTACAGGCAGCTCCGTCCGGTGCGATGACCCCTTCGGAGGTCGGTTCACTTTTGAGCAGTTGAAAACCGCCGATATGAAACCGGAAAGTTCCACCTTTCATATAGTCATTGCTACACATGAAAAAGTGCACTCTGTCAATTTTTTTTGCAGGAAAAACGTTGCTCAATGGATAATCAATCTGCTTCCAGCCCCCATTAGGAACGACCAGCGGCATCAATTCCTGATGCCACCCTCCGTCTGATGTATCACACAGAAAGAAAATCAGTTTGACCGGATTGCAATCAGCTTCTCCTTTTATATAAAAACGCAGTGTATCATATCCGCTGAAATCAAATCCCATCTTCCCGATTTCAATCGACGGCCACAGAGATCCCGTATTCGGAGGAATCGTAACGCTCCACTTAAAAGTTCGAGTTCCAACCGGGGTTAACAAGTCCGATTTCTCTATAGTGGAATGCAATTTGTTCCAAGGTCCCTCCAAAAGAAAGTCAGCAGCAGCTGTTTTGACTATTCTGGTTTTCTGCCAAGGGAAGGCATCAGCAGCATGGACAACGCATGTCACGATTGCAAATGCGGTAAAACATGCAAAGAATGTTTTTACTGTCATCTTATTCTTTTCCTTTTGAGCCAATTTCAAAACGTTTTGGCTCATCTTGTTAAAAAGTTGTTTTTTCAGCGCCAAACCATTTTTGACGCCTCAACTGTGATTTTTTCTTGAAAAAACCGCGAAAAATCATGTTTCAGGGCATAGACCTCCTTACC
>CASDPB010000044.1 GCA_949282305.1 uncultured Lentisphaeria bacterium | reverse complement strand
TATGCTTTGATGGTTTCATGGATGCTCCTTGTTTTTTTTGCTGAAATATAAGTTGCATCCAGAACCATCATCTTTCAACTTTTTCTTTTCCTATGGGATGGCTGTGAGTGATTTTAATTTTTTATTTTGAAATTACCTCTTGCTTCATGATTTCAATGATATGAAATAGGAACGTCTGCCCGCCCCCTGTTGGCATCCGGCATACCGTCTGTCCTGCAACGTCTTCCTGCGGAAAACAGCTCCGGCAATCCGGAAGGCGGCATTGTGAAATCTGCTCTCTTAATTCTGCCGTAAACAGCCTGAAAAAAACTCCTTCCGGTTCTAAAATGAAAGAAATTACAGAAAAGACATGGTTCCGATCAGAAAAGACGGAAAAAAAACAGTTTTCCTCTTGCATAACATCATATGGCATAGTATCTTACTTAGGTCTAAACATTTGGAAGCAATCTCATGAACGATAAATATTACACCTATGGAAACAAAGAGCTGATCACGCCGAAAAGTTTTTCGGTAATTCCACCGAAGGTGAAGCCTGTTCTCCGCCCGCTGGTATCATCTCTGGTTAATAACATGTTAGGCGTTAAGGAATTACGCAGTCATCTGCATAATTTTGAAAAGGTTTACAATCTTCAGAAATCAGCCAGTTTCAAAAGCAAGATTATCGGAAATGACCCGTTGACCTCTTCCAGAATCCGTAAAATCCGGAAGATGCTCAAACTGACACAATTCCAATTTGGGAATTTGCTCGGTGTTTCAAAAACAACGGTAAGTTACTGGGAAAACGGGCATTTGCAGCCCTGCCGGGAAAATCAGAAAATCCTGCATACCCTTGCCACCTATGGAATCGTAGGACTCCGCAGGATTGAAAAAGAATATAAAAAATAAGCTGCGGGTTTTAATTTGTCCGTATAAAAAAAGCGCATTCATCGGCAATGTTGAATGCGCTTTTCATGTTTTCCCGAAAGTCTCAGTCCTTCAGGACAAGTTCCTGATCCTCCGGAAGCGTGGCAGTATTTTCAATCACTTTCATGTGAGTCCATCTGCCGCCCAGGTAACGGACGTAGAACACAACGCCGCACATCATGATATAAACCACGATCGTTCCCCAGATGTACCAGACGGACATTCCCAGTTTCGCAAAAATCAGGGACGGCACAGCAAGTCCGAGAAATGCCATCGCCATACCGGCAAGCATGGCAAAAAAGGTATCGCCGGCTGCTTTGACTGCGCTGCTGTAGATAATCGACATCCCGTCAAACAGCAGGTAGACCGCAATAAAGCAGAGCATGATTTTCGTCAGGCGTATCACCTCCGGGTTGCGCTGATCGAACAATGCAAGCGGAATCTCCGGAAGCAACACGAAGAAAACCGCCATGATTCCCATATAAATAAGCGTCAGATTCCGTGCGCTCTTTACCGATTTTTTTGCCCGGTGGACATCGTTCGCTCCGATGGACTGCCCCACAAGAATCGCAACGGTCTGCCCGATTCCCAGAATCGGTGTAAAGGAAATGGAATTCAAACCGAATGCAATCGCGGTCGCCGCTCCAATGTCCTTGCCGTAAGCTCCGACCACAACGACAAAGATATTGAAGGCGGAAAGATCAACAAAGAACTGAAAGCCGTTCGGCACGCCGAAACGAATCAGGCGCCACAGCAATCCCCAGTCAACAATATGCGAACAGGTATTGAAATGACGGCGGGAACTCCTCGGAATGAAAAAGAAGCAGGCATAGACAGCGCAGCCCACCAGCGCCGAGAGGTTTGTTCCCCATGCGGCTCCCGCAATTCCCAGTTCCGAGGCACCCCAGTTGCCGTAGATCAGTGCATAATTGAACGGCACATTCAGAAGTGTAATCAAAAAGCTGACGCTCATGACCATGACCGTTTTCCCGCGTCCGCTCCAGAATGCGCCGAACGCAGAATTCAAAAGCATCAGGACATTTCCGAGAGAGAGGATTTTGAAATACTGAATTTCCAGCGCAGTCACATCCGGATCATGCCGGAACAGGGCAAAAAGCGGTTCCGCCCAGAAATATCCGGTGGCAAGGATCGCGCCTCCGATCAGGGAAAGAAAAATCCCCTGCCAGACCGCGGTTCCGACCCGCTCCGTGGCTCCCGCTCCGGAATACTGCGCCACGAAGGAACCGGTAAATCCAATCGTTCCGAGAAAGAAACAGGCAATCGTGAATCCGGTCAGACCGCCCGTAAGGCTCGCCGCCACAGCCTCCTCCGAATAATGCGACAGCATGATACGGTCGGAAAGCAGATTGAGTGAATGAGCCGCCGCACCCATGATCAGGGGCAGCGCGATACGCAGTACTTCGAGCATTCCTCCCTCTGTGGAGAGGAACTGATTCTTCTGGATTTTCATAGATTGTTACCGAATTTTCACTTCACGCCTGACGTCAAGGTCATCCTGGCGTTTCTTTAAGGTTTCGCGCTTGTCTTCAAATGTTTTACCCTTGGCAGTTCCAAGTTCGAGCTTGATTTTTCCCCGTGTCTGATAGACTTTCAGCGGAATCAGGGCATACCCCTTTTCCCTGACGCGCTGCGAGAGTTTCAGAATCTCCTTTTTATGAAGGAGAAGGACTCTCGGACGCATCGGAGCGTGGTTGAATATATTGCCGTGGGAATACGGCGAAATATTCATGTGATACAACAGGACTTGTCCGTTTTCGATTTTCGCAAAAGAATCCTGCAGGGACACGGAGTGCATACGGCAGCTCTTCACTTCCGTTCCGCGCAGCGCAATCCCCGCTTCCAGACTGTCTATGATCTGGTAGTCGTGAAATGCTTTCTTATTGCGTGCTATGACGCCGTCGGCGCCCTCTTTTTCCTCTTTTTTCTTCGCTGTCATCGCTTTCACCATGATAAGTAGGGACCGGGACAACCGGAAGACCCGGGGCAGACGGCGATGTCCGCCCGGCAAGTCCTCCGTTCATTCCCGTGTTACCCGGGGAAACGGCGTCTGATTTTCTGCTCAAACGCTGTTTTCAGCGGGTTGTTCCGGGGCGTGAGCGAATCGTTGTAATACTTGAGCAGTTCTTTCTGCTGTTTTGACAAGTTCGCCGGTGTTTCCACCATGATTTTCACCAGGTGGTCGCCGCGCACACCGCTCTTGAGCGCGGGAATTCCCTTGCCCTTGAGCCGCAGCGTTGTTCCGTTCTGGGTTCCTTCCGGGATGCGCATTTTCGCCAGACCGCTGACCGTCGGAACCTGCACGATTCCCCCCATGACCGCGGTGTTCAGATCAATCGGCAGTTCGCAGATCGTATTCGTCCCCTCGCGCTGGAAAAGATCATCGGGCCTGACCGCGATAATCACATAAAGATTGCCCGGGGCTCCGCCGTTGGTTCCGGCTTCCCCCTCGCGGGCGATGCGCAGCTTGGAACCGTTGTCGACTCCCGGCGGAATATGAATCATTATCTCCTTGTCCACTTTCAGCCTGCCCGTGCCCGAACAGGATTTACATGGATGCGTGATCTTGAAGCCGGTGCCATGACATGCCGGACACTGCTGTTCCTGCATGAAAAGCCCGTTGCCCGCGGATATGCTTCCGCTGCCCCCGCACTGCGGACACGGCGTTCCGGCATATCCCGGCTGGCTGCCCGTTCCCGAACATGCCGCGCACACATCGTATTTGGCAAGACGCACCCGCTTATCCGTGCCGTGAACGGCTTCATCAAACGAAATCTCAAGTTTATACTGGAGATCCGCACCGTTTCTGCCGCCCTGCGGGGAAGAACGTCTGCCTCTGCGTGAAGAACCGCTGAAAAGATTTTCAAACATTTCCGCGTTGACTCCGCCGGAACCGTAAGCACCTCCGAAAACCTGGCTGAAAATGTCGTAGGGATCCCGGAATCCTCCACCCCCGTAAGCTCCGCCCGCGCCGCCGGCGGAAGCCCCGCCCGCACGGAAATAATCGGAACCGAACTGATCGTACTGCTTGCGCTTCTTCGGATCGCTGAGCACGTCATAGGCTTCCGACACCTGCTTGAACTTCTCCTCCGCGCTCTTATCCCCCGGATTCTTGTCCGGATGATATTTGACGGCAAGTTTGCGGTATGCCTTTTTTATTTCATCGGCGCTTGCAGTTTTTGAAACGCCTAAAGTCTGGTAATAGTCATTTGCCATAAAATGAAACTTCCTTCCAAAGCTGAAAGTTTTTCAACTTTTTATGAATGAAGCTGACAGCTTTTATTTGTATTGCTTATTTCTTTTCGGGCTCAGCCGGACCGGAGCTCACCACGACGCTTGCGGGTTTGAGCAGACGATCCTTGATTTTGTAGCCGTAGCACCACTGGCGGATCACCTTGCCCGCAGGAACCTTGTCCGAAGCCTCCTGCGAAACCGCTTCCTGCGTGTTCGGGTCGAACTCCTTGCCCACGGCATCAATTCTCTCAATGCCGAGATCGGAAAAGGCACGGTCGAACTCAGTCTGGATCATTTTCATGCCGTCCAGCAGGGCTTTCAGGTTGTTGGACGACTCCGTCGCCGCCACTGCCATTGCAAAATGGTCAAACACCTGGAAAAATGGATGAAGCGTATCGGTCATCACAGAATAACGCAAAGCCTCCATGTCTTTCACGGCACGCTTGCGCTGATTGTCCATCTCCGCAATCAAGCGGATTCTCTTGTCTTCCAGTTCAAGGACAGCTTTTTCAAGAGAAGCGATTTTCTGCTTTGAGTCTTCCTTCGGCTCCTGCCCGGCTTCCGTTTCCGGCGCCGGACTCTTCGCATCCTCCTGCCCGGACCCGGCATGTTTCACAGCCTGTTCCTTCTTCTCCCCGTTTTTTTCCTGAGACTTCTTCGGAGTTTCCTTATCCTTGTCTTTTTCTGTATTTTTCATCTCTCTGTCCTTTTATTTATAATCATACCTGAGTAATTTAACCTGATGCAGCCGTTTTTTCAACCTCCGCAGCGGGAATTCCACGGAAAAAGGAGAGCGGAATAAGCAGGAGGACGGAAAAGAGATCGCCTTATCTCCTTTCAGCCCTCCGCATGTCCGCTTACTCTTCCGAGGTTTTCGGTTTGCCTGCCACTGGAACGAATTTCAGTTTATCCTTTGCAAAATCCACTTTCAGCGTCATGCCTTCCCGCAGTTCGCCGGAGATCAGCAGTTTTGAAACCGGTGTTTCGATTTCATTGACAATCACACGTTTCAGAGGACGCGCACCGAATTCCGGATCATAGCCGTTCTCCGCAAGATGTTTCTTCGCGGCATCCGTAATGGAGAAACCGACCTCCTGCTCTTTGAGTCTGCGGGCAAAATCCGCGAGCTGAATATCAAGAATCCTGACGATCTGCTCCATCTGAAGCGATTTGAAGATCAGGATTCCGTCGACACGGTTCAGGAACTCCGGACGGAAGTGTTCACGCAGACGCATCATCAGGTCTTCGCGGAGTTTCTCCGGATCCTTTTTCTCCTTGATCTCCTCAAGCAGCATGTCGCTTCCGATATTGGAGGTCATGATGATGATCGTGTTCTTGAAGTTGACCGTACGCCCGTGGGAGTCCGTCAACTGCCCGTCATCCAGAATCTGGAGGAAGATGTTGAACACGTCATGATGCGCTTTTTCAATCTCGTCGAACAGCACGACCGAATAGGGGCGTCTCCGCACCGCTTCGGTAAGCTGTCCTCCTTCGTCGAATCCGACGTATCCGGGAGGCGCGCCGATCAGACGCGACACACTGTGTTTCTCCATGTATTCGGACATGTCGATGCGGATGATTGCGTTTTCATCGTCGAACAAATCTTCGGCAAGCGCCTTCGCCAGCTCGGTTTTGCCGACGCCGGTCGGACCGAGGAAAATGAACGACGCGGTCGGTTTGCGCTGATCTTTCAGTCCAGCCCTCGCGCGGAGCACCGCATCGGCGACCGTTTCCACTGCTTCGTCCTGACCGACTACGCGCTCGTGCAGTTTTTCGGAAAGATGAAGCAGTTTGTCCCGCTCCGTCTGAACCAGTTTGTTCACCGGAATACGGGTCCAGCGGCTGACGATTTCCGCGATATCCTCCTCGTCGACCTCCTCTTTCAGAAGACGGCGTTCGCTTGCTTCGTCCGCCTTGAGCTTCTTCTCCGCGGCGGCAATCTGTTTTTCGATTCCGGGAATTATGCCATGACGCAGTTCCGCCGCCTTTTCGAGGTCGTATTCCCGTTCCGCCCTGGCAAGTTTCGCCTTGGCGAGATCAAGACTCTCCCGCATGAGCCGCAGTTCGGAGATGGAATTCTTCTCCGCATCCCATGCCGCACGCAGGGCTTTGGCTTTTTCCTTCTGTTCCGCAAGCTCTTTCTCAATGATCTTCCGACGCTCCTTGCTGGCCTCATCCTTTTCCTTCTTCAATGCGGCAAGCTCGATTTCAAGACGCATCGCCTTTCTTTCGAGTTCGTCGATCTCGGTCGGGCAGGAGTCGATTTCAGTACGGAGCTTTGCGGCGGCTTCATCAATCAGGTCGATCGCCTTGTCCGGCAGGAAACGCTCCGTGATATATTTATTGGAAAGGGTGGCGGCTGCGACAATCGCGGCGTCCTTAATTTTGACGCCATGATGAAGCTCATACCGCTCCTTGAGTCCGCGCAGAATCGAAATAGTGTCCTCCATGCTCGGTTCGCTGACCAGCACCGCCTGAAAACGACGTTCAAGCGCGGCGTCCTTCTCAATATATTTCCGGTATTCATCCAGCGTGGTGGCTCCGATGCAGTGGAGTTCGCCGCGCGCAAGCATCGGCTTGAGCAGGTTTCCGGCATCCATCGAGCCTTCAGACGCGCCTGCACCGACAACGGTATGCAGTTCGTCGATGAACAGAATGATGTCGCCGTTTGCGGAAGAGACTTCCTTCAGAACGGCTTTCAGGCGTTCCTCGAATTCGCCGCGGTATTTTGCACCTGCAATCAAAGCCCCCATGTCAAGAGCGACAATCCGTTTGTTTTTCAAGGTTTCCGGCACGTCTCCGCGCACGATACGTGTCGCAAGCCCTTCCACGATGGCAGTCTTTCCGACGCCGGGCTCGCCGATGAGAACAGGATTGTTCTTGGTCCGGCGGGAAAGGATCTGAATTGTCCGGCGGATCTCATCATCACGCCCGATCACAGGGTCCAGTTTGTCCTTGCGGGCGGACTCGGTCAAATCGCGTCCGTATTTCTCCAGCGCCTCGAACGAGGCTTCCGGATTTTCATTGGTCACGCGCTGATTTCCACGCACTTCCTTGAGGGCGAGCAGTATCTTGTCCTGTGTGCATCCGACGGATGTCAGGATTTTTTCGCAGGTTCTGTCTTCGAGGAGGGCAAGGAACAGGTGTTCAACGCTGATGAATTCATCTTTCATCTCTTCGGCTTTATTCTTTGCCGCGATAAGCACCTGGCTGAAATCACGCGAAGTATAGGTCTGCTGCGCACCGGGGCCCGACACGGACGGAATGGCATCCAGAGCGGAAACAATTTCCCCGTTGACGCGCTCCATCTCAATCTTCATTCTCTTGAGAAGCGAGGGGATCAGACCCTGTTCCTGATTGACCAGCGCATACAGCAGATGAACCGGGCGAATCTCCTGATGCCCGTATTCAACGGCGGTCTCCTGCGCTTTCATCATCGCTTCCCTGGATTTGGCTGTCAATTTTTCCATGTCCATAAGCAGTTCTCCTTTTTTTTGATTTTTCATTTTACTTTACAGTGTTTATGATAAGCAGGTATTATGCCAATGACTGCTCAGAAGCTGAACCGGACAAAACAGTGTGTCATTTTGGCACACTGCGTAAAAAGCGTCTCCGTCACTGACTGACAAAAAGCCGCAAGGAAGAGAGTCCGAGCGCCGCCCCGCCGCAGCCAGACTCCTGCCGGATTTCTCCAAATCTCCGGCATCCGCCGAATCCGTCGGTTGATTTTTCAGCAAAGAGAAGTATTTTAAGCCGTATTGAATTGATTTGTTTTACAGAGGAAGCAGTTTTACCATGTTGACCATGCTGATGTACCACCGCATTCTGCCGCAGGAGCATCCCGAAGCGGTTTCCGCTCCGATGTTCCAGCGGCAGCTGGATTATCTCCAGGAGCATTATCAGTTTCTGACTCCGGAAAAAGCTCTGGACTATATCTGCGGCAAACTCGGGGATGCCTCGCGCCCCTATGCCGCCCTCTCCTTTGACGACGGCTGGCTTGACAACTGGCTGTTTGCCACGGAAATCCTGAAGGCAAGAGGGCTCCGGGCGACACTGGCAATGTCTGCTGGCTATCTCCATGACGGCGCAGTCCGCAGGACGGAATCCGATGAAATCCTGAATCTGCGCATGGCGGAAGCCCAAAGGCGTGCGACGTCAGGCGATCTGCGCCCCTATGTGAATATCTCCGAATTAAAGGCAATGCGGGATTCCGGCGTATGGCGGATTGAGGCGCACGGAACACGTCATGTGAAAGGAAGTCTCGGCGTCAGCGCTCTTGCCATGCCGCAGGACGGGGAATCGTCCGGAGCGTTCAGGGAAATGCTGAAAGAGGACATCGGCGGATGCTGCGGAAAACTGGAAGCGATCACCGGGGACAGGCCGCAGATGTTTTTCTGGCCCTGGGGACATTATACTGCAGAGGCGCTTGACACGGTTTCGGAAATGGGGCTGCTACAATTCACAGTGGCGAAAGGGACAATTCATGCGGGAGACGGCCGGAAGGTTCTTCCGAGGCTCGGCGTCTCGCCACGCTGGAAGAAGTTCCGCAAAAACTGCTTCGTCTTCCGCCACCCCCTGCTTGCGGCAGTCCACGACATGTTTCACACGGAACGGGTCTGTTTTGACGGATTCCGGGGAGACTGCAAATGACGGATTGCGAAACAGCTTACCGGAACGGACGCCGCGAACTGGCGCTGCACTGTCTGGAACTCCTGAAAGAATACCCGGGGCGGAAGCGGATTCTCTCCCACGTCTTCTGGGAGAACGCCTGCTGCGGCAAAGACGGTGTTCCGCAGTATCTCTTTTACCCTCCCGACGGGCACAGAAAAATGAATGTGCAGAGTTTTGATGAAATGCACGCCCCGGCAATTGAGTCCGTCGGCGGCTTCCGACGGCTCCGCGTCACGACAAACTGGGTGCTGGATATGGCATCCTTCGGGGAATTCGACGGCTGGTTCACGGCGCTGTCCGACAAAAACCGCAAAAAGCTCCGCTGGATACGGAACGCTTTGCCAAAACAGGGAATCAGGATTCTGCCGATAGACGGAGAAGAGGCATTCCGCAAGTTTGAACAGCTTTATGCGGAACAGTTTCCGAAATATGCCGCCGGCTCCGCCGAGAACAACGGCGTATGGACTGTTTATCAGGAACTGATCCGGCTGGGGAAAAACTTCAGCTGGATTATGCTGGATGAAAACGGCAATCCCGTCACGGCAAATCTGGGATATATTCATGGGGAATCCTTCAATTTCACGCATTTGACCCGCAGGCAAGGAATGCTGGATAAGTTCTCCCCCGGCTTCTACCTGACTTACTGGCTCGTCCGGCAGTTGTATGCGGAACATCCTGAAGTCAAATACTTCTTCATGGGACCGGGAGAATATGACTACAAACCGGCGTTTCTGGCAACCCCCCTGCCGGTTTACCGCTATGAATGGAACTCCATCCTGAATCTCCCCGGCTTGATGCGCCTACGGCATCGTCTGGCAAAGGAACGCAGACAGTGGAACAGCAGAACAAAAGGACATTCAAAGTAAATGGACAGCACGGACAGAAGCGGAATCTCCTACTGGAATGAAGTAAGGCGCAAACTGATTCACCTGAGCTCACTGTGGATGCCGCTGACAATGTGTTTCCTGCCGCGTTTCCATCTTTGCATTGCTTTCGCCATAATGTTTCTGCTGAATTTGCTGGTGGAACATGCCTATGCCTCCGGTGTTTCGTGGCTGGTGCGTCTCTACGACAGTTTTTTCGGCGGAATGCTGCGGCATAAACCCCAACCGGGACAATGGGTCATCAGCGGTGGTCCTTACGTTTTCGCTTCGGCATGTCTCTCCCTTGCCCTGTTTCCGGGAAAGATTGCAGCATGCGGCATGGCTGTCATGCTGCTTGGGGACACAGCCGCAGCTTTGATCGGGCGCCGGTTCGGACGACATAAGACGGTCAACGGAAAATCCTGGGAAGGCGTTGCTGCGTTTCTTGCCGCAGGTTATCTCGGCTGTGCACTTTTCCTCCTGATTTCCGGTATGCCGTCCGTTTTTTACTTCTGGGGCGCGGTCGCCGTCTTCCCCGCGGCGGCAGTGGAACTTTTCGAGAAACAGCTTCATATTGATGACAATTTTTCGATTTCCGTTGTCACGGGACTCGTCCTTTCCGTTCCTCTCTTCCTTCTCTGACGCTCTCCCCATGCAGGGATCAGACCGGCATGAGAATACCGGAGGAACAGGTGCTCAAACGGAATTGCCTTCCGCCATCCGCCCCCCATCCGCCGCATACGGAAAAAGGCGTGCTCCGCTTTCATCACGGAACACGCCTTCACTGTCAGTTAAGGAACAGCCCTTACTCCATGAAGATGCCGAGCGCTTTCTGGATCATCGGGGAGAATTTGACGATCACAGGAGTAAAGACAACGGCAACCATGCTCATGAGCTTCACCAGGATGTTCAGAGACGGACCGGAAGTATCCTTGCAGGGATCGCCGACCGTATCGCCGATGACAGCCGCGCTGTGAACAGGGTTCTTGCTTCCGTCGGCAAGTTTCTTGCCACCGAAGTTGCCTTTTTCAATATGCTTCTTGGCATTGTCCCACGCACCGCCCGCATTGTTCAGCATGCAGGCAAGGGAGAATCCGGCAGCCAGACCGCCGGCGAGCAGCCCCATGATTCCGGCGACGCCGAGAATCAGTCCGGTCACCAGCGGAACGATAATCGCCAGCAGAGAGGGAATCATCATTTCACGCTGTGCGCCTTTTGTGGAAATCTCGACGCAGCGGGCATAATCCGGTTTCTCGGTTCCGGACATGATACCGGGTTTCTCCTTGAACTGACGACGAACTTCCTCAACCATGCTTCCGGCTGCGCGTCCGACCGCCTTCATGGTCAATGCGCAGAAAATGAACGCCATCATCGCACCGATGAACATGCCGCAGAGCAGAAGCGGATTCATAAGGTCAATGTGATGGATGTTCATGAAGACCTTGATATTGTCGATCATCGGGTTGTCCAGCTTCATCTTGTCCGCGACGGAGAGCAGATCCAGCTTGCGGGACCAGATTTCAACTTCCTGAATTTCAGCGGCAAGCAGAGCCATGGCAGTCAGAGCCGCGGAACCGATTGCAAAACCTTTGCCTGTCGCGGCAGTGGTGTTTCCAAGCATGTCAAGCGCATCCGTTCTTTCACGGACATGCGGGGGCAGATGGGACATTTCCGCATTGCCTCCGGCATTGTCGGCAATCGGACCGTAAGCGTCTGTGGCAAGTGTGATTCCGAGAGTCGCCAGCATGCCGACCGCGGCAAAGCCAATGCCGTAAAGTCCGTGAATCGTTCCGCCGCCTTCGGCAATGGTCTGGAATCCGCCTGCAAATCCGTAGGCGCAGATGATTGCAAGAACCGTCGCAAGCACGGGAATGCCGGCGGAGAGCATGCCGACTGCCAGACCGTCAATAATTGTGGTGGCAGGTCCCATCTGTGCCTGGGAGGCAAGCTCTTTGGTCGGCTTGTATTCATCGGACGTATAGTATTCTGTGGAATAGCCGATGATTACACCGGCGACAAGTCCGGCGATAATCGCTCCGAAAATTCCCCAGGTAATGACATCACAGGCCGCCAGAATCGCACATGCGACAATAATCAGAGCGGAGCTGCCCCACGTTCCGACGCGCAGAGCTTTCAGCAGAGTCATCATGCTGGCGCCCTCTTTGCAGCGGACAGCGAAAATACCGATGATGGAAAGAATAATTCCAATACCGGCAACAATCATCGGAGCATTGACACGCATCACCACGTCAGCGGTCGTCAGCTTGCCGGCGACCAGCGGAAGAGCGGCGCCGAGAGCGGCAGTCGCAAGAATGGATCCGCAATAGGATTCGTAAAGGTCGGCGCCCATGCCAGCGACGTCGCCGACGTTGTCACCGACATTGTCGGCAATGGTGGCGGGATTGCGGGGGTCGTCTTCCGGAATACCGGCTTCGACTTTGCCCACCAGGTCGGCACCGACGTCAGCCGCTTTCGTGTAGATACCGCCGCCGACACGCGCAAAAAGTGCCTGTGTCGACGCACCCATCCCGAAAGTCAACATGGTCGTCGTGATTTCCATCAACTTGTGATCGGGAGCGATTGCTCCGGCTTTCACAAAGGTGATGCCGAGAATGGAAAAACCGTTCGCCATGTGTTCGGGGGTGTAGACCAGCTTGTCAAGAATGAGATACCATGCAGTGATGTCAAGAAGGCCGAAACCGACAACGACCAGCCCCATGACCGCTCCGGAACGGAACGCGACCTGAAGTCCGCGGTTCAAGCTCTCACTGGCGCCCTGCGCAGTTCTGCTGGATGCCGCAGTAGCCGTCTTCATTCCGAGGAATCCGCACAAACCGGAGAAAAAGCCTCCGGTCAGGAATGCCACAGGCACGAAGGGGTTCTGCACGCCGATAATGGCGAGAATGGTAAAGATGACAAAGAGCACCAGAAATACAGTCCCCACACGGGAATACTGCTGTTTGAGATATGCCATTGCGCCCTCGCGGACATAACCGGCAATCTCCTCCATCGTGGAGTTTCCTTTGGGTGCCTTGATCATAAGTTTGTAGCAGACCAGAGCCGCGACAAGCGCTATGACAGCGCAGATCGGAGCGATCCACCACACGGGGGTGATTCCGCTCGGTACCAGAGACTCCGCAATGGATGTCTTCAAGTTGCCGATTACGTCATCCGCAGCAGATGCTGTCGACGCCAAAGACATCACAGCCGCTCCGGAGCACCATGTGAATAGAGAGGACGTTTTCACTTTTCGCCCACCAACCTTTCAATTTGTTTCAGTGCCCATAAATATGAGTACTAAAACCGTTTACTATAATATGAAATCTAAGAAACCGGAGTTTATATTATAGGATGAAAAATAGCAAATTCAAGAGTCAAAGCAAAAATATCCGAAATAAATTTCGGATCCCCCGGTGCAGCTGCGCTTTCAGAAAAAAGTGCTCTGCTGTCCTTCCATGGACAATATAATGAAACTGGTTTCCTGCTGCCGGACAATCCCAGGAAAACCGTTCATTGCAGACAGGCAATCATAAATAAAACAGCTTTGCCCTCCCCCGGCAGCGGCAGGTCTCTTTCAATTCAAACATAAAAATAGATTTTTTTTATATTTCCAGCTTGAAATACCAAAGACAACTATTATATTAAGCCCATCAACAAAGCAAGGGTGTATAGCTCAGTTGGTTAGAGCGTCACGTTGACATCGTGAAGGTCACTGGTTCGAGTCCAGTTATACCCACCATTTCCGCTTATCTCCAGTTCATACTGATGTTTTTTCGCCTCTTCGATGAGTCTCGTCACAAGTTATAGCTCTTGTATGCTCGAAATTTCCGGCAGTTGATAGATCTTCAGTTTGAAGCATTATAAAACACATCCTGAACAATCAGATAATCAGAATGCGTTGCTTTATCCTGTATCTGTATCTGTTTCTGTTTCTGTTTCTGTTTCTGTTTCTGTTTCTTCTTTTGTCATTTCCAAAGTCTGAAGCTCAGAACACGCCTGTCCTGTGTACAGTTGCGGTTCCCCCGCTTAGTCAGATGAAATCTGAGCTTTTGCACATCTGCGATGCGGAAAATGTTTCCGATGAACTCCGGTATGCCTCGGAACAATCCGCCTATTCCATAAAATCCGGAAAAAAAATTCATTTTCCCCCTTGTAAAAACCAAATTACCGTTTACAATATAAAACAAGGGGGGATCATCTTTCTATAACTATAAGAGGGGAGTACAAAGGCTAAACTCCTGTTTCCTATGATCAATCGGCACTGATGTTGGCTTTGTCTGCTCTTCTCTCACACTGCTGGACAACTTTTTATTGCAAGATGGCTGTAAAGTTCCAGGAATGCCTATAGTCCATTGCTTTTCGATAACAAGTGCCGAATGAACCTGTTTGGAGTTGTAAAAATTCATAATGTCAAATACTGAATAAACTATAACCAATTGACTTGCAATCAGCAGACAGCAGGATATAGTAACTCAAATGGCTTTACATC
>CASDPB010000043.1 GCA_949282305.1 uncultured Lentisphaeria bacterium | reverse complement strand
TGGTAAGGAGGTCTATGCCCTGAAACATGATTTTTCGCGGTTTTTTCAAGAAAAAATCACAGTTGAGGCGTCAAAAATGGTTTGGCGCTGAAAAAACAACTTTTTAACAAGATGAGCCAAAACGTTTTGAAATTGGCTCATGGAAAGGATTGAATTAAATGAAAGAGAAAGTCGGTTTCGGTATCATTGGCGCGGGCATGATCGCGGAATATCACGGAAAGTCGATGTCCGGGTTGAAAAATGTGCGCCTGATCGGTTTTTATGACACGAATTACGAGGCGGCGAAGAAGCGTGCGGAGGAGTTTCACTGCAAGGCTTATGCGAGTTTCGAGGAGTTTCTTGCGGATCCGGAAATCGAGGCAGTGACGATTGCGACGCCATCCGGAATGCACGGCGCCGTCGCGATTCCCGCGGCAAAGGCGGGCAAACATATTCTCTGCGAAAAACCGCTGGAAATCACGCTCGAAAAAGTGGACGAGATCATCCGGGTATGCGAGGAAAACCATGTGCTGCTCTCCCCGGTGTTCCAGACCCGTTTCACAAAGCCGGTCCAGCTTGTGCGCGAGGCGATGCGTTCGGGACGTTTCGGACGGATGGTTCTTGCCAGTGCGCAGATGCGCTGGTTCCGGGATGCCTCCTATTACAGCGGCTCGAACTGGCGCGGCACGTGGAAGATGGACGGCGGCGGAGCGCTGATGAATCAGGCGATCCACATGATCGACCTGCTCCTTTACATCAATGGCGCGCCGGAGGAGGTTTTTGCGTTCGCGGGAACCCTGACGCACAGTATCGAGGTGGAGGACAATCTCTGCGCGACGGTGAAGTACCGCAATGGTTCGTTCGGAACAATTGAGGTGAGCACATCCTGCGCGCCCGGATTTCCCCGCCGTCTGGAGTTTTCCGGGAGCGCGGGAACCGTCGCGTTCGAGGAAGACAAGATCACGCGCTGGGAGTTCGCCCAGCCACATCCCGAGGACGAGGCGATCAAGCGCGAACTTTCCGGGCAGGCGGACGCAAAGGGCGGAAGCGCTCCCATGAACATCAGTTCCGACGGACATGCCTGCCAGATTTCAGACCTTGCGGATGCCGTTCTGAGCGGACGCCGCCCGTTCCTGGACGGTTATGAGGGACGGCGCGCGATTGAGCTGATCTGCGGGATTTACGAATCCGCGCAGACCGGAAAACCCTATTTCTTCAAAAGGTGAGCCATGGAGCTGAATTTTATTCCTGTAACCATGCGGCTGCCGCTGAAATTCGGCGCGGAAACCATTCATTCCATCCAGATTGCGCATGTCGAATTTGACGCTTACGGCGCGGTTGGGCGCGGTGAAACACCTCTTTCGGTCGGCTGGGCGTGGCCTTCGGAGCTTTCCTTCGCCTTCCGGGAAAAGGTCATGTGTGACTTCTGCCGTTTTCTTGCGGAAAACTGGCCTGTCCCGATCTCGGATCCCATGACCGACGGATACGAATTCCTGACCCGGCATCTGCCCCGGCTCCATGCGGAATTCAATGGAAAACATCAGGTCGAAATGCCTCATCTGGCGGCATTGATCTGTGCATCCGCTTTTGACATCGCCCTGCACGATGCGTTCGGGCTTGCGCACAAAATCCCGACTTACCGGACTTACAACAGGAAATTCATGGAACACGATTTGTGCTGGTTTTTCCATGATCCTGAATTCTGGGGCGAATACCCCGAGGACTATTTCGTCGCGGATGTGCCGGAGACATTGCCTGTATGGCACCTGGTCGGCGGGAAAGACCTTTTGCGCGAATCGGAGCGAACCGGAACGGAACCGGATGACGGTTATCCCGTTTCGCTTGAGAAATGGATTGAGCGCGACGGTCTGCGCTGTCTGAAAATCAAACTGACCGGGCGTGATCCCGAATGGGATTACTCCCGTATGGCGGAGGTCGGGAAAATCGCGCTTGAATATGGCTGCAAGGCGCTTTCGCCCGACTTCAACTGCATGGTGAAAGACCCCGCTTACGTGAACCGGATTCTGGACCGTCTGAAAGCCGGGGAACCGGAAATCTACGAGCTTCTTCTCTATGTGGAACAGCCGTTCCCGTATGATCTTGAAGCGAATCGGATTGACGTGCATGACTGTGCGGAGCGCAAACCGCTGTTTATGGATGAAAGCGCGCATGACTGGCAGTTTGTGAAACTGGGGCATGAACTCGGCTGGAACGGCGTGGCGCTGAAAGTCTGCAAAACCCAGACCGGCGCTCTGCTGTCCGCGTGCTGGGCGAAGGCGCACGGCATGAAGCTGATGGTTCAGGATCTTACGAATCCGATGCTGGCAACCATTCCGCATGTGCTGCTTGCCGCGCATGTCGGCACGATCATGGGGGTTGAGTGCAACGCTCCCCAGTTCTATCCGGACGCCTCGCTGGAATACGAGAAGCTACATCCCGGACTTTACGAGCGCAGAAACGGTATCGTCAGGCTTGACACCCTTGTCGGAAACGGTCTTGCCTACTGAACGGGACTGAAAGAGTTTCAATGCTTCCCGCGCAGGGCAGGAGGGCTTCAGAAGATGAAAACGGACATCTTTTGAAGCCCTTGGACTGTTTTCCGTCCGGGAAGATTACCGGCAGGTTCCGGAATTCTCAGGCGGTGGTCGGAACGTAAGCGCCCAGCCAGCCCCATCTGGATTTGAGTCAGACAGTGTGGTATGTTCTTCCACAAACCGTAATAATGGGAGAACGGCATGGGACGCGAAGGACGAGATTATTGGGAGGCGCAACTGTCAGAATATTGGGACAGC
>CASDPB010000042.1 GCA_949282305.1 uncultured Lentisphaeria bacterium | reverse complement strand
TTTTCATATAAGATTAATGAGCTCCGATTGGCAAGAAAAAGATGCAGAAAAAATTTTGAAATCAGGCTTTTTGAATTCAAAAGATGCTGATCAGCGAAGATATGCAATTTTAGCCTTGGAATATATCCTTGGTAAACCATCGAAATATATTCCAATAATAATCAATACTTTTTCCGATGCAGAGCTCACTATGCCGGAGGACTCTTTATACCGCTATGGAAATGAGGCATATCCCTATTTACGGAAAGCATTGAATTCAAATAATCCTCTAGTTCGAAGAAGAGTCTGTAAGGCATTGCGTTTTGTCGATAAAGATAAAGCATATCCGTTACTGAAGCAAGTTCTACGGACCGATCATGATAAAGACACTAGAGCGGCAGCAATGCGGACTCTCTGTGTAGAAGTAGGTAATCCGGCAATTATTCCAGATATACTGCATGTCATCCGTAACGAAAATGACCCTAAAAGAAAAGATCTTTATATTAGTAGGCTGACGAGTTTGAAAAGTCCATTAACTGTTGAAGCTTTGCTTCAACTTATCAAGGAAGGAGAAGTTCCTGCAAAACCAGGTTTTCGTGGTGTTGATAATGGATTATTTTCCCCCATAATTAGTGTCCCTGCATATGATGGAGAACTTCCCCCCCGAATACAAGCAGAGCTAAGGCAGCTACTGCATGATGAAGTTTTTTCAGTATGGGCAAAACTGACACTTGAACAATGTGGTTATATTAAATAAAAATATTCCAGGTTGTGTCCTCCGGCAGATCGCGGTTATGATTCGGACGCAATTGTCGAGAAAGCGGAAAAAGCAGGGATGAAGGCAGGGATTCTGCTGTATTGCGGCTTGGACTTTTAAATATTGACGACACGAGCTAGCCACTAGCCACTGAACACCGGCGCGAAGCTGGGAGACTTTTACAGTTTGCAGACATCAATCCACTGGGATGAACCGGAAAACCGCTCAAGCTCATCCAGACTCAATTCAATGGCACTGTTCGCACTGCCGCACGCCGGAAATACGGTCTCAAAGCGTTTCAGGGATACATCCAGATAAATTGAAACACCTTCCTTCACCGCAAAAGGACAGACACCTCCCACGGCATGTCCCGTCAGCGGTTCCGCTTCCTCTCCGGCAAGCATCTTCGCCTTCCTGCCGAACTGTTCCTTGTATTTTTTGTTGTCAATTCTGGCATCGCCCGCCGCTACGATCAGGATCACGCGGTCATCCAGATGAAACGACAATGTTTTCGCAATTCTCCGCGGTTCACAGTGCAGAGCCTGTGCCGCGAGTTCAACAGTCGCACTGGACTCCGCAAGTTCCCGGATGCGCCCATCCGCACCGAATTGTTTCAAATATTCCCTGACTTTTTCAATCGCCATTTCAAGCTCCTTTCTCAAAATTTTCACTGCTGTTCCGCAACCCTCAGCGCAAGAAGCGCATAAGCGGTCACGAGTTCGGGCATGGACTCCATCCAGCGCCCGGATTTTTCATTGATCCAGCTGCCGTCCCGCCGCTGTGATGAGGATAATTTTCTTTTCAGATCGGCGCGCCAGTCATGTTTTTTCCCGTCGGGAGTCACGACAGCATCCTCTCCGAGCGCGGAATTCGCCTTGGCAAAGGTCTGGAGATAATAGAACAGTCCGTTCGCGCCGACTCCGGGATTTTCATCGACGGTATAATGCTTTGCCGCCCATGCAGCCGCGGCCTTTACGCGCGGATCGTCTTTCCCTACCCTTGCATAAATCATGCTTTTGAGTCCGGCATAGGTCATGCTGCCATAGGAACGGAGTGTCTGCGGAAGTCCCGTCTTCATATCATGCGACGCATTCTCGTCCAGTCTGTAGATGAAGCCGCCGTAGTTCGGATCGTTCCGGTCGGAAACGACCCATGTCTCTTTGTTTGTTTCCGGCAGATGCTGAACCCTGCTCAGGAAACGGTCGAGCTTCTCCCATGCAAGATCGGCTTTCTCCGTATCTCCGGACGACTTCGCCTCCGGTTCGCGATCCAGATGTTCCGTCAGGTAAAGCGCCTCGGCAACCCACTGGGTATTGGAAAGATCGACATGCGCCGCGCCGCGCGGATCGGGACCGTAGCCGAACCCGCCGTAATTCTGGGATTCCGGATCGCTGTTCTGTAAAGTCAGGAGCCACTTGCGGGCGTTGCGCATGACGGCTTCATCCTCCCTGCGGTTCATCACCGCCAGCGCCGCCAGCGCGATTGCCGTCGTGTAAGTCGGATATTCCCGGCGACGCCCCGCAAGCCAGATCGAACCGTCCTTCTGGACATGCTTCAGCAGATAGGCGCGCCCCTTTTCCACGGCTTCCTCATGAATGCCGTTCAGCGCCATGCAGACCAACCCCGTAATTGCGGGATGCCGTCCCCATGAACCGTCCTGTCCCTGCCGGGTGAGCAGATAAGCGGCGCCTTTCCGAAACGCCGAATCCTCCGCAGAACAAACGGCGGCAAATCCCAGAGCCAGACACAACAACAGTTTTTTCATCATGACATTCCTCCATATTCTTTCCATTTGCAAGGAATATAAGCCGGTTCATTGCAAATTCAATGTTTTTGCCGCGATTCATCAGGAAGTTGAGCTGCCGCCCTCCAAATTCCGGCTTCAGACAGCAAATGCAGTATCATCTCCTCCTTGCCCGCGGTATAACTTTTTCTGTCATTGGGAAACTGCATTGCCAGTTTCTGTTTGCAAATATCATATAAAGCTGCCTTTTCCGGATGCGCATTCAAGTAATCCCGAAAATTAATATAATTGTTCCATTCCGCACCATTCCATTTAACAATGTGAATATGATGGGTCCGCATCTCATCATTGCCCACTGCAAACAATATTTCTCCAGCGACCATTTCTCCCCGGAAAACAATATTATGCCGTTTCAGCACTTCAATATAAGGCAGGATATCATTCAAGTTATGTACGGCAACGGCAATATCAATAATCGGTTTTGCGTGGATCGAAAAAATGGCAGTGCTTCCGATGTGCTGAATATCAATCGGAATATTACCCAAAAGCCGTCTCAGCAAACGGATCATATTTTCAGCTTCTCCACTCCATTCTTCCTGATGAGAGACCAATTTTACCGTTCCTCTTTTCAATCCTAACATCATATTTCCTCATTATAATATAAATCCCCGTTTATCACACCGTCCGATAAAAAGGACATTTCTCATTCCTCATTACCGCAGTCAAAGAATTTCCGCCTCACCTGAAGCAGAGCGGGAATCAGGGTTCCGGCGAAACAGACACCGAGCGCAGTCAGACAGCCCGTCATGACCCGCCCCCACGGAATCGAGAAGTTCCACCCCATGCCGCCGAAAAAGCTCAGACTCGAAGCCATCTGCGCACTGCATATGCCGGAAAAAATCCCGAACAGCAGACTCACAGCCGATGCTGCCATCCCGATCAGCAGAAATTCCGCAAGCACCAGCCGGACAGCCCCGAAAGCGGACAATCCGACCATGCGCATGACCCGGAGTTCGCATCGCCGCGCGTGAACCGCGCCGAATGCCGCGGAAGCCACGGCAAGCGTCGTCGCACACAAAATCACCAGCGGCAGATTCAGCATCCCGTTGACAACCTGTTCCGTCCGGCTCAGAATCGAATGTTTCAGGAAATCGCGCGACACCAGTTTGACGTATTCCTGTGAAATCTCCCCTCCGCCCCCACCGGCAATATGGTATTTTTCACCGCGATTCTGTGCGGCAAGCGCATAAAGCTCCCTGCGCAGCTCCTTTTCCGACGCCTTTCCGTTCAGATTCATCCAGATGAAATTCACGCGGTCCAAATTGAAATTGCGTGCAATATTTTCATAACTGCCGAACAGCATCGCGGCGGTTCGCGATTCATGGCGGCGCGTGCCGGACATCTTGGAGAACCAGTGCCAGCCTTTGAACTCAATCACCCCCGCCACAGTATAGCGGAGACGCTTCTCCGGCGCATCCGGCGGAATCACATCGAAGGAATCGCCGCTTCGCAGTCCGGTCACAAGCGCGAAATGTTCCGGAATCAGACAGTAATTCCCTCCAGTTTTCAACAGTTTCAGCGCGCGTTCCCCGTCCGGCTCCAGATAGACAAACGGCAGGAGAGCCTCCTTCCCCTCATACGCGGCGGCAACATCCAGCCCCATGAAAACAACGTTGTCCTGCCTTACCACATTCTTCCGTTTCCGGCTTCCGGTCAAATCCCCGGCTAGCTTCACCTGCTCGACCGCAACAGGAAGCGCCTTCTCCACGCCGGAAAACTTCTCCACCATCGCCGCATCGCTGATTTTCAGTCCGCCGGGGACAATCACGGCAAACAGATCCGGCATCCACGTCCCCGGCAGGAACGGCAGCAGAAGCGATGCGCTCCAGATCACGACCATCATATAGAAGCCGAGTCCGGCGGAAAGAGCGGCTGTCAACAGTGCGCCCCGACGGAAGCCGGCATCCAGCTGCGAACGGAAAAAAAGCGGATTCAGACGGAACAAAGAGGCGAAAATTCCGCGCAGACACCATTCCACCCCCCGGAGAAGCAGCGGCGTCATCAGCAGGAATGCCGCAACTTGAACAGGACACCCGAGGAATCCGTACAGGAAAATCCGCAGATTCTCCGGGATCGCAGGCAGAAACACGATCAGCGGATTCACCGGAAGAAGCAACACCCCGACGCAGAACAGGAGACAGGACGTTTTTCCGGGCATCGCGGGAGCCTGCTTTACAAAAGCATCCATCGGCATGACGGCTGCCGCGCGCAAAGCGGGAAACAGAGCCGCCCCGAGGGTTGCGATGCAGGAGAAAATCCCGCTCACCGCAATGCTCCAGAATCCGAGATGAAGCGGAAGATCCAGAAGTTTCAGCAGCGCCGCACCCGCGCCAAGACCGCAAATCCAACAGGAAAGCGCAAAGTAAAGAGCCTCGAAAAACAGGATCAGGAAAAGCTGTCTCCGCGTAAAACCCGCCATGCGGAGCATCGCAAAATGTCTGCGCTGTTCGTCCACTTCCATGTTCAGAACCGAAAATATGATGAAAAAAGCGACCAGCAGACTGACGCTTCCCGCGGAGAAAACCTGCATACGGGCGTTGTCCGCGCTTGCGCCGTCATGCAGGGCGCGACGGATGTCCTCCCTTGAAAAGCACAGGACATGCGCAATGTTCAGACGTTCCTTCCAAAGTTCAGGCGATACGTTCAGCCGCAGGGAAGCATAGGCGATATCGAGTTTTCCGCCGGCGCACCTCCGCGCATCTTCAAGCGCCGCATAGATCGCGCGCGACGGAGGAGGACGCAGGACATCCGAATCCGAGATCGTCGCAAAACGTTTTCCCGCAGGATTTTCGGCGATAATCCCGACCAGTCTGAACTGGAAGAACCCGGCGGAGGAACGCACCCGGATCACAGACCCCGGTTTCCAGCGGTTCCGGGCTGCGGTCTGCGCATCCGCGACAGCCTCGCCGGGCTTCCCGGAAAGCCACCGCCCGGCAGTCATTTCAAGCGGCGGCTCCGCGGCGTCCGTCCCGACCAGCGAAGGGGTTCGGCGAGGCAGTCCATACATCGGCGGAGGAGTCTCTCCGCCTTTCCTCCCCGCAAGATTCACATCCACGGGAGCAAACACGGCAAGAGACCCGACCGCGGAATCCCGCTTCAACGCCGCAAGAAACTCCTCGTCCAGACGGCTGACGACAGTCCTGCGTGGAAAAAGCAGCAGATCGGCATCGCCCGTCATGACGGCGGCGTCACGATCCGCATTCGCCATCAGAGTGTCGTAGGCGGCGGCAAACCAGAGCGCGATGCAGACCGTCACGATGATTGTCAGGAGCACAAGACAGGAACGCAGCGGCGCACGGCACAGACGCAGAAAAGCCAGGAGCAATGCGGTTTTCATTCCGCGCTCTCCAGTATCCGGTGATACTCTGCGGAAAGAGCGTCCACCGTCAGCCCCGCCGTATCCGCGATCTCTCCGGCAAAAACACCGTCTTTCAGCACCAGCACATGCTTTGCGGCAAGCGCAACCGACGGTTCATGAGTCACCATGATGATTGTGTGCGTTTTTTCCCGGCAGAGCTCCCTGAGGAGTCCGCACAGTTCGCTTCCCGCCGCGGAATCCAGGCTTCCCGTCGGTTCATCGGCGAGGATCAGCGCCGGTTCCGGCAGCAGAGCCCGCATGATCGCCGCGCGCTGCTGCTCCCCGCCGCTCAGCGTCAATGGAAAACGGTCCAGCTTGTCCGCGATGCCGAGCCGTTCCGCCAGAGTGCGGTAACGCGCTATGTCCGGCTGAAAACTTCCGGCAAGAAGCGGCAGCATGATGTTCTCGCCGACAGTCAGGTTCGGGATCAGGTTGAACGCCTGAAACACGAGCCCGATCTTTTTTCTGCGCAGTTCACTCAACGCGGAATCCCCCAGAGTATCCAGGAAAATCCCATCCACGGCAATCCTGCCGGCGTCAACAGAGATCAAGCCGGCGGCGGCATGAAGAAGCGTGCTTTTCCCCGAACCGCTCGGCCCCATGACAGCCAGGAAATCCCCCTGCTCCACGCAAAGGGAAAGAGAGCGCAGCACGCTTCTCCCGGAGTAGCTTTTCATCACCTGATCCATCTTAAGCGGCAGATTCAGCATGTCGGTTCTCCTTAATGATACGATACATGCGGGGATTCGGCGACCGTGCCGCGCCCCGCGGCGACATTATCCGGACGCGGTCCGAACGGATAATGCATGAAATTGGCAAAGTTGCTGACGGAGCCGGCAAAACGGTGCCCGTTGTCAACCGTTTTCACAAGAATGCGCATATCGCCGACATGACCGTCCATATAGGCGATGTTCGATGTGCCTCCGGGATGCCGGAAAACAAAATTGCTCATCGTGGAATACCCGGTCCTGGCTCCGGCAAGCATCGGCGGCGACTCCATGAAATCCGAATCGGACACCGCTTCCTCCGCCTGATAATCCAGCC
The DNA here is from genome assembly GCA_949282305.1 of uncultured Lentisphaeria bacterium. Lineage (GTDB taxonomy): Bacteria > Verrucomicrobiota > Lentisphaeria > Victivallales > UBA1829 > UBA11452. Next base: position 26,569 of record CASDPB010000042.1, on the reverse strand, counting down.
ACAGGGCGCGCTTGGAAACCGGATATTTCTCCATATACGGCAGATCGGCGCGCCGCCATGCGCTGACAATTCCTTCGGAACTCGGCATCTGCGTATCGGAAAGATTGGAGGCGGAGCCGCCGATGCTGACCTTGAAGCCGACATGATCCGCAGTTCTCCAGCGCGGCACCCTGCGCAGCGCTTCAGTGGCGGCGTCTCCGGGACAGCGGGCGATCTTTTCCGGCATCACATCGCCGCTGCCGAAATAGCGGACAAACGCGCTCTCCGGCTCCAGATAATGCCGCACGTCGGGGTAATATCCGCCGTAATCGGTCACATACGCCGAAGATGCGAGGGAGTATTGCTTCAGCAGATTCATGCAGGCTGTCTTTCCGCCTCTGGCGCGCGCGGACGCCAGTGCGGGGAAAAGAAGTCCCGCAAGAATCGCGATGACAGCCGCGACCATCAGCATTTCCAGCAACGTAAAATTTCTTTTCTCCATAATATCCAGCTCCGTTTTCAGGTAGTCTACCATTTTTTCCCGGTAAATACAAGACGGAATTTCCGGTTTTCCTCAAAAAACCCCCGGTTCATCAAATGGCGGAATCTCCATCCTGCGCAGGAAAACATTTCCGGTACAAACCAACCGGCGTGATTCTCTCAAATTCCGGTTGACAAATGCCGGATTTCATGGTAATTTTCTGAATCTGACGCGAACCGGTCGGTTCTGACAAAACAACAAAGGACGGTTTTTATGCGAAATGACACCAGTCTTCAGGAACTCTGCTCTTTGATCGAGCAGAAACGCGCACAATGGGCGGAACTCTCGAAAGCAATCTGGAACCATCCCGAACTGGCATACAAGGAGGTCTTTGCGTGCGGACAGCAGGCAGAACTGCTGCGGGAACTCGGTTTCCAGGTCACGACGCCTTACTGCGGAATCGCAACAGCCTACCGGGCGGATCACGGCGGGAGAAACCCGGCATTCGCATTTGTCGCGGAATACGACGCCCTGCCGAAACTCGGGCACGGATGCGGACACAATCTCATCTGCACGGCGGCGGCAGCGGCTGCCTATGCGGTAAAAAAACTGCTTGAAAAACACGGACTCCCCGGACATGTCGTTCTGCTCGGCACGCCCGCCGAGGAATCCGGCGGCGGAAAAGTCAGAATGCTTGAAGAGCATTGTCTCGACGGCATTGACGCGGCAATGATGGTTCATCCTTCCTGGAGAACTACGCCGGACACCGGTTCCACAGCGATCCGGCGCTTTGACGTGGAGTTCTTCGGCAAAGCGGCACACGCGGCGGGAGCTCCGGAACTGGGGCTCAACGCACTTGATGCGGTTCTCCTGCTCTTCAACGCCCTGAACGCATGGAGACAGCAGCTTCCGGAGACATCACGTCTGCACGGAATCATCGTGAACGGCGGCGAGGCACCGAACATCATTCCCGATTACGCAAAATGCCGTTTCTATCTGCGCTCCACCGACGAGACATGGATCGAAAAAATGGAACGCCGTTTTCACGACATGATCCACGGCGCGGAGCTCATGACAGGAACCACCGGCAAGATCACACAGTTCAACGTGCCCTACATGAGCCGCAGACCGAATCGGGAAATGAATGCGGTTTACATTGATGCGGCGAAAGCACTCGGGCTGAATCCCGTCATTCCGAAGCGTGCCGGGCGCGGCTCCTCCGACTTCGGGGATTTTTCACATGAAGTCCCCGGCATTCATCCCTATTTCGGCATCGCGGAACACGAAATCGCCGGACACTCCACGGATTTTGCCGAAGCGGCGGGAACGGAATACGCATTGGATCAGGCGCTCAAAGCCGCGGCGGCAATGGCAGAAGTCGGCTTCCGTTTCCTGACGGATGAAAAGTTCCGCGGGCGGGTCAAAGCGGAATTTGAAGAAGCGGAAGGCAGGAACGGATGAAATCGGAAAAGACGAAGGAACGGGAAGGTCGTTCCTCCGCCCCGTCTCCCGTCCCCTTTACTCTTTCAGAAACAGTTCCAGCACCAGAGCGGAAAAAAGGAAGTAACTGTAATCCGCCCTGCCGCCCGTATGGGCGTTCAGGATATGCTCCAGTGCAGCCTGATTGAAAATCTGCTCCTTCACGCAAACGCCGTCCAGCAGACGTTCCCGCAGAAGCTCCCTCCATTCATTGCGGAACCAGGCGGCAAGCGGAACCCCGAATCCCCGCTTGGGACGCTGTGCGAGCCCCGGCGGCAGATAGTTTGCAAACGCATCCGCGAGAATCCGTTTACGGACACCGTTCCTCTCCTTGTATTCATAGGGATACAGCGCCGAAAGCTCCGCGATCTTGAAGTCGAGAAACGGCGAACGCACTTCGAGGGAGGCGCTCATGGAAGCCACATCCACTTTTTTCAGAATGTCTTCCCGCAGATAGCTGATGATGTCCACCTCGGAAGCGCGTTCGGAAGGGTGTCCGGACGGAACATTTTTATAAAATTCGCGGTTGAAAGTCTCAAGAGTCGGCTTGACGTTGCGGAAAAATTTTCCGCAGACCCGGTGCTTGAGTTTCTCATCCACCCGCGAGAGAATCCCGAGATAACGTTCCGCGCCGGAAGCGGCAGCCCCATGCAGAAACCGTCTGGCGCGCGCCCATTTCTGACGTTCGCTGCCGAGATTCGGAATCATTGCCGCCGCCATGCGGAACAGAGGACGGCGCACGGTTTCCGGCAGAAAATCGAATTTTCCCAGGTAACGCATGGCAAGATAACGCTCGTAACCGCCGAACAACTCGTCCGCGCCGTCTCCGCTCAATGCAACCTTGACCTCCCCGCGCGCGAAACGGCTCAAAAGGTAGGTCGGAAGCATGGAGGCATCCGCAAACGGCTCCCCATACTGTTTCACAAGAAACTCCAGCGACTCGAAGTCACAGGGATTCACCATCTTGACATGATGCTCGAAACCGTGTCGCGCGAACTGCCGGATATGGGCGGTTGTCGCGGCGGCGGACTCGCGCTCGTCATAGGACTGCTCTTCAAAACCGATCGTAAAACATTTCAGCGGTCCCTCCATCTGTTCCGCCGCCAGCCCCGCAACAATCGCGGAGTCCAGCCCGCCGGAAAGAAACACCCCCAGCGGGACATCGGAAATCAGGCGGTCGCGAACCGACGCCGTCATCGCCTCGCGAAGTCCCTTGCAGGCGTCTTCATAAGGCTGTGCGGTTTTTCTGGTGAAATCAGGTTTCCAGTACTGGCGTTTCTGAAAGTGACGGCGCGGTCCTTCCGAATGGAACGAGAGAGAATAACCCGGTGCAAGCTGACTGATATGCGTATAAATGGTTCCGTCAGGCACATACTGGAGGGAAAGGTAATCCCAGAGCGCCTGTTCGTCAATATGCCGCTTCACGAACGGAAGCTGCTTCAGCGCGTTGATGGAACTGGCGAAAGCGAAATGGGCGGCGTCCCGATAGTAGTAAAGCGGCTTGATCCCCATGCGGTCACGCGCCAGAATCATCATTCCAAGTTTGGTATTGTAAAGAGCAAAGGCGAAAAAACCGTCCAGATGCGGTAAAAAGGCGCTGCCGCACTCCTCGTAGAGATGAAGAATGACCTCGGTATCGCTCTGCGTCCGGAACCGGTGTCCGCGTTCTTCAAGCACCTTGCGGAGAGCGCGGTAGTTGAAAATCTCGCCGTTGAAGACGATCCAGAGCGTTCCGTCTTCATTGCAGAGAGGCTGTCCGCCGTTTTCGAGGTCGATGATCGACAGGCGCGTATGCGCAAGCCCTGTATTGTAATTCACATACATATCATGACCGTCCGGACCGCGCAGAGCCATCGCATCCATCATTTTCTGCAGAAGTTCCGGCTCCGGTTCCGAAAAGTCAAAATTTACATATCCCGCTATTCCGCACATTTCTGTTCCAATCCTCCTGATGTCTGGATGCTGCAAGCCGTTTCCGCCCCTCGGCAAGCCTGCGCATTGCATCCGGTTCAAAACAGCTTGAAATGAAATAGTCGGCAATCATCCTGACTGCCGACGGCGACAGATGAATCATATCCTCCTTGTAAAAACGATAATCGCGCAGTTCGTCCATGACAATTTCATATGCGGGAAAATACGCCGTTCCCTCCATATTCCCGCAGACCTCGTGAATCGCGGTCAGAAGCACTGCCTTGCTCCGGGCGTTCACGACAAGGTTCCCCGGGTAATGGCGCACCGGTGAAAGCGTAAACACGACGAGGCACCCGGGATTGTATTCCCGCACCCTCCCCGCAATGCGCCGGAGACTTTCCACACACTGTTCCGGAGTCAGAAGATGACGGGAGAACGCGGTTCCCGGGAGCTTATGGCAGTTCGCAACGACCCGCCCTTCCTCCTTCTCGACATAAACAACAGCAGAAGAAACGGTGACAATCAAAACTCCTGCCTTTGCAAGCACATGCCGAAAATGCTTCAGGGAACGGTTGCAGCCCTCCACGGCGCAGTCAAGGTCACGAGAGGAAAAAGAACCGTGATGAAGCCACGAGTGATACATGCCGTTGAACTCGAAAAAATCTTCTTCGGTATAGTTCTCACCCAGCACGACACGCTCCATGGCATCCGCAATCGAAACGGGATTGTAAAGAATGCCGTTCGGGTTCTGCGCGCCGGAAAAACCGCACGCAAGCAGTTCGCCGACAAGCTCCTCCGAAAAACAGGAGCCGATGGAGGCGATCACTGTGTCTTTGGAAAGCAGCGGACAGTCCCAGCTCCAATGGACGCGCAGAGTCGGGGGACGCCCGTAATCGGGGGACGGATTCACCGGACGGCTCCTTTCTCGCGGAATGCGTCTTCCAGACGTTCGCGCAGCAGTGAATGGCGCGGCTCTCTCACCGCGTTCCGCACCGCCATCGAAACGGCTTTGCGGGAACCGACGAGAATCATCAGCTTTTTCGCGCGCGTCATTCCCGTGTACAGCAGATTGCGCTGAAGCATCATGTAATGCTGGGAAAGAATCGGCATGACAACCACCGGAAACTCGCTGCCCTGCGACTTGTGGATCGTGACCGCATACGCAAGCGTGAGCTGTTCCGCGTCTTCAAAGGAATAAGTGACATCGTTCAAGTCGAAACGCACCACGAACTCGGAATCGGAATGGCGGATCGCCATGATGCGCCCCATGTCTCCGTTGAAAACGCCTTTGTCATAGTTGTTCGAGGTCTGCATGACGCGGTCCCCGATCCGGAATGTGCGTCCCGCGCTCGTGAAAGCGAGTCTGCCTTCCCCGTTCACCAGAGCCTGAATCCGTTCATTCATCGTGATCGTGCCGCAGATTCCGCGGTTCATCGGAGTAATCAGCTGAATGTCATTCTTCGGGTCGAATCCGAAGCGCGCGGGAATGCGGTCGATCATCATCCGTTCGATCACGTCCGCAGCCTCCTCCGCTTCCTCTTTCTCAATCCAGTAGAAATCGGCAAGCTCATTTTTCGGATAATAAAGCCCGTCATCGGGCATTTTCCCTTCGTTGACATTGTGCGCGGCATGGATGATGCCGCTGCCGGCGCCCTGGCGGAAGATTTTCGTCAGACGGGAAACAGGGACAAAGCCGCACCCGATCAGATCGTTCAGCACGTTGCCGGGACCGACCGAAGGGAGCTGATCCGCATCCCCGACAAGAATCACGCAGGCGCCGGGACGCACCGCGCGGAAAAACGCGACCGACAGAGGCAGATCCAGCATTGAAACTTCGTCCAGAACATAAAGTTCATACGGCAGGGGATTTGCGCGCCCGTGGACAAATCGGTGTTCCGCAGGTTCCCATTTCAGGAGACGGTGTATCGTGGACGCGGGAAGCCCGGTCGTTTCGGACATCCGCTTTGCGGCGCGTCCGGTGGGAGCCGCCAGCACAATGTTGAGCTTTGCGGCGGTCGCGCGCCTTACAATCTCCGAAACGACAGTCGTTTTGCCGACGCCGGGTCCGCCTGTGATGATCGAAAACGCCGACGCCCCGGCGGTCTCGACCGCATGGAGCTGTTCCCCGCTGAATCTGGAATCCGGCGGAGTCCTGAAATTCAGAACGGCATGACCGAAATGCCGTTCGCGCACGGCGAGGTTGGCAATCAGCTTCGGCAGTTCCTCCTCGCAGCGCAGAAGCCCCGGTTCGTAAACCATGTCAATGCCGGAACGCGAACGGCGGATCACGGCAAGTTCCTCCTGAAGCGCCAGTTCCAGCGCCTGCTCCGCGTTCGCCTCCTCCACCTCCAGCAGACGCGCAACCGTCTGGATGAATTCCACGCGCGGCATGCAGACATGTCCCGCGAGACGGATTTGCGACAACGCGTAAGTCACGCCTGATTTCAGACGCTTTGCGTCCGCTTTGCCGATTCCCGATTTCTCGGCAATCCGGTCCGCCATGATGAAACCGATGCCGTCGACGTCAGATGCCAGACGGTAAGGATCCCTGCGGATGATTTCCGCACATTCATTTCCGTAAATGTTGTAAATCCGGTTGAAGTATGCCGGGGTGATCCCGAGACTCTGCAGACAGATCTGGGCGTTGCGCTTCTCCGCATTCTCCGTCCACGATTTCTTGATCGCCCTGATGCGTTTCTGTCCGAGCCCCGGAACCTCGCGGAGGCGGACGGAAGCATTGTCCAGGATTTCCAGAGTTTTGTCTCCGAAGGTCTTGACAATCTCCTTCGCATACTTCGCCCCGATCCCTTTGATGATCCCCGAAGCCAGATATTTTTCAATGCCCTCGGTCGTGGTCGGCAACGTAAACGAACAGGAGGAAACTTTCAGGCGGCGCCCGTGTTCCTTGTGAAACTCCCATTTGCCGGTGACTTCAATTCCCTGTCCCGCATAAACGCCGGAAACAGTACCGCAGACGCAATGCAGATTGCCTTGCGCATCTTTCAGGTTCAGAATGGAAAACGATTCATCCTCGCTCTGGTAAATCACCTTCTCCACTTCCCCGCGCAAAGTCGTCTCCGTGACGGCATCCCCCGCGGGAGATGCGCCGGAGTTCAGCGGCAAGGAAGCGGATTCCAGTTCACCCATTCGTTTTCCCCTCTGTTTCTGTTCTGTTTCAGTTCATTACTGTCCGCTGACCACTAATCACTGACCACTGTCAATGGTGTGAGAAGACACGTTCCGGTGCATGCCGGAGGGCAACGCCGAGCTCATTGGCACGTTTCACCACGTCCGCATCCTTGAGAGAACCGGACGGAGCGACGATTGCCTTGATTCCCGCTTTTGCGGCAGTTTCGACCGCATCGTAAAACGGGAAGAATCCGTCGCTGGACATCACCGCGCCTTCCAGCGTTCCCTCGCCCGTATATTTCTGGCTGAACTTCTCAATCGCCTGTTCGACCGCGCCGACGCGATCCTGTTCGCCGGTTCCAACAGCAAGAGTCTGACCGTTTTTCACGATCACAACGCCGTTGGAACGGACACTGATATTGATGTACCATGCGGCAAGAAGATCCTCAAGCTGTTCCGGGGTCGGCTCGACGGTGGAGGTCTGCGCTCCGCATGCCTTGTTTTCACCGGAGGCGGGGGGAAGATCGGCAACCGTGCGGACATTCGTCAGGAGAGGAGCCGCAATGACAAGCGAGCCGTCGCAGAGCACCTTCATCGTGTTGGCAAGTCCCTCGGGGTCGTCTCCGACATATTTCGGCAGCTGTGAAATATCGCCGCACTGAAGAATGCGGATCTGTTTGTTGAGCTTGAAACGTTCCTGATCGTTGAAAACGGCAAGCGCTTCCGGCTCGTAAGCGGGGGCGACGACGCACTCGCAGAATGTGGACATGATCTCCTCGGCGGTCTCGACATCAACCTTGACGTTGAACGCAATCACGCTGCCGAATGCCGCACGCGCATCGCAGTCGCGCGCCTTGACGTAAACCTGCTTCAGGGTCTCGCCGGGACGGGCTACCGCGGCACCGCTCGGATTGACATGCTTCATCACCGCGCAGGCAGGCGTGTCGTTGAAGTATTTGACAATGTTCAACGCGCCGGAAATATCCTCAAGATTCGTCTGGGAGAGTCCGTTCTTGCCGCTCTTGAGCGTCTTCATGTTCATGATCGCGCCCGTTCCGTCCACGGGAGCGTAAAACGCCGCGGGCTGGTGGGGGTTCGTGCCGTAACGCAGGTCATAAGATTTTACGTATTTGCGTCCGCCGACCATGATTTCCGACGGAAAATCGCCGACATTCTGGGTAAGATAGGAATTTCTGGCTAATTTTACTGCCATTTTTTTACACTCCGCTTTTGAAGGTTCGCCTTTTCGGTGTTATTGTTATAGTTGAAATATTTTGTTTCACAATTTACATTCAGATCGGCAGATTCGCAAATGCCGGGAGAGAAAAACAGCCGAAATGACAGGAAAAAAGAGATGACCAGAGGTTTTTTCATTACTTTGGAAGGAATGGAGGGTTCCGGAAAAAGCACTCAGATACAAATGCTCGCCGACAGCCTGACGGCAGCAGGGCGTGAAATCATTGTGACGCGCTCTCCGGGGGGCACACCCATCGCGGAAAAGATACGCGACATCCTCAAAATACGCGACCCGCGCGAAGAGGTCATGCCGGAAACCGAACTCCTGCTGTTCGCCGCATGTCATTCGCAGATGACCAGCCATCTTGTCGCCCCCGCCCTGAAACGCGGCGCGGTGATCCTGTGCGACCGTTTTTACGACTCGACCATGGCATATCAGGGGTATGCGCGGACGCTGAACCGCGATTTTGTGGCGGAGATCAACGCATTCTCCTGCCGTGGAATCACGCCGGATCTCACGCTGGTGCTGGACCTCGACCCGGCGGAAGGAATCCGCAGGAGCCATGCGCGCGCCTCGGCGGAGGAGGTCGCGGGAGACCGTTTCGACTCGGAAAAGACGCAGTTCCATCGCGACGTCCGCAATGCGTTTCTCGACCTTGCGGCGAAAGAACCGGCACGGTTCGCCGTGATCGACGCGGGAAAAACGGCGGAAGAAGTCCACAGACAGATTATGGAGGCGGTTCATGCTCGACTGGAAGCACTTTGAAACTCAGTTCCCGATGGTGATGAATGCGCTCAGACATGCGAAACTCAGCGGACGGCTCGCCCACGCTTATCTCGTGGTCACGTCAAACCCGGACTACCGCCTCGCATTCCCCGGCATTCTTTCGCTCCTGACCGCATGCACAACTCCGGAGCCGGACGGTTCGCCGTGTATGAAATGCGATGCCTGCCGCCAGTTGAAAAACGGAATCTATCCGGACATCTATACGCTTGCCCCGACCTCCAAGGCGCGTGAAATCGTCATCGGCAAGGACTCCGACGACATTGACACGCTCCGCTGGTTCGAGGCGCTGTTCCACCTGAGCAGCATCACGGAATCCGGCTGGAAAATCGGAGTCGTTCAGGAAGCGGACACGATGAACGAGTCCGCACAGAACGCCTTTCTGAAAACACTGGAGGAACCGCCGGGAAAATGCCTGTTCATCCTGACCACGGGGCGTGTTTCGCATCTTCTGCCGACAATCCGGTCGCGCTGCCAGCTTCTCGCCCTGACGGACAATAAATGTGAATACAAGTTTCCCCGCAGCGCCGATCTTCCGGCAATTCTCGCGGGACTGTTCAACAACCCGGAACGCAGCATCATGAAAGCCGAGGATTCCGCGCGGGCGCTGATCGACATCGCGGATTCTCTTTACGACGCGGCAAAAAAAGAGGTCGAGGAACGCTGGGCGGCACGGATCGAAGCGGCAAAAAATCTGGAAAATGCGGGAGTCAAACTCATCGAAAAACGGATCGATGGGGAAACCAGCAGTGAATACCGCCGCTACCGTGAACAGTTCATCAGCATGATTCATACCTGGTTCGCACAGCTCGCACTGCTGTCTTCAGGGCTCGGCAGGGAAATGCTCCCGAATCCGGAAATCCTGGACACGGTCTCTCTGCCGGATAAACCGGAAGAGGAAAAGGCATATAAGGCGCTTGCCTTCGCGGAAGATCTGCTGAAAGCGATGCGGACCAATGTCAATGACGAGCTGGCGCTACGGACTTTTTGCCTGAAAGTGACTTCAAAAGCATAAAAAAAGGAAAAAAAACTTTATTTTTCTTCTCCGGCGGTTTGTAATTGGCGCGGAAAACTGTTAAATTTGAAAATTCCGTATGATACTGAAAGCAAAAGATCAAAGAAAGATGCAGACGATGTTCGATTTTGAAAGATTTTTCGCTGTCCCCGAAACATTCGGGGCGGAAGGTTTTGAGGCGGCGGACGCCGGTGTGAAAAGCGTGTTCCTTGCAGGCCCCGAATATGACGGCAGACCGACCAGAATTTTTGCCTGGTATGGAGTGCCGGAAGGCGCGGCAAAAGAAAATCCGGTTCCCGGAATCGTGCTCGTCCACGGCGGAAGCGGCACGGCATACGCGCCCTGGGTCAAGATGTGGCTTGACCGCGGATTCGCCGCAATCGCCATCGACATGTTCGGGGGGGTCCCGGAAAAGGACGGGAAACTGGCAGGAGCCGTACCGGAGTCCGCGCGTCACGATTTTTCCGGACCTGGCCACCTGGATCAGTTTGCAAAAGTGGAGGAGGCGCCCGAAAACCAGTGGCCCTATCACGCGGTCGCAGCCATCATCACGGCAAACAGTTTTCTTGGCTCCCTTGAAGGTGTCGCAGCGGGACGCATCGGCATTACGGGCATCTCCTGGGGCGGATTCGCAACCGCGCTCGCAATCGGATTCGACAGCCGTTTCAAATTTGCCGCCCCGGTCTACGGCTGCGGCGGTTTTGCAAACCTCAAGCTGGTTCCCGAGACCACATCAATGAAGAATCTCAAAAAATGGATCTCTCTCTGGGATCCGGACAACTATCTCTCCGAGGCGAAAATGCCGATCCTCTGGATCAATGGAACCGCGGACGCCTGTTTCGACATCGCCAGCTGGAACCATTCCACGAAACTCTCCGCAAAGCAGACTTACCGCGCACTCCGCATCAACATGCCGCACGATCAGAATACCGGCATGTATATTCCGGAAATCCTCCCGTTCGCCAAATCGGCGGTTTCCGGCACGGAATTTCCCGGCTTCACGAAAATCAGACTTGACGACGAGGGCGAACGTCTCGGGGCAAAATGGAATTCCTCCGTTAAAATCAAAACGGCGGAACTCGTGGCAACACGCGCCGCGGAATGCTGGAACGACTGTCTGTTCCGCTCCTATCCCGCGAAGCTCAACCGGGAAAACGGAACCGTGGTCGGCACCCTGCCCGAAGGCTGGACCGCCGCGTATCTGAATCTCGAAGACGACAACGGATGCGTTTACTCCTCCGAAGTTTTCTTCAGCTGAAAAACATAACAGAGATGCAGGACAGACAGGACGCGGGTCCTGTTTGTCCTGTTTGCTTTCCCTGCCATTTGAAATCATTGAGGCGAAGATGGTCACACAGATCACAAGTGCGAAAAATCCGAAAGTCAAACATGCCTGGGCGCTCCGCGAACGACGGGAACGCGACAGGGAGGGAGTCACGCTCCTTGAGGGATACCGCGAACTCTCCCGTGCGCTTGCGCTCGGCATCAGAATCCGCGAATGCTTCTGCTGTCCCGAACTCTATCTCGGGGAAAACGAAAACAGCCTGATTGCCGATATAGAGCGTTCCGGCGCGGAAATCTACGAAACTACGAAAGAAATCCTGTGCAAGCTCGCCTACCGTGACCGTCCGGAAGGGCTGATCGCCATCGCGGAAATGAAGAAGAAAGGGCTGGAATCCATGCCCGTCAGGAAAGACGGGCTTTATCTTGTTGCGGAAACCATCGAAAAGCCGGGCAATCTCGGCTCCATTCTCCGCAGTGCGGACGCCGTCGGAGCCACCGGCGTCATCATCTGCAACCGTCAGACGGATCTTTTCAATCCGAACGTGATCCGCGCCAGCACCGGAGCGATTTTCTCCGTGCCGCTGGCGGAAACCTCCTCCGAGGAGGCGCTGGAATGGCTCCGCAGACACGGAATCAGGACACTTGCGGCAACGCCTCACACGGACTGTGTCTACACGGAAAACGACATGACCTGCGGCACCGCGATTGTGGTGGGCGCGGAACAATACGGGCTTTCCGACTACTGGATGAACTCCGCCGATGTGCAGGTGGTCATCCCGATGCTCGGCAAAATGGACTCGCTGAATGTTGCAACCGCTGCCACGCTCCTGCTTTACGAAGCGGCGCGCCAGCGCAAATGGAAACCTTCAAATCAATAGGAAATCTCCGGAAGCGGAACGAAGGGCTTTCCGGTGAAATTGCAGCTTTTCTGCTGTTTCTTCCGGTTCGATGGATTTTCCCTTTCCGAAATACTTGAAAAAACTCCGCTTCAATGCTATTTTACGGATTCGTCCGGAAAAACTTGCATGCTTTTCCGAACATTTTCATTTCAGCAATTATCCCGAACGGAGAATTCAATGGCAAACAGACTGGAACTGACATGGATCGGCAAAGAAAAGCCTGTCGAAGTTAAGCCTCGTTTCCTGCTGGAATGTCCCGACCTTTCCTGTCATCCGGCAATTGCCTGCCGTTCCCTTGATTCCGGAATGTCCGGTCATATCCCCATACGGTGCGAATTCGGAAAAGCCGGCTATGCGCTGAATATTATCCATCCGCCTGTGCTGGAAGATGAGGAGTGTTCCGATGAGTAAAACTCTGCAAATCCGCAACAGCACGGCAGACTTCCTGGTTTTTGCAAAAGGAAACAGCAGAGACACGATCGAAGTCCGGGTTCAGGACGGCAATGTCTGGCTGACACAGAAAGCAATCGGACAGCTATTCGACATTGACAGGTCGGTGGTTACGAAGCACTTGAAGAAGATTTACGAATCCGGGGAACTGATGGAAGATTCAACTTGTGCATTTTTTGCACAAGTTGCAGACAACGGCAGAACTTATCAGTATCAGTTCTACAGCCTCCCGGCGATTATCGCCGTCGGCTACCGTGCAAATTCCTCTCGAGCCGCCGAGTTCCGCCAATGGGCGACGCGGGTGCTTGAAACATTTGTCAGGCAGGGGTATGTGCTGGACAAAGAACGGCTGAGCAACGGTAAAATCTTTGATGATGATTATTTTGAACACCTGCTCAGTGAAATTCAGGAAATCCGCGCCAGTGAACGCCGTTTTTATCAGAAAATCACCGACTTGTATGCAACTTCCGCCGATTATGACCGGAACAGCGAAACCACCAAAACCTTTTTTGCCACGGTTCAGAACAAAATGCACTATGCCGTTCACCACAGCACGGCGGCGGAACTGATTATGGAGCGTGCCAGCCATAAAAGCGTAAACATGGGATTGGTTACATGGAAAAATGCTCCGGCGGGAAAAATTGTCAAGGCTGATGTCTCTGTTGCCAAAAACTACCTCAAAAATCAGGAACTGGACGAACTGAATGAAATTGTGACCATGTACCTTGATTACGCCATCCGGCAGGCAAAACGGCATGTGCCTATGATGATGCGGGACTGGGCAGAGAAACTGGACGCTTTTCTGCAATTCAACGAAGCCGACTTGTTGACGGATGCCGGGAAAGTCACCGCGGAAGTGGCAAAACAGTTTGCGGAAAGCGAATTTGAAAAATACCGGGTGATTCAGGACTTTATGTACCGAAGCGATTTTGACCGTCTCTTGCAGGAGAGTGAAAGTCTGCCGGAAACAACGGAGGACAAAGAAAATGAGTAACCGCCTGTCGGATAAATGCAGATTCAAACAGGAGATTTTCTAGTAGACAAAGCAAATCAGGAAAAATAATTACCGGATGAATTCCGCCGATGTACCCGATGCTCGGCAGAATGGACTCGCTGAATGTTGCAACCGCTGCCACGCTCCTGCTTTACGAAGCGGCGCGCCAGCGCAAATGGAAACCTTCAAATCAATCATCATGAAAACACTGATCTCTTTTCAAGACATCGAAGTCACCCTTTCCGGGCAGACTCTGGTCATCGCAAACAGTAAAATCCGCCGCACGCTGGATCTCTCCTCCGGCGCCCCCCGTACCGTATCTCTGAAGGATGCGCAGGGTACGGAATTCGCAAATCCGGCAAAAGCGGACGCCGACCTCGCATTCATTGCAATGTATCCGGCGGGAATGGATCCGGCAGTTCCGTGGAAAGTCATTGATATTTCCGCGGAACAGGTGCCGGAGTCTTTCAAGGACTCCGAACATGTGAAAATCGCAGTCACCATGCGGGAGGAGGTCTCCGAAACTGAATATCTGCGGGAGTACCTCATTTATCCGGATTTCCCGGCAGTTTCCGTCCGGAACACTATCCGCCCGAAAGTGCTTCCCATTCTCTACTGGACTCCGCGCGGCAATCTGGATCAGGATCTCTACCGTCCCGACGTCCGGGAATCGCGCGCGGACAGCATTCTCTGCGCGGAAGGGTTCCAGGCGGAAAAAACGGTTTCCTTCGCGGGAAGGACGGATTATCACGATGAACTGATGAAAGAGCACAAGGCGGATCAGGAATACCTGAACGGAAATCTTCTGTTCTGCAGAAACAGTTCCGGCGCGGGATTTCTTTATCTGCAGGAGGCGCCGCCCAGCGGTGAACGCCGCGATATGGAATCCTATGATTTCCGCATCAAAGACGGCGAAATCCATTCCTGCTCCTGGGGAATCCACCCGTCCGAAATCCGCCCCGGCAAGACATTCCGGGGCTACCGTCATGACCTGCTGGTCTATCATTCGGAGGAAGAGCGCGACACGCTGCTGAAGGCATTTCTGAAAAAGCGTTTCTCCGCAAAGCCTTATTCCATCATGGTCAACCCGTGGGGCTGCGGACGTTTTCCGAAACTGGTCTCGGAAGCGTTCCTGATCGAAGAGATGAAAGCGGCGGCGGAGGTCGGCGCAACCCATTACCAGATCGACGACGCATGGCAGGAGGGCGGTTCGCTCTCCGAACTCGGCAACAAAAACCGTCATATCACGGAAAAATTCTGGAGAATTTCGCAGGAGCGTCTCAACGGCACCTTCGCTCCGGTGATGAAAGCGGCGGAAGAAGCGGGCATTCAACCGGGGCTCTGGATGGCGCCGTCGTTCAACTGCGAATACCAGGACTGGAAGACGTTTGCGGAACGGATTCTGGAACTTCACGGGGAATACGGCTTCAACGTATTCAAAATCGATTCCGTCATGATCCGCACATACGAAGCGGAGGACAATCTCCGGTCGCTTCTGGAATACGTCAGGGAGAAGACAAACGGCAAAGTCTACTTCAATCTTGACACCACCAACGGGCAGCGTCCCGGGTATTTCCTGTTCCTCGAATACGGCAACATTTTCCTGGAAAACCGCTATGTCTGCCACATGTGGGGAGTCGGCTATCATCCGGAAAAGACTCTGCGCTCTCTCTGGCGGCTCGCAAAATACATGCGCCCGCAGGAACTCCAGATCGAGATTCCCTACGCAGGAGACATCAATCCCGAATTCTATGCGCAGAAGCCGTGGTGCCCGCCGCAGACTTACCCGCAGGAGTACTGGGCGGCAATCGCGATGTTCGCCAATCCCCTGCTCTGGTTCGCACCGTCCACCGTCAAGCCGGAAGACCGCGCAGGCATCAGAACGGTCATGGAAATTCACAAAACATACCGTGACGCAATCTTCGCCGGAGAAATCCATCCGGTCGGGCAGGAACCCGACGGCAAGGCGTTTACGGGTCTGCTCTCCCACAATGCGGAAACCGGAAAAGCGTATCTGATTCTCTACCGGGAGGCGGGGTCGGAATCAGAAAATGCGGAGCTCTCCCTGCCTCAGACACGGGCGGCGCAATGGAAGGTTCTCGCAGGAAACGGCAAGGTCACGGCGAGCGAAGCGGGAAAAATCGGCGTCACGATGCCGCACATCTCATATCTGATGCTGGAATCCGTATGAAATCAGGAAAGCTGAGTGACCGGGAGTAAGTAACAATGGTTGTTGTCATGTCGTTCTGCGGACTTTGTCTGCTGCTGGTATCCGGTAAAATACTGAGGAGCCTGATTCCGCTGTTCCAGAAGCTCTATCTTCCCGCCTCGGTGATCGGCGGAATGCTGGGACTGCTCCTCATCAACACGGCGGGTCCGCATCTCTCCCCGAACTGGTTCGCGGGCTGGGATGCACTCCCCGGCTTCCTGATCAACATCGTGTTCGCCTCGCTTTTTCTCGGAGCGCCGACCCCAAAACTGCGCGGCATCTGGAACATCACCGCGCCCCAGCTCTGTTTCGGACAGATCATCGCGTGGGGGCAGTATGCGGTCGGGCTCGGGCTGACCGGACTGGTTCTTCTGCCGCTGTTCGGAGTCCCGATCCAGTTCGGCAATCTTCTGGAAATCGGATTCGAGGGCGGGCACGGCACCGTGGCGGGGCTGACCGAAACCTTCGAGCATCTGGACTGGGAAACCGGCAAGGATCTCGGCTTCGCCATGGCGACCGCCGGAATGATCCTCGGCATCGTCATCGGCATGTGGCTCATCAACTGGGCGGCAAGGCACGGGCACATCACCAACATCCGCAGTTTTGAAGATCAGTCGAAGCTGGAACAGCGCGGCGTCTATCCGCCGGAGGAGCAGCCGCCTGCCGGAAAGCAGACCGTCTTCTCCGACTCCGTCGATTCCCTTGCGCTGCATATCGCCCTGATCGGCATTGCGGTGCTGATCGGCTGCGGATTCAAGGAACTGCTGCTCCTGCTGGATACCGTGGCGCCCGCGGGAATCCGCGACATGCGCATCCTGCCGAGCTTCCCGCTGTTTCCGCTCTGTATGATCGGCGGACTCCTTCTTCAGATGCTGCTGCGCATCACAAAACTGCATATCATCGTGGATCACGGGCAGATGCAGAGACTCGCCGGAGCGGCGCTGGACTTTCTGGTGCTCTCCGCCGTGGCGTCGATCCGCATCGACTTTGTCGCAGCCTACTGGCTCCCGCTGCTCCTGCTGATTCTGTTCGGCACGCTGTGGAACGTATTCATGGTGCTCTATGCCGCGCCGAGACTTTTCAAAGTCGCATGGTTCGAGCGCGCAATCGCGGAATTCGGTCAGGCGATGGGCGTCACCGCAACGGGGCTTCTTCTCCTGCGCACCGTCGATCCGGAAAACAAGACCTGCGCGGCATCCGCATTCGGCTACAAACAGCTCTTCCATGAACCGTTTATGGGCGGTGGCGTCGTCACATCCCTTGCTCTGCCGCTTGTCATGGCAAAAGGGGGGCTGCTGTTCTGGATCATCAGCATGGCAGGAGTCATTTTCTGGCTCCTGCTCTGGTTCTTCGCCCTTCGCGGAAGAACGGAATAGGACTGCTTTTCCAGCCCGTCTGCGGCAGTTCACTGTCCGAGCCGGATCAAAGACGCAATCGTCCGGCTCTCTCCCGGCTTCAATATCTTCTCACGGGTCAGAGGCTCCAGCGTGGATGCGGAACTGCTGCTCCACCAGATCAGGAATCCCGCGCATTCGGCGTCCGGCAGAAGCTCAAAGCTGATTTCTGCGTTCTGACCGTTGAACGATGCGGACAGTTCCGCCGCGCCTCCGGCATAACGTTCCGGCAGAATCTTTCCGGTCAACTCTCCGGGAGCCGTATTCACACCGGCGGCAAGAATCAGATTGTCAGCCCGTTCCGCCCCCCGGAACAAAATCTTGCCCGAAGTTCCATTCATCCCTATCCTCCAAAGTGAACTGAGCACTTTGCCGCTGTTCCATGCGGCGCCGAGGCGTGGATGATTCTTCAGGCGGAATCCGACTTTCATTGTGCGCCCGCTGTCCTCCGGATTCAGCAAGGTGTAGACGGAACGAATCGTTTTCCCGTCATCCTCCAGCGAAACGGTCTTTTCGATTCGGAGTCCGGCGGGCAAGGTTGAATTCGGATCGGCGTTTTCCGCCGCGGGAACAACGGCGGCAAACCGGACCGTCGGAATCCCCTTTTCTATTTTCGCATCCGTCAGTTCAAACGCCAGCGGATCCCGGAAGCGATACAGGTTGAGTTCATCCATCACTCCCCTTCCCTCGCCGGAAAGAATATCCTCCAAGTCATCAATGTAATACCCCGCAATCGCCGCATTGCGGTTCAGATCCAGATAAACGGAACGGCTTCCCGCAGACAGCTTCAGCATCGGGCCGCTTCCCTCGGGCAGAATTCCCCAGCCGACTGCACGATTTCCTTCACGGAGACTCCGGAAACGGGAAACAGAGGAATTTCCTGCATGGAAACCGGCAAGTTTTTTCTCCAGAGCCGCCGGTTCAATGAGCCCCGCCGCTTTTCTTTTCTCCCTTGCAATCTCAAACTGACGAACCGTTCCCGCCGGAATTTCCGCGAGAAAACCGTCCGCCGGATTCGCCGTCGAATAAGCCCTGCGGTCTTTCAGACTGAATACATGCCAGGCGCCGGAGCACGGAATGCCGGGAAGCGCAATCCTCGCAAGAAGATCCTGGGACGGATGGTAATTGAAAACCGTCACCAGCCAGGCGGAATCCTTTTTATGAACGGTAAAGCGCAGATACGGTGTAAAGTCCGGAACCGTCGCCACAGCTTTCCGCCCCCGGTCCTCCAGTGTCATTTTCACCACATTTTCCGGCTTGACCTCCGCCATCCGGTCGCACCGCTCCCCGAAATAATACTCCTCGCCGTCCGCGATCATTCCGCAGCCTTCGGCAATCGCATGGAGATACTTTCCGTCAAAATTGTCACCGGGCCAGAACCCGATGCCGCGTGCACCCTGTGCCGCCGCGGCAACCATGTTCATCACGACGCCCTCCGGTGTGTAGCGGTTGTAAAACATCTCCAGATTTTCCGAGGGATCAATCAGCGGATAGTTCGGCGTCTTCAGGGATTTCAGATTGAACGCTAGATCATCATACCAGCGCACGCCCTGATAATACGGCATGTTCATGAACAGCCCGTAATCCGCATCGCTCAGGCGGACGTCCACACCGCACCATTCCTGAACGTGCGGCGGGGAAGCGTGCAGCGGGTCCGTGCACAGAACCAGCTCCTTCCCGGGGAACTTTCCGCGGCAGAGTTCGGCAAACCGTCTGATGATCTCCGCATTCTGCTTCACGCGGAAACGAAACCACTCCGCCGCATGATTCCGGCGGATCTCCTCCGCCGTCAGCGTCTTCCCGGGTGAAACGGAATCGGAGAAATTCTTCCGGCACACGGCGCAATAGCAATAATCTTTCGCGCCCGGCTCAATGTCCCAGACTATGCGGACAGCCTGCGGCAGTCCGTCCAGTTTCTTCTGAATCAGTTCCGAAACATAACTCTCCCAGAAAGGCGTGCCCTTCCGCGCGGCATAGGAGGGACACGCCCATTCCAGCCGTCTGCCGTCCGCCAGCACCATTTCCGGCACCTGGACTCCGCTCTGCTTCTTCCAGTCGGAGAAGTTTCCGAAAGGCGTGACATAACGGGTTCCGACAAACAGGGAGACTTTGAAATCCCGCAATACCTGCGCCCTGATTTCCGGGTCTGACGATCCGAATCTGAAAACCGTGAAAGTTTCCGGCTTTTCCGCCAGATTCCGCCAGTAGTCCAATCCTGAATTCCGGATTCCAGGCAGAGGAGCCGTCAGACAGTAAAGATGGGAAATGTGAAGCCCGAACTTTTTTATTTTTTCCTGCGGAAACACGACAGGAGGCAGAACATTGATCTGGAAACTCTGCTCCGGCATCAGTTCCTTCCCGTCTGCGTAAAAACGGAAAAATGCGCCGCCTCCGGCTGTTTTTCCCGATGCGGTCAGGTAGAGACGGTAGTAATTGCTCCATGCAAGGGAGTCCGGCAGAAGCGCCGCTGCAAATTTCGGATCGAGCACAACGCGATAAGTCCGGAACGCAGCTCCCCTTCCGGACGGCAGGGATACAATGCGGTCCGAAGAAACGCCCGGTGCATATCGGTGCCACGGGGAAGCGGCGGAAAGCTCAACCCCTTCCGGCAGGTCAAGTTCGATCTCATACCTGCACGTCTTCACCGGTTTCGTGCGCAAATCGCAGAAAATGCAGCCGGGCGTTCCAGCAGCGAGATTCCATACGTTCTTCTGCCAGCATACGGGAATCAGCTTTGCCGTTCCTCCCGCGGTGACAGCCTTTGCCGTCTCCTCCAGCCGGACATCTGAAAAACGGACCGTCCCGCTGCTCTTGCGCAGGACAAGATAAAGAACGCTGCGTTCCGTAATTTCTCCGGTCTTGAAGGTCAAGGCGCATGATTTCCAGTCAAACGTGCCGGAAACCGTCTTCCATGCCCCCGCGGGGCTGCATTCATAGACATGTTTCCCCTTATGCAGGATCATAACGCAGGCGCCGGAATTCCCGGCTCCGTCCGTCGTGATTTTTTCCCCCTTGATCCGGAACGAAAGACGATACTCCGTGTGCGGTTTGAGATGCACTCCCTGCTGCGCCATCGTGGTCTGCTTCGGATCATCGTTCACAATCATCATGTTCCGCCCGGATGCGCTGACAGTGCCGTAATTCCCGGTCCATTCAGTCAGTCTCCACGGTTCCACGCCGTTGAAATCCGGGTTGCGGATCAGATTCTGCGCCAGGCATCCGAATATGCAGCCGCCCAGCATCACCCCCGCCGACAAGAACTTCATTTTCACCACCTCTGTTTTAATTTTTATCTGCATGATTCATGAAATAACGATACCACTCCTGCTCAACGCTGTCGCGAATGCCGTAAAAACATACTCTGTAGCGCGAACATTGTGAACCCGAAGGAATCAGTTTCATCCCTTTGAAAGAACCGGCATGACCGTCCGCAAACGCAATATAAGGGACACCGTTGTGTGCCGGGTAGACCGCACCGTTGAGCGTCCCGTTGTATCCGTTCCAGTTTTCATAAGTCACCCGGTATCCCTGCCCGTCGCAGACCACGACCTTGATTGCCGGATGCGGAAGAGTCTTCAGGTTTCCCAGATCGCGTGTCAGCGCATAGGCGCACAATTTGCGGTTCATCTCATTGTTGGTCGCCGGATTCTCCGTGTATGGAACCCGTTTGCAGTCCAGCAGACTGCCGCTTTCCGTCCTCAGCTTCTTCGGGATGTAGTGGTTCGTCATGAAAGGACTGAATGACTTGTCGAACCACGCATAGTTCACATTGATGATGGATTTGCAGAACTCGCCCTTGTAATCCTCCGCATAATTCAGGTGCGCCATGCCCAGCTGTTTCAGGTTGCCGAGACATTTGACATCATAAGCCTTCAGACGCGCCCGGTTCAGCGCGGGCAGCAGCATTCCCGCCAGTATGGCGATGACTGCTATGACAATCAGAAGTTCTATTATTGTGAATAAACCCGTTCCGAACCTTCTCCTGCAAACTCTGCGCTTCATGCTCCATTGCTCCTGCTGTATGTTGATTTACTGTTCATCCGCATCTTTACGGAATC
This sequence comes from uncultured Lentisphaeria bacterium, assembly GCA_949282305.1. Taxonomy (GTDB): domain Bacteria; phylum Verrucomicrobiota; class Lentisphaeria; order Victivallales; family UBA1829; genus UBA11452. Next base: position 5,267 of record CASDPB010000042.1, on the reverse strand, counting down.
CCGCTCTATGAAACTGTTCGGCACCTCAATATGCCTGTCCGAAACAGAGTGTCCGTCCAGCGCATCCAGCGCCAGGTTCACCGCAAATTCCGCCAGCCGGGCAAAATCCTGCGCTATCGTGGTGTGCGGCGGAACCATGTAGGCGGACGCATAACTGTTTTCATAGCTGATTACGGAAAGATCATCCGGCACGGACAGCCCCAGCATCTCCACCGCGAAATTGGTCGGAAACAGCATGTCCTCCCCCCCTATCAGCAAAGCATCCGGCTTCTGCGCCCGGATGACACGCGCAACCGCCTCCACGGGGTTCTGATTGATACAGGCGATCAGAGATTCCGCATCGGGAATCCCCGCTTCCGCCGAAAGCCTGCAGAAAGCGGCACGCCTCAGAAGAACGCTCCGGCTGTCGCCCGCATTCGGCAGGACAAGTGCAATCCTCCGGTGCCCGCGCTCCGCCAGATAGCGCATCGCCGTCGCAATCCCCTGCTCCTCCTCGGAACAGACAGACGCATACCCCGGAATCCGCTTATTGATGCAGATGAACTGAGTGTGCGGAAACTGCCGTGCGTCCTGCTCCGTCAGGAAATTCTGGAAAACGATTGCGGCTTTCAGGAAATTCTCCTCCAGCAGTTCCAGATTGGAATACCCTACAATTTCCGCGCGGATGTCACGACGGTCGCAGAAACGGCTCAGATGAAACAGCATGGTATTCGCATAGGAATTCAGGATCATGTTCCGGCTGTCGATAATGATCGCCAGACGCTTCTTGTCCGACGGCATCCGAGGCTGGTAGCCGAGGCGGTGCACCGCGTCAAACACTTTATCATGAACTTCTTTCGTCACATAAGGATGGTTGTTCAGCGCACGCGATACCGTCGCCGGTGAAACTCCCGCCAGCTTCGCGATTGCCGCAATATTATATTTCCTTCCCGACATAAAACCTCAATGATTTATTTTTCATAAAACAAATTACTATATGAAATATTTTTCATATTAATATTATATGAATTTTTCCCGTTTTGTCAATGGGCAAAAGCATTTTTTTTGAAAATTTTATTCCGATGTTCTGCAATTGCAGGAGTCAGCGGCTCCCCCTCTCCTGCGGACACTATAGTATGGCAAACAGTTTTCGCAGGAAACGGGAAATGTCCTTCGCAAAATATCCAATGCTCAGACTCTGGCGGCTCTGCCCATTCAGATCGGGAAAATCGACAAGGCTGTCAAAGCATACGGAAAACAGGATTTTTTGACGACAGGCAAAGTTGAAGAAACAGGCAGGCATGATATATTAACTGTTTTACATTCACAACACAAGGAACAGCCATGTTTACAGATTTCTGCACAAATCCGGTTCTGCTTTCCGTCATCATACTTCTGATACTGTCCGCGCTGCGGATGAATGTGGTGTTTTCACTCGTCATCGCCGCTCTCTGCGGGGGAATGACCGCAGGCATGAACGGAACAGAGACAATGAAAGCATTCACGGGCGGACTTGGAAACGGGGCAGCGATTGCCTTCAACTACGCGATGCTGGGTGCATTTTCAATCGCCATTTCACGTTCCGGAGTCACGGAGCTGATCGCACGGGAACTTTTCAAGCGGATCGGCGGGGAAATCACACGGAAAAAACTTTTCCTTTTCAAATATACCCTTCTTCTGATCCTGACTCTGATCGCAATCTCGTCGCAGAATCTGATTCCCGTTCACATCGCTTTCATTCCGGTTCTGATTCCGCCGCTGCTTCCCGTTTTTGAAAAAATCCGCCTGGACCGTCGTGCCGTAGCCTGCATCCTGACCTTCGGGCTCATTACGCCCTACATGTTCCTGCCGGTCGGATTCGGCAAAATCTACCTGAACACAGTTCTGATCGGCAATCTGAACGCAAACGGGCTCGCAGTCGATCCGGCGCTGGCTCCGAAAGCCATGCTGATTCCCGCGCTGGGCATGGTCGCCGGACTCCTGATCGCAGTCTTTCTCTCCTACCGCAAACCGCGCGACTACAAGACCAGTCAGCCGGGCAAGGAGGTCATTTCACAGGAAATCCCAGAAATCAAAACGCGGAATGTCATTGTCGGAATCATCGCCATCGCCATAGCTTTAGCCGGTCAGCTCTGGCTGGATTCCCTCGTCATGGCATCCGTCGCAGCCATTCTGGTCTTCGTTGCCGCACGCACGATTCACCTGAAAGACACGCAGGATGTGTTCACGCACGGAGTCTATCTGATGGGGGGAATCGGCATCGTCATGATCGCGGCAAGCGGTTTTGCAGAGGTCATGAAGGCGACAGGAAGCGTGGAGGAGCTCGTCAGGATGGTGTCGGATTCCATCGGAGACTACCGGGGACTGGCGGTCTTCCTGATGCTCCTGATCGGGCTCATCATCACCATGGGAATCGGCTCATCGTTTTCAACGGTGCCTCTGATCGCGGCCATTTATGTGCCGCTCTGCATGAAACTCGGCATCTCTCCGCTGGCAACCATATCCATCGTGGGGGTCGCCGGAGCTCTCGGCGACGCAGGTTCCCCAGTCTCGGAGTCAGTTCTCGGCCCTACAGCCGGACTCAATGCGGACGGACAGCACGACCATATCTACGATTCCACCATCCCGACGTTCATCCATTACAACATCCCTCTGCTGATCGCCGGATGGATTGCAGGCATGGTTCTCTAGCGGACAACGGAAAGCCGCAAAGATTCCCTTCCGCCCGTTCCTCTTCCCGATAAAAGCGGTCCTTCCCGCCACTTCTGAACCGGGCGGCGGCAGACCGCCGGATGCGAGGCTCAAAGCGTAATATCCTTATGGTCATGGTGCTCCATGGCGTCCTCGTCGATCATCTGCAGCAGCATGCCTTCGGTGGTCTTGATGAAATACCCGGAAATGAAATAATTTCTCCCGCAGACCGTTCTCTCAATCTGAGCCATATTATTTTCGTAGAGCTCTCCGGCAAGTCTCCTTATCTCCTCATTGGCAGGCTCGCCCCGGTCTCCCGATCTTTCGGAAAGCAGGATGATTTTTCCGTCATGGACAGCTACAACATTTCCGTTGCGCCCCAGCAGATAGAGCTTATGAACGGGATCCGCCGCATTCGCCTTGACAACAGGAGCGAGCAGCCGCTCCAGGCGCAGCTCCAGCCCGGCAATGCCCAGAAAACTTCCGTTTCTGGCGAACATCGGGTAGCGGCAGCAAATCCGATGGGAATCCAGCCCCCCCTTGTAGGGAGCAGTCCAGACAATCCTGCGGTTCACGCCGGGATCGACGAAAGTATTCCAGCACTTATGGAACGCCGGGGTTGCCGGATCATCATACGTCCCCGGATAAATATAACGGACACCATTCGCCCACTGGACAAACATGCGCTGAATCATGCTCTTCTCCCCTAGAAGCTCCCGGTGCAGCGCCTGTGCCTCGTTGATGCGGTGACTGGTCAGATCGTAACTGATTACCTTGTTGCAGATTTCCACAAACGGCCTGGCGTCAAGCAGACGCTGCTTCACTTCGGAAGTCTTTTCCGGCAGCATGCGCATCATGTATGCCAGATTGACCGGATTCGGATACAGCGCGGACTTCATCATGCCGGGGGGCGATGTCTCCGGATTCTTATAGTCCTCGTTGCTGTAGAATTTCGACGCGGAGGAAAGGGGCTCGTGCGCGCATTCCTGCATATCCTCGATCAGATTGTCGGCGAAGATCAGGAGCTGCGCCTGGGACTGAAAAATATTCTTCTCGACCGCCGTTCCGAGAATGTCGGTATATCCCTGAAGTTTCAGCTGCCGCATCGTGCTGAGATTTCTCCGTTCATTCTCCCGGCTGGTGCGGTAGTAGGAATAAAACAGCTCGCCGCAAAGCAGGGCAAACAGCAGACCGGTAATCAGGATTGTCTTCACCCGGTTGCGGTAAATCACACGGAAGAATTTCCGGAACAGATTGTCCGGAGCGGCGGAGACTTCCTCATCATAAATGAAATGGCGCACGTCCGCGGCAAGTTCACTCACGCTCTGATAACGCCCGGCGGCGTCGGGATTCACAGCTTTCAGGATGATGGCTCTGATCCTTTGAGAAATTTTCAGATCCGGCAGATAATGGCGGTAGCTCCGCTCGTTATGCACATCACAGCACGTCGCGCTGTCGCCGGCAGGAACCGGACAGCCGTTGTCTCCGCGTCGGAGAGTCGTCATTTCAAACAGCAGCATTCCCAGCGAATAGACGTCCACCAGCGGAGTCACGACCTTATTCATCAGGAATTCCGGAGGCAGATAGTTCGGGGTTCCGCTCAGAGTTTCCGGAACAGTGCCGAACGGGCGCGCACACCCCCAGTCCATCAGGTAGACCTCCCCGAAATTTCCCATCAGGATATTGTCCGGCTTGATGTCGCCATGCACGATTTTCAAACTGTGGCAGTATTCCACCACGGCGCAGATCTTCAGGAAATATTCCAGACGGGAAATCAAGGCATGGCGTTCCTGCGCGGCACTCACCTTTTTCTTGTCATAAGCGGCGCGGATCGTATTGATGAACCGTTTCAGAGAGGAACCGTTGATGAACTTCATCGCGACATTCCAATGTCCGTCCCTGTCCTTCCCCAGGTCATAGACCGGCACAATGGAAGGATGATCCAGTTTTGCGTTCAGGCGGCATTCTTCAATAAAGGAACGAATCGCTTCGGCGTTGTCCTGAAAATTCTCATTCAGGCTCTTCACCGCAATCACACGGTCGAACACCAGATCACGCGCCTTGCCGACCCTGCCGACGCCCCCCGCCCCGAAATCGCAGATATACTGAAACCGTTCCGAAAAATCCAGGGAGTGCATTGATTCCGAACGGCTTTCGGATAAAGTAGTTTCCTCCCGATGTCCCAGCGCGCCCGCAAGGACGACTGTTGCATCAATTTCTCTGGTCGTATCGCCCCTGGACGGCAGCTCCGCATTCTTTTTTTTCATATTCCGAACATCCCGTTTCCATTTTTTATTAAATATACTTCAATTCCTGCGTTTTCAAGCAGAAACACGGAAAGTTTCAGGAAATATGAAGAAAATGACGGATCGTCAATGTCCATGCGGAACCGCCGGACGGATGCGCCTTTCAAAGGCATTGAGCGCGGACTGTTTCAGAATAAAATGGAACAGGATTCTTGCAAAACAACATTTTCAATCTATATTGACAACTGCCGCATCACCTTGCAGCAGAGGCGGCAAGTGATCGGGAAACTATAGAAAAGGAGAAAAACAACATGCCTCCCGCCATATCCGTTATCGTGCCGTTCTACAACA
>CASDPB010000041.1 GCA_949282305.1 uncultured Lentisphaeria bacterium | reverse complement strand
GCTGTCCCAATATTCTGACAGTTGCGCCTCCCAATAATCTCGTCCTTCGCGTCCCATGCCGTTCTCCCATTATTACGGTTTGTGGAAGAACATACCACACTGTCTGACTCAAATCCAGATGGGGCTGGCTGGGCGCTTACTGTCGTCAGCATGTCCCTGCCGGTCAGAGCTTTGAGTTTGTAGGCACCTTTTGTGTTCAGAAAATAGGACTTCACATCTTTTGCCGTGAGGAGGTTTTTCCCCAGCAGACGGTGCATTTCAAAACGTTCCGCCATGTGTTCCAGTCGCAGTTCCGTGCAGTTGGAACGCCCGACAATCCGCTCCGTGATATTCACAAGCGTGGACTTGCCGGATTGCGGCGTTCCGGTCAGCATCAGGAACATCTGCGAGACGTTCACGCCGAGCAGGCACTGTCCGAAATAGAGCTGAAAACACTCCACATCGTCCGCATCCATGCAGGGAGCGAGCAGTTTTTCAAGGAACATCGGGCACTTTGCCTCGGGATTGTATTCGATGGGCGAGCTGTTGCAGCTGTAGAACTCCGGCGCAAAGGGCAGTTTTCTGAACGTGCCGTCCGGCAGGATCTCAAGCATGCAGTCTGCCGTATGAATCACATTGCGGCGCCGTCTTTCAAAGACCGAAGAATCGACGGTTTCGCCCTCCAGAAAGGATCGAATGTCACGACAGAGGTTTGCTGTGCGTTTCGAGGCGAGAGACGGCAGACCGTATTTGCGCGAGAAGTCCAGCAGCTGTTCGGAAATGAGGCCTTGCAATGTCTGCGGCGAGAGCTTTTCCCAGAGTCCGGTCTTCGGCTGATACATGCGCCAGCTGCCCAGCGGATCGCGTTTCAAATTGCATTTCCGCAGGACATTTCCCGCTGGGACTGCTTTTCTGCACGTTTTGTTTCCGGAACTTTTGGGAAAATGATCTGAACGGATGTAACATGTCCCGGATTTCATGCTATATTACCCCGCATGGCAATTTTATTTCAGGAGGTCTTTTATGCACATCGTTTTTATGATTTCCGCCTTTCTCGCAGGCGGTATTCTTGTTTTTCTCGTGATGAGGGCAAAGTCCGCCCGGGAAAGTATGGAGACGGAGACTTTGAAAAAGCGTCTGGAGGAAGCGGAAGGCATGAAGCCGGAGGCGGACGCCGCGCGGATTGCCGCGGCGAAGGCGCTTGCGGCGCTGGAGGCACAGGAAAAACAGACTCTGCATGAACGGGAGCTGATGGCCGAGGCGCAGGAACGCGAACTGCGGAATCTGCGCGAAGCACACGGCAGAGAGGTCGCGGCATTGCGCGAACGGTTCCAGGAGGAACTTGCCGGAGCACAGAGGGCGGGGGAGGAGCAGAGGCTTGCCCAGGCACGGGCTTTCGAGACGGAGCGCAAGGCTTTGAAGGAGACGTTTGCCGTCCTGGAACAGCAGTTCAGAGAGAACAAGGCGGAAATGGAAAAAAACTGGCAGACGAAGATCGAGCTGCTGAAAGAGGAATTCAAGACGCTTTCCGCCGAGATTCTCAAGGAGAAGTCGGGACACCTTGCCGACGTCAACCAGAATCAGCTGTCGGCTCTCCTGAAGCCGCTCCAGGAGAAACTCGGGGATTTCAAAAACGCCGTCGAACAGGCGAAGGAGAAGGGGATTTCCCTGAATTCCGAACTGAAAGAACAGATTGCGCATCTGATGTCCGCGACAAAACGGATCGGAGAGAATGCGGACAATCTCGCGTCCGCACTGAAAGGAAACAACAAGACGCAGGGAAACTGGGGGGAGATGATCCTGGAGGAGATTCTTGTGAATTCCGGACTGAAAAGAGGAATTCATTACGAATGCCAGGAGACACTGCGCGACGAGGACGGAAATCCGGTGCAAAACGACAACAGTCGTCTGATGCGCCCCGATGTGATCGTGCACTATCCGGACGGCAAGGATGTCATCATCGACAGCAAGGTCAGCCTGAGCGCCTATACTGATTACATGAATGCGGAGAGCGACGAGGAACGGAAGAGTGCGCTCGCCCGTCACAACCGCAGTGTCCGGGCGCATGTCGAGGAGCTTGTCAGGAAAAATTACTCCTCCTACATCCGGAAACAGCGGCATGAGGCGGTTGACTTCGTCATCATGTTCATTCCGAATGAAGCGTCGCATCAGCTCGCCATGATTCAGGACCCCGGACTCTGGCGCTGGGCGTTCGAGCGCAAGGTCATGATCGTCAGTCCCGTGAATCTGATGGCGCTTCTTCAGCTGATTCAGATCGCGTGGACCCGCGCCGATCAGGAGCGCAATCAGCAGAAGATTCTTGACACGGCGTCCACCCTGCTGGATCGTCTTTACTCCTTCTATGAACAGTTCGACGAGGTCGGAAAGAAACTGGACGGCGCGCGTGACGCCTATCAGAAGTCCCTGGACAAACTCAAGGGGGGCGGCGGAAAGCACAGCGTCGTTCTCTCAGGCGAGCAGTTGAAACAGCTTGGCGTCAAGATGAAGCGTCCGCGTCCGCTGCCTGTAAAATATCAGGACAATGAGGTCCTTCAGCTTGAAGCGGAAAGTGCGGCGGACGATCAAAAGGAACTGCTGAACGGAAAACAGGAAAGCGGGAAGTGAGTTTTTCACGCAAAAAAAGAGATGCGCACTTCCGGGTGGATGCCACTGCCTTCTGAATGACAGCGGGGAAGTTCCGGCTGGCTCCTGTGCATTGTGTTCGGAGTCCGGCGCCTGATTTAGCAAACCGGTTTGATGCCTTGAGCCCTTGCATTGCGAAAAATGACTGCCGGACTTGATTCCCCCCGCAGCGCAGGGAAAGCCTCCTGCCGTCTGCATTTCATCGTGCATCCCGGATTTTTACAGCCTTCTGTCATGCGCGTTCGGCCGGGGTGAATCTCCTAGCACCGCCGGAGAATTCCGGATACTTGAATCTGAAAGAAGTATACAGAACCGAAGTCCTGTTGCGTTCTCCTGTGAGAGAAACAAAAAAAAGCCGGAATCTTTCGATCCCGGCTTTTTGAATGGCTGTTACCGCCGATTATTAATTGTCATGCTGGATGCTGCCGTCCAGCTGAGTCGGAATGCGGCTCTGGCTGTCGAACGGGCTGGTGTTTCCACTCATGATAATATCACCGTCATCCATGGTTCCATAGAACTGGATCTGAGCGCCCCAGTTTGCACCGACTGCCGCTCTGGCGGAACCGTCAACGTAAAGAACGTTGCCGTATTTCTCGTGGTTGGACTTCTTGGAATTTGGATCCCAGCCGGAGTCAAATGCGAGACCGCTGTCGGGATTTTCATTCTCGGTCATTCTGCCGATGAAGCCGTAAGAGAAGTTGACATAGCCGCCGTCCGTTGCACCGAAACGGACCTGATTGTCTTCAGTAATAGCGGTGCTGCCGTTTGTGCCCTGTCCCCAGGTCTCCAGTGTTTCGCCATCATTCAGAGCGGCGGTCGGAGTTGTGGAAGATGTGCAGACATAAACCTTGAAGTCCGTCAGATAGTTGGTGTTCACCAGCTGAGAGAGGGACGGACCGTTGTGGCAATACGTATCATCATTGTTCCATGTCGGGAACTTCTCACTGTAGTCACCGGAATACATCTTGGCGGCAAGACCGATCTGTTTCAGGTTGCTTGTGCAGGCGATACGGCGTGCCTTTTCGCGTGCAGAGTTCAGGGCGGGAAGCAGCATACCTGCCAGAATTGCGATAATCGCAATCACGACGAGGAGCTCGATGAGGGTAAACCCACGATCTTTGCGTGCTTTCATTTTTTTGTTTTCCTCCAATTGTTTTGTTGTTTTCGCATGTATTTTGCGTCCTTTAAGTGCATATTATAATCAATTTTTTCTGTTTGACAAGGGGGGAAAAGAAAAAAAAATGGAAAAAAAACAAATTTTTTCTCCAGGAAAACCGGTTTTCTCTACTTGAAACGTTAATAGTTAATAGTTAATAGTTGAATGAGGAATGAGGAATGAGAAATGAGCAATGATAAGCGGGGCAAAGGTTACAGCCATTTACACCACAGCCCACTGACTACCGCTCACAGACCACTGAAAAAGATAGCGAGATAGCGAGATTGCGAGATTGCGAGATTGCGAGATTGCGAGATTGCGAGATTGCGAGACTTGATTCAGATTGCGAGATGGCAAGATTGCGAGATGGCGAAGTAATAAGGAGAAAGGTTACAGCCCACAGCCCACTAATCACTGTCCACTATGCTCATTTATGACAGACAGGCTTCTTTTTGCGGCATTAGCAAAAAATGCGCTTCTCCGGTTTTTTCTGCCTGCAAGTTTTTTATCGACCTGACGCAGCAGGTTTTCAGGAATCGTAATATTGATTCTTACCGCTTTTGATACCGGCAGATTGACGCCGACCCAGGCAAGATGCGCTTTTCCCTCGCATTCCGCAAACCATTCAGAGACTTTTTCAAGATCGCTTTCCTCCGGAATTTCATCTCCGTCCTTTTCCATTGCCTGCAAATGAAGTTCCAGAGCCTCCCGCGCGCGGCGCAACGCATCATTCATATCCTTTCCGGTGGTGACGCATCCGGGAAAATCCGGAAAGACAACCCCGTAGCCGTCTTCTTCCTGATCCATGACCGCAATATATTTTCTGTCCATAACAGCCCCTTTTTTGGCATTCAAGAGATATAAAAGAAAAAAATCAGCGGAGCAGGAAGCCGTATTCGTAAACTTTGGGGGCGATCTTCGCGCCGAGTTTTTTCAGTGCGGAACGGAGCTCGGCGTTAAGCTCGTTGTAATGCTCATCCGCGCTTCCGGTATTCATCGTGCCGTTGTCGCGCCGTCCCTGAAAATATTCCCGGATATCATAATAGGAAGCGTTTACAATCGCGTCCGGCTGAGAGTGATAGTAACGCCATAGCTCCCGCCCGGCATCGAATACGGCGGAAGCCTCGGCGGAAAACTCCATTGCCCCGTCATCCCGGCCCTTCCCGTCCTTCGTGTCCTTCCCGTCCAAGTCCGGGTGATAGTGCCGCTCCGCGCGGTGTTTTCCTGCGATGTAATCGGTCATGAAATGCGATGCGAAGCTGTCGCGCGCGTTCACCTCGTCCTCCGTGAACGGTATCCAGTGATTGACGCCGTGTTCCGAGCGGATACGGTTCTGTCCGTGAAACAGCGTGAACGCCAGACAATCCCCCTGAAACTCCGTGTCTGTTTCCCAGCCGTCGTTCGGGTAAAGGAATTGATCCCGGTCATTCAGCCATGTCGCCTCGATTACAAGTCGAACCGAAAAGTAAATACATCCAACGATGATATTTTGATTGTTGAAAAAAAACTTAGAATCATGCGCTATAGATATCCCGGTTCCAATATAAATATATTTTTGATTCTGAAAATCATTTCCTCTATAAAATAACGTGCCTTTATTGTCAGTGATTTTTTCCGTATATGTTATTATCCATTGGTTGATGCTGGCACCGCCGCTGCATGTAATAGTTTTTCTTCCGATGAAATTGAGTTTTCTGTTATACACTTCGGCTTCAATTTCCCGGAACGGTTCCCTTACCGCAGTATTCCAAATGAAAAATCCGATGGGGAATTTCCCTTTGACATTGTCGAAAATATCTGCCGGAAACAAAAACAGATTCTCCAGTTTGGGCTGGAATATCTGCCGGAACTGCTTAAAGTTCTGTCCTTGCAAATTTTTCAACTTTGAAAAATTTGCAAGGGTGCAGCCGCCGATCTCCTGGTCGATCCGGATCAGAAATTGTGCGAAAAGTTCATTGCTCGCCTTGCTGATTTTTTCCATTCCTTTGTATTTAACATAAATTTTGTTTTCTGTTGCGACTTTTGATTTATTCGCCCCGGTTCCGGTCACTGTTGTTGCAGAAGTCGCCTCGGCATACGGCGGATTGATGAGGATTACAAGTTTCTTTCTTTTTTCGGGATCGGTAACGATATTGCGCAAGCCTTCCGGCAGATCATCGAAGTAGTCATTGAGGAAGTCGAAGCGGAATACGTGACTTTCCAGCAGGTTCGCGCCGTTCAGAATGCGGTCGCGCATCACGTCGACGTCCGCCTGGTCGACGGTGGACGCCCAGATGTTGTATTTGTTGGTCAGCCCGGCGAGGAGATTTCCCGTTCCGGCGGCGCAGTCCCAGACGACGTATTCATCCTGCCAGTCCTCGCCTAGAATCCTTTCCAGCGCTTCATGTGCTTTTTCCACACATCCGCGCGGCGTGAAAAAAGAACCCTTCCGTTCGCGGATATCCTGCGGCACCAGCAGATCGCGCCTGTTTACGATGTAATCCCAGTATTCGCGTTTTGGCGGGCGGTTGTATCGGTTCCAGAACTCCTTGTGCGCCTTCTGGTCGTCGTCGAACGTTGCGGACGAACTGACGAAGAAGCCGGACGCATCGATTTTCCTTTCAAGTTCGTAGCGGTTGTTGCGGAGCAGCACGTAGAGCTTTTCCCGAAGCGTGATGTTGTGTTCGGAAAGCAGGTCGGCGAGATAGAAATCCGCATCGATGATTCCGGATTTTTTCGCCGCATCCCAGTTGACGCCGATGGTCGGCTTGACAGTTTCCAGCCATTTCAGATAGACAGAGGCAAAGTTGTTTTTCGTGATCCGGAGACGCGACACGCTTTTCCTGCCGACGATGAAATTTTTCCTGACAAACGCCCGGAGCTCCTTTTCGTCCGCGCCGAACCGGAACACGCATTCCGTTTCCCGGATGCTCGTTTCGACAGTTTCCATGACCTGCCGGAACTCTTTGGTTTCGTGATCGGACGGCGTGACGTTCCAGTTGAAATCGTTCTGATAGAAAATATCGAGCACGGCGTTGTAGGGAATGAAGGCGATTTTCTCCGCATCGAATGCGCCCAGAAAAGCGGGCGGCAGAACCTTGTCGAAAGTCCGCGCCTTGCCGATGGTCAAAATCAGCTGCACGAAAGCGTCCAACAGGTTTGACCGCCGTCCTTTTTTCGCTTCCGCCCATAACAGGGATTCCCGTTCCCACGGATCGTCGGTCTGCTGGTCTGAGCACGGAACCGACACACAGAAATCAATATTCCCGACGATCCGTGCGCAGTCGTATTCAGGGAAAATATCTGCCGCGACACGATTTTTCAACTCCTCTTCCCGCATTCCAAGATCATACATAACCGCCTGTCCTCCGTGTCGCATAATCGTTATTATGTGGCATGGGGAATACCGCGATCCGTGCGCGGCTGTGCGGATGAAAAGACGATAAAGGACTTGAAGGACAAAAAAAGGTGGAAGCATGAGGGAAATACCATCACATAATAACGATTATG
>CASDPB010000040.1 GCA_949282305.1 uncultured Lentisphaeria bacterium | reverse complement strand
CGGCGTCGTGTGCCAGTTGTGTCTGCCGAGCGTGTCGTCGAGCAGCCGCCCGTAATACTGCTTCGTGAGATACATCCTGCTTTTGATGATGTTGACCTCGTTCCCATACATCCGCGCGCCCTTGGACGCCGCCATGATTGCGACGTCGCGGATGGTGTCGTCGTCGTAGCCGGTTCCCGCCTCATACTTTCCGCGTCCGATCCGCTCGCCGTTGTCCTTGTCGGTCAGGAAACCGAGCGGCGATCCCTGGAGCTTTTTGAGTCCCTGAATGAGTTCCGGCGTGATCGACTCCCGCAACTGCTGCACGGCGTTTGCGATCGCAATGGCGGTCAGCGGCGAATTGTCGTGCATCCGGACCATTTCATAGATTGCGTTTGTGTGTTCCGCCATCGCTTCCAGCGCGGCGCGGTTCCCCGGCAGATATTTCTCCCGGATTGTAAGTGCTGTCTGATTGTTTTCCATTTTTCAACCGTTCCTTTCACTTAAGAAAAAATTAGTAATGAGTAATGACCAATGAGTAATGATCAATGAGCAATGAGAAGCGGGTTCAAAGGGCGCAGCCCTTTCCACACCTCGCAATCTTTCTATCTTGCAATCTTTCTATCTCAAAACATCCTTTCCTCTTTGATTGCCTCTGCCAGCGGCACGGTCTTTCCCCAGTGGTGACACTTCCAGCCGCCGTCCTCGAAGAGGTAGTAATAGTCCACGTCGAAATGCTTTTTGAGTTCGTCGAACTCCCGCGCGAGAAACATGACCGGCTTCGGCTCCGCGATGCGGCAGTCCCGATGCACGTAGACGCATACGCCCGGCTCCGGCGATGCGAAAGAGTGTTCCGGCGTCTTCGGCGTGACTTCCTTTTCAATCTCGATGAGATCACCTTCATTGAGCAGTTCCAGAACCCGCTTTTCATCCCGGTAATGCTCCTGCAGAATGCGTCCGCAGGTTCGCGTCCATCCGAAACGGTGCACCTTGATTCCGAGGTAACTTCCGTTGTCCATCCGGAGGGCGATGCAACCTGCGTATTCGATGCCCGGTTCGCGGTCATACTTTGTGTTCCGCGCCCGTCCGAATCTGGCGCCGCCCCGGTATCGGGGCATTTCGCCCGGGAAAAACGGACGGATTTTTCTTGACCTGTATGGATTCATTTCTCTTTTCCCCCATCTTCAGTTTTCATCATGATGTATTACGTTATAGTTTGTGCACTTCCGCAGCGCCGCCACGAATTCCGGCGCATTGCATGCCCGGTGGAACTGTTCATAGCTCATTGCCGGCATGTCCGGCTTTTTCCTTATCCGTCTTTTGACCATCTGCGTAATTTCTCTGCTTCTGATGAGCCGCGGCAGATCCAGGATTCTGGCACCGAGCCGCGAGTTGACCCGCCGCTGTGTGCCGTCCATTACCTGGTATAAAATTTTGATATTGACGCCGCAGATCACGGACAGTGCCGTAATCGTGTATTCAGTCCGCGCTTCCCGGAGTGCATTTCGCATTTCCTGCGTAATCGGAACCGTTGTCGGAACGTATGGCATTTTTTTTACCTTCAGTTAAGAGTTAATAAAAATTAGTAATTAGTAATGACCAATGAGTAATGATCAATGACCAATGAGAAGCGGGTCAAAGGGCGCAGCCCTTTCCACACCTCGCAATCTCGCTATCTGAACCTGTTTTTCCTTTCAGAATTTGTGTGAGTCCCTGATTGATTTGATATCGAACACCCATCCGACAAGCGCGACTGCGGCAATCGCCAGCGGCGGCGCAAGGAACGGCCAGCAAAGTTTCATAAATTCATTCATGTTCGTTTCTCCTTTTATCTCGCAATCTCGCTACTTCGCTATCTTGCTATCTTGCAAAGTCGGCATACTGACAGCGTTTGCGCCTCCGGGTATGCCAGCCGGAGGGGAGTTCCTATCCGGGAAATCCGGCCCCGACACTGTCACACGGGAGGTGGCGTGTTTTGACGTTTTGCTTTCCAGACTTGAAATCGTTGATGACGTTGTCGAGGTCCATTCTGTCCACTCCTTTTTCGACGCCCGGATAATCCCGGATCAGCGCCGCATATTCCGGCACCGCCATAAACTGCGCAGGCGTCAGCTTGACGTATGCCGATGCCAGCGAAATCGGGAGGATTCTTCCCCACTTCTCCCCGAGCAGACGGGCTACTGTTCTGTCTCCAAATCCGCTTTTCATTTCACCGCTCTCTCTTTTGCCTCTGTAAGCAAGATGGTCTTTTCAATTTTTTTCAGTCCCATGTCTAAGGCCTGCGTTACCAGTGAGCTTTTTTTACGTCCCGTTTTTGCAATCAGAATTTTCAGCCGGTTGCGAATGTTGCCGTCTGTGTCGCTGATGATGGGTTGAAACTTCTTATACATTCCTATTATCTCCTATTTTTATTTTGTATTATGTCTCCTATTATATCCTATTTTTTCCTATTGTCAATAGGATAAATAAAAAATATTGAATTTTTTTTCAATAAAAATTGAATTATGGAATAGGAGGGTTATTTTATTATCAATATGAAACAAAATAGGAGACTTGATATGATAAGAACGGATCGTGAAGTGTTTGAAATGCTTGAACGATACATGGCAAAACATAAGTTATCCGCTACAAAAATCTGCAATGAGCTCCAGATCAACAAAAACACCTTCACCAACTGGAGAAACGGAAAGCCAATCAGCGCGGTAAACCGAAGCGGCATTCTGTCGCTGATTTGCGATGAGGAAAATAATTTAGAACATTTCAAGGCAACAAGTTTTCCCGTCATATCCAGCGCGGCAGCGGCAGAATGCAATACGGCATACATGCCGATTGCAGAATATGCCGAGCTGAATGCCGAAGAGCATATCTCTTTTACAAAAGGTAAACCTGGGGACTTTGTCATCCGCGTAACGGGAAATTCTATGTTGCCTTGGTATCCGGAAGGGACTTTCATTCTTGTCCGTCCATATCAGACGCTGAAAAACGGAGACCGTGTTGCAGTCGTTCTTCAAGATGGGGAAATAGTATTCAAGTGTTTTGCGGAAAAAGGGGATAGTATTTATCTCTTGTCTATCAATGAACAGGATGGACAAGATTTTCAATTTAAGAAAAACAACTATACTGCAGTTCGAGCTGTTTATCTCGTCATCCAGTCCATGCGTGATGAAATCGCACTTGACAAGGCCATGAAAGAAGCAGGGATACATCATTTCTGGGAAAAGAAACTGAAAGAGCTGGACTGATAATGAATCATAAAATCTTATGGCTTGTCATTCTGATAGAAACGGCGGCACTGGTTGCCGGGGGGATATTCATTGCCCGGCACATGTCGTGTTATCACGATCCGGGCAAACCCCGCGTCTATTATTACGGTCCCCGCGGCGGCAAGTATTATATTGACGCCTCCGGACGGAAAAAATACGTGAAAGCAAAAAAAGCAGACAAGGCGGAAAACAAACTGGAAGAGCTTGACTGACAATTACAAGTATGAAATACTGTATACGTGAATTAAATTTAAAGGAGTGTTGCCATGTTAAAGAAAAGCGGTAAAACCTGGTATGTCCGACTCCAGATGGACGGAAAGGAACGCTGGATTTCCACGCACCGGACTTCGGAGCGGGAGGCACAAAAAGCCGCAGCCGTCATTCTGACGGCGGTCAAAAGGGAACGGGCGGAAAAGACCATAACCTCTGCCCTGCTGGATATTGTGAAACAAATGGCGCGGCAGGAGCTGACCGAAACGGAAACAAAATCACGTCTTGCAGACGTGGAACGCCTTGCGCAGCTGGAGGCGCTCCAGATTGTCGATGCTCTTCTTCCGGCGCCGCCTTTGCTTGCCTCCGATCTCTGGAACAAATATATGTCCTGCAATCCGGAACTGAAAGAATCCACCCTGAAGACGAAACGTCAGCGCTTCCATATTTTTGCAAAATGGGCGGGGGCTTCCGATATGAAAACCCTGAAAGAAACGGATTGCCGCAGATTCCTGGCTTCGCTTGGAACCGACAAAAGCCAAACGGTCAATAATTATATTTCCGATCTGTCCAGCGTATGGAAACAGTCGCCGCAGCTGGTAAATCCCTGGGGAGAACATCTTCGGCAGAAATCAAATGTCACGCATAAATTGCCGCTTCTGCGTGATGAAATCCGAAAGATTTTAGATTTTTGTGCCAGCAACCATCTTGTTTTCTGGCATTTTGCCGTGGTTCTCGACTACTATACAGGCTTGAGGTTGAAAGACGTAGTCTATTTTTCGACGTTCAACATAAAAGACGGTTATATTACCCTGGTTCCTCAAAAGACGGATCGGACTGTCCGGAAAGTTTCAATTCCGATTCCGGACGTTCTGCAAGCTGAAATTGACAAAGTGAAACCGGCTGACGGAAGCGCAGTGTTTTTCCCTGACATGGTAAGGCGTTACGAAAAAGACCGCGCGCTTGTCTCCGGCGAATTCCAGGACATCCTGAAAAAGACTGGCGTTTACCGTCCGGGCATAGGCTTCCATTCCATACGTCATACTTTTGTGACGTTGGCCATGGACGCAGATATTGACATAAAAAACATTCAGGCGGCAGTAGGCCATAACAGTATAGCCTTGACGGAAGGCACATATTACCACGGCATCAGGAAAGCCGATTTAAGCGGTTATCCGGCGTTGTAAAACAGCCCCCCTGTTTTACTCCTGTTTTTGTAATGCACTACTTGTGTAAGTAAAAATATTTGAGTTCAAATTTAAACTTTAGACCTATAAAACACGGTCTCAAAAACCGTTAACGGGGCAACCCGTTCGGGGGTTCGAATCCCCCTCTCTCCGCCAGTTTTACACTCGAAAATATTGAAAAATTCCCCATTCGTCCCCATTTTTGCCTGGAAAAAACTTTTTCGATGATATAGTGAGCCGCAGCCTGTTATTTGAAAGCAGGCGCTATGTCAAAAGTGAGAAACTTTCGGCGTTACTGGCGGTCGCTTCCACATTCCCAACGACCGGGGGTTTTTTTCTTCCCGTCCGGATTTCGGGACATCCGGAGTCCGCTTCGTCAAGCTCCCTCTGAGCACCGTTTTTCCTTTCCTGCATTCATGCCGTTTCTCAAAAGGGAAAGATCAGCTTTTCCGTGTCAGGAACGGGGGGATGACTCCGGCGGATTCACGGTTCAGGGCGGAACGGAGGTATTTATAGTCGCGGCAAAAGACCGAGACTAGACACCAGAAGTCTGCGGAATGATTCATCTCCCGTGTATGACAGAGCTCATGGATCATGACATAACGCACGTATTCCGGCGGAAAGAAAAGCAGCAGAGCGTTCAATGAAATATGTTTTCTGCCGGAACAGCTTCCCCAGCGGCGCTGCTGAAGGCGGAAATTCACTTCTTCGTATGAAATGCCGCATTCGGCGGAAATCTGTTTCATAAAAGGTTCCAGGAGCTCATGCGCACGCCGCAGAAGATAATCGCGGAGCGCCTGATGCACCTGTTCCGCATTCAGAACCGCACCGGTGACAAGCAGATTGTCCGCCGTCTCCCTGACGCCAACCCAGCAGACATCTTTCCATTCGTAGAGAAGCGGAAGCTCTCTGCCGGAAAAACGCAGATTGAAATGCGTCGGATAGTATTCCGGTTCCGTTTTGCGGGAGACTCCCGGGCGTTTCTCAAATTTGCGCAGGGTCCGTTCCAGCCACAACGCATTTTTTTCAATGAAACTCTGCGCTTCGGAACAGGACGTGAAACAGGGGATGACGACTTCCACCATGCCGGCAGGAGAAACCTTCAGAGTAAGCCTGGACGCCCTTGGGGAGCGACGGACGGCATATTCTTTCCGTGTCCGGCTGAGAGGCAGCATTACGAAAAAAGAGACTTCGGAACTCATTGCTGCAGAATCTGCTGTGCGAGTTTTCTGGCGGTTGCGGCGGTGTAGTTCAGGATGGTTCGTTCCATATTCGTGTCCGCCAGCCATGCAATGGAGAGGCAAAGCGAGCCGAAGAGTTCCTCCTGCGGCAGAACAACCACGTTGCGGTCTTTTGTGAGGCTCTGCGGCGGATATGCCATCAGTGCGATTCCGAGCCCCATTTCCACGTAGTCCAGCGCCGCCTCAATGGAATTGGTCGAGACGGAAAATTCCGGCGTGATTCCGAACTGCGACAGCCCGGCAAGCAGTTCCATGGTGCCGCCGCTGCGTTCCTGAATTGCAATCCAGCGTTCCGAAGCGAAATCCGATTTCGGCCAGAATCCTTTTTGCGCGAAACGGTGTCCGGCGGGCACGACCAGCGCCATCGGGAGCTTCGCCAGATTCGTGACTTCCAGGGATTTCGACTTGAGCTGCACCGCAAACGTGATGGCGACATCAACCTCTTTTCCGTTCAGGCGCGCAAGACATTGAAGCCCGTCCGCTTCAAAAACCCCCGGACGCAACTTCGGAAACTTTTCAGTGAGTTTTCCGATCAGCCGCGGCAGATATTTTGCACTGATGATGGAAGGACACGCAATCCGGAAACGGACCGGCGCATCCTCTCCGATCATTGCCAGCTCGCTTTCAATGTTGTCGAAAAAACGCGCGAGAAAGCGGTAAAGACGCTCTCCCGCGGGAGTCAGCGCAAATGGTTTGCGCTCGAACAGCCTGGTTCCCGCCTCCTCTTCAAGCCTCATCAGCTGCTGGCTGATTGCGGGCTGCTGAATGCCGTAGGGAATGATCTTCACGGCATTGCTGATCCCTTTTGCCTTGGCAACATAATAGAAAAGCTCAAGATGATGCAGGTTCACATTCATAGCAGCGTCTCTCCGAATTGAAGGAAGGTGCCGTTTGCAATCGATTCGCGGATTGACTTCATCAACCCCATGAAATAAGCAATGTTATGGATGGAGAGCAGGCGCACTCCGAGGATTTCATTGACATTCAGCAGGTGGCGGATGTAGGCTTTCGTGAAGTTCCGGCAGGCGTAGCAGGAACAGTTTTCATCGACGGGAGTGAAGTCTTCACGGTATTTCGCCGCCTTGACGGGAATCGTTCCGCCGCCGGTGATGAACGCGGTTCCGTGGCGCGCCAGCCTTGTCGGCATGACGCAGTCGAACATGTCAATCCCTCGTTTGACGCCTTCATAAATCTGCCGCGGTGTGCCGACGCCCATCAGATAGCGCGGCTTATGCTCCGGCAGCAGATGCACGGTCCAGTCCATCGCTTTAATCATCTCCTCCTCGCTTTCGCCCACGCTGACTCCGCCGATCGCATAACCGTTGAAGTCCATTTCGGAAAGAATCTTCGCGGATTTCTCGCGCAGATCCTGAAAGACGGAACCCTGCACGATGCCGAACATCTGCTGTCCGTCCTTAAGCGGCTGGCGGCGCGAAACCTCCTCCCAGCGGAGCGTGATCTCCAGTGATTTTTCCGCCTCCTCATGCGTGCACGGGTAATGGGTGCACTCATCAAACGCCATCACGATGTCGGAACCGAGCGCCCGCTGAATCGCAGCCGATTCAACCGGGCCGAGGAAGAATTTCGTTCCGTCGATGTGGGAGGCGAATTCCACGCCGTCGTATTTCATCTTGCGCAGTTTCGCGAGACTGAACACCTGAAAACCGCCGCTGTCCGTGAGAATCGGATGATGCCAGGCGGCGAATTTATGAAGTCCTCCCGCTTTTTCGATCAGCTCCGGACCCGGTTTCAGAAACAGGTGATAGGTGTTGCCGAGGATGATCTGCGCTCCGAGTTCCTCCAGTTCCAGCGGAGACATCGCCTTGACCGTGCCGCGTGTTCCGACCGGCATGAACACCGGTGTCTGAATCGTTCCATGCGGTGTTTCCAGCGAGCCGAGGCGCGCGGAACATTCCGTGGATTTCTGCCGTATGGTGAAATGTGAATTGTTCATCGCAGCACAAACATTCCGTCGAACACTTTATCCACGTCTTCCTGCGTCTTGCCGAGCGCCTTTGCGATCTGCGCGGCAAAATCAAAAGAGGCTCCCGGTCCCTTGCCCGTCACGAGGTTGCCGTCCTGCTCCGCACGGTTTCCGGTATAAACCAGGTCTTCGAGTCCCGCATTTGTCCCCGGATAGCCGGTGACGGCTTTACCGCGGACAAGTCCCGCCCGTTCCAGTGCGATCGGAGCCGCGCAGATCGCCGCGACGACTTTGCCGTCCGCATTCATTTTCCGGAGAACTTCCATCACTTCCGAACTGTCGCGCAGATTCTCCGCGCCGGGAAGTCCGCCGGGGAGGATGACCGCGTCTTTTGTGCTCCAGTCAACATCGGCAAGCAGAGTGTGCGCCTTGATCGTGACTCCGGCAGTGCTGGTGACATATTCCGTATTGACGCCGGCAAACTGCACCGCGATTCCGAGACGTTTCAAAACGTCTCCGGTCGCAACCGCCTCTGTTTCCTCGAATCCGTCCGCAAGAAGAATGACAGCCTGTTTCTGAATCATTTATTTTTCTCCTCTTTGAGCTTCTCGTAATATTCCTTTGTCGCGTTTTTGAGATAACGCACAACATTCTGATCCGTGGCGAGATCATAGGGGGAATCGCCGTTCTCGTCTTCCTGTCCGGGGTTTGCACCGCGTTCGACGAGCAGCTTTGCCATTTCCAGATTGTTTTCGATTGCCGCCCAGATAAGCGGTGTGCGGCGAAGGGAAAACACGCCGTTGCGTGCCAGAATCCGGTAGGCGCCGTGGACTTGAATGCGTCTTGTCTCCCGCAGGGCAATGGAAAGATCCCAGTTCAGCGGGACCTGCTTATCGACAAGCGCGGAGGCAACTTTGAGGTCTCCGCCCTTGACCGCGTGGTACATGATGATGAGCCCGAGCGCCGGATTGTTGACAAAGTTCGGATAGAGGTCCAGAAGGAGCAGCGCCGCATCCGTGTGTTTCAATGCGGCGGCGTGCATGACGGCGGACATGGAATCTTTATCAATCAGTTCGGGATCGGCGCCTTTTTCCAGCAGAAGCCTGACCGCTTCCAAAGATTTTTCGGAAGCGCGGGCGGCGTGCATAAGGGGTGTCCGTTCCATTTCATCGCGGGCATTGACGTCCGCGCCTTTTTCAATCAGCAATTCCATTGCCTTGACATTGCCGAGACGGGCGGCATCCATAAGCGGCGTGCGTCCGAAAGAGCCATGCGCCTCCAGATTGACCGGATATTCCAGCAGAGTGATCAGGGTGTCCGGATACCGTTTTCCTGCGGCAATGTGGAGCGGTGTGTTTCCCTTGAGATCCGCGGCATTGACATCCGCGCCGCGTTTGACCAGGTCACGGATGTAGAACGGTTTGTCGGAAATCGCCGCCATGAGAATCGGCGTCATGCCTTCGGCGTTGCGTGCGTTGACGTTGGCGCCGGAGGCAAGAGCGGCATTGTATTCTTTCTGCCCGGCATTGCGGAGAGAATGAATCAGCAGGGCGTCGCTTTGCGTAAATTCCGGCTGTGAAGCGCATCCTGCGAGCAGTGCCGTGAGCCCGGAAAGAAAAATTGTGCCGGATAAGATCCGAAGAGTCATGATTGTTTCCTTTTTCTTGTTTCCGCCGATGAACGGAGCTGTCCGCATGCGGCGCTGGAGTCAAATCCTTTTTCCACCCTTACTGTTACAGGGATTCTGGCGGCTTTCAAGTTGTTTTCAAACTTTTTTATCGCTTCTTTCGACGGTCGCTCAAAAGCACCGTTTGCCTTGTTGTATGGGATGAGATTGACCTTGGCGTCCGCTTCCGCGGCAAGCCTGGCGAGACGCACCGCCTGTTCGGGGAAATCGTTGATTCCGGCAAGCATGACATACTCAAAGGTGAGGAGGCGTCCGGTTGCCTGCCGGTGAAGTTTGCAGGCGGCAATGATATCCTTGATGTCGCGGCGGTACTTGCTCGGAATCAGGAGGGCACGCACCTTGTCGTCCGGGGCGTGGAGTGAAACGGCGAGATTCCACTGTCTGCCGTGTTCCGCAAGGTTGCGGATGCCCGGCGTCCAGCCGCTGGTCGAGATGGTAACGCGGCGCGCGGCAAGTCCGATTCCGTCAGGCGTGCAGATCGTATCAAGCGCCTCGATCAGATTGCTGTAATTGAGCAGAGGCTCGCCAACACCCATGATGACCACATTGTCAGGCGCTTTGCCGATCAGCCGGCAGCAGAGCAGGTATTCCTCGATGATTTCGCCGGCATGAAGATTGCGCACGAATCCGGCGGACCCGCTGGCGCAGAACGCACAGGCGACGGGACAGCCCACCTGTGTGCTGAGACAGAAGGTCATGCGTCCATCCAGCGCAGGAATCAGAGCGCACTCCACGGTTTCACCGTCAAACAGGGAAAGCAGAAGTTTGCGGGAACCGTCCGCACATTCGTTATTCTGCTCAATCCTGACGGCGGAGCAGAGAAAATTTTCCCTGATTTTTTCTTTCAGCGAGGCTGGAAGATTGGTCATGGCGGCGGGATCCGTGATCCATTTCCCGGCAACCCAGTCATAAAGCTGTTTTGCCCGGTAAGTGCTTTCACCGTTTTTTTCGATGAAATCCTTTGCCTGTGCCGGAGTAATGGCTGCAAGGAACGGTTTGGGCGCGGAGCTAGAATTTGATATTCCGGAAGTCGCTGTCTTCAAATTCGTCTTTTCTGTCATTGAGTTTGCCTTTCCATAGATAGATGTTCTGTTTTTTATAAATTACGTCAAGGATACGGGTCCATGTCCGGGTGGTGTCCGCCGGCTGGACGCTGCTGGTGGTGATGAGAAACAGTTCCGGTTCTCCAATGTCTTCCGTATCGCTGAGGTTCAGGCTTCTGATCCGGGTTCCGAGATAGTGGCACTCCGCATAAAGCCCTTCAATCGCGGCGTCTTTGTAAACGGTCATTGCGGGGGAATAGGAGGTTCCGATTGCCTTGCGGAACATCTGCCCCAGGTCTGTCCTGAAATGTTCTGAAGCGCGGCAGGGATTGATGACAGACCAGAAAAACAGCATCATGCCGCAGAAGAACAGAAGCAGAATAACCCATGCCTGCTTTCTTTTGACCGCCATGACATAGGCTGCAAGCGCCAGCACCGGAATGAGGCAGGCCTCATAGAATGCGGAATCGGAACTGATTCCGGGAGACCTCCCGGAGAGATCGTAACTGTCTCCGATCACCTGCTGGACAAGTTCTTTCGGGGCGAGATGGAACAGAACAGCGCAAACGCCTGCCAGAAAAAGAACGATGCAGAAAAAGGAAAGAATCCGGCAGAGGTTTTTCCCGTGACGCCTTACCACGATCCAGTAGTTCAAGCCGATCAGCGTTGCCGCAATGGGAGCCAGAAAAAGAAGGTCGCGCCCTTTGCTGAAGGGATTCAGGCAAAGCAGAATCAGCAGAACATAGGAAAGCATCCGCAGATATTTTGAGAAAAGCGGAGTTTCATCAATCACCATGAGCGCCACGCAGAATGGGGCATAAAGGAAAAATGACCACGGAAGGAGCCGCATGGCAATGTCAAACACAGTATAAAAGACATGCCCGATATAATCCAGAAAGCTGCCGCTGCCGGGATGTATCACCTGCACACCGCCGTTCCAGCGGGGAATCAGCCACAGGAAAACAAAGAAAAGAACCAGGGCGCAGGCAGTGTAGAATCCCGGTTTGTTCAGTTTGGTCCAGACGGTGAAGGGGCGGTGCAGGAATGCCATCGGGACAAGGAAATAGAGCAGTGCCGTCCAGCCGCTGTTGTAAAAAGCGAGTCCCGCGAAAAATCCGGCGAAGATCCATGCCAGATTCCATGATCCCCGCACCTGACCGAAGTAGAACCAGAGAAGCCAGCCGGAAAAAACCAGGAGGACCGTCAGCATGTGCGGGTATCCTTCCACCGCTTTTTCCGCAACGAGAATTGTGCTGAACATGGCGCCCGCTCCTGCCGCCGCCGCCTGAATTCCCCTCATGCTGTAACAGGCAATTCCAACGACCACCGTCAGAATTGCCAGCGAAAAAACCGAGAGGAAGCGAAGCGAAAATTCCATCGTGAATCCGAGCGAGGAAAGTCCTTTCGCCAGAAGCGGATACAATGGATAGGTGTACGGCATCAGTTCTCCGTGTGCGAGTGTGGAAGGCGGAAAAGAGGCAATCTCGTTCGCAATCGCGGCGTAATCCCCTTCTTCACGGAAGAGTTCGCGCAGCCCGAGATCCCAGAACGGATAGGCAATGATGAATGCCGCCGCCAGAATCAGGACCGTCAGCCAGGGGGAGATCACTTTTTCTTCATGGATTGCCATGCGGAATTCCCTGCTCCTGTTGTTCCGTAATCAGATGTTTGTATTCCTTTTCCGCGAACCGGTCCGTCATGCCGGCGATATAATCCGCCGCCGCGCGTGCGACGCCATCCTTCCGGATGCGGGTCTGCGCCGTTCTCCCCATGAGTTCAGGGTGTGCCAGATAGATGCGGAACATATGGCCCATCCGGTTGAACGAAAGTTCATTCAGCTTCTTCAGTTCTGGGTGGAAATAGAGATTGTGATAGAGAAAATCGCGCAGTTCTCTGGTAAGCGGTTCAAATTCCGGACTGAAGGAAATGAGTCTGTCCTGCAGATTTTCCACATCCGCCGCTGATTTCGGCGCCGCCTTTTCGAGATTCGCATTGGAGTGGCGAATGACATCTCCGACCATTGCATCAATCAGGCAGCGCACCGTGAATGCGGCGAAACGCTCCTCTCCTTTCGCAAGCCCGTAGGCACAGGCTTTTTCCGAGACCCTGCGCCAGAGTTCGACCTCCTCAAGCATATCGGGGGTAATCAGCCCCGAGTCCAGACCGTCGTCCACGTCATGCCCGTAGTAGGTCAGGTCGTCGGCAACGTCTGCCACCTGCGCTTCAAGCGCCGGCATCAGCGGCAGAATCTCCCCGTCCAGTTCGGCTCGTTTCCCCTCATGATCAATTCTGTGCTTAATCAGCCCCGCACGCACTTCCCATGTCAGGTTGATTCCATCGTATTCCGGATATTTGACCTCCAGTTCGTCCACGATGCGGAGCGCCTGCAGATTGTGGTCGAATCCGCCGTAATCGAACATGATCCTGTGGAGAGCGCGTTCTCCGGCATGACCGAATGGAGTATGCCCGAGGTCATGGGCAAGAGCGATGGTTTCGGTAAGATCCTCATTGAGCTTCAGAGAACGGGCAATGGTACGGGCGATTGCCGCAACTTCAATGGTATGCGTAAGACGCGTCCGGTAATGATCGCCGCTTCCGCTCAGGAAAACCTGCGTCTTATATTCCAGACGGCGGAACGCATGACTGTGCAGAATCCGGTCGCGGTCACGCTGGAAATCGGTGCGGAACGGATGTATTTTTTCGGGATGGCGCCGCCCGCGTGTGCTGATACTGTGCGTGGCATAGGGCGCCAGCTCCGCTCTTTCCAGATTATGCTGATCTTCCAGTTCCCTTATCATGGTATTTCATTGCATCCTGTTTTTATTCCATTGGGCTTCATATCCCCCTGCGTCAAGACCCCATCCCCTGCTGCGTCCCGGCGGGAATCCGCCGGTCGTGCGAAGTGCGGATCTTCTGTCCGGAGCGCTCCGAACCGGTCAACGGCGAAAACTTTTCCGCGGGAAGGCTTCCGCCTCCGGTGCCCGACCTGTGCAGTCGCCCCGCAGCAGGTTCTCAATCAGCATCATGCGGTACGTGATCTTCGTCATTTCGCCTCTTTCCCGCCCGGAGATTCCGCCGTCAGAACAGCTCCGGCATGTATTCTTTGACCAGCCTGAACATTTCTTCCTCGCTGATCGTGGTTGTTCTGCCCTTCCTGTATTCTTCGTCAATCCAGTTCTTGATCGTGACGATTCCCGGATTGTCCTTGCGGATGTCGATTCCTTTCGGAATGTTCGACTGAATCCAGTAGGCAACACCGGCAAGCCCGGAAGTATTGGTGATCGCGACCTTGCAGGGACGTTTCAAATATCTTTCCGTATCAAAGATGTTGTAGATCTCCTCGTTTTTTGTCAGACCGTCCGCATGGATTCCCGCACGGGTTGTGTTGAAATCCGTTCCGACGAAGGGATAGTTTGCAGGAATCGGATAGTTGATTTCATTGCGGAAGAACTCCGCCATATCGGTGATGGCGGTCGTATCGATTCCGTCGTGAATTCCGGTGATTCCCATCCAGTCGAAAACGAGTCCCTCCACAGGCGGGTTGCCGGTGCGTTCCCCGAAACCGAGGAATGTGCCGTTGACTGCGGAACATCCGTAAATCCATGCGCAGACACCATTTGCAAGCACCTTGTGGAAGTCGTTGTGCCCATGCCATTCAAGATCCTCGGAACGGGTGTCCGTCTCGTCCAGAATCGCCTTGATGATTGCGGGAATTCCGCGCGGCGGTTCCGCATTCGGAAACGGAAGCCCGTATCCCATAGTGTCGCAGAGCCGGATTTTGACCGTTTTACCACTGCCTTTGCAGAGTTCGTTCAGCTCATTGATCATGGGCAGGACAAATCCGTAAAGATCGGCGCGCGTGAGATCCTCCAGATGGCATCGCGGCCGGATGCCGTTTTCCAGTGCGGCGGAGACAATCTCCTTGTAGGAATCAAGAGTCTGCCTGCGGTTCTTCTTGAGTTTCAAAAAAATATGATAGTCGGAACAGGAGGTCAGAATGCCGGTTTCCTTGAGTCCGAATGATTTTACCAGTTCAAAATCTGTTTTTGCCGCGCGGATCCATGCCGTTACTTCAGGAAATTCGTAACCGAGTTCCAGACATGCCTCGACGGCGGCACGGTCATTGGGGCTGTACAGGAAGAATTCGCTTTGCCGGATGAGCCCGTGTTTTCCGCTGATCCTGTGCATGAATTTGAAGATCCGGACGATCTGCTCCACCGTGTAGGGCGGCCGTGACTGCTGCCCGTCCCGGAATGTGGTGTCCGTAATCCAGATTTTTTCCGGAATGCGCATGGGTACGGTTTCGTTGCCAAGTCTGATACTTGGAATTCTGTCATAGGAAAACGTGTCCCTGAACAGGTTCGGCTCCGATACGTTTTGCAATGTTGCTTTCATAAGATTTACCTCCCGACTCATGAGCGATTTCAGTTAAACTGAATACTATACAGCAAAAATCCTTTTTTTTCAAGAATTTCCGATGAAATAATTCCCGCGGGGACTGGTTCATGAAGCATACAGGCTCATGCCGACTGAGAGAACAGGCGCGTCCCGGAACAGCAGCCGTCTTCATGCGGCGGCAGACCGTCCCACGTGTTTCTTTTGGTCTGGATTTTACGGGACGGTGTTTGTGGTGATCTCCATCCCTCTTTTTGCCATAAAAAATATATCGGAAATGTTTCAAATGGCAAAAGTGCATCGCAGTATTCCAGAGGAAAGCACTTTTGAAACATAAATCTGGCGACATTTTATTATGGCAAAGTGGCAATTTCTTGATTTACCAATAGAGATATTGGTGCACCCGGCGAGACTTGAACTCACGACCTTCTACTCCGGAGGCAGACGCTCTATCCAACTGAGCTACGGGTGCTTTCCTGAGACTTGGTATTATAATACCACAAGCTCATTTATTCAATAGCACTTATGAAAAAGAATGAATTTTGTTGCATGGCAGACAGAAGAATGAGAACAAAAAAGGAAAGAACCTCCTTTTCGAGAGTTCTTTCCTTTGTTCTCGCACCTGCTGAATTTTATTCGGGAAGTTCACCCTTCTCAAGTCCAAGAGGCAGCGGCTCAGGACGTTCGCAGGTTGTCGTGAGTTCCACTTTCCTGCCCAGTTTGCTGGACTTGTCAAAGGAAAGCATGATCTCAAGAACATGGTTTGCAAGTTCGCCGTTGACACGGTGCTTGCGTCCACTTCGGAGAGCCATTGCCATATCGGCAGCTCCAATGCTGCGGCTGTTTTCCGTGTAGATATGAGTCAGAGGAACATTCTTCCAATCCGGCTCCGCATCGCCTTTCCGGAACACCTTCACCGGACCGCCGAATGTATTCGGATCGGGCACCTGAAGCGATCCCTCGGTTCCGTAGATTTCAATCGGGCTGTGTCCGTGTTTGTAACAGTCAAAGCTGGTAATCACCGTGATCACAGCACCGCACTGGAACTCGACAACACCTGTCAGATGCGTCGTCACATTTACGGGATATTTATCAAACGGCTTGTATTTGTCCTTATAGGTTTCTCCGACTTCCGCGCCGAAAGTGCGATAGTCAAAACCTTTGGTTGTGACGGCGATGACGCTCTTCGCCGGGCCAAGCATATTGACGAGAGCCGTCATATAATAAGGCCCGAGGTCAAGCATCGGCCCCGCGCCATAGTCATAGAAGAACGGCGCCTGTCCCCATTTTTCAGGTCCGCGCCCCATGACAATCGCAGTGCCGGAAAGCGGTTTGCCGATCCAGCCGTCATCAATGAGCTTGCGTGCGGTCTGCTGTCCGCCGCCGAGGAAGGTATCGGGAGCGCATCCGACGCGGAGTCCTTTTTCCTTCGCCAGAGCCATTACCTTTGCCGCATCATCAAAATCGACTCCGAAAGGTTTTTCCGAATAAGCGTGTTTGCCTGCGTTAAGCGTATCCATCGCAATTTTGGAGTGAACCTGCGGGGGCGTCAGATTCAGGACGATTTCGATTTCCGGAATTGCCAGGAGCTCTTCGTTGGTCATGTTCTGAACGCCGTAAAGCTCCTTTTTTGCGGCGGAACGCTCCGGAATGATGTCGGAACATGCGACAACCTCTATCATATTGAAGGTCTGCGACGCCTTGAAATAGGTGTCGGAAATCATTCCGCATCCGATAATGCCGACTTTTGTCTTTTTCATTTCAGCAATCCGTTTCCAAGTTATTTGTTGCCTGCGGCAAGTCCGTTTTCAGTCATGAACCTGTAGCTCATTTCAAGAGCCTTGTACATTTCCGTATCGCAGTAGTCGAGTTCGACGACAATGGTTTCAACGGCTGCGGGTGCAGCTTCGACAATCTGCTTGATCGGAAGTGTTCCGGTTCCGAGCGGCATCAGGTCAATCTTCATGTCAAGAAGTCCGTTGACCATTTCCCCGCCGCCCGCCTTCTGCTTACAGACTCCGTCCTTCATGTGGAGAAGAATGGTTCTGTCGGCAAACAGCTTGAGCATTTCAACGGGGTCTTCGGTGCCCTTGTTGGTGGACCAGAAAGAGTCGATTTCAAATTTCACATTCGGGCAGAGTTCCGCAAAAATCTCATATTTGAGTTTTCCGTCGATGCGCTCGAACTCCCAGTAGTGGTTATGCTGGAAAAGGGTGAATCCGTTGCGGGCGAAGAACTCCTGCATCTTGTTCGTAAGTTCGGCAGTCTTCTTGATGGTGTCAAGATCCTTGAAATCATCCGGACCGTATCCGCAGACGATTGTCTTGAGTCCGAGAGCGTCGGCAAGCTCCATGCACTCACCGAGATTGTTTCCTCTCGCCCACGGAGAATGGGAGGAATAAATTTTCATTCCGAGGTCTTCGACAATTTTCTTCAGTTCGGACGGCCTCAGATCCCAGAAACCGGCGGGTTCAACGCCTTTGTATCCGATTTCCGCGACTTTCTTCAGAACTGTGACAAAATCATCCTTGGCATAGTCCCTCAGCGAATAAAGCTGAACTGACAACGGTCTGAGCATGGCAAATACTCCTTTTTGTGTTTTTTGTTAGCTTTTATTTGACTAAAAGTATATTGCTGTATAAATTATATCATATATCGAAGTGAAAACAATTGACGGAAAGTATTTTTTTTTGACGTTTACTATGAAAGAGCGCAAAATACAGCTTTTGCGGGTCGGTTTTTTCGCCTGCCCCAGTGTCAAGCGGGTTTCTCCGACAACGATCTCGCCGTCTTTTGAGTGTGTCGAAATCCTGACCGGCGGCAGACTCTTCTTTGAAGTGAACGGAGAAGTCAAACAATTCGGACGCGGTGCAGTTTTCTGGCACAAGGGGGGCGAACATACAATCTGCGAAACGGACGCCAAGGATCCCTACCGCTGCATCGTGCTTTATTTCAAGGTCGACGACGACAACCGCCCCGGTCCGCGCGTAAGTCTCTGGGATCCTCCCGACGCCGCCGTCGATTTTGCAGCCGAATGCCACAAGGCGTTCCATTCCGGCTGCGCGGACATGGAAGCACTTTCGGATTACGCCTATTCCACCATCCGCTGGAAGTCTTCGCCGCGTCAATCCTCCGTTGAAATCGCATTCCCCGAACCGCTGAAACGTGCGCTCACGTATATCCAGATGAACTACACCACGGCGATTGATCCGGAGACCATTGCCGAAAAATCGAATCTGAGCCGTCCGTATCTTTTTGCCCTGTTCAAGGAATACATGAAATCGACGCCTTACCATTACATTCTTCAACAGCGGATCGGCAAAGCAAAACTTCTGCTGTCCGGCGGACTGACTCCGATCAAGGAAATCGCGCTCCTCTGCGGGTTCGATTCGTTGGAAGTGTTTTACCGTCAATTCAAGAAAGAAACGAATCTGACTCCGGCGGACTACCGGAAAAAATACACCGCATATCCGGAGTCGCAGGGCAAGCTCTGCGCACTTCAGAATCTCAAGAGAAAGTAACAGGAACATGGCAGTTTTCACAAAAGAAAACCTCCCGGAAGACGAACTGAAAGAAGAATTCATCTGCGCCGCGGCAGGGCCCGGCGGACAGCATGTCAACAGAACAGCCACGGCGGTGCGTCTGCTCTTCCATGCGGCGGAATCGAAGATTTTGAACGAACGTAGCAGGAATCGCCTCTACGCTCTCGCTGGCGCACGTGCCGCGGACGGATTCGTCACGGTCTTCGTCAAGGATTCGCGCAGCCTGGCAATGAACCGCGATCTTGCCAGGGAACGCCTTGCGGCACTGATCGCACAAGCCATGATTGAACCGCGGAAAAGGAAAAAGACCAGACCGACCAAAGCCTCGCAGGAACGCCGCCTGAAATCGAAAAGTATCCGCAGCAGGGTGAAAAGCTCGCGCTCCGGGCGTTATGACAGCGACTGAATCCATTGATCCACGAAAAATATGAGAATAACGAAACAGACGGAACGCTTTTCCCATTTTTTTATTTCTCTCCCGACGGAAAGTCCCTTATTGAAACATACTCCCTTTTTATCAGCCGGTCACGGAAACATCGTCTGACATTTTCCTGTTCCGGCATTTGCTTTTTCCCCCTTTTGATGATATTCTTCCTGAAACAACAACTTAACCACGGGGGGGTAAATCATGTCTGTCATTACCAACATCACCGGACGTGAAATCATCGATTCAAGAGGCAATCCGACCGTAGAGGCGGAAGTCACGCTGAAATGCGGCGTTACGGGGCGCGCATCCGTGCCGTCCGGCGCATCCACAGGCGTAAACGAGGCGCTGGAACTGCGTGACGGCGACAGGAAGCGTTACGGGGGGAAAGGAGTCCTTCAGGCTGTCGGGCACATCAACAAGGAGATTGCCGGAGCACTGATCGGCATGGATGTGCTGGACCAGACCGCACTTGACCGTGCAATGCTCGAACTTGACGGAACTCCGAATAAGAAGGAACTCGGCGCCAATGCAATTCTCGCGGTCTCCCTGGCGGCGCTCCATGCCGGCGCGAAATGCACAAACCTGCCGCTTTACCGCTATATCGGCGGAGTCAACGCCAAACGCCTTCCGGTTCCGATGATGAACATCATCAACGGCGGCGCACACTCGGATGCCCCGATTGATTTTCAGGAGTTCATGATCCGCCCGATCGGGGCAAAATGCTTCCGCGAGGGTCTGCGCATGGGCGTGGAGGTCTTCCATTCCCTGAAATCCGTGCTGAACGCCAGAGGGCTCTCCACATCGGTCGGAGACGAGGGCGGTTTTTCGCCTCGCGTCGGCAGCATCGACGAAGCGATCACACTGATTATCGAAGCAATCGAACGCGCCGGCTACAAGCCGGGAACCAAGGCATCAGGCGGGGATGTTTCGATAGCCCTCGACTGCGCATCCAGCGAGTTCTACAACACGGAAACGGGACTTTACGAATACAAAAAAGAGGGAAAAGGCAGAGTGCTATCCTCCACGGAACAGGCGGCATACATCCACTCTCTGACCGAAAAATATCCCATTGACTCCGTGGAAGACGGCATATCCGAAAGCGACTGGACCGGATGGCAGATTCTGCACAGCGCAATCGGCAATCAGGTTCAGCTCGTGGGAGACGATCTTCTTGTGACCAACGTCAAGTATCTGCGGAAAGCCATTGACCTGAATGCGGCAAATGCAATCCTCGTCAAGGTCAACCAGATCGGTTCCGTCACGGAAACACTGGATGCGGTCCGCATGGCGCAGAACGCCGCATGGAACGCCGTCATCAGCCATCGTTCCGGCGAAACGGAGGACACAACGATCGCAGATCTTGCGGTCGCCTGCGCGACGGGGCAGATCAAGACCGGTTCCGCCAGCAGGAGCGAACGCATCTGCAAGTACAACCGTCTGCTCAGGATCGAAGAGGAACTCGGTGCAGGCGCCGAATATTATTGATTCTGCAACGACGTTCCGGCGGAAGAACAGCCCCGGACAGCCGGAAGTTGAAATCCGGTATTCCTGCCGGGGAAAAGCGGAACTTGCCTTACTTGAGAAGAGCCGCCCATTCCGTCTCCCGGAAACCGACGAAAACTCGGTCTCCCCCGATCAGGAGCGGACGCCTGACCAGCATTCCGTTAGTTGCGAGCAGCTTGATTTGTTCCCCGTCGGACATCTCCGGCAGACGTTCCTTCAGTTGCATGGACTTGTAGAGAAGCCCGCTGGTGTTGAAGAATTTCCGGGCGGAAAACCCGCTGGCGGCGATCCATTTTCCGAGCTCGTCCGCAGTGGGGTTCCGTTCAACGATATGACGGTCTTCATAAGAAATGCCGTGATCGTCAAGAAACTTTTTCGCTTTCCGGCAGGTGGAGCATTTCGGATATTCGATCAGAAGATATTTCATGGCTGAACCTTTCGTTTTTGCTGTAAGATACCGGATTTTCAGTAAAAAGTCTACTGTGAACCGGAAAAAGTCACGATTTATTTTCCGTTCCGGCATTTCCAGAAAACAGACAGCGGCATTTTTCCGTAAATATCTGCTTTCCGCCACGGCAGATCCATATCAGGAATAAAGTTTTTCCTGATATGGACATCGGTTCAAACAACTTGACAAATATATTTCCGCCGTTCCTGCTCTGTGTGCCTTCCGCCCTTCTTCAAAGCATCCCGAGGAGCTTCATCGCATTGTAGTAACCGACTTTCTCCAAATCCTCTCTGCCGAGCAGTCCCAGAGATTCCAGATATTTCATGCAGTCGCTCATACTGGCGGAAGAACCGACCAGACACCCCTTTTCCGGATTGTGGAACAGTCCGTTCTCTTCCAGAATGGCGTCATTTCCAAGCATGTGGTAACGCCCGGGCGGAAGTCCCGCAACAGGGGATGCGTCGCTGATGACAATGACTTTATCGGGCCCCTTCATCCGGATGACGCATTTAATCAGCTCCGGCGGCAGGTGATGCCCGTCCGTGATGATCGTGGCAATCAGTTCATCGCAGGCAAGTCCGGACCAGACCGGATTCTTATGGCGGTTGATCATATTCGGGATTCCGTTGCCGAGATGCGTCAGTGTGCGCGCGCCCGCCTTTTCCGCTCTCTGAAGCTGTTCGTAATTTGCGAGCTGATGTCCGCAGCCGACCGTGATCCCCAGGGACACGGCATGGCGGATCAGCTCTTCCACGCCCTCGTTTTCCGCGGCGACGGTCATCAGCTTGATGAAACCGCCGGTATGATCCATGATCCTGTCGAGAAAACGGCAGTCCGGCTTCCGGATATACGCCGGATTGTGGCAGCCGACGGCACCGGGCTGATCCGAAAGGAACGGTCCCTCCCAGTGAATGCCGGGAATCTGTTTTTCGAGCCCGTTTTTCACGACGGCGTCATGCATCAGCCTGATGTTGCGCAGGTATACCTCTTCGCTGCTGGTGATGACGGTCGGCAGGAAAAGATAAGTCCCGCTCTCAAAGATTCGCTCCGCCGTGCGCAGAAAATCCGATTCCGTCAGTTCCGGATCGGAAAAGTCCACATTGTGATAACCGTTGATCTGAATATCAACATAACCGGGAATAGACATTTTACACTGCTCCTTGCTTGATATGGTTACGCCTTTTTCATGGCGACTTCGACCCAGTTCACCATTTCCGCTTCCGCACGGTCATGAAACGCATCCATGGTGCGCTGACTGCCCAGATAGCAGAAGTTGACATCCGGCGTCAATACGTGTTCCGGATGTTCCGCAATACCGCCCGCGCTCAGCAATGCCGCAGGCACGAAACTGCCTCTGCCCGTTTTCGCGGAAACATGACAGACACCCTGCCCCGCGAATCCGGCGGCTTCAATCCTGACGGCTTCCACCTCCATATTCTTCGGCAGGAAGAAACAGCGATGGAACAGAGCGTCGTGTCCATGCTTATATACGCCGGAAGCAATTTCCTGATATTTTCCGGCGCTTTTCACCAAAATCCTGATGTGCTCCGCGCCGTAACTGTCCGGCAGACAGAACAGAATGCGCATGAGACCTTTCCTCTTCACCTCGCTTCCGAATTCGAGCAAGGCATTGCGCCAGCGCTCGAAATTCGCCTTGAAGTGCCCCGTATCACATTTTCTGCGATGCAGTTCGCAGGCGGCAATCCGGCTCTCCGCAACGGCGTCCAGTTCGCGGATGATTCCCTCGATGGGCTCCGCCTCCTGTCCGTTGAGCAGCTGGAATGCGGCAATCTGCGAACGTGCAGAAAGAATCTTCAGGAGGGAGTCATCAATGATGTCGGCAAGAACCACTTCCGCGCGGGAATCCCTGAGTCTGCCGGAATACTGCATCATGACCGAAGTCATGGTTTTCAAAGCGTGAAGCTCATGGCGATCCGGACCGTAAAACGAGGCGCTCATCAGGTCTGCGGAAGAGAGCGCCGCAACACGTTTGATTCTGGAAGAATACTGCATGACCGCCTGGATAAACAGTTCATCATCCACACCGAAGAGCTGTTTCACGGCAAGCGTCATGGCATCCTCACCGTCCTGCGCGGCTCCGCTCCAGAGCCAGCCGGCAGCAGCCATCAGCGGGAAAAACTTGTACATGAGAGCGGTCTTCTTCTCCCACGAGGTCAGAAGCCCCCCCAGCGGTTTGCGGTTCCGCGCATGGTTGGTGGTCGATTCCACATTGCCCCAGAGAAAGTCGGCAGGTCCGACAAGGTAATCGAAACCGAGTTCTTCATACTCCGCGAGCTGGTCGCGGAAAAGCAGATTCGCGAAATGCCCCTGGTATCCCGTCACATTCTCCTGATACTGCCAGTTCACCATGACAATGTCCTTCGGCATCTTTGCGAGAATGTCATGATAATATTCAAACATATCATCCCACATCATCATGCGTCTGCCGAGTTTTTTCGTCACGACCTGATGGCAGAATTTGAAATGCTCCAGATACAGTTCCTGCTCGCCCTGATACGTCGCGGCTTTCTCCGCGCACTTCGGGCAGAACCCGATGTCCCATGCCTCATCTCCGCCGACATGGATATATTCCGACTTGAAAATTCCGCCGACCTCTGTAAAGTAGGACTCGATGAATTTGCGCGTCTCCGGCAGCGACGGACAGAAAACATGGCGGGAGCCGTTTTTGAAGCGCCCCCTGATTCCGTTCCGCAGTTCCGCATAATTTTCATACTTCTTCTGTTCGAGGATAAGTTCCGCATGACCGAGCGCGGCAAGTCCGGGAATCACATCAATGCCGCGTGTCTCCGCATATTCGATGATCTCCTTCAATTCCTCCGCGGAGTATCCGTCCTTTTTTCCGATGTCGAATGTTCTGGTCCGGACACGCCATTCCAGATACAGAAACAGCGTGTTATAGTGGTTTTCGGCAATGAAATCGATGAATCCTTTCAGGAACTCCACAGATTCCATCTGACGAGCCAGGTCAAGCTGGACCGCACGGATCTTGTAATTGATGTTCATTCGCGCCTCTTTTTATGTGTTAACGTTAATATAATTACATTACTGAAACTTAAACTTTATTTTCATGAATTCAAGCCGAGTTGCCCGAAAATATTTGATTTCCGCGCCTTTACGGCATATCTTACGGTATTTTTACGAGAACAGGTTATGAATTCCGGAAAATCACAATGAAAAAATCACTTCTTCTGACTCTGCTGATTCTGCCCGTGCTGCTTTTCGCCGAAGAAACGGGCACGCTGACTCTGCTTCCCGGCACCCCCGTGTTCCGGGAGGTCAATCTCAAACGTCCGCCGGTTCTTATCACGGAAAAAGAAACCACATGCGAAATCACCGGCAGGCAGATTTACCGTTATGAAAAGCCGCCGCTCATGAAGGACATCACATTCTACCGGTTCCATATTCCGGGGCAAGGCGACTTCCTGGCGTCGCCGGAGGTCACGATCAGCATAAACAGGGAAAACCGTTCTTTCTCCTATGAATTTGAAAAACTTCCGCTGATGATGTTCCTCGGCACCCTGTGCGCTCTCGGCGGTTTCCTCCTGACCATTCTGTTTTTCCGGAAACAGGATTCAAAATATGCGCCGTATCTGCCGTTCGGCGCCCTGATTCTCTTCTTCTACGGAATCATGCTCTATGCGATCGGGGCAAGCGGAAACATCGTTCAGGGACAGGCGGACGATTTCGCCT
The DNA here is from genome assembly GCA_949282305.1 of uncultured Lentisphaeria bacterium. Lineage (GTDB taxonomy): Bacteria > Verrucomicrobiota > Lentisphaeria > Victivallales > UBA1829 > UBA11452. The sequence goes on along the minus strand of CASDPB010000040.1, from coordinate 113,260 downwards.
ACTTCCAGATAGCGAAGGACATCGCGTCAGGAAACTTCAACGGCAAATGGAGCTACACGGTCGGGCTCCCGCTTTTCTATCTGCCGTTCCAGCTCATCCAGAAAGCCCGGACACTGCAGGAGTTCTATCCGCCGTTCCTGCTGTTCAACTGTTTCATCGTGACGCCGTTCGCCCTCTGCATGGCTTACCGGATCATCCGGAAACTCTCCGCCGCCGTTCCGGCGCTGTCCGCAATGCTGCTCTGGCTCGCCATGACATTTCTCTACCACCACCGCTACTTCTGGGTCGGCAGCCAGGACCTTTACGCACAATATGTCTACAAATCCTTTCCCGCCCTGCCGGAGTTCTCCTTTTCCTATTCGCTGTATGAACTTTATACCTTTTACGGTTACAACTGTGTCAGCGACACCGTCAGCACGGCGCTCATCTTCGCCTGTCTTGCTCTCGTCTTATCCATGAAGCCCCGTCTGCGGAACCTGGTGCTGTTTTCCGCTCTCTTCGGACTGGCATGTCTGGTCCGCGTCAACAATATTCTCTTCGCGCCGCTGATGCTGCTGGCGCTGTATCTGCGTTATGTGGAACAGTTATGCGGGGTCCGGCAGTGGTTCCGCTTTCTGCTGCCAGGCGCACTCTCGTTTCTCGCGGTATTTTCCGTTCAGCTGGCGGTGGACTGGATTCAGTTCGGCAATCCGTTCACCCTGCCCTATGTTCTGCACGGGGAAGCTACGCAGAAAGGCTTCTCTTTCGGCATGGTTCCCTACGGAATCAAACTGCTCTGCAACTCCAACCACGCATGGTTCGTTGCAGGCACCCTTGCACTGTTTTTCATCTCATCGCGCCGCATCCGAACTCTTCTCGGCTGGTGGATTTTCCCGCTGGTCTTTTTCTTCTTCGGCTATCCGATGGTCTTCAACAATGCAACGCGCTTCATTCTGCCTGTTTTCGCCGGACTCGCCGCGGCAGCTGTGTTGACGGATCTCTGGAAGCACAATTCGCGCGCCATGAACATACGGACTGTCATGGTGCTTCTTCTGTCGGTGTTCCTGACCGCGCCGGTGTCCTCGCCGAGGCTGGCTCATCTGCTGCCCTGGAATCTGCAAAAATATGGCGGTTCGCCTCAAGCCATGCAGTTTCTGCAATATGCCGTCCTGATTCTCTCTCTGCTTATCTTCCTGACCGGTCTCCATGAACTATGGGAAAAGCGGAAAGATCAGGCGGCGTTCCGCTCCGCTCTCATGCCAATGGTATTTCTCGGAGCGTTTCTGCTGCTTTTCTACTGGGCGAATCCGTATGCAACGGCATTCGTCATGCTCTGCGCTTTCCTGCGCACGCTTTATGATACCGTGCTCCTCATCCGGGAAAAGCTCAGAACAGTTCCGGCTGAATGTGCGTCGGAGGATTCAAGATTGACCTGACCGGCTCGAAAGTCATGCGGTGAATCGGGCAGGGTCCGTATTTCCGGACGGCTTCGGTGTGGAGTTCCGTGCAATATCCCTTGTGAATCTCAAAATGGTATTCCGGATAAACTGCCGCAATCTTCTCCATATAGAGATCGCGGTGTGTTTTGGCGAGAATGCTTGCCGCAGCAATGGAGGCGGATTTTGCATCGCCTTTCACGATCGACTGCGATGGGACGGGAAGCCCCTTGACGGGGTTGCCGTCTATCAGGGCGAACTGAACTTCCTTCAGCTGCTCCAGCGCCATTCCCATGGCTTTCCAGGTGGCGCGGAGAATGTTGATCCGGTCGATCTCTTCCGGAGAGACCTCCCCGACGGCATACAGAACGGAAGGTTCCGCAAGAATCCGCTCCCGCATCCGCATCCGCTCGGCATGGGAAAGCTGCTTGGAATCGAACACTCCGGCGGGAATCCGGTTTTTATCGGTGAAAACGACCGCGGCGGCGACCACCGGGCCCGCCATGCAGCCGCGTCCGGCTTCATCGACACCGGCGACAAAAGAAAACCCCTCTGCCCACTTCACAGCTTCGCAGGCGAGGAGTTGATCCCGCACCGACAAAAATCCTTCCGGAGAAGAATTTCTGACGGCGGTATTTTTCTTTGTCATGTCCGCAGGACGGAGGATCAGGCGTTGAACTTCTTTTCCTTGACCTTGGCGGCTTTGCCGACTTTATCTCTGAGATAGTAGAGCTTGGCGCGTCTGACATGCCCCTTGCGCTCCACTTCGATTCTGTCGATTCTGGGGGTGTGGAGCGGGAAAATCTTTTCCACGCCGACGCCGAAAGAGACACGTCTGACAGTGAAAGTCTCGCGGATTCCGCTGCCTTTTCTTGCGATGACAACGCCGGAGAAGAGCTGGATACGCTCATTGTCGCCTTCGACGATCTTGTTGTAAACTTTTACGGTGTCACCGATGTTGAAGTCAGGAATATCCTGCTTGCACTGCATTTTTTCGATTTTGTCAATCACGTTCATATTTTTAATCCTCCGATTTTGATTCGTTTTTCAAAGCGAGATCAGGGCGCTTTCTCAATGTCTCAAGAAAAGCCTCGTTCCGCCTCCACTTTTCGATCAGCGCGTGATTCCCCGAGAGAAGCACGTCCGGCACCGTCCAACCGCGAAAGTCGGCGGGCCTTGTATACTGCGGATATTCCAGAAATCCCGATTCCGTCGAAAAGGATTCGTCAACATCCGACTCTTCACATCCCAGCGCGCCCGGCATCAGTCTCACCAGCGCATCGCACATGACCATTGCCGGAAGATTGCCGCTTGTAAGGATATAATCTCCTATCGATATTTCGCGATCGACAAGATGTTTCCTCACTCGCTCATCCACGCCTTCATAATGTCCGCAAATGATAACCAGATGATTCTCCCGGGACAGCTCTGAAGCAATTTTCTGCGAGAACTGCTCCCCGCGCGGACCGGTCAAAATGACCTTCGTCTCATTCCTTCTCAACGCCTCCACCGCCTCGAAAAGCGGTTCGGGCTTCATCAGCATTCCCGGACCGCCCCCGAACGGTTTGTCATCCACCGTCTGATGCCTGTCATGCGTATAATCCCTGAGATTGACCGCATTGATCTCCACGATCCCGTTTTTTATCGCACGTCCCACAATACTGCATCCGAGGGGACCGAAAAAGATTTCCGGGAACAGAGTAATGATGTCAATATGCAGACTCAGTCCATCACCTCAACGCTGACTCTGTCCTGCATTCTTCCGGCAGCGCCGGCAACAAGGGCACGCAGAGCGATAATGGTTTTGCCCTTTTTGCCGATGATCTTACCGGTATCTTCTTTCCTGCAGGAAATCTTGATGACTTTGACTTCGCCGTCGGTTTCGGTCACGACCTTGACCTCATCCGGATTGTCAACCAGCGCGCGGACGACATAATCAACAAACCCTTCCAAGTCTTTCAAAGTAACCGGCCGCAGATTGGAATTTCCGGAATCAGAAGCCGCAGGAGCCGCTGAAACAGACTTCTTATCCTCATCGCCGGAATGTCCGCCGCCGAACAATTTCATTAATGCCTTGATAACCACGGTACATACTCCAAGGTTCAGGCCGCCTGAAGCAAGCGACGCCGCCACAACAGACTGCGGCGCCTCAGAATCACAGTCTCACGACTGAGATCAGGCTTCGGCCGCTTCCTTCTTAAAATTCTTCTTTTTCGTATAGGGATCGGCAACGCCCCGGACCTTGGACTTGCCTTCTTTCGCGCGTTTGTAAATGTCCGCCACAGTTTCGCTCATCTGAGCACCCTGGGAAAGCCAGTATTCCGTTCTTTCAACATCAAGTTTCTCATTGCTCTGTTTCGGATCATAGAAACCGAGAGTTTCAAGAGTGTAGCCGTCGCGTGAGGAACGGATGTCTGTTGCCACCACGCGGAAGCTGATCCAGTTCTTCGCACCTGTCTTTTTCAGTCTGATTCTGACCATAGTAAGGTTACCTTATTCTCATACTGTTTGTTATCCGGCACGGCGGCCTCTCCGCGTGCCCCTGTTTTTCTTCCTTCGCCGCCCGGTCGCAATAAGTAGAGAGCGGCAAAAGTCAAATAATATACCCACTCATTTTCGAATTTCAAATCGTTTTCCGGCTTTTTTTTGCACAAGCGGTTCGATTTCCGTGTATTTTTTTACAGAAAACAGGATTTTTCCAAAATACTTTTCCTATAAAAATTTGATTTCCCGCCATATCCCGTATAATGTATCATGTCTTTTGAAAAAAACAAAATCTTTACCAGGAGTAATTTCATCATGTTTCGCCGTTCCCTGCTGCTGTCTGCCATGCTGGCTCTTTCGTTTCCGCTTTATCCGCAGGAGGAAACCCCGGCTCCGGATGCACCGAAAAAAGAAGAATCAAACCTCATTAAAACCGGCACCATGGTGTCCGCTTCGGCAACTTCGGAAAAACCGGCAATCACCTCTCCCTACGGAGACCAGAAAAACAATTCCCCCTGCTGGGTGGAGGTGACGGTGAAGCCGGACGCCGGACGCTCCGTCAGCATTCACGACTACGTGTTAACCTCCGACGGCAGCAAATACCCCTGCATCGCGGTGGCATTGGACGGCGACGGTTATTCCGGCGACACCTGGAAACTGGAGCAGATGGACGGCACCAGAAATTTCAAACTGCTTTTCCCCGTTCCCTCGAAGGACAAGGAATACAGGATTAAGTTCAAGCTGCTTCCGACCGCACTGACTCCGGTCAAACTGAATTTTGCCGCCCCGGTGGAAGAAAGCAAGTAGACATCAGTTATTTTTCGGCAAAAAATAAGAACGGACACCTTGAAAAACGGAGTTGAAGCATTATTTTATCAATTCGTTTTTTGTAATCGTGAAAACAAAGTGAAAATTTGCAATACAAGTCAGGGGAAAGACTGGTTTCCCTGGAGAAAGGTAAAAGAAAAATGAAGAGAACGTATCAGCCCTCAAGACTGAAAAGAGCCCGTAAATGTGGATTCAGAGCAAGAATGGCGACCCGCGGTGGACGTGCGGTGCTCAAAAGCCGCAGAGCAAAAGGGCGCAAGAGACTCGCTCTCGACTGATGCGCAGTTCCCTGTCTGCCCGACTGATCCGGGAGGCAGCGGCCGGAACACTTCACCGGATCTCATAACGTCTTTACGGGTTTGGATGGCAGAATCTTGAAGCAGACACTGACAGAACAGGACAAGTTGAAGCTCAAGTCTGATTTCATGCTGGTGCGTGAAAAAGGAAAAAAACTGACAAGCCCGTTTGCCATTCTGCTTTACCGGCTCCCCGACGGGAACCAGAAGCTGGATTCAGTGAAGTGCGGCATCATCTGCAGTCGCAGATTCGATCACCGGGCAGTAAGAAGAAACCGGGCAAGACGGTTGCTGTGGGAGTCTTTCCGCCTGATGAAGCAGAGGGTTACACCATGTCAGATGATTTTCATTCCGAGACGAGAGATTCTGAATGCCAGAATGCAGGATGTCGCCGTCCAGATGGAAATGATGTTTTCCAAGGCAAGGATCCTGGTGCATTCCCAGAAATAAAATTTTCCTTTTCTCTTTCCGGATTGCTTCTTCTGATGATCTGGTGTTACAAAAAGGCGATCTCCCCCATGCTTCCCAGATGCTGCCGTTTCACCCCGACATGCTCCGCGTATGCCGCAGAAGCCATTATGACCCATGGCGTTCTGAAAGGCGTCTGTCTTGCAGCGTGGCGCCTGATGCGCTGTCAGCCTCTTTGCAGAGGTGGATATGATCCGGTGCCGCCCAAAGGTTTCTGGCGGGTCAAATAATGAAAGGTAAAAAAGTGAAATTTGATAAAGAGACGTTTATTGTCATCATCATTGCCGTGATTCTGTTGATCGGCTGGGCCATTTATTATCCGAAACAGCAGGGAGTGCCGGCCGGAACTCAGACACAATATACGGAACTTGCCGGTACAGCCGAGGCGGGGAAACAGAATCCCCCTCCCCGGACAGCCGCGGCACAGGAGACCCCGGAAGCCGTCAAGACTTCTCTCACTCCTGTAAAACTCCAGCTTCTTCCTCTCGTTGTATTCGGAAATGAAGTTGCAGACTTTTCGATCAACCCCAATACCGGCACCATAGACAAGGTGGAGTTCAAGCAGTTCTCCACATCCGACAAGAAAGGACCGGTTGTCTACGACTCCGTTCTCGCACCCTTCCGGACGTTCGCATTGACAGGACTTGATTCCTGGGCGACGGTGGAAATCAGCAAACCTGTTCTGACGGGAAACACACTTACCATTTCGCGTCTGCTGACCAGGGAATCGGATAAAATCAGGATTACGCAGATCTTCACGCTGGACAAAAACTCCTACAGCCTGAAATGCGGTGTCATCGTTCAAAACGTCTCTTCTGAAAACATCATACTGCCCGAGCTGAAAATCTGGGCAGCCGGTCTTCCGCCCCTCCGGAACTTCTCCGGCGATGTCCTTGTACGCGATCCGCGCTATATTGAATATTGCCCGGTTTCCGCAGAAAAGGGAGTTTCTCTGGATCCGGAAATGAAGGATGAGAAATTCAATGCGGTCAACGGCAGTGTCCCGGTAAACTGGATCGGCGTGACAAACAAATATTTCGCATCGCTTCTGTTTCCGTCGAAACCTTTCGACGGCGGATTTGAGCTCCGCCGCAACGCCGTTCCGAATGAGTTCGGGAAAGCTGGCGAAGTTTATCACCTGCCCTCGATCTGCGGGGTCTACAGGAATGTGCTCCTGAATGCGGGCGGTTCCCTGCAGCTTGATTTTTCGTGTTTTACCGGACCCAAAACCCTCACACAGGTCCGTCAGCTTCCGGAATCCACGCTTTCCATCCTGCATCTCTCCTACTTCTCATGGATGGAATTTCTTGCGCGTCCTCTGATGTGGCTTCTGAATTACCTGAAAGGGCTCAGCGGCTCCTACGGCATTGCGATTATCCTCCTGACGGTCATTGTCCGCGTGGTCTTCTGGCCGGTGACGCAGCGTGCGAACAATTCCATGCGCAAGATGCAGAAGATTCAGCCGAGACTCAAGGAGCTCCGGGAAAAATACAAGGAACGCCCGCAGGAGATGAATGCGAAGATGATGGAGCTCTATCGCGAGGAAAAAGTCAACCCCGTCGGAGGCTGTCTCCCGATTCTGCTCCAGCTGCCGGTGTTCTTCGCGCTGTATTCCGTGCTGGATTCCGCGGTGGAGCTCCGCCATGTGTCGTTTCTCTGGGCGGCTGATCTGACGAAACCGGACCTTGTCGGGCCGCCGCTTCTGTTCGGGTTCGGAATCCACCCGTTGATTCTGATTATGACCGTCCTGATGGTGATCCAGCAGAAGATGACCCCGTCCGCAATGGATCCGATGCAGCAGAAAATGATGATGGCGATGCCTGTAATCATGCTGGTCATGCTCTACAATTTGCCGTCCGGACTGACACTCTACTGGACTGTCAGTCAGATATTCAGTATTCTTCAGATGAAGTATAGTCAATACATCGCAAAGAGGGAAGACGAAAAAGAGGCCCTCAAGTCAAAATCTGCATAACAGAAATGCAAGAGGTAAACATGGAAAACGAAAACGTTACAGACACAGTGGAACAGGCTCCCGCAGCGGAAGCCGATGTTCAGGCACCCGCACAGGAACAACCGCAGCCGGCAAAAGAACAGCGTCCTCAGATTGTTGTGACCCAGGAGATGCTGGATAAATCGAAGAAGACTCTCGCCACCATGCTGGATTATCTCGGACTCGAAGGCACGGTGAAGGCCGAAGGGAGAACCTCCAAAATCAATCTGCTCGTCAGCAGCGAGGACGCGGGGCGCATTATCGGCAGAAAAGGACAGTCGCTCGAAAGCCTCCAGATTCTTCTCAACAGAATGATGCAGAAGGAAAACATTGATTTCCCGAAGATTTACATTGACATTGACGGTTATTCCTCCAAGCGCGGCGGTGACAGACGGGAGGAACGCAGAGGCGGCGAAAAACGGGAGGAACGCAGAAGTTCCCGGGGACGCCGGGACAGCGGCAAGTCCTACCGCGACGACGATGACGGCAATGAAAACGACGAAAAACTCCGCCAGCAGGCGATTGACGCTTCAAAAGAGGTCAGACGCTGGGGGGAACCTGTCACTCTGCCTCCGATGAACGCGCATGACAGACGCATCATACACATCACCCTGGAAAAAGAAAGCGACCTTCAGACAGAAAGCACCGGCGAAGGCAATTTCAAAAGCGTAGTGATTTCTATCAAGAAATAACCATCTTCATGGAATTCGCAAGTCCCGCAATGCTTCAGGCGCTGCGGGACTTCCTGTATCAGGGAGGGCAGATATGAGTCAGTCGGACAGAAACAGAACCATGACGATCAGCGACCGGGAAAGAACGGAGCTTCTGCCGTCACTGCTGATTCCGGCGGACAAGGCACTCTCTCTGGAAGAGATCACAGACCGCACAATCAATGCCGATCTGATGTCCGTGATTCCCCGCCTTCCCTCCGGTTTTGTCGATCTCCTCATCATTGATCCGCCTTACAATCTGACAAAGGATTACAACGGCAGCCGTTTCCGGTCCGCTTCCGATCAGGACTACGCAGAGTATGTAAACGGCTGGTTCCAGCCGCTGCTGCGCCTTCTGAAGGAAGACGCCTCCATCTACGTCTGCTGCGACTGGAAATCGTCTCCGGTCATCTATTCCGTCCTTTCCCGCTGCTGCCGCGTCCGCAACCGGATCACATGGCAGAGAGAAAAAGGGCGCGGAGCCTCCGCCAACTGGAAAAACTCCATGGAGGACATCTGGTTCGCAACAGTCTCCGGAAAATATTATTTCAACGTCAATGCCGTCAAAATGAAACGGCGGGTCATTGCAACTTATCGTTCTCCCGCCGGCGTTCCGCGGGACTGGACAAAGGAAAGCGAAGGCTGTTTCCGATTGACGCATCCGTCCAACTTCTGGGATGACATTTCCGTTCCCTACTGGTCCATGCCGGAAAATACCCCTCATCCGACGCAGAAGCCGGAAAAACTGCTTGCCAAGCTGATTCTCGCCAGCTCCGCGCCGGAGGCGTTTGTCTTCGACCCCTTCTCCGGTTCCGGAACCACCTCCGTAACAGCCAAAAAACTTGGACGCCACTATGCCGGAGTCGAGATCAATACGGAATACTGCCTGTTTACGGAAAAACGTCTGCGCGAAGCCGGAAAGGATTCCCGTATTCAAGGCTACACCGACGGGGTCTTCTGGGAACGCAATACCCTCATCCATCAGAAACGCATGAAAAAACAGGCACGGTAAACTGTCAGCCGCGCTGCCATTCCCGCGCCTTATTCTCCCGGCAGAAATTCAACGCTGAGCTCCAGACTGCCATCCGCCGGAACAAGGGCGTCAAACGAAACAATCCGGATGCCCGGATTCGGGGAATCAAACCCGTGCATCAGGGACTCCGCCGAAACAATCCTCCATCTGCCGTCCCGGTTTTTCCTGACGGCAAGGGTCTTCCCCCCGGAACGCAGCCGCAGAGTTTCCGCCCCCGAAGCCTCCGCGGCAGTGCATAACTGCCAGCATATCCGGGAATTCGGTTTCAAGCCGCTCAGGACGTCCGTCACTTTCAAAGAGCGGTCCGGGCGGAGTTCCAGTCTGCGGACCGCCTTCTTCGCCTTGTCCGCATACAAAGAGGTCAAATCGAGAACACACCGGTCCGGCCGGAAATCAATGATCTCGGCCCTCCCCTTCACAAGCTGAGGGCCTCCGTCGATCCGGAAAATGTTGTGACTGTCCGGTCCGATGCGGAAAATACGCCAGCGGTCACTCTCCTGTCCGGCATCCCATAATGCAAGCCCCTGCGACTCAATCCGGTGATAATTCTCGGAGCCGAGATCCGAAGCCCAGCGGACACCATCCGCCTCATAGACGAAAGAACCGCCGTCCATGTGCCCATGCGGGCCTGACGGGGAACCGCCCTTGACTCCCAGGTAGGCATCCGTGGACTTCCAGCCTGTCCGATAGACCGCAATCGGCACCTCCGCGGCATCCCCGCTGTAAAAGAGAAGATTCCGGTTCGCGGTTTCCGGCCAGTCCCGCAGATACAGCAGAGAGAGCGGCAGCAGCCGGTTCTGACTGTTTTTCAGCGTGCGCGGGCGCCGCTTCGCCTCGCGCGCCAGTGCCTTCCGCTCATTTTTAGAAAACCAGTCGGGACGGTTGAATCGATGGATCAGCCAGTGCATTGCAAAAGAGCTTCCGAGTCTCTTTCCGCAGTCGGCATAATTGAACAGTTCTCCTGTCGGCGCAGTCGAAGCGATCACGAAATCGCCGGTAACGGAAAATCCCGGAATTTCCGAAAGCCCGAAATCCTGCCCGAACGCACCTTCCAGCAACGCCAGCAGAACCACGGTGAATTCCGTTCCATATCCCCAGTAGGTCGGACCCTCCGGATAGGCGCCGTTCGGAGAAAAAGAGGCTTTCATGGAACGCGGCAGATTGCGGATTGCGCGCAGAATCGTCTTCTCCGCCAGTTCCGGCTCGGAATCGGCAACAGCAAGCGCACCCGCGACCATTCCCGCATGGCAGACCTGATTCCAGTTGTTCTTTCCTGTAATCCACCAGTGCCTCCCGGAGAAAGAAGGCTTGATTCCCTTCTCTATGATCGCAGTGCGGATCTTCAAACGCTGTTCATCATTCAACATATCATAAAGCCAGTCGTAACCGACGGCAAGGGCAAGGGTAATCTCCGCGACATCAAGAAAATGCGACGGATTCCAGTCACTGAAACCGGCAACGGCGCACATTTCCTGCGCGGCACGCTCCGCAAAGCGGCGTTCCCGCGTCAGATGATAAGCCATCGCAAGCGAATTGACCCGGTAGAGCACATTGCGGCTGACGGCAAGCAGACGGCGCCCCTGCATAACCCGTTCCACGGGAACTTCCTTCAGCAGGACTTCGGCGTCATGAACCACACGCTCCGCAAGAGCTCTCCCCGCGGATGTCCCCAGAACCTTTTCCAATGCCTGAAACTTTGTCTTCGGATTCACCAACAGGCGGGGATGGGTGTCTGCAATTTCCGGCAGCATGATATGTTTCTCCTGTAATTGAGCCGCTCCGGAAACAGACAGCACTGTCATCCCGAAGCAGAATAAGAACCTGTACATTTTTCTCATAAGATAAGACCTTTTCCCTAATATAGCTTCAAAGAAAATTTTTGCCAGCAGGTTTCAGGAAAAACAATTTTCAATGCGGAGCCAGCAGAAGAAACGGATAAACAGGAATATTGCGCAGAATCCAATAAAGCACAAGGATAATCAGAACAGGATAAGCAACCCATGTCCGCAGGGCAAGATGCGGTTTCCAGAGCAGAACGCCGATCAGGACCAGCGATGGAAACAACAGCAGGTTATAGCGGAACGCCACGTAAAACTCTCCGTGAAGAGCCGCATAAAGCGCCCGCGTCGTTCCACAGCCGGAACAGTAGAACCCCGTCAGCCGGTAAAAGGCGCATTGCGGCAGCCAGCGTGTCGAAACGGGATCATGAAAATACAGGAAAGCCAGCCCGAGTCCGCCGGCAGCCGCCAGAAAAATAAAGAACAGAAGTTTCACCAAACGCTCCTGTTTTATTTTTTTGACCGGGTCGTTTCCGGCAGATTCCCGGAAATCAGGATGCTGCATGATCCGCAACCACGACACGCTGTCCCAGCGAAGCGCCGCACGCGGAACAGAACCTGGCATTGGCACTCATCTCTTTTCCACAATTCTGACAATACATTGCTCCCTCCTGTTTCCGCCAATATAAACAGAAAAAACAGAAAATGCAACCCCGGAAATGAAATTGCAGGCTACTTTTCCAGCATTCCGCCGCGTTTTCCGACAATATAGTTGCAGACATTGTCGCCCGCCACATTGCACGCCGTCTCAAACATGTCGAGGAGCGGATTGATTCCGATGGCAAGCGCCACAATCATCGCGACCTCGGAATCATTCAGCCCGAGATTCGCCAGCACCATGAACAGCAGAAAAACGCTTCCGCCGGGGATGCCGCCGGCTCCGACCGATGCAAAGACCACGGATACCAGCAGAACCGCCAGCTGCGAAACTCCAATCTGAATCCCGAAAATGTTTGCGGCGAGGATTGCGAAAACCGGCAGATGGATGCAGACTCCGTCCATATTGATCGTGGCTCCGAGCGGCAGGGCGAAACTTGAAAGCTGTTCCTTCACATGGAGCTTCTCCTTCGCGATTCGGAAAGAAATCGGCAGAGTCGCCGCGCTGGAACGGGTCAGAAATGCCGTAATGACCGCTTCCTTGATCTTGTTCATTACACGATAAGGATTTTCGCGGCAGAGCAGCAGAAGGAACATCGGATAAATCAGAAAGATCATCAGCAGGACGCCGATCATGACGCATCCGGCAATCCGCACGTAAGGACCGAACAGTTTCGTTCCGTACACGGCAAAATTGACCGTCGTAAGCGCAAATACGCCGACGGGGAAATACTCCATCACCCAGTCGATGATCTTGAATGAAGCCTTCTGCGCGGCGTCAAACACATCAAGCATCAGCTCCACGGCTCTGCCGGTTTTCGATTCCTCGCCGTGCTGTTCGATCACAATGCGTGCGGCAAGCCCGAAGAGGATGGAAAAGATGATGATCGGCAGGAACTGTCCTTCCGCAAGCGCCTGGAACGGATTCATAAAAAGATTGTTGATGAACTGGGAAATTCCGCCCGCCGTCCCGTGCATCTTCATCGCGCCGACCTGCGGCAGAAACTTTTCGGAAAGTTTCTGCGCATTCTCCATGGCGGGATTCATGACCACGGCAAGGAAAATCCCGAAGACTCCCGCAAAAAGCGAGGTCAGGAAGTACCACACCAGAACCGACAGTCCGAGTCTGCCGAACTTCTTGACCGGCAGGCTCGCCGCTCCGGCGACCAGGGAAAAGAAGATGATGGGAATCACCACCATTTTCAGCATCGCAATGAGCACCGTCCCGAAAGGCGAAACGACCGCCGTGATCCGCGCAGTCAGCTCCTCCCCGTAACATGCCCCCAGCCGTGAACATGAAATACCGGCGGCAATACCGAGAACAAAGGCAATGGCGACGCGCCAGACAAGCGCCACGGAAAAATATCCGGCAATGATTTTCTTCAGCATACAATCTCTCTTTTGTTGTTTTTTCGGCAAAACGAAATCAGAAAAAGTAATATATCATATCTTTCCGCATTTTGCCAGAGAGATTTGTCTGCCGAATTCTTCAAGGTCCGGCACGGTGAGATCGGCAAAGTTGCCGGGAATTTTTTCCGGCGGTTCGGAACTGATCAGCACACCTGTTGTTCCGGCGTTCGCGGCAAGACGCAGGTCAGTGTAAAGACGGTCTCCGCACATCGCGGTCTCCTCCGGAGCGACCCCGTTCCGGCGCATGATCTCGCAGAGAATTTCAGGATTCGGCTTGCCCAGAACGACAGGAGAGCGGCCGGACACTTTTTCCAGACATGCGGTGATGCTTCCGCAGTCGATCAGAGTCGTATCCAGTTCCGTCGGACATTCCGTATCGGGATGCGTCGCAATCCAGAGTTTGCCCCGTTTGATCCACCACGCCGCCTTGCAGAGCCGTTCATATTGCAGCGCGGTGTCGAATGCCGTCACGACCGCATCGGGTTCATCCGTCATGTTCACATCATGAAAACCGTATTCCTCCATTTCCCGCCGGAAAACCTCCGTCCCGATCATGAAAAGCCTCTTCGCCGCCGGATGCTCCGCCTTCAGGTAGGCAACCGTGTTCAAAGTGGAGGTGAACATCTGCTCCCGCCGTATCCTGATTCCGAAACGACGCAGATGTTCAAGATAGTCGTCCACGCTTCGCGAGGAGTTGTTCGTCAGAAACGTGTAACCGATTCCGAGGGACTTCAGACGGCGCAGAAAAGGCTGCGTCGTCGGGAAGAGCTCCTTTCCCCGGTAAATTGTGCCGTCCATATCCATCACGACATGGCGAAGTTTTGAAAGATCATGTTTCATGGTTCGGAGTCCCTTGTAAACACCACGTTGATCCCGCTGCCTTCAAAGTCACGGATCAGGATGTCGCCGGCACGAACCGGGGCGCACACCTTCATTGAGTAAAGCCGCCGGAGCAGCGGTTCAATCAGCTTTACAGGCAGCGCCTGATCTGTCCGCACAGGAATGCAGGGCAGTCTTTCCGAGCTGCAATGCACCACCGCGGTTACAACGCGGCGCGGATCGCGCATCTCATTTTCCGCATAGGCGATCCCGCGCCTGCAGGTGTTTCCGGCGATCTGAAGCGAACCGTCTTCCCGAACCGTGATCTCAAGATGACATCCCGCCGGGCATCCGATGCAGATTTTTTCAGTTTTCCTCATGCCTTCACCTCTTTCAGTTCAAAGTTCAGAGTCTCTCCGGGGGTGCAGTCTGCGGCAAGCGCCGCGGGAAGAGTCACGGCGATCATTTCCGCGGGTTTGACCCAGTGCAGTCTTTTCCGCAGAATCTCCCTTTCCCCTGCCCTCACGGCGAGCTCCGCCGCGGATGCGACGATTTTCGGGCGCATGTAGAAATGTCCTTCTCCGCCGGGAACATAACAGTTCGGAACCACATAGCGCAAATGCTCGCCGCATGTTGTCCTGCCCTGCAGAACCGGGCTCTTCTCCTTCGACCTGCTCCATTGAACGGCACAGGCGGCGCAGCGCAGTGCCTCCTCGGACACGAAATCCACGAGATCATGCACATGAAGCACGTTCCCGCAGGAAAAAATTCCCTGTACATTCGTCATAAGATTGCCATCGACCCATGCCCCGTTCGTTGCGGGGTTCAGCACAACACCGCACTCCTTGGCAAGCTCGTTTTCCGGAATCAGCCCGACGGAAAACAGAACTGTGTCGCATTCGATTTTCCATGCCCTGTCCATCTGCGGAATGCCGTTTTCGACAGGGGCGGCGGTAACGCTTTCGACCCGGTCCCGTCCATGAATGTTCACCACGCCCGTGCTGAGGTGGAGCGGGATATTGAAATCCTCAAGGCACTGTGCGATGTTCCGGCTCAATCCGGACGGATAAGGCATGATCTCAATTACCGCCTTCACTTCGATTCCGCACCATGTCAGACGCCGCGCCATAATCAGCCCGATGTCACCGGAACCGACAATCACCGCTTTCCTGCCGGGCAGACACCCCTCCACGTTCAGCAGCCGCTGCGCAAGTCCGGCGGTAAAAATGCCGGCGGCACGGTCGCCCGGAATCCCCAGATTCCCGCGGCAGCGTTCCCGGCATCCCATCGCCAGAATCACCGCCTTCGCATGAACCAGAGTCACACCATCCGCCTTTGAATAGACCGTCAGGATTTTCTCCTCTCCGCAGTCCTCAATCTTCATGACCGTGGAACTCAGCAGAAAAGAAGCTCCCGCATCCTCCGCCTGCTTCAAAACTCTCGCCGCATATTCAGGCCCGGTCAGTTCCGCATTGAAATAATGCAGACCGAATCCGTTGTGAATACATTGCAGAAGCACTCCTCCAGGCGTCTCCTCCCGGTCGATCACAACTGTCTTCATGCCTTCGGAGGCACAGCCGTATGCGGCGGTCAGTCCCGCCGCCCCGCCGCCGATCACGGCAATGTCATAATAGAGCTTCTTCATGTCCGCCCCCCTTTTCCATAATCCTGAAGATGCCCGGAAATAAATCCGGTATTTCCGCCGCGCTTCGTAGCTTCCTCCAAAGACATTCCTGTCTCCCGCGCAATGATCTTGAGGATTTTATAGGAACAGAAACCGCCCTGGCAGCGCCCCATGCCCGCACGGGTATAGAATTTAATTCCGTCCAGCGTGGTATGCCCGTGCCGGATCGCCTCCACAATCTCCGCCTCGGAAATCTTCTCACAGCGGCAGATGATATTGGTCCACGCCGGATCTTCTCCATGAAGCCGGTCCGCTTCTTCTGTGGATTGTTTCCGGATCTGAACCGGAGACTCCAGCATGGTTGCAAACTGTCTCTTTTCTTCAAGACAGACCCCGTTTTCACGGAGCAGACCGCAGATATATTCGGCAATCGCCGGAGATGCCGTCAGTCCCGGCGACTGGATGCCTGCCGCCTGAATCAGATTCTCCGCCTTCTTTGAAAAGGCAATATAAAAATCATTGCCGTCCATCACCGGGCGCGAACCGCTGAATCCCGTAATCAGATCGCGTTCCGACACGGCGGGCACCATCCGCTTCGCCTGCCGGAACACCGCCGCCATGTTTTCCGCCGTAGTGGAGTGATCCTCCTTGTCCTCGACAATTTCCGCAGTCGGCCCGACCATCGTCGTTCCGTCCACGGTGGGAATCACAAGCACGCCCTTGGAATGTTTCACAGGAACGGGAAAGACCACCTTGGACGGATACGCCGCCGAAGCCCGGTCCAGCAGATATTCCTCGCCTTTGCGTGCGGAAATCCGGAACTCTTCCGCCCCGAATATCCGGGAAACGTCATCCGCATGAAGCCCCGCGGCATTGACCGCATACTTCGCTTCAACCCTGCGCCCGTCATGCGCCTGCAAAGTCCATACGCCATCCGCAAACGACGCCTTTTCGAGCTTGTACTCCGCAAGAAATTCAACCCCGTTGCGCTTCGCCAGTTCCAGCAGGGAAAAAACATAACGGTAGGGTTCCACGACACCGCCTCCGGGCGCGTAAAGCCCTCCGGCGACATCAGGGGAAAGTTTCGGTTCCAGCTCCAGCATCCGTTCCGCGGAACAGAGCTCAATCCGCGGCACCCGGTTTTCCACCCCCTGACGATAAAGACGACGCACCTCCGCCAGCTCCTCCTCCGAAAATGCAGCGACAATGATTCCGCATCTGCGATAAGGAAAACCAAGCTCATAATGAAGTTTCTCGAACATCAGGTTCCCGAGAATCTCCAGACGCCCCTTGAGTGTGGACAGCGGGTAGTGAAAACCGCCGTGCACAATCCCCGAGTTCGCTTTGGATACGCCGAAACCTGCATCCGCCTCTTTTTCCAGCAGGATCACTTTCAGGCGGTAGCGCGACAAAGCCGCCGCAGTTGCCGCGCCGGTCACGCCCGCCCCTATGATCGCAATGTCATAACATCCATTCATAAAATTCCGCTCTATTTGTTTAGTTGTATGTTTACTAATTAAAAACTACACTGAAAACACATAAAAGTCAAACGGAAATCCGGAAAAAACATGAAAATGAACCGGCACGGCAATGCGGCTGACAGGATGTTCAGGAACCGGTTCTCCGCAATTTCCGCCCGCCATGGCAAAGCTGTCCCCCTTTTTTCACGAAAATATTTCGTATGAATTTGACATCATATCCGGAAGTCCTTATATTACAGCCAACGAAATAATTTCGTGCAGGAGAAAAATTCGTATGCCAGCCAGAGTGTCATTGAAAGAAATTGCCGCGACAGTCGGCTTGTCCGTCGCAAGCGTTTCCGAGATTCTTAACAACCGTCCGAACAATTACAGTTCGGAAGCGACCAAGGAACGTGTCCGCAGGGTTGCAAAAGAGATGGGCTACCAGGTCAGTTTCGGCTACAAGCTCCTGCGCAGACAGAAGACCCGCACCGTGGCAATCATGAACTCAAGGGCGCAGATGAATGACGAGGAACATGTCATGGCGCTCACACTGCGCCTGACGACCGGTTTCGACAAGCTGGGATATGCCGCTTATTACAACGCCTTCAGCGATGATGCAGAAGCCAACCTGAAAAAGGTCCGAGAACTGATCGGCCGCGGCGTGGAATCCTTCGTCTTTCTCGGACAGCCCTTCGGGCAGCAGGAGATCATGACGGAGCTGGAGGCATCGGGAATCAACTCCGTTGGAATCGCCCCCTCTTTTCCGCGCTGGGTCAGAAGCTCTCTTTTTATCGGCGGCGAAGCCCTGATACGTTATATCAGGTCGCAGATCGGAGACAACTTCCGGCTGATCTGCGAAAAAAAACAGTGCAATCCGGGCTGTCACGGGTTCGGCGCTTTGATGCGCGTATACCCGGAACTGACCGGACAGGAGATCAAAAAGCGTTTCATTTATCCAATGGACGACATTGATTTTTATGTTCCTGATCCTCATGCAAGCTGGGAACGGCACGGATTCGAGACCACCGCACGCCTGCTCCATGATTTTCCCGGGGTCGAAGGAATCATCTACATGAACGACTCCTTTGCCGTCGGCGGCGGAAACTGTCTGCTGCAGCCGGGATACAGAAAATATCGCTCTCTTCTTCTCGGCGGCTTCAACAATGACCAGGTGATCCGGAACTACCCGCTGCCGATCAGCTCCGTTCAGCACAATCTTTCCCGGCTGGCGGCGGAACTGGTCAGGGAGGCGCTGCTTCCGACGCCGTGCGCCAGGCTCCTTTCCCCGGAGCTTCATATCCGCATTCCCACCGGAAAAAGAGGGTATCCCTACTGGACAGAATACACGGAAGACGCTTCCGAAGCAATACGCCGCTTTTCAGCAGTCACGAACTCCGGCGGAGAGAAGATTCAACGACATAAAACAGCAAGAAAAGGAATGCAAAATGACAAAACACCAGCCCCCCGCAACTCATAAGCCGCAGCAGCTCCATCTCTTTACTTTGATAGAATTGCTCATTGTAATTGCGATCATCGCGATTCTCGCGGCAATGCTTCTGCCGGCATTGAACGCCGCACGCGCTACGGCGCAAGGCGCCAGCTGCCGCAGCAATCTGAAACAGCTCGGTACAATATGGTTCCTCTATGCCAATGACTACAGGGAGAAACTGCTGAGCGCACATATCCTCGACCGCTCCGTGCGCTCTGACGGGAAACCATGCACCTGGCTGGAATACCTGACGAAAAATAAAATCGTCCCGACCAGCATCCGCGGCGCCGGCGCCTCGGCATACAGGACAAGCAAACTCCTGCTCTGTCCGACCGACTCGAAACCGGGATACATGTTCAACTCTCTGCGCGTATATGACAGTTACGGATACAACTACTACATCGGTCCCTCCAATGTCTTCGACACCGTCGACAGGTGGCTGCAGCTGTCACAGCCGAACCGCTATCTCAGCCGGACAGTTCTATGGGGTGACAACTGGACCTGTTACAGACAGGACGGGGACAGAACCGGGGTTTCCATGAAGTATGGGACAGGCAACGGAGTCGCACTGATCGCCCGTTACAAGAGCGCGTCCATCGGAATTGACAGAGCCCACCAAGGAGGAGCAAACAATGTCTATGGAGACGGTCATGTCGATACCGTGAATTATGTGCTGGCCTACGATGAGCGCATCTGGCTCTGGAAGGCGCCGAAAGAAAACGATCTGGTGAAATACTATCAGGGTTATTAATAGAAAACAAGCGGGAGCGATGAGAAAATGAAACGACTGATTGCAATGTTCCTCTGCTGCGGGATGATCTCTGTATTCGGCAGTGACGCGGTAAAAGCGAGCCAATGGGGATTCAATGCGGAAAATGCCACGGAATGTCTGCAGAAGGCAATCGACTCCGGGGCTCCGAAAATTCTTGTCGACAATACGGGGAAAGACTGGATTGTCGATAAAATCCGTCTGCGCTCCGATCTGGAACTCAGCTTTGCCGACGGCGTGACCGTCCGTGCCCTTCCTGGCGCGTTCCACGGGCTGAACGATTCTCTGTTCGAGGCGACAGACTGCAAAAACATATCCCTGAAAGGCAATGGCAAGGTGCGGCTGGTCATGAATAAAAAAGACTATCAGGACCTCAAGCGGTACAAACCGTCCGAATGGCGCAACACCCTCTGTCTCAGAGGATGCGAGAATGTCCTCGTCTCCGGGCTTTCCCTGGAATCAAGCGGAGGCGACGGCATCTACATCGGCGCATCGTCCCGGATGCGGGGATGCCGGAATGTCGTTATCGAACATGTAACTGCCACGGATCACCACCGCCAGGGAATCAGCGTCATCAGCGTGGACGGACTGAAGATCCGTCACAGTAAATTCAGCAATACGGCGGGAACCCCTCCCATGGCGGGCATTGATTTCGAGCCGAACAAACCGGATGAATGGATCATCGGCTGTGAAATCACCGACTGTGAATTTGAGAACAATGCAGTCGGCATTCTGCTTTATCTGAACTTGCTGACGGAACGGACAAAGCCGCTTTCCGCAACGTTCCGCAACTGCAGGATGACCGGAAATCGAATCAACATGATGCTCAGCGCAAGCGGTACAACGCCTGCAAAAGGAAACCTCGTGTTTGATAACTGCCGGATGGATTCCGCAAAATCCAATTCCGTCATTTTGAGCAATCTTCAGGAAGACGCAATGAAAGTCCTGTTCCGGAACTGCCTGATCGACAACGGAAATACCGGAGCGGCGGCTGTTACGGTCAGCACAAACCTGCTGCCGGACATTGCCGGCGTCACCTTTGAAAACAGCAGAATCATCACAGGCGGAAGCCGTCCGCTGGACTTTCAAAGTCTCTCGGGCGCAGGTGTGACCGGCATCCGGGGAAGCCTGAACGTTCAGGAAAGAAACGGCAGGGAAAGCAGGTTCGATTTCCGGAAATTCATGCTCGCAAACAAGCCGGATGAGGCAATCAGAAATTTCAAGGTCGCAACCGTCGACCTGAAACAGCTGGTTCCGGGAGGGAAAGGAAAAAAAGAGGCGAAGAGTAAATTCTTCCGTAAAAAATTCAAAATTCTGCAATACGTCGAATCCGGAAAGCCCGTCAAACTGGATTTCAGCGTCAGGAAAATCTACAAAAATCCCATCAATGTCACAGTTGACGTGAAAGACTCGAACGGCACTCCGGTGGATCAGTTCAAAATCACAAAGCCCAACCAGTCCTATATTTTAAGGAAAAACAGCGGCAGCGAGGTCATGCAGCTGGAAGTCAATACCGGACTGCATGCCGTCGCCCTGACTTCCGGGCAGCCGGGACAAGCCATTCTGGCGGATACGAGAACCGGGATGTTTTGCGCATCAGGAGCAAGATTCTATTTCCTGGTGCCTTCCGGCGTGGAGGAAATCAGACTGGAAGCGGCGCCGGATCTCGGAGAACCCGTAGGCGCTGAACTTCTGAATTCATCCGGCAGGATCATGGCGTCATTCAGCAGGAGCGACAGCACCCGTCAACTGGTCTGCAAACGGGAAAATGCCGCAAAATCGGAAATCTGGAGTGTGAGATTCCCCTATGTCCATGAGGATATGCGGTTCCGAGTCGGCGCTCCGCTTCTCCCACTCGTCTCCACCGCGCCGGAAAATATTCTGGTCCCGCGCGATGCCGTTCCAGTCATTCCGTCCAAATGACCTTGCAAAAACGGGAATGCGCAAACGGCTTCCCGTTTTATCTCTGCCTTCCGTTCTCCACGGGCACGAATTTCACGTGATCGAACATGCTGGTTCCCCGGGAAACGGAAACCATCTGCGTGGAGGGCGTTCTGTTCTTCGCCACCGGATAGACCAGCACGATCCGGTTCCGCCCGGCAAGAGAGGAAAACGGACACGGGCGTCTGAATTGATATGCTCTGCCGTTGATGTAAATTGCGGAAATCTGTTTTGCGTTCCACAGATTCAGCAGCAGGTGATACCGCTCCGCGGAAGGGGATTCAAATTCCAGGACAAACGCAAACTCACCATTCCGTTTCCTGCGGAACTCCTCCGTTTCCTCTTTCCAGCGTTCATCCTCCAGAACCGGAGACAATGCGGGCGTCGCCCGGTCTCCCGGAGGAACCGGATGCCATTTTTCAACGGCTTTTCCTCCGAAATCCGTCAAAACCGCCGACGGCATGGAAAGTTTTTCCAGCAAATCCGGTGTAAACGTTCCTGCGGCAAGCGGGCCGACGGCATAGGCGTTATCTCTCGGGGCATCCGTTCTTTCCCTATTGCGCTTCACCGTCATAACGGCATGAAGCCGTTTGGGAATCCCGCTGCAGAGCATGTCAGCCTGCAGATAAAAACGATAATCGCCCTCCCCGAAACCGGGCCGCAAATCCAGTGCGCCCAGCGGAAATGACACGGTCGCCTTCTCCTTCACAACTGGCAGAGTCACGCGCTTAACGCCGTCTTTCCAGGCAGGCGGCAGACGCAGCACAAGGGAGACATTCTGAAATTTCGCAGACGAGTCCGCCGGAACGAAGGAAAAATCAATTCTGTTTTCCCGTTCATGGAACGCCATTTGAACGGACGCCGGAAACTTTGCCAGTCTGACTGTTTCCGGGCTGTTTCCGGCAAAACGCACCAGTTCCACCTCGACGGGAGCCAGACGGTCGCGGTCATGAGGCAGAGAAAACATGCCGCCGGAAACGTTCAGCGGCAGGGAATCCAGCGTGGCGGAAACAACCTTGCCGCCGGTTTTGACGGACAGCGGAATATTATGTCCCAGTTCGGGAGCCGCAATTCTGGTGATCTCGAAAACGGCGGTTCTGCCGTTTACGGATTTCTTCCGGATCCCCGTATGGAAAAACTGATAGCGATACGCAAGATACTCATTTTCATTGCAGTACCACCACTCCGGATTTCCGCCGTATTCCTTGAAAATACCGTCCAGGACTCTGAATCCCTCGTTGCTCTGCCACGTATGAAGCCCGAGCGTGATATGCGGTCCCCCCTGCCATGTTTCATTCTGCAGCGTCTTCAATCCGCGTGCCAGTTCCTTTTCAAATAACGCCGGAGAAGGCCGGCTGTCATTGATGCCGAAAAGAAAACTGCCGTACCACATCGTTCTGCTCAGTCCGTAGCGTTCAGCGACATTTCCCCAGGGTTCGGGACCGCCGAAATGTCCGCTGCGTTTCAGAATGTCACCGATCATTTGAGGCACATGATCCTGAAAACGGGTGGAACAGGAGGTATAGGGAAGTACAAAAGCCGTCACGCAGGTATTGTAAGCCGCCTCTTCTCTTACGCGCAGATCAAGAATCTGGTAGAAAATGCCGGACGGCAGCAGTCCCGGGAGATCCGGGTGATCCACCGTATGGGAACCGAGGGAGGAACCGAGTTTCAAAATCTCCGCGGGAACAGCCTGATCGCTCTGCTGATTCTGGAATTCATACAGATAGAAAGTCCCTTTCCAGCCGCGTCCGGCAAGAGTCTGCGCCATTTTCAGGTGACGGTTGTTGGTGTCATCCCACCGGGTGGAAAATGCGATTTTCCTGCCGCCGGGCAGTTCCAGCTTTTCCAGCTCCGCTTTCCGCGCCTCTTCTTCCGTGCTGTAGTTTACTTCCAGAGTCTGCCTGTATTCCGGCATTCCAAGCGGATTTTCCGCAAAAAGTCCGGAAGAAAACAGACCGAACAGAACCGGCCAACATCTTCTGAGCATAATTTCAGTTTCTTTCCTGAGAATTCAAGTTTGCAGTTTTTCACTGTCCGACAACCAATGTGCTGATTCCGTGAGCCGCCCACCGGCTGCTGTCTCTGCTGCTCCGGCGTCCGCTGACGCAGATCAGAGTGTCTCCGTTTCTGACATACCGCATGTCCCGCAGTATCTTGGCAACGTCATATTCATTCAGCTCGTCCTGATCCTCATAGGGGATGAAAACCGGGACGACGTTGTGGTACATCGCCATTCTGGAACAGAGCGAGATCGAATTCGACAATGCGAAAATCGGGCTTCCCGGACGGTATTTCGAGAGCATCTTCGCAGTCTCTCCGGTTTTGGAAAGAACGGCAATTCCGCGCTCATTCATATCATGAGACAGGATCGAAACCGCTTTGCAGAGCGCGTTTTCACCCCGGGTCACTTCCGGCAGATCCATGGATTCCAGCTGCGTTTTATCATGCCGGAACACTCCTTTTGCTGTTTCAGTTTCAACAATGATCTCCTTCATCGCCTTGACCGCATCCACGGGATATTTTCCCATCGCCGATTCATTCGACAGCATCACCGCATCGGTGCCGTCCCACACCGCATTGGCGACGTCGCTGACATCCGCACGGGTCGGAAGCGGGTTTTCAATCATGGAGCTCAGCATTTCCGTGGCGGTAATCGTGATTTTCCCGCGCCGGTTCGCCTCATGGATAATCATTTTCTGTGCTGTCGGCACCTTCGCATAGGAAAGTTCGACCGCGAGGTCGCCCCGCGCCACCATCACGCCGTCCACCACCTCAAGAATCGCCCCAATATTTTCCACCGCCTCCGGTTTTTCAATTTTGGCGATCACCGGGACACTTCTGCCGATCTTCCGGAACAGATTCTTCAGGCGGTAGACATCGGAAGGCGCCCGGACAAACGACATGCCGATATAATCCACTCCCGCCTCCGCGCCGAAAGCGGCATCCGCCTCATCCTTTTCCGTAAGCGCGGGAAGCGAAATCTTCGTGTAAGGCAGGTTGATTCCCTTGCCGCTGAGAATCTCGCCTCCGTTGACGACCTTGCAGTAGACGGCGTCATGTCTGCGGTCCGTCTTTTCCACCCTGAGAATAATGCGTCCATCCGCGATCAGGATCATCCTGCCGGCCTCGCAGTCTTTGGCAATGCACGTGTAAGTCGTCGGAAGCCGAAGCCGTTCGGTGTGCTCCGTTCCTCCTGTCAGGATCAGGGTCTCGCCTTTTCTGACCAGCACCGGCTCCTTCAACCTTCCGACGCGGATCTTCGGTCCCTGAAGATCCTGCAGGATTGCGACAGGCTTTCTGAGGGCAGCGGAAATATTGCGGATATTGCGGATTTTGGCAAGCCGGTCTTCATTGGTTCCGAACGAAGAGTTCAGGCGGCATACATCCACGCCTGCGCGAATGATCTTCTCCAGCATGGCGGGGGATTCGCAAGCCGGCCCGACCGTTGCAACGATTCTGCATTTTTTCATCATACCAACCTCCAGGAAATAAAAAATTCCCGGTAAGATACAGCATAATGCGCCTGAATGAAAGCATTCTTTGCAAAATCTGGCAGATTTTTCATGAAACGTACTGTATTTTCCGGAATTCGGGTTATATTAACTCCGATAAGGAATGCAACCCGAACCGTAAAGGCGAAACGCTATGATCAATTTTGATAAAGATGAACTGTATCCGCTTCTTTTTGAACCTCTTTACAAGGAAGTGATGTGGGGCGGCACCCAGCTTGCGGCAAAACTGAACCGTCCGATCCCCAAAGACGGACCTGCAATTGGAGAGGCGTGGGAAATCTGCGACCGCGAAGGCTTTTCCTCCCTTGTGGCAAACGGACCGCTTGCCGGAACGTCGCTGCATGAGCTGGTCTCCAGTTATGGAAAGGAATTCGTCGGGCATAAATTCAGCGGCGGGCTTTTCCCGCTGCTCGTAAAGCTGATTGACGCCGGAAAGCGCCTTTCCCTTCAGGTTCATCCGAACGAAGAGGCCTGCGCGAAAATCGGAGGCGGGGCGGAACCCAAAACGGAAATGTGGTATATCATTGCCGCGGAACGCGGTGCAAAGATCATTGCCGGGCTCAGCGGAAAATCCACGCGGCGGCAGTTTGTGGAAAATCTGAACTCCGCAGATATTGAAAAACTCCTGCAGGTCTTCGATTCCTATCCCGGCGATGCGTATTTCATCAATGCCGGCCGTGTCCATGCGATCGGCGCGGGAAATCTCCTGCTGGAAATTCAGCAGAACAGCGACACCACCTACCGCATCAGCGACTGGGGCAGAACCGACAGCAACGGCAAACCGCGCCAGCTTCATATAGAACAGGCAATGGAAAGCATTGATTTCATGGACCGCACCGTTCCCCGCATCACAGGGGCAAGCGACACCACAGACCACAACCGCAAGTATCCGTTAATCAACCGCTGTCCGTTCTTCCGCGTCGACGACCTCAAACTTGTTGAAGACTGGTATGACTCCACCGATTCCACATCCAGTTTCCACCTTCTGACCGCGATCAACCATCCGATCAAAGTCGGACGCGACGACAGAATCACCGAGGTGCCGGTCGGTTCCACCTGCCTGATCCCCGCATCCTTCGGCAGCTATAACATCATCGTCGGACAAGGTGTCACCAGTACCGTTGTCAGAACGACCCTCTGAGCTTATTACAAGGATTTTTCAAATATGCAGATCAAAGCCATCGACGCATTGCGTCCCAAACTTGCCGAAGCCTTTCCGTCCGCTCAGATCCCGGACGGATGGACGATCATCCCGGAACAGTGCCCCGAAGGAATGGAAGGCGACATTACCGTAAACTGTTTCCGTTTCGCACGGATTTTCAAGGCCGCCCCTGACGATGTTGCCGAAAAAATCGTCGAACTTCTGAAAGCGGACCCCGATGTCAGAAACGCGGTCAGAGTCAAGGCGTTCGTCAATGTGACGCTGAACGCGGAAGCGCTGTTCCGGGATACCGCCGCTTCCGTGAAGCATATTCTCGCCGAGGCAGTCCTGCCGGAAACGGCACGGCGCCGTATCGTGGTGGAATATTCCGCCCCGAACACGAACAAGCCCCAGCATCTCGGGCACGTCCGAAACAATACTCTCGGAATGTCCGTCTGCAAACTTCTGGCGCGTGTCGGTCACGACGTGATCCCGGTCAACCTGATTAACGACCGGGGAATCCACATCTGCAAGTCCATGCTTGCCTATCAGCGGTTCGGCAACGGCGACACTCCGGAAAAATCGGGAATCAAAGGCGATCATTTCGTCGGCAATTATTATGTGAAATACAACATCGCGCTCAAAGAGCAGATCGGAGAGCTCCGCGCGGCAAAACCGGAACTTGCGGACAAATCCGACGACGAACTTTTCCTCGAAGTCGAAATCGGGCGCGCCGCACAGGAAATGCTGCGCAAATGGGAAGCCGGAGACAAGGAGACCGTCGGTCTCTGGAAACTCATGAACTCATGGGTCATCGCCGGATTCAATGAAACATACAGCCGCATGGGCGTCGAGTTCAAGAAAACCTATCTGGAAAGCGAAACCTATCTGCTCGGCAAGGACTCCGTGAAGAAGGGGCTGGAACAGGGGATCTTCACCCGGCGCGAAGACGGCGCGGTGATTGTCGATCTCGGCAAACTCGGCACAAAAGTCCTGCTCCGCAAAGACGGCACCAGCGTCTACATCACGCAGGACATCGGCACGACAATGCTCAAATACAACGACTTCCATCCGGATTCCCTGATGTGGGTCGTCGGAGACGAACAGATACTCCATTTCCAAATGCTGTTTTCCATCCTGAAGAAAATGGGGAACAAATGGGCGGACAGCCTGTACCACATGGCATACGGCATGGTCAATCTGCCGACCGGCAAGATGAAGAGCCGGGAAGGAACCGTGGTCGATGCGGACGATCTCTTCGACGAGATGCACGAACTCGCGAAAAAAGCGACTCTGGAACGTGTCGGGGAGGAGATTCCGGCGGATCTCGAAGAACGCGCGGAGATTATCGGCATGGGTGCGCTCAAGTTCATGCTTCTCAAGTTCAATCCGAAAACGACCATGATGTTCGATCCGCAGGCGTCCCTCAAATTCGAGGGCGACACCGGGCCGTATGTCCAGTATGCCTGCGCCCGCATCAATTCGATTTCACGCAAAGCCGCGGAACGCGGATTCACTTTCGGCAAGACGCCGGTTGACTGGTCGCTGCCGGACTCGGCGGAGGAACGTTCCCTTGCGGTCTGCATGGCGCGCTATCCGGAAATACTGAAACTTGCGGCGGAAAAAATGGACTGCTCCGTCGTCGTCAACTATCTTCTCGATCTGGCAAAGGCATTCAATCGCTTCTACCGGGAAAAACAGGTGTTGAATGCGGACAATGACGCAGTCATCAACGCACGTCTCGCGCTCTGCTATGCGGCACGCGACATCCTGACAGACGGTCTCTCGACGCTTACGATCCGCGTTCCCGAAGCAATGTGACATGGAAAAGAAAAACTGCTCCGCGGCACTTCCGGTCACGGATGCAGTTTTTCCGTATTCAGCAGAGATTCATACAGGGCAAGGTATTCCCTGTACATCTGTTCATTCGTCATGATCTCCCTCCCCTCATAACGGGGAGCGGAAAGCGCTTCCATAAGCCGTTCCGCAAGCAGGGCGGCGGAATCATGTTCAAAATCAGCGAGAAAAGCATGTCCGGGAATCAAGGCGCAAAGCTCCGGCAGGGAATCAGCCGGATTGCAGAAGACCGGCACGCCCGACGATATCGCTTCGGTCAGAGCAAGCCCGTATCCCTCGTAACGGGAAGGCATCACAAAAAGGTCGAACATCGCAATCAGGGACGCCGCATCCTTCCGATAACCGGGCAGACAGATTTTCAGATTCGGGCACCGTTCCGATATGAGGCGCACCTGCCCCGCCAGTTTTTCCCGTTCCGGTCCATCGCCGATGATGACAATTCCGACGGAACCGCCGCTGGGAATTCTCCGCGACAACTCCGGCAGAACCCTGAGCAGAAGATCGTATCCCTTCTGCCAGTCAAGACGCCCGACCGAACCGATAATCTTCCGGCAGGACTCAAGCCCCCACTCTTTTTTCAGTTGCCGGAGCCGCTCATCCGAAGCCGGCGCAACGCGGTCGGAACCATTGTAAATCACACGGATTGAATTCTCTTTCAGCCCGCATCGCCTTTCATGGAAACGCGCAGCGGCTCTGGAAACGGCAGTGCAGGCGTCGCACCATGAAAACGTCAGCCCGTCAAGCAGAAAGAAAAGCCCTTTTCCCCGGCGACGCTCGGCAATGTGAATCGTATTCACCAGCGGTTTCCGTATCCGGAGATTGACAAAACGGCTCAGGAGATTCGGATGAATCAGATGGGAATGAATCACATCCGGTTTTTCCTCGCGGATCACCCGGAAAAGAGAAAAAAGCCGCCACGGAGCTTTCTTCACCGCATTCAGGTAAATCACCTTTGCGCCGCAGGCGGACAACCCCTCGGGAACGGCGCGGCGCCCTTCCGCCGGTTCCGGCATCAGGGAAACCACAGTCACGTCATGGGCATGGCTGCGCAGCCGGCGTGTCAGTTCCAGCACGACCTTTTCCGCTCCCCCCGGAGCGAGTTCCGTCAGTATCATCAGAAGTTTCATAGCAGACGCCGTAAAAAAAGGGAAACATCCGCGAACAGATGTTTCCCGTCTTTTGAAAAAATCAATTCATCAGAAGCGGAAGTTCACAATCGGCAAGAAAGGAACCGAGGAATCCTTGATGAAGTTCAGAAGCCCGATCTGGAAAGACTTGTCCTTTGCAATGTTCACCAGACCAAGCTGAAGTCCTTTGACGGAGTCCGCATAATTGACCAGCGTGCTTGCCTGAAGACCTTCCATCTTTTGGGACGAATTGAACAGGGGAGCCGCCTGGACGCCGTAAACTTCATCGCTCATGCTTGCAAAAATGGAGCCTTCCACACCGGCAACGAAAGTATTGCTGCCGAACCCGATCGGAACACCGACCTTGACACCGTAGACATTAAACACATCCGCCGTTTCCGGCACTCCCGGAACAAAAGTGAACGAGATGAAATCCCACGGCTGTTCCTCCGCCGGAGCCGCTTCCTGCGCAAAGACAGGAAGAGCCAGCAGACATGCGAAAATTGCAGAAATAAAATACTTCATATCGAATTCTCCTTATTTTGCGGCGACGTCTGTTTTCGGGCTGTTTGCATTTTCGGGGGCCTCAGTCTGTTTATCCCCGGAGCTGAGGCAGATATTGAAAATCGGCATGACCGGGATCCAGCTGTCGGCAATGATGTTGATGCCGCCGAGCTGAATGCCCTCATCGGAACTGTAGTTCACCACACCGCACTGGAAACCCTTGAAGACACCCGTTACGATGTTCACTGCGCCGCACTGGAAACCCTTGAAAATCTTTGTAACAAGATTGACCGCACCGAACTGGAATCCTTCGAGTTCGCCGTCCGTCACAGTGACCGCGCCGGTCTGGAAGCCCTTAAAGTCATCCTCGGCGACAGCAGAAATACCTGCCTGGCAGCCGATGGACGGCTGAGTCGTGAATGCAAGTCCCGCCGCCTGGAATCCGGTCAGACGGTAAACCAGAGCCATCGCCATGGTCGCCTGAATTCCATAGACATCCCCCTGCGCAATCGCGGGTCCGAACCAGGAAGCCTGACAGCCTTCCACATCCTTTGTGCCGCTGTAGAAGAAAGATGCCTCAACGCCTTTCACCAGTCCTTTGCCTCCGGTAGCCGGAATTCCCAGCTTCAAGCCGTAAACGGTTGAAGTCATGGAGCTGTCCGGAAGACCGGGCAGGAAGACGAGCTGGAACGGAGTCCAGCCGGTTCCCTTCTGCGCCTTTCCGGCATTTTCCGCCTTGGGCTGTGCGGGAACGGCTTTCTCCTCTGCGGCAAAAAGCCCGCATACGGAAAGAGCCAGCGCTGCAACGACACTGTTTCTGAGTAGAGTTTTCATGTTGTCTCCTTCATTGATTGAAATTTATTAAATTACAGACTGAAACACGGCATATGAAAATGAGCGGCTGTTCTCCTGCATTCCGGCATCCTTCCGGCATACACCGCTCCGGCAGGGAAAGCCGCAGCTGCCGGCAAAAGATGTCTCAACATATTCTTTAACCCCATTGATTCCATATTCAAAGAATATTATATTATCTTTAAAATTACATCAAAGAATGGAATCTTCAAGCTGGAAATCAGTCAAAATACGGAAATATCGGAAAAACACGGTGCATCATCACCCGAAAACAGGAAACAGATATTCGGCGATTCCGGCGGAAAGAAGGGACTATGACGCAAATCATAAAAAAAATCATAAACGGGAAAACAGTCTACATTGTGGAGGAGCACCATCACGTTCTTCTTCCGTGGGCGACCGAACGGGAAAGGCTGGGCATTGCGCCGCATGTGCTCACGCTCGACCACCACACGGACACCCTGCCGGAATACACTCATTACAACGAAACCCACAAAGTTCCCCATGAAAAACGAGTCGACCGCAGGGATGCCGTCCGGCTCGAAGCCGCGCTGAAAGACCTGCGCCACGACGAGCACTTCGATTTCGCAATCAGGAATGGGCTCATCTCCTCGGCGGCGATCTTTTCCCATGTGAACTTCTCGCGGGATGTCAATCCGAAAATTGCAATCATTCACGATCCGCCTCCCGATGAAAACAGGGAAACGCTGGAGCATTATTACAGCCGCGCGCTGGAAACAGAATTTCTGGCTGGCAATCTCAGGCGTGCGCCTCTGCCGGAACTTCCTTATATCCTTGATATTGACCTGGATTACTTCAAGGGAGAAAAATCAATTCAGCCGCAGGATTCTTCACTTTTCATGGAACTTATCCGTAAATCCGCTGTCATAACAATCTCAAGAGAACGGGACTGGGTCCGGCTTCTGAACATGGACTTCGGAAACAGGCATTTTGACTACTTTGAAGACAGAATTTTGCAGATGATTTCGGAAAACGGCGAAAAAATTTCATAAAAAATTGGTTTTCCGACTGGATTTTTTCAAAAACCGGTATATTTTACAAGTAGAATTGCTTTGCCGGGGTGCGTCTTATATCATCCCCCCCATAGACGTATCCCCGGCTCTTTTTTTCCCGGCTCCGCTTGTAAAATCCATATTTCCGGAGTATAGTCCATGCAAAACTCAATTCGGGAAATGAAAATATGACAGTCAGGGAAATATTATCCTCGCAAAGACAGTTCTTCGCAACGGGAGCCACGCTTGATCTGAAGCAGAGAAAAGCGATGCTGAAAGCACTTCGGACGGAAATCAGAAAACGGGAAAAAGAGATCTGCGCCGCGCTCTGCCGGGATCTTCACAAATCGGAATTTGAAGCCCGAACCACCGAAACAGGCATAATACTTGACGAAGTTTCCGCGATGATCCGGAAACTTGATTCTTATGCGAAACCGCGCCGCGCGGCAGTTTCCTCTCTCAACTTCCCCGCAAAAGGCAGGATTTATCCCGAACCTTACGGCTGTGTCCTGATTTTCTCCGCATGGAACTATCCATTCCAGCTGCTGCTGTCGCCGTTCATCGGAGCCATTGCCGCAGGAAACTGCGTGATCCTCAAACCCGCGGAACAGGCTCCCGCGACTGCGGACATCATATCGGAAATCATCGCGGCGGTTTTTCCGCCCCGCCATGCCGCGATCTGCAGCGGCGGACACGAAATGACGCAGGAACTGCTCGCAGAAGAATTCGACTACATTTTCTATACCGGCGGCCCTGCCGGGGCAAAGTTCATCGCCCGCGCCGCGGCGGAACATTTTACACCGCTGACTCTTGAACTCGGAGGCAAAAGCCCCTGTATCGTCGATGCGGACGCGAAAATCGATCTTGCCGCAAAGCGGATCGTCTGGGGAAAATTTCTCAATGCCGGACAAACCTGCGTCGCTCCGGATTATATTCTTGTTCACAAAGCAGTCAAAGACAAGCTGCTTGAGCGTCTGAAACACTGGATTCAGGCTTTTTACGGCGACGATCCGAAGAAATCCCCCGATTACCCGCGCATCATCAACCGGCGTCATTGCGAACGCATTGCCGGACTGCTCAACGGCTCGGAAATCTTCTGCGGAGGCGGAATTGACCTGGAAGAAAAATATATCGAACCGACAGTCCTGATTCCCGCCGGCCCGGACGCACCTGTTATGAATGAGGAAATCTTCGGCCCCCTGCTCCCGGTGCTTGAAACGGAATCGCTGGATGAGGCGATCTCCTTTGTCAACAGGCGCCCGAAACCTCTTGCCCTTTATTATTTCTCAAGCGGGCTCCGTGATCTTGAAAAGCTCCTGAGCCGCACCTCCTCCGGCGGAGTCGCGGTCAACGAAACCATCACGCACCTCATCAACCCGGAACTACCCTTCGGCGGCGTCGGCGCCAGCGGTTACGGCGCATACCACGGCAGAAAAAGTTTTGACACCTTCACGCATTACAAACCGGTAATGATAAAATCGAATCTGATCGACCTGCCTCTCCGTTATCCGCCGAACCTCAGCAGAAATCTGAAAATTCTGGATTTCATCAGCAGATAAAAATGGAGGAAAACAGTTCGTCATGACGGCACAGAGAATTTTCTGCATCGGAAGAAATTACGTGGAGCATGTCCGTGAGCTCGGCAGCGAGGAAGGCGATCCCGTCATCTTCATGAAACCGGCGACATCGCTTGTAACAACGGACACGCCGGAGCTTCCAATTCCCGCGGACGGAGACCTGGATTATGAAACGGAACTGGTTGTGGAAATCTGCAAAGCCGGCAAAGCACTCACGGTGGCAGACGCCCCCGCCTTCGTCGGCGCCCTCGGAGTCGGCTTCGATCTGACGCACCGACTCCTCCAGAAACATCTTCTGAGTCACAATCAGCCCTGGGAACGCTGCAAGGCATTCGACAAAAGCGCCCCGCTGGGGGAACTGACACCGTTTGACCCGGCAGAGGACGACCTGAAACATCTCCGCTTTTCCGGATACGTCAACGGGGAACTCCGTCAGACAGGCGACACGGCGCAGATGATTTTCCCGATCGACCGGCTCATCGTCGAAATCTCCAGAGACTGGCAGCTTCTCCCCGGAGACCTGATTTTCACAGGCACCCCGAAAGGAATCGGCAGACTCCGCGACGGCGACCTTCTTTCCGGCATCGACCACCGCGGCAAACTCTGTTCCTGGAAATTCGTCAAATGAAAATCAGCGTGTTTCCGCCGCCGTTTCCTTGTTTTCAGGTAAAACAATATTATAATACAACATTCGGAAATCAACTGAGGAGCTGAAAATGTTTCATTTCGGAAAACTCGTTTCGGCAGTGCTTCTTGTCCTGATGACAGGAACGGCGGCAGCGGCGGAAAAGAAAGATGTCTTTTATTACGACAGCGATTTTCCGCAGTCCGGAAATACCGCATACTTGAAGGAAAGATGCAGGCTTGACCTGAAGACTCCGGACGGAGTCAGGAACTTCCCGACACTGGTCTGGTTTCATGGCGGCGGAATCACCGGAGGCGGCAAACATTATCCCCGAATCATCAATACAGAGAAGATTGCAGTCGCCGCGGTCAATTACCGTCTCTCCGGAAAGAGGGCGGAATGCCCGGACTACCTTTATGATGCCGCGGCAGCGGTCGCATGGGTTCTGAGGCACATCCGGGAATATGGCGGAGATCCCGGGCAGGTGTATGTTTCCGGCCATTCCGCCGGAGGCTATCTTTCCGCCATGATCGCATTGGCGCCGAAATACCTGAAGGCATTCGGTGCCGCGCCGCGGCAGCTGGCGGCGGTTCTCCCGCTATCCGGACAGATGACGACTCATTTTCAAATTCTGAACGAGCGCCGGAAAAAGGATCCGTCGGTCCCCGCCATTCTTCTTGATGAATACGCTCCGATCTCAAATGCGTCAAAAGAGATTCCGCCAATGGTCCTGGTCACGGGAGATCCGGAGGTTGAATGGCCTGCAAGAGCGGAGGAAAATCTGCTTCTCGAAGCACGGCTCAGACGCTGTTTCGGCGTCAAAAACATAAAATGCGTTCTTCTGCCGACGTTCAACCATGGAACCATGCTCACCCCGGGACTTGCAGTCGTGAACAACTACATCATGGATGCGCAGAAACGGCAGAGCGGCGCCAGATAACACAAGGCAATTATGGAAATCAGAACTGCAACGGCAGACGATGCGCGCGGGGCACTGGCGGTTTACGCCCAGTATATCGACACAGCAGTCACGTTTGAGTACCGGCTTCCCACAGTCGAAGAGTTTGCGCACCGCATTTCCGATACTTTGAAAAATCATCCTTACCTGGTCTGGCTGGAATCGGGAAGACTTTGCGGGTATGCCTATGCGCATCAGCTGAAAGAACGGGAGGCCTACCAGTGGAGTGCGGAACTTTCCATCTATCTTGACTCCGCCATGACTTCGCGCGGCATGGGAAAGACTTTGTATTCCCTGCTGATCGAAATCTTGAAACGGCAGGGAGTCCGGACCGTTTACGGATGCGTCACGGTCCCGAATCCCGCCAGTGAAAGACTGCATGAAAAACTGGGATTCCGCCGGAACGGCATCTTCCGCAATGCGGGCTTCAAAAACAAGGAATGGCATGATACGGCATGGTTTGAAAAAAACATTGCCGACTGCAATACGGCGCCCGCAAAGCTGGTTCCCTTTTCCCGTCTCGCTCCGGAAACGGTCGGCGAAATCATCCACTCCGCAATTGCATAAGGCGGGGGGATTGCTTCCGCTGCTCACGGTCGGACCGGGAAAAACTCCCGGCAATCTTGCTTTCCCATCTTGACTTTTTCCCCGAAGTGAGTATAATAGATAAGATAATTCAAACAAGGATCGGAACAGTATTCATGGCGGAAAAACTTCCAGGCGGGCATGAAACCATACTCCTCGTGGACGATCAGGAAACGGTATGGGATTTCCTGATTGAGGCGCTTCAGAATCTCGGTTACTCCGTGATTCTGGCGGAAAACGGGCTGGATGCGGTCGAAATATGCCGGGAGAATCCGGGGCAGATTGATCTTGTGCTGCTGGATATGATTATGCCGAAAATGGGAGGGCACAGCACGTTCTACCGGATCAGGGAACTGGATCCGAACATCAAGGTGCTGCTCTCAAGCGGTTATGTCGCACCGGACGCGGTCAATGACCTGCTTGCAAACGGTGCCGCCGGTTTTCTCCAGAAGCCGCACCGGATCAAAACACTCGCCTATGAACTGCGCCGCATTCTGGATATGCGGAATCAGGAAAAAGCGCCTCCCGCCATTTGAAAAGGCGTCGTTCCGCATTCCCCGCAGCGCCTTTTCCATGCTTTATCATAAAAATTTCATGAAGCATCTTTGAAAATTCATTCCGCCATGCTATATTAATTGAATATGCCATTATTATTTTTAAGCAGCTATGCGATTACGGATTAAAAAATACTAATAGGGAGTTGAGTCTTGAAATTATTATTGACAGGAATCACCGGACTGGTGGGAGCGTCTTTTGTGACTGCGACACTTCGCAACAGAGACGATATTCAGATTGTTGCAATTTGCAGGAGCGGACGCGGCCAGACCGCGCAGGAACGTGTGAAACAGGTTATTGAGGAACAGTGTGCATTCGACGGAACTCCCGAACTGGCAGAGAAAATGCTCGGCAAGATCGAAGTCATCAGCGGCGATGTCAAGAACTTCCCCGTTGACGAAATAGTGAAAAAGGGACCGTATGATGTGTTTTTCCATTGTGCGGCGGATGTCAATCTCGGAAAGGATCCCGAGGGAAAAACGTACGCAACCAATCTGGAAGGCACGAAGAATGCCCTTGAGCTGGCGCATCTGCTGAAAGTCAAAGCGCTGCATTATGTCAGCACCGCATACGTTGCGGGAAAAACCAACGGCGTTGTCATGGAAGGCTCACTCCCGGCGACGGACTGGGTCAATTCCTACGAAAAAAGTAAATTCGAGGCGGAAAAACTGGTTCAGAAATGCGGGATACCCTATACAATTTACCGCCCCGCCATCATTGTCGGCAGACTTTCCGACGGACTGATCAGAAAACCGCTGGCGTTCTACCGTATCATGGAATTCCTCGGCAGCGTCAAGAGACATCACTGCATCCGGAATCACATCCCCCAGAACGCCCCGATCAAGCTCAGTCTGCGCCTGGAATCCGAAAAGTCGGACAAGATTTATTTCGTGCCGATAGACTATGTGCAGAAGGCGATTTCCACGCTTTTCACGCTTCCGGTGGAAAACAAATGCTATCATATCACAGGGGAAAGCCCCGTTTCCACGGATGAGATCAACGTTGCGGTTTCCGCAGTATTGAAAGCCGAAGGACTCCAGGTGTTGAGCCATGTCGAAAATCCGACCAAGGAAGAAAAAATGGTTCAGAAAATGATTGAAGACCTGATGCCTTACTTCGCTTCTCAGATCACATTTGACAATACGCAGGTCAAGGCGGCTCTCGGGCCGGAAGCACTTGCCTGGAAGCTGGATATTGATTTTCTCAAGAAAATGGCGAAATCCTATTACCGGCAGACTTCTCCGGGGCTTGTCGCGGATTAAGTCTGCAGTTTCCGTATGCAGTCCGGCATACTTTTCATGAAGTGTGCCGGAATTCTTTCCCACATCCAGAAAGGAGCTTCTAACATGCAAAACCGAAAAAACAGATTTCTGTTTCAGAATATCGACAATCCGCAGATGGTTTTGCTGGATCATCGTCTGGTATGCCCGGAATGTCATGAGCCTCTTTCCCGGGCGGACATTGAATCTTATCCGTTCTGCCCGTTCTGCAATCATGACTTCGGATCAAACGAAGCGCTTGAAGATTTTATTCTGGAACCGCTCATCGACAACTGGATGCGTCAGCAGCCGGGTTTCAAACCGCAGACGGAAGAAAGCGCAATCCAGTCCCTCCAGCTCTGAACCGAAGGACCCGGAAATATTCCGCCGTTCTTTCGGGACTGCGGCGGCAACGATGAAAAAACACCGGAAAACGGCACCGCGTCTGCTTCATGGCGGATACCGGGTTCGGAGCAGGCAAGGACATCGGACTCGTCAGCGGCAATTTCACTTCTGCCGCAATTCTTTCCATACCGTTTCCGGACAACCGGAACATGAGTCTGTCACCTGAAAAAAATCTGAGGCATGACTCCGGAAAACTCAGGAAAAACAAAATTTGCCACGCCGCCGCAAATCTCCGGAAACACCCTGCCATGCGCGAATCTGTCGCGCCGACCATTTTCCCTTAAACAGACAGCAGCCGAACTGCACGGAAATCCGTCTGAACCTCAGCGGCGGCGCGGCGACGGCACATGTTTCTTGCCGAATACCGCCATCACCTGCTGGAGATCCTTCCAGACGTCCGCCTTCGCCGCCGGATTGCGCAGGAGATAGGCGGGATGAAAAGTCGGCATGACCTTAATTCCATGATAATCCATCCAGTGTCCGCGCGTTC
The DNA here is from genome assembly GCA_949282305.1 of uncultured Lentisphaeria bacterium. Lineage (GTDB taxonomy): Bacteria > Verrucomicrobiota > Lentisphaeria > Victivallales > UBA1829 > UBA11452. Next base: position 75,620 of record CASDPB010000040.1, on the reverse strand, counting down.
TTGTAATTCCCTCCTTGACGTCGGGGAAAAGCAGACGCAGCGGCACCGCGCCGAGCATGACAATGACCTGCGGGCGGATCAGGCTGATCTGCCGCATGATGAACGGACGACATGCCTCCGTCTCGTCCGGTTCGGGATTCCGGTTGTTCGGAGGACGGCACTTCACGGTATTGGCGATGAAAACCTCAGCACGGTTGAACTGCATTGCACAGATCATGCGCGTCAGAAGCTCTCCGGCACGCCCGACAAACGGAAGCCCCTGGCGGTCTTCGTCCGCTCCGGGCGCTTCCCCGAGAAACATCAGCCGGGCTTTCGGATCGCCATCCCCGAATACCGTATTCGTGCGGGTGCGGCAGAGCTTGCAGCCGTGACATGCGGCAACAGCATTGGCAAGTTCGTCCCATGTCATCTCGCGCGGGCTCTTCCCGGCGGGGGCGGCGGAGGAAGAGCGCATATTCGGCGCGGGAGCCGGTGGCGTCTGGCGGACAGACTGGACGCCGGGTCTCGCACTGCCTCCCGGGGGCACAGCCGGGCGGGGTCCCGCCGGCGGCACCGGAGGCGGCTTGACAATATCCGCATAGAACTCTCTGAGGACCTCCGGACTTACATAAGTATCGGGAGAAACAAGCGCCTGCGCCTTGAGTCCCTCTTTGATTTCATCGAAAAAATCCGGTTTCGCCATACCTCAAATAACCTCCTCCACTATTTGCCTTTTCCGAAAAGCAATGTATTATACATCCGGAAAAATACAATATTCCATTTGAAATAATATGGCAAAATTAAAGGAAGGAAAATCATGATTCAGAAAAAGGCAATCTGTCTGCTGACCATCATACTTTTCGGCATCGGCACAGCACTGTCAGCGGAATCCGTCACGGTGCCGGAACCGGCAGCGACAGCAGCAGAACAGACCGCTGATACAGCGGAAACTGAAGAAGCTGAAGACTCCGTGCTGCTGGATACGCTCGGCATCGACGTTCACGACAAAACCATTCAGGCAGATGAGACCAAGGCATTCCGCACAATCCTTCAATCAGTCACGCATCTGATTTCCGAAGGCACCGGAAAAATCGTAAACTGGCAGGGATTTGAACTGAAAAGAGTCATCATTGCCGTCGGCGGTTCCCTTCTTTCCCTGCTGTTTTCGCTCTTCCTCCGCTGGCTTATCAAAAATCACTGGTGGAAGCTCACTTCAAAACTGTTCCCCACAAAGAATCCCGGTTCCATCTGTGCACTCCTGGCAGGTCCGCTTGCGGCACTTCTGCTCTTCAGCGGCGTTTTCCTCTGCTTTCTTCCGATGCTTCTGTGCCTTCCGGAACGCGGGTATCTCTTCTTTGAGAAACTCTATTTCGGGCTCATCACCATCGCAGTGACGGCATTGATCCTGAATCTCTTCAAGCTGTTCGACTCCGTTCTCCTGAAATTCTTCTCCAGGAACAGGAAAAGCAACAGCATGGACAATCTCGCGGTCAAGGTGATCAGCCGTGTCATTCAAATCGTCATCATTATGTTCGCCTTCTTTTTCCTCTGCGAAAATGTGCTCGGAATCAATATCACGGCAATCCTTGCCGGGGCCGGCGTGATCGGACTCGGCATCGCATTCGCCGCCCAGGACACCATCGCCAACTTTTTCGGTTCCCTGATGATCATCCTCGACCGGCCGTTCAAAGTCAATGACTTCATCCGCATCGACGGCAGGGAAGGCACCGTGGAACGGGTCGGGCTGCGGAGCACCGGACTGCGCACGCCGGACGGTTTCCTGATAACGATACCGAACAAAACCGCAGCCAACGTTACAATCGAAGATGTCTCCTGCCGCCCGACAATCAAACGTGTCATGACTCTGGGACTGGTCTACGACACACCGCCGGAAAAGATGGAGCGCGCCGTCGCCATTCTCCACGAAATACTGGACGGTCATGAATCAATTGATCCGAAAAATCCGCCGAAAATTCATTTTCTGGAATTTGCAAGCTGTTCCCTGAACATTCAGGTCATCCTGTGGTTCAACACCAGGGACTTCTGGCAAAGCCTCGACTGGGCGGACGAGATCAACCGCGCCATTCTGAAACGCTTCAACGGAGAAGGACTTGAGTTCGCGTTCCCGACCAGCACAACCTATCTTGCCTATGATTCAAAGCGGGAAGTTGAAATCAAAGTCAAAGAAGTGCCGCAGTCTTCCGGTAACGGAGCAGAGACGGGAAAAGGCGGAACCGCCTGATGTTTTCATAAAAAAATCAGTGTGTAATCCGGAAAAACACTTTCATATTTTCATATTTATGCTATTTTTCCGGGTATATTTTGCAATCCACTTATTTTTTGAGGTTCCTCTATGACTGGCGAGAAAGAAGAAAAAATAACGACTTTCAAATTGAGATATGTAATCTGCGGAATCGCGCTCCTGCTTTTCCTCCTTTCGATCTTCTCCTACAACAGGCTGGATCTGGCGGTGCTCGACGGCGGATCGGCAGAACCGCTCCGGAACTGGGTCGGTCCGCTGGGCGCCAATATTTCCAGAGCGCTGTTCTACATTTTCGGACTGGCAGTCTATCCCATCACAAGCCTTATGATCATCTGTCTCGCGCGCAGTTTCATTCCCTACCCGCTGAAACGGCGCGGCTACATTATGGCGCTCTGCGTGACGATATTCGGCATCGTCATTCTGCTGGCGCTGTTTCCGCAGGAATTCATTCTCCACACGGAGCGCCTCGGCATCGGGCACAGCGGCAAACCGGCATTCGCACTCTCCGGCGGCGCGCTCGGTGCGCTGATCGCCGCACCGGAAACGGAAAACATCTCCGCGGGAATCCTCCGCCGCTTCATCGGCACAATCGGCACCATGGTCACAGCGCTCTGCCTCATTTTCTCGGGGCTTTTCTGGATTTTCATGCAGGACTGGAAAAACATGATCTTCGACGCCATACGCGGGACATCCTCAGGAGGAGCCGGAAAACAGCGGAGGAAAGAGCGTGAACCCATGTTTGAAGAAGAAAATCCGGAAGCCGGAGAGAAAGTCAGAAAGCAGAAATACCGTCCGGAATTCGAGCAGAGCGAGAAAACGGAGGAAGGTGGTGAGGAAATGCCGGAACCGGAAAAAACGGCAAAACGCCCCCTGTTCGGATTCATCAGGAACAAAACGGCGAATCAGGAGACCGCGGAGGAAGAACTGCCGCCGGAGGAGGAGCTGCCGCCGGAGGAAGAGAAAAATCTCAGGGAACTGCCGCCGGTGCCGCCCCGGCAGCGTTCCTATACGGACAGTCTGGACGCGACCGACCATTATGTCCCGGAACGCGACGATGCCTTCGCAGACGACAAGATGCGACCTTCGCAGGTCACACGCTCCCAGCTCCCGAAGCGCCAGGCTCCTCCGATGCAAAGCGCAAATCCGGCGAATTACAATCTTCCGCCGGTTCCCCTGCTGGACAAGCCCAAGGACATTAAGAACGAGGATGACGAACACCTCAAACAGGCATCCGCGATTCTTCAGGCTACGCTCGACAGTTTCGAGATCAACGGCAGGGTCTCCGATACCATCGTCGGTCCCCGCATCACGAGGTTCGACATTCAGCTTGAGCCCGGCGTAAAGGTGGAGAAAGTCACCAATATCCAGAACAACATTGCCATGGAAATGAGCGCGGAAAGCATCCGTATCCTCGCGCCGATCCCCGGCAAAAACGCCGTCGGAATCGAACTTCCGAACAAGGTCTCCAACATGGTATTCATCCGCGAACTGTTTGAATCCGAAGCATGGAGGGGATCCAAAGCGGATATTCCGATCATTCTCGGCAAGGATGTCTCCGGAAAAGTCATGATCGCCGACCTCGCAAAAGCGCCGCACCTGCTGATCGCGGGCTCCACGGGAAGCGGAAAGAGCGTATGTATGAACACGCTGATCATGAGTCTGCTCTTCAAGTTCTCGCCGTTCGACCTGAAACTGATTCTTGTCGACCCGAAATTCGTCGAACTGGAAATGTACCGTCCTCTGCCGCACCTGATCACGCCGGTCGTGAACGATCCGAAAAAAGTGCCGTTCGCACTGCGCTGGGGCGTCAATGAAATGGAACACCGTTACCAGATGCTGGCAAAGGTCAAGGCGAAAAACCTGAATGCGTTCAACTCGCGGCCGCCTGATCCGGAACCGGTTTATGACGAAAACGGCGATCTCATTCCGCCGAAACTGCCCCTGCTTGTAATTATCGTCGACGAGCTGGCGGACATCATGATGACGGAAGCAAAAAGCGATGTTGAAACATCCATCTGCCGTATTGCGCAGAAAGGACGCGCCGCCGGAATTCATCTTGTCATCGCCACACAGACCCCCCGCAAGGACATCATCACGGGAACGATCAAGGCGAACCTGCCGACCAAGATCGCGTTCAAGGTTTCAACGGTCATGGACAGCCGCGTCATTCTGGACGCGATGGGCGCGGAAAAACTGCTCGGCAAGGGCGACATGCTTTTCAAAGGTCCCAGCGGAGAAACCGACCGTATCCAGGGTTCCATGGTCTCCGATCCTGAAATCCAGAAAGTCGTGGATTTTGTTTCCAGCCAGGTGGAACAGCATTTCGATACGAAAGTCGTGCTTGAAAAACCGGAGGAAGAGGAGGACGAACCCGATGACGGCAAAAACTCCTTCGCCGAGGAGGAGTTTGACGACGACGCCACCGGAGATTACGTCAAGATGGTCATTGCCAAGTATCTGCAGCCCGGCGACGATGAAAACCTGAAGAAAGCGCTCGACATCATCATCCGTGAAAGCAAGGCAAGCACCTCCTATCTTCAGCGCCGTATGGGAATCGGCTACAACAAGGCGGCGGAGATCATCGACAAGCTGGAACAGCGCGGAATCGTCTCGGCTCCCCTCCCCGGCGGACAGAAGCGCGACATATTAGTTTTTGACGAATTGGGAAAACCGGATTGATTTTCCAGACAAAACGTGTTATAATTATGAAAGAACATTATGAAACACACAACGATGGTGCATCATGGCTGACGAAAACAATAAATTGAACGCAGAACTGAAAAAAGCGGAGGAAGATCTCTTCACCTCGGATGATTTTTCCGTGAAAGCCCCCGTTCCACTTGACAATGCCATGATTCCCGTGGAACAGGACGACTTCATAAAGCCGCTTCCTGCTGCGGACGAGGATCTGAGCCCTGTCGAGGCGGGTTTTGTCCCGGTCAGAGAAGAAGTTCCGCAGGAAAATCCTGCGGAAAGCCCGTCGGAGTTCCGTATCATGCCTGAAATCAAGACTTTCTCGGAAAACCGCCCGTTTCATAAGAGTGACGTTTTCAGCGAACCCGTGAAACCGGTTCCCCAATCCCCCGCTCCGGCGGAGCAGACGGCGGAGGAGATGAAAGCGGTGCCGGAAGAAGAACCGCAAGTTCTGCTGAAAGAACACGTTCCGGTTCCGGAGGAAAAACCGCAGTCCTCACAGGAAAAACATGTTTCACCGCAGCCGCAGGCAATGCCGGCACGGGGACATGAAGCGGAACAGCCCGCTCCCGTTCATTACACCACGGTTCAGCATCAGACGATTGCAGTCCGTGATGTGGAAAACGCTTCGCTTGGAACAATCCTCCGTGAGGCCAGAAATGCCGCCGGACTAAGCGCGGAACAGGTGGCAGACGTCACAAGAATCCGTCTTGACTATATCATCGGCATTGAAAACGACGATTTCAAACGTCTTCCCCCGGTGGTGTTCATCCGCGCCTATTCACGCACACTCGCCGGTCTCTATAAACTGGACGAGGCGACGCGGGATGTAATCATACGGAAGGTGAATGAACTCGAAGCACCCGCGGATGTCCCGGAACAGCTTCTCCAGAAACTGGAAAAAGATGTCCAGGTCAGCGAAGAGGAAACAAAGAAGCTGAAACGGATCATTCTTTATGCCGGTCTGGCAATCGCACTGATTATTTCACTGACGATCACCTGCATCGTGGCGGCGGCGATCGGCAAATCCCGCAGCAAAGCGCAGACACCGTCTGTGCAGAATATCCCGGCGTTTCAATCCTCCGACCTGGAAAGGCTGCTTCCGCAGCAGGTTCCCGAAATCATTGTCCTGGACGTCCCGCAGAAGAAATGAGCCATTGCGGAACTGTCCCCGGCATTCGGGGAATTACATCCGGAACAGTCCGTATTTCACGATGCAGCGGAGAGCGGAAACTCCATCTTTCCATGAGATTTTCTTTCCCTCGGCATAAGTCCGGCAGGAATAGGAAACCGGAACCTCATAGAACAGAATATCCTGGCGCGAGGCTTTCAGGGTGATTTCAGGTTCAAAACCAAAACGGCGTTCCTTCAGTTCGATCTTTTCCAGAACGGAACGCCGGAACATTTTGTAACAGCACTCCATGTCGCTGAGCGCAAGATTCGAAAACATATTGCAGAATGCGGTCAGGAACGCATTGATCTTCAGGTGCCAGAAATACATGACGCGGTGCGGAAGCCCCTTGACAAACGCCTCGCGCGCCCCGAAGACAAAATCCGCCTTATTCTCCAGAATCGGCGCAAGCAGACGCGGCAGCTCCTCCGGATTGTATTCAAAGTCGGAATCCTGAACCGTGACAACATCCCCCGTGGCAAGTTTGAAACCGGTATGAAGCGCGGCTCCTTTCCCGCCGTTTTTCTCGTGACGGCAGATTTTCACACCTTTGAATTCCCATGCTTTGAGTTTTTCAAACGTCCCGTCCCGGGAACAGTCATCCACTGCAACCAGTTCCACTTCGACCCCCGGCTGGAATTTGACATTCCGCACACGTTCCAGCACGGCATCAATGAATTTTTCCTCATTGTAAACCGGAATTACGATAGAAAGTTTCATATTCTCACCATTTTTCATTAGATAAATGGAACTTTACGACTGGAAAAGTTGTTTTTCAAGTAATAATGTAACGGAATTATGCAAAATTACGAAAAAGGGATATTGCATCCGTAATGTTCCGGCGGAAAACCGCGTGTCCGGCGCGGCATCTGCGGAAATCACGGATACAATGCGGAATACAGGGAAAAAAGATGAATAAGAACACCTATCTGAATGTGCTTGTGACTGTTATCCTGATCGCAATGGCGGTCATCTGTTTTGTCTTCGTCAGCGCTCTGGATCAGCTGAGATTCGCGATGGAGGACATGAACCGTTCCATGAAAAACATTGAATCCCGCCTCGCCGGTCTGCGTGCCGTATCAGGCAATCCGCCCGCGGCGGCGGAGGACGGCGGCAGTGCGGGCGCCGACGTCGCAAACCGTCAATACTACGACCGGAACGCAGACCAGGGCGGACGTCTCATCATGGCGTTCGGCGCAGATGTCGGCAACATGAATATGCTCATCACCAATGATGCCTATGTTTCGGAAATCTGGGCAAAAACCATGGACTCTCTTGCCGAACGCGACTATGCGGACGATGGTTCGGGGGAACTCAAGCCGATGCTGGCAGAGTCCTGGACGATCTCCCCTGACAAACTCAAATACCGCATCAGACTTCGCAGGGGAATTCTCTGGCACGACTTCAAAGACCCGGTGACGGGAAAGGAATGGAAAAACAGGGAAGTGACCGCGCATGACTTCAAGTTTTATCTGGATGTGGTGAAAAATGAAGACGTTGACTGCGCCCCCCTGCGGGGTTATCTGAAAGATATCGACCGGATTGACATCATCAACGATTATGAGTTTGAAGTGATCTGGAGCAAACCCTATTTTCTTGCCGAGGACATTTCGCTCGGTCTGATCCCGCTTCCCAGACATCTTTACCATGCCTACGGCGGACCGTTCGACGGCAGAAAATTCAACGACGACCACGAGCGCAACAGGATGATCGTCGGATGCGGCACCTATCGTTTCGACAAATGGGAAAAAGGGCGCCGGATCGTGCTTCGCCGCTTCGACAACTATTACGGCAGGAACCTCGGCATTATGCCGCCGATTGAAACCATCGCGTTCGATATCATCCAGCATCCGAATACGCGTCTTCAGGCGCTGCTTTCCAATGAACTGGATCTGGATTCGCTCTCCGCCGACCAGTGGGTCAACCGCACCGGCACCGCGGAATTCCGGAAAGACGGTTCGCTGGAAAAACTTCAATACCCTTCCTCCATGTATTCGTATATCGGGCTGAACCAGCGGAATGAACTGTTCCGGGACAAAAGAGTACGGCAGGCGCTGAGCCATCTTGTCAACCGGGAAAAAATCCTGAAGGATGTATTCTTCAATCTTGCGGAAATGGTCTCCGGTCCCTTCCCGAAAACAAGCGCCTCTTACGACCGGAGCATCAAACCTTATTCCTTCGACATTGAAAAGGCAAAACTTCTGCTTGCTGAAGCGGGCTGGAAGGATACCGACGGCGACGGAATTCTGGACAGGGACGGCAAGCCGTTCCGTTTCACGCTGATCTACCCGAATGTGTCCGTCAGCAACCAGAAGATGCTCCCGATCATCAAGGAGGATATGGCAAAGGCGGGCATCCAGATGGATCTGCTGGGCATCGAATGGTCGGTGCTGGTTCAGCGCCTCGAAAAGAAACAGTTCGATGCGTGCACGCTCGCATGGACAGGCACTCTGAAGCCCGATCCCTATCAGCTGTGGCACTCCTCGCTGGCAAAGGTGAATGCATCCAGCAATCATATCGCCTTCGAGAATCCGAAAGCGGATGAGCTGATTGAAAAGATCCGCCTCTGTTTCGACCCGGCGGAACGCAACAGGCTTTATCACGAATTCCACAGGCTAATCCATGACGAGGAACCCTATCTGTTCCTGTTCGCGCCTCACAGCCTGGTTGCGGTCAACAAGCGCTACCACAACCGCAGGGTTTTCCGCGACGGTCTCAAGACCAATATTCTGTGGGTGGAGCGTGACAGACAGCTTCAGGTTCCGGGGTACTGAAAATGGACAACGCACAGAAGAAAGCATGGAGACGGCGTCTCCCGTTCTGCGTGACGCTCCTCCTTCTGCTTTCCTCATTCACTTATCTTTTCCGCCCGTTCTGGTTTGACGAGGTTCTCACTCTCGACAACTTCGTGATGCGTCCTCCGCTGTCGCGTATCTACTTTCTTTACGAAATACCGAACAACCACATTATATTCTCAATGCTGGAAAAACTCTGGATCGACTTTCTGGCGCTGTTCCTGAACACGCCGTTCTTCCTGTTCCGCGGACTTTCCGTTCTGGCAGGCGCGCTCGCGCTGTTTCTGCTGGCGAAGCGCATGATCCGCTCCTGCGGGCTCTACGGAGGCGGACTCCTCTGCGCGGCGTTTGCGGCAAGTTCGGCATGCGGCATTTTTGCCACCGGGATCCGCGGCTACATGCTGGGATTCCTGTTCACGGTTCTTGCCCTGCTCTTTGCGGAAAAAATCGTGAAACGGCCCTCTCCGCCCGGATTCCTCGGCTTTTTTCTGATCTGCATCCTGTCCGTAGGCACCACGCCGACCAATCTGGCTGCGCTGGAAGCCGTCGCCCTGTTCCACGCGCCCGCCCTCTGGAAACGGAAACGCAGACTTCGGAGTCTGCTTTACCTGTTTGCGGCTCCCGTCCTGGCACTGGTCCTGTTCTATGCGCCGATCCGCGGGAAGTTCCTCCAGTGCCTGCAGCTCGGGGAAGGATGGTTTTCCGCGGGAAGTGCGGTATGGAATCTTTACGCATCCTTTGCGCTGATATTTGCCGGTTCGCTTCCCTTCTGCATTGCGGGTTTCTTTCATCTCCGGAAAAAGTATCCGCGTCTGCGGTTGATGTGCATTGCGGGTTTTCTGCTGTTCCTGCTGCCGCTCCCGGCATTTTTTGTCTTCAAGGCGCCCGCGTTTCCGCGCGTCTTCTTTCCGCTGTTTCCCGTATGGATTCTCACGGCGGGATATGCGCTCTGCGCTTACCTGAAAATGACAAAGCGGAGTCCCGCGCTGAAAACCCTGCCGCTGTTCCTGCAAATTCTCTGCGCGGCACTTCTGGTGAACACGGTTTCCCATGCAGGCGACGCCCTGTTCGGAAGCGGACGGAACGACGACATCACGCTGCCGTATTATGCAAGGAGCGGCTTCGACCCACAGAAAGTCGTCTCTCTGATTCAGGAACGCGTCCATGCCGGTGAACGGCCTCTGGTCTTCGCCAGTTTCGACTCGGATTATCCGTCGGTTCTATTCTATGTTTCCTGCACCGACCTGCCGGAAAACACGGTCATTGCAGACCTTCCCAACAGGCCGAAGATCACGCGCCTGGATTTCCATACGGGAAAATGCTATCTGGTTACAGGCGGAAAAAATGACCTGGAGCAGACAATGCGGAGATTCGGCTTCACTGTTTCCGAACCGGTGTGGACAGGCACCTTCCAGCGGCTGGACCAAGTTGTCAAATAATGCGGAAAGCGGGTTGAAAAAAAAAGGTCCCGTGATATGTTATCTGAATTGGAATCAACAGTTTGGATGCAGATGGAAGACAAGTCGGATCATATCTTGGTAATTGAGGCGGGGAAAAGCCATTCCCGTTATCTGCGGGATCTCTGGCTCTACCGGGAACTTTTTCTGATCCTTGCCTGGCGGGACATCATCGTCCGCTACAAGCAGACAATCATCGGAATCGCGTGGAGCATCATCCGTCCCCTGCTCGGTATGATCGTGTTTACGGTCGTCTTCGGCAAGCTGGCGAAACTGCCGTCGGAAGGGGTTCCGTATCCGCTGATGGTCTATGCGGGAATGCTGATGTGGCAGTTTTTCAGCAGCACGATTTCCAGCGGCAGCGAATCCCTGCTGGGCAACTCCAATCTGATCTCCAAAGTTTACTTCCCGCGCCTGATCATCCCCTCTACCAGCATGACGGTCAGCCTTACGGATTTCCTGATCTCGGCGGCGGTTTTCATTCCGCTGTTTTTCCGGTACGGGACAATCCCGTCATGGCAGATTGTCTTTCTTCCCTGCTTCATTCTGCTGACGGCAATCTTATCCCTTGGCGTCACTTATTTCATTTCGTCCCTGAACGTGAAATACCGTGATTTCCGCTACGTGATACCGTTTGCGCTGCAGGTCGGCATGTATATTTCCCCGGTCGGCTTCACCACCGCGATCGTGCCGGAGCGTTGGCAGCTTCTCTACTCTCTGAATCCATTGGTCGGAATCATCGACGGCGTTCGCTGGTCGCTGTTCGGGACACCTCTGAATCTCCTTTCCCTGCTTCTGTCCATCGCGATTTCTCTCTTTTTTCTCCTGTGCGGCTATTTCATGTTCCGCCGCATGGAACGCGAATTTGCAGACTTTATCTGAAAAAATGAGAAATGAGAAATGAGAAATGAGAAATGAAAAGAATATCGGGGGGCCGGAATCAGTGTCGGAGAAAAGCTGCTGAATGCGGAATTTAGATGAAAAATGAGGAATGAAAAATGAGGAATGAAAAGAATACAGTACTTGTAAAAGCAAAAACATTTGCAATTCGTATTGTAAAACTCTTTGATTTCCTGAAAAAAGAAAAAAAGGATTTCATCTTATCAAAACAGATTTTAAGAAGCGGGACCAGTATCGGGGCAAATCTGGCGGAAGCGGAATTTGCTGTTTCAGAAAAAGATTTTCTGTCTAAAAATTATATCGCACTGAAAGAATGTGCGGAAACGGTATATTGGCTGGAACTGCTGTATCAGACAAACTCTCTGACCAAAGAACAGTTTGATTCCATGCACCAGGATTGTCTTGAGCTTTTGCGATTGCTGTCGGCAACGACTAAAACCATGAAACGGAAACTGTAACAGAAAAAGGGGAGCGGCATAGAGTCTTAATTGCTCATTGCTCATTACTCATTTATGAAGATCATAACCGTAGAACATCTTTCCAAATACTACACGATCGGGCACGACCGGAACAGCGGAGCAATCCGTTACAGGACATTCCGCGAAAGCATGATGTCCGCCGGACGGAGTCTGTACCAGCGTCTGCGCCATCCGCTGAGCCCGAATCGGGAACAGGTGGAACTGGAGGAGTTCAAGGCATTGGACGATGTTTCATTCGAGGTGGAACAGGGCGACCGGATCGGCATCATCGGACGCAACGGCGCAGGAAAATCAACGCTGCTGAAACTTCTCTGCCGGATCACCGAACCGACAAAAGGCAGAATCACAATGCGCGGACGCGCCGCCAGTCTTCTGGAAGTCGGCACCGGGTTCCATCCCGAATTGAGCGGACGGGAAAACATCTATCTGAACGGTGCGATTCTGGGCATGAAACGTGCCGAAATCAAACGCAAATTCGATGAGATCGTGGATTTCTCCGGCGTGGAAAAGTTTCTGGACACCCCTGTCAAGCGTTATTCCAGCGGCATGTATGTGCGCCTCGCCTTTGCCGTTGCCGCGCACCTGGAATCAGAGATCCTCCTGATTGACGAAGTCCTTGCCGTCGGCGACGCCGAATTCCAGAAAAAATGCCTCGGAAAAATGGACGACATCTCAAAAAACGAAGGGCGGACCATCCTCTTCGTCAGCCACAATATGGGGGCGATCACGCAAATCTGCAACCGCGGCATTTTTTTATCGGGAGGAAATAAAAAAGGCGAAGGCAGCGCCATGGATATGGTCAATCATTATCTGTCGTATTATCAAGACAAAATTCTTACCCAGGCATTATCCGAACGAACGGACCGGAACGGTTCATTCGCGGTAAAAGCCACAGCATTGACTTTTTACAATCACGCGGGAGAAAGCGTTCAGTCCATTTTATCCGGGGATTATCTGAAAATCGCAATATCACTGAATATCGCCGAAGATATTGATTTATCAAAACTTGGCTTTGAAGTCTCATTTTTCGATCAGAAAGAAAATCCTGCCCAGTATTTCATCTCGGATGAAGTGCAATACTCCTTTACGGACGGTGCGGATATGCTTCTGCTTGAAGTTCCGTCTCTCAACCTGCGTCCCAATACCTACAACATCCGTCTGTACATTTTTTATGGCGAGACCTCAAACACCTGTGACAATATCTACAATGCAGCACAGCTTGAAATTCTGCAGAAACCGGACTTTCCCAAAAGCCGCAATTTTTACGGGACGATCAACTACGATTCCGCTTTCCGTTTAGTCCAATCCAAAACCATTGAGAGATGATGATATGAACTGGCATCAGTTAAAAGCAGGCATACGAAAAATAGGGCTCAACTTTTCGGGCAGACAGCCAACCAGCCAATTTGACGGCAAGATCAGGATTTATCCCACCCTGCGGTGCAATCTGCAATGTCCTTACTGCTCCAACTTCCTGAATGAAAAATATACAAAACATGTCTATCATGAACTGACAAAGGATGACTGGCTGAAAATCATTGAAAAAGTCAAGCGCGATGTCATCATTACCGGGGGAGAACCATTCCTTTTCCCGCATCTTGAAGAGCTGGTCCAGGCAATCCCGTCCAGCCTTCATGTCAGCATTTACACAAATATGACCCTTTCGCCCCGGAAATTCATTGAGACAGTGAAAAGGCCGGTCTTTTTCCTCGGCTCCTATCATCCGTCCCATATTCCAAGACAAAGGGTTAAAGATCATGTTCTCCAGCTGGCTTCCTGCTCAAATTTCTCCGGAGTAGTGCATACCGTGAACAACGGATATTCCGCCCGGGAACAGGAAGAGCTGCTTCGTGACTTCTCCGATATTCCGTGGAACTTCTTTCTGGAACAGGATCAGAGAAAAGCATCCAATGAAAAAGTCTCCCAGAAAGTTGAAAAATCCGTTCTCTGCCGGAATAGAATCATTCTGGTCGGTCCGGACGGTTTCCGCTATCCCTGCATGAGACACATGCTGGAACATTCCTCGCGAAAAGAAAATCTGCTGCTGGAAGAATTGTCCGGAGAAACGGTGGAGACTCGCTGCTCCCATTGGGGAACCTGTTCCTACTGCGACAACTTGATCGAGCAGGTGGTTGAGACGGTGGAGTCATGAAGCGGATCATCATTCCAGCCTGTGCAGGCATAGGCAATACAGTCCTGATGACGCCGATGCTGCAGGAATTAAAACGCCTTCTCCCGGACTGTCGACGTGTTGTCGCGGGCGTTCCGCCTTACATAAATCTGCTTCACGTCCCGCAGCTGTCAGATGAGATAATTCCTGTCACAGGCATCCTCGGCTTCCGTGACATCCTCAGAAAAGGATGCTGGAAATTAATCCGGCATTACGATTATGCGCTCGTTCCTTATTCCGAGCCCCATTACTTCCTGGACTTTCTGCGAAAAGCCGGATTCATAAAAAACGCCATCGGAACAGGCGCACCGGGAGATCCCTTTTTTTCCACCCTGCTGCCCCGGCAGGACTTCATTTCCGAGAGACTGCAGAATCTGAAAATACTGGAAGCATTGGGACTGCCTGTCAACAGTCAGGCACAGTCCAATCTCTTTCTCTCCTGTGACGAAAAGAAAGCCGTCATCCCAATCCTGCAGGAATACGGGCTCCTTCACAAGCCATTCCTTGTCATTCATCTCAGCTGGAGAAAAGGAACGGAAAGAAAAGCCTTCCCCGCAAAACTGCTGGAGGAAATCCTGCAGAAACTGCCGCCGTCCATTCCCAGGGCAGTTCTCTGCGGGGAAGAGGAGAAAACCGCAGTGCGTCGCTTCTTCGCGAACAGACATCACGACGTGAAACTGATCGACAATATTCGTGACATCCGTCTGCTGGCAGCCTTTCTGTCCTGCTGCCGGGCAATGCTTTCCGTGGACTCCGGTCCAATGCACCTCGCCGCGGCCGCCGGCGGCAATGTGATCGCACTGTTCGGACCGACGGAAAAACGGCGATGCGCGCCGGACGGTCTTCCCAACGTAAAAATCATCGAGAAGAAAATGCCGCGCAACTGCAATGGCTGTCTGCAGAGAAATGAGACATGTCCCACTGACAGAGAGTGTCTTACGACTCTGGATGCGGGAATGATTGTAGAAAACATTCTATCCTTCTTCTGAAGCCCCCCGCAATTTGTAAAATTCACTTCACCCCTTATATTAAGCCGTAAATTGAACATGATGGAAAAAGGCGAAAGCGATGTGCCCATGGCAGAAAAAATAAAAACATTGAGTCCCGTAGTGCTGTTCTGCTACAACCGGGTCGAATATCTGATCCAGACGGTAATGGCTCTGCGTGCCAACGAACTTGCGGATCAAAGCGATCTGATTATCTTTTCCGACGGTCCGAAAAATGAACAGGATGCGGAAAAAGTCAGGGCTGTCCGGGAATATATTCACCTGATCCGTGGATTCAGGAAGGTGGAAATTCATGAGAGTCCCGTCAACAAAGGTCTGGCGAATTCCGTCATTGCGGGCGTCACGGAAGTCGTCAACCGCTATGGAAAAGTCATTGTCCTGGAAGATGATCTGGTGACATCCCCCTGTTTCCTCCGCTTCATGAACGAGGCGCTGGATCTGTATCAGGATGAGGAGCGGGTCTGCTGCATTCACGGCTTCTCCTGGAATACAAAAGAAAAACTTCCGGACACCTTTTTCCTGAGAGGCGCGGACTGCTGGGGATGGGCTACCTGGAAACGCGGATGGGATCTGTTTGAACCGTCAGCGGAAAAGCTGCTGGCATCCTTCCGGGCAAAACCGGAACTGATTCCGCTTTTTGATTTCAACGGTTCCTATCCCTACTTCAAAATGCTGGAAAATCAGAAAAAGGGAACTGTGGATTCCTGGGCGATCCGCTGGCAAGCCTCCGCATTTCTCGCGGATAAGCTGACTCTGCACAGCGGAAACAATCTGATTCAGAATATCGGACTCGCCGGCACCCACATCCGGACAGAAGATCATTTCCCGAAGATTACCGGAAACCGCCTTTCTTTTCCGATTCCAGAAATTCCGGTGAAGGCCGACGAACGGGCATATCGGCTTTATGCCGATTTCTTCAAGTCCGCCTCCCCCGCCTTCTCCCTGTCCGGCATAAGCGGTATGCTGCGCAGAGCCGCCGGAAAAATCCTGCCGGATTCTCTGAAGAGCTTTCTGCACAGATGTCTGGGAGAGGAAAACACATGGAAGGGAAATTACGAGAGTCTGGAAAGTGCGCAAAAGGATGCGGTCGGGTATGACGCCGCCAATATCCTGGAAAAAGTAAAGGAGGCGACGAAAGAGGTGATTGCGGGAAACGCGGTTTTCGAGCGGGATTCCGTTCTGTTTTTCCACGAGGAGCCCAATTACCCTCTGATCTCCTCGCTCCTTTTCGCCATGCACGGGAAAGAGGAACTGCGTCTTCTTGACTTCGGCGGCTCCCTGGGCAGCGTCTATTTTCAAAACCGGAAGTTTCTCTCCTGCTTCCGGAAAATCTCATGGGAAATCGTGGAACAGAAACACTTCACGGAAGCCGGCAGAGAGCTGCTGAAAGATTTCCCGGAAATCCGTTTCCGCCAATCCGTGGAAGAGGTTTTCCGAAACGGAAAACCGGACATTGCGCTCTTCTCCAGCGTGCTTCAGTATCTTCCGGACTTTCAGGCGCTCCTTCAGAAAGCAATGGATGCGGAGTGCGATTACATTCTGATCGACCGGACTCCGGTCTTCACGGAAAATGAAAAGCGCCGCTACTGCATCCAGCATGTGTCACCGAATATCTACAAGGGGACTTATGCCGTGCAGATATTCGGAAAGAACGATTTCGGCAACATTCTGAATTCCCGTTACCAGCTGCTTGACGATTTTCTCAGTTACCGGCTTACAATAAGGCTTGGAATCTCCCGGGATCACGCGGAGTACAGAGGGCAGCTCTGGAAAAGGAAGTCCTGACTTCCCCGGAAACAGGATGGAAGAGCGGATGAAAGGAAAAGCAGGGGAAAGGCGTTTTATGGAAACAGCTTGATTTTCCATGCTTCAGGATTATAATACCCTCGATATGAAATATGGAAGGACGCAGCACCGTTTATGAAGGAAAATGAACTTATCACTCAGATCTTGGAACGCGAGGAATTCCGGCTTCGCCCCCCGGTTCTGGTCGACATTGGTGCCTCGGGAGCCATGCACAGTGTCTGGGCGGCTGTCGCGCCGTATGCCGTCTGCCTGGCATTTGACGCAGACGAACGGGACATCCAGCTGACGGAAAAAGAAAACTCCGGTTATAAAAAACTGATTCTGTTTCATAATATTGTAACGCCGGAGGATGTGGAGGAAAGTGATTTCCATCTCACAAAATCACCGCACTGCTCCAGTCTGCTTCAGCCGGATCATGCCGCACTGGCGCCCTGGAGTCTGCAACCGCTGTTTGAAGAGGAAAAGACAGTCAGGCTGAAATCCATCACTCTCGCCAAGGCGTTGCGGAAAAGCGGCTTCACTTATGTCGACTGGTTCAAGACAGATTCCCAGGGGATGGATCTGAGACTGTTCAAGAGTCTGGGAGATGAAATCATCCGTTCCGTAAAAATCGCCGAGTTTGAACCGGGGCTCATCGACGCATATCATCAGGAGGACAAATTCGACGCGCTGCTGCGATGGATGGCGGACAAACCTTTTTTCCTGGATTCCCTGGCAGTTCAGCACATCCACAGAATCAGGATGAGCACGGTTCTGACATTCCTGCCATCTGAAATGTCGCCGGAACGTTATTCTTTCTTCGCCAAGCAATCCCCCGGCTGGGTCAATGCGCTCTTTCTGAACACCGGGGAAAACACGGAGCAATGGGAACTCAGAGACAATCTGCTGTTCCTTCTGTCATGTATCCTCAGGCGGCAGTTCGGAATGGTCTATGAATTCGCGTCTTCCATGAGCCGGCGCTATCCGGAGGAGACAGTTTTCAGTTCCATCGTCAAACTGGCGGAAGAAAATATTTCCCGCAGCTTCCACCGTCCGTTCAGGAGAAAAGTGAAAGACAGGCTGCACAGGCTCATCGAGACTTACCTTTGAAATCAGGTTTCATTCGCGTTTTTCTCGGAAAATGCCATTTGCTTTTTTATGCTTTTCTGATATAATAATGCTGTCATTGAGGAATCAACCTGGAGAAGGGAAATGCAGAAAATCATTGTTCAGAATTCCGGAATCGTCACGCTGAAGCGCATCATAGATGAACGGGACGGCGCATTGTGCATCATGGAAGCCCGGAGGGACATTCCATTTGACATAAAGAGAGTCTATTATATCAACAATCTGGAACATCAGTCCAGCATCCGGGGCAAACATGCCCACAAAACGCTCCGGCAGGTGATCTTCTGCATCAACGGCAGCTTCATGCTTTCCCTTGACGATGGAACCAACCGGCAGGACGTCCTGATGTGGAAAGACAATGAAGGAGTTATCCTGGGACCTTGTCTCTGGCATACAATGCACAGCTTTTCCAGCGGATGCGTTTTACTTGTCGCCGCCTCCGATTACTATGACGAGTCCGACTATATCCGGAACTATGACGCATTTCTGCAGTATGTGAAAGGAACAAAATGAACATTCCTCAATCCAGCCCGCTGCGTTCCCGGCAGCACTACGCGGAACTCCTGGAAAAGAAAATAACCTCCGTCTTAAACAGCGGATGGTACATTCTGGGCAAGGAAGTGGACGCCTTCGAGACCGCTTTTGCCGCCTTTTGCGGAACAGAACAGTGCATCGGCTGCGCCAATGGCACGGATGCGATCGAGCTGGTTCTGCGGGCGCTGGGCATCGGAAACGGAAATCATGTGGCAACCGTCGCCAACACGGCTGTCGCCACCGTCGCCGGGATTGAGCGGTCCGGAGCGAAAGCGGTTTTTGCCGATATCCGCCCCGAAACCTATACGATGTCCCCCGATTCCCTGGAGGAACTGCTGAAAAAGGACCCCCTGATAAAAGCAGTCGTCGTTGTACATCTTTTCGGATGTCCGGCGGACATGGACAGGATTCTCGCCGTTGCGGAAAAAGCGGGCATCCCGGTCATCGAGGACTGCGCGCAGGCGCACGGAGCCGGATATAAGGAGCGCGTCTGCGGTTCTCTCGGAACCGCCGGATGCTTCAGCTTCTACCCGACCAAAAACCTGGGCTGTCTGGGGGACGGCGGCGCGGTTGTCACTTCCAGTCCGGAACTTGCCGGAAAGATCCGGGCGTTGCGCCAATACGGCTGGGAGAAACGTTTTATCAGCAGTTTTCCCGGAATCAATTCCCGTCTGGATGAACTGCAGGCGGGTATCCTCTCCGTAAAACTTCCGTTTCTTGAGAAGAACAATGACCGCAGACGGATCATTGCGCAGAAATACAATGAAGCGTTCCGCAGAATTCAGGAACTGACGCTCCCCGTAGAGCCCCCCGCAGGGCGGCATGTCTATCATCAGTATGTCATCCGGTGTGCAGAACGGGACCGGCTCCGGGACAGCCTTGCCGCAGACGGAATTGCATCCGCCGTTCACTATCCCGTCCCCGTTCACAGGCAGCCCGCCTATGCTTCCCGGGAAATGGCGGTTCCCCTGCCCGTGACGGAGCAGGTCAATGAAATGATTCTGAGTCTTCCGATGTTTCCTGAACTGACGGAAACGGAGCTGAATTACGTAATCGAAAAAATACAGAGATTCTTTTCATGACATTCCACTTCTGCACCTGTTTCGACAGCAACTATCTGATCTACGGCTACACTCTCTACCGTTCGCTGAAGGCAGCGGGAATCGAATTCAAACTGTATGTGGCATGTCTGGACGACGCGGTCTTTCAAAATCTGCGGACGCTGGGGCATCCGGAAATCATACCAATTCCTCTTTCCGACATCGAAGCGGACGATCCGGAATTTTCCGCCTGCAAAGAGAACCGGAACCGGGTGGAGTACATTTTCACTTTGAGCCCGGTGCTGCCTCTTTACATTCTGCGGAAATTCCCGGAAATTGACATTCTCGGATATCTGGATTCCGATCTCTATTTCTTTTCCTCTCCGGAACCCGTATACCGCAGACTGGGACAGGCTTCACTGCTCATTTTCGAGCACGATTTTGCCCCGGCTTCGGCTGATTTCGCAAAAAAAGTCGGATACTACAATATGTCATTCCAGCTCTACCGCAATGATGAAACCGGGAAAAAATGCCTTGAAAAATGGAGAAGACAATGTATCGAATGGTGCTATGATTTCTGGGAGGACGGCAAATTCGCGGATCAGAAATATCTGGACACGTGGCAGGAGGAATTCGGCGCCGTCGCCTTGAACGCGGTGTCCGGCGCAGGAGTCGCGCCGTGGAACTGCTTCAAATACCAATATGAGCTCTCCGACAACCCCAGACTCTGCGGAGTCCCTCTGATATCTTTCCATTATCAGGGAACCAAAATGCTCAGATACGGACTGATCACGCCCTGCGAAGGAATCTGGCTGCCCTACATACCGTCCGACCTGCTGAACTTCTTCACCGGCAGATATTATGCGGAACTCTGCAGAACACGGGACATTCTGAGAGAAAGTCTCGGAAAAACCGCGGTGAAATCAAAGTTCACCTTTGCCAGAGTCGCTCCGGCGGACCGGAAAAAAGGACGGCGGAAAAAAAGGCTGATTGATTATGTCAAAGATGTTCTTTATATTCTGACAGGCAGGATTTTGTTTCGCGGTCATACCTGGTTTGCATTTTTCCGTATTCGCAAGGACTCTCAATGAAACTCTCCATCATCACGGTCAACAGAAACAACAGGGACGGTCTGGAAAAAACAATACTCAGCGTCATCCGGCAGACAAGCCATGACTATGAATACATCATCATAGACGGCGCTTCGACCGACGGAAGCCCCGAAATCATCCGGAAATATGAAGAGAATATCACATACTGGATCTCGGAACCGGATACCGGCATCTACAATGCAATGAACAAAGGGATACGGAAAGCCCAGGGGGACTACTGCCTGTTTCTCAATTCCGGGGACTGGCTGTACAAAAAGGATGTTCTTGAAAAAATCGCCCCCCACCTGGATATGAAAACTCCAATCGTTTCCTGCAAAATCATGCGCGACGACGCCCCGGAAGGGCTTACGACAAGAAGATACAACATCTTCACAGCCGTTTCCATCGGACTGCCGCATCAAGCCACGTTCATCGCAAGGCATCTCTTTCATACCTTCGGAATGTATGACGAAACCTACAAGATACGCTCCGACTCCAGTTTTTTCTTCAAGACGATCATATTGAATAAAATACCATATTCAATCATCGACCTTCCCATTGCGTTCTTCGATGGTTCCGGGATCAGTTCCACCAACCGGGCGCTGATGAAAAAAGAGTTCACACGTTTCATAATTCACGACGCCCCCCTGTATTTCACCATTCCGTTCTTATTCAAGGAAGCCATGAGAAAACTGCTGCCCGCCCGTTTCTGGAAATTTCTTGCAAAACAACATCCCGGCATGTAATATTTTATTTTTTCCTGCCGTGCAGAATATTTCTCAGCTTCTTCATAATCAATGTCCTGATATGAAAAATCAAAATCAGCCAGAAATAGACAGCCTGTTTTCTGAAAGGTTTCCCGAGGTAAAAATCAGGGATTTTCCATTTGGCGTCGCCCTGCATGTGAAGACTCCATAAAGTCCATTCCTCATTCGTCTTCCGATCAGCCGTTTTCCAGTGATTCCCCGCTCGCAAAATCCGGCAGGAGCCCCCGTTTCTGCCGATATCCTCCTGATAGGAACTGCTGAATCCGGCGGTCCCGGATATTGCAGAAAGATTCAGCAGCCCCTGCGGAAAATATCTGGTAAACAGATAAAGAGTCGTCATATCGCAAACTCCTCCCGTGGAATGGGTCTGCTTATATTTTTCCCAGAACAGCTGAAGTTCATGATAAAATCTTGAACCGGGAGAAATGCACTCATGCAGAAATTCATTGTACCGGATTAAAGCCTCTAAAGTCCAGCACGCGGTATGAGGAGAAACAGAGCAGCTCTCGGAACAGGACACATTTTCCGGGAGCAGGACGGCATATTGAAATGCCTGTTCCGGCATAATATCATGCAGCCTGGAGAAAATAAGCACATCCGAATCAAAATGCCAGATTCTTTCCAGTTTGTGTCTGCGGCAAAAGGCTTCCATGATAAAAGTCCTCTGGAAACAGGCGTTTTCAAAGAAAAAAGAATTGAACGAACGATGGTTCCGGCGATACAATTCTGAAAAATGTTCCGCTTTTTCAGAATAATCTCCGATCCTGTAAGTTTCGACAAAGGAGCCGCAGGAACAGGCGGCGCAATCACCAATCAGAATAATCCGGGAGGAAGGATTGCTCTCCGCCGCCTGATGAAGAACATACGGCAGGTACGGAGCATTTCCCCTGTGAAGAAACAAAAGAGGAACTTCATCCTTAAACATGCTCAATGCCTCCTTCTACATTTACAGCAGGACAAAAAACGGACAGTCATATTCCGTCTTCCCCCGGTATTTGCCCGGGAAAATCACATCTTCAATTCGGGTTCTGAGCTTCCGATGCAATGACATTTCAGTTCTCCTTGTTCCGTCTCCCTGAAATTACCCGGGACAACGCGGCGCGCAGCCTCATTGCACAATAGTAGGAATATGCAAAAAGACGCGGATAACCGTGACGGATCAGAATACGGCGCAACTCCGCGGCTGTCTGCTTCCGGCGGACCGTGCTGAGCCCCCCGAGCGCAAAATCCGTCAGCGGACGGTCCAGATAGGTGAAGACGGCTCCCGCCTCTTTCGCACGCAGGAAAAAATCAAGGTCGGCGCAGATCCGCCAGGATTCGTCGAAATACCCGATCCGCTCGAACAGAGAGCGCCGGATGAAAACCGCCGGATGAAAAATCCGGGCGCCTCCGAACGATGCAATCCCCTGCGCAGGCTTCACTTCACGCCCGTTTACCAGGATATTTCCGTAGACAATATCGCTTTCCGGCACGGCTTCAAACCGCTCCTTCACCGCCTTCAGCGTCCCCGGAAGATAGGCGTCGTCCGCATTCAGACACGCGATCAGATCATTTCCCGCGTTCCGGATTCCCTTGTTCATTGCCTCGTAAATCCCGTTGTCTTTTTCCGATATCACGCGCACATTGCCGAAAGCACGCACTTTTTCCAGAGTATCATCCGAAGACTGATTGTCGATCACCAGATGTTCCGTTTCCGCCAGACGGTTTTCCTGCACAGACAGCAGGCACCGGCGGATGCTTCCGCCGGCATTGAACGTCGCAGTGACAATGGAAAAATCACTCATCTGCCAGACACCCGGCTGCGGTATTCTTCGATCTGGGCGGCAATGCCGTCCTCCAGCGAAATGACAGGCTTCCACCCGAGACTGCGGATCCGGGAACTGTCCATCAGCTTCCGTTTCATGCCGTCCGGCTTCGTTCTGTCCCAGAGAATTCTGCCTTGAAAACCGGCAAGGCGGGCGATCAGCTCCGCAAGCTCGCGAATCGAAATTTCCTCGGAACTCCCGACATTGACGATCTGCGGGTCATCGTGATTCATGAAAAGAAAACAGACCGCGGACGCCATATCGTCGACATTCAGGAACTCGCGCAGCGGAGCTCCCGTTCCCCAGCACACGACCTCCTGTCTCCCCTCCACAACGGCGTCGCAGAAACGCCGGATCAAAGCCGGAAGCACATGACACCGTTCAAGATCGTAATGGTCGTTCCGTCCGTACAGATTGCAGGGCATCGCGCTGACCGTATGGAAGCCGTACTGCTGTGAGAGATACAAACAGAGTTTATATCCGGCGATTTTCGCCAGCGCATACCCCTCGTTCGTCGGTTCCAGCGGTCCGGTCAGGAGATATTCCTCCCTGATCGGCTGCGGAGCCTCGCAGGGATAAATGCAGCTGCTCCCGAGAAAGCAGAGCTTTTTCACCTGGTGAAGATACGCCTGCCAGATCAGGTTATTCTGAATCTGAAGATTTTCCAGCAGGAATTCCGCCTTGAAACGGTCGTTCGCCGCAATTCCGCCGACCTTTGCGGCGGCAATCACCACATATTCCGGCTTTTCCGCATCATAAAACGCCCTGACCTCATTCTCATTGCGCAGATCCAGCTCCTCATGTGTGCGCGTCAGGATATTGTGAAAACCGTTTTTCTCAAAACAGCGCAGAATCGCGCTGCCGACCATTCCCCTGTGTCCTGCGATGAAAATCCGGGCATCCTTCGCAATCATCTCAACATGCTCCCCGCTTTTCGCCGCGCACCAGGCGCAGATCGCTTTCCACCATGATCTCCACGAGCTTTTCAAACGTCACAGTCGGCTTCCAGTGAAGCAGACGCTCCGCCTTGGACGCATCGCCGAGCAGTGCCTCGACCTCCAGCGGGCGGTAGTAAACCGGATCAATACGGATCAGGACTTTTCCGGTATCCGCATCAATTCCGCACTCGTCCACTCCCGCGCCTCTCCATTCAAGACGATGTCCGAGCAGACCGAACGCCCGCTCCGCAAATTCGCGGACGCTGTGCGATTCCCCGGTCGCAGCCACATAGTCATCGGGCTGTTCCTGCTGAAGCATCAGCCACATCAGCCTCACATAATCCGGGGCATATCCCCAGTCGCGCAGACTGTTCAGATTGCCGAGATACAGGCAGTCCTGCAGCCCGAGGTGAATCCGCGCCGCCGCCATCGTGATCTTCCTTGTGATGAAAGTCTCTCCCCGGCGGGGCGATTCATGGTTGAACAGAATGCCGTTGGAGGCATGAATCCCGTAGGATTCGCGGTAGATTTTCACCAGCCAGAACGCATAGAGTTTTGCAGCGGCATAAGGGGAACACGGATGAAACGGCGTCTTCTCGGTCTGGGGCACCTCCTCGACCTGTCCGTAAAGTTCGGAAGTGGACGCCTGGTAGAAACGGGTCGGAATCCGCGTCTCCTTCACCGCGTCGAGAAGCCGCAGAGTGCCGAGCGCATCAACATCGCCCGTGTATTCCGGCACCTGAAAGGAGACCCCGACATGGGACTGCGCCGCCAGATTGTAGATTTCCGCCGGCTGGATCTTCTCAAGCAGACGGTTCAGATTGCTGGAATCCGTCATGTCGCCGTAATGCAGAAACAGGCGGCACCCCTCCTTGTGCGGGTCTTCGTAAAGATGGTCAATCCGCTTCGTATTGAAATTGCTCGCCCGCCGGATAATCCCGTGAACCTCATACCCTTTTTCCAGCAAAAGCTCCGTAAGATAGGAGCCGTCCTGCCCGGTAATGCCTGTAATCAACGCCCTTTTCATAACCATATCCTGTTGCTCTGTTCTTTTCTGTAATCACACCCTGCTAAGATACCATTGAAACACGAGAATACAAATTTCATCTCCGGCGTATCCGGCTTTTTTTCGGCAAACGCCGGCGCGGTTCCCCGTCTTTTTCCTTTTCCGCCGCCGCATTGCATAATTATTTGCGGGAAATGTTGACAAACGCCCCTTAACAAGGTAAATTGTCACAGCAAACAATTTTGGAGGAGCATTTATGAGACAAGGCAGCGTAACACGCACCACCCGGGAAACAGACATCAAGGCATCCATCAACCTCGACGGAGAGGGCAGATCCGACATCTCCACGGGAATAGCCTTCATGGATCACATGCTTACCCTGTTCGCAAAACACGGTAAATTCGATCTGGAAGTCTCTGCAAAAGGCGATCTGGAAGTGGACTGCCATCACACCATGGAGGATCTCGGACTGGTTCTCGGCGAAGCGGTCGCACAGGCGCTCGGCGACAAAAAGGGCATCCGGCGCTACGGCAGCTTTCTGCTTCCGATGGACGAGGCGCTTGCATTGACCGCGCTGGACCTTTCCGGCAGACCTTATCTTGTCTATAACCTTGTCCCTCCGGCTGCGCGGATCAGGGAGCTGGACACCGCGCTGTTCAAGGAGTTCTTCCAGGCGTTCTGCGTCAAGGGCAGCATCAATCTTCATATCCGCATGCTCGAAGGCGCCGAAGTGCATCATGTTTTTGAAGCGGTTTTCAAAGGACTTGGCAGGGCGCTCGCGCAGGCGGTCGAGCTCGACCCCCGGGAAAAAGGAATTCCGTCCACGAAAGGTTCTCTTTAAAACTTCACGGGGGTAGACAGCGTTCCGGACGCTGTACCGAGGTCACAGCCGAATGAGCGAATATATTTGCAGCAGATGCGGTAACAGCTTTTCCTGCGGGGAGGAAGAGACCGACCGCATTGCCTGTCCGTATTGCGGGGAGGAACTCGCGCTCGACAATGCCGCCGATCTTCTTCCGGAAGGATACCGGATCAACGGGTTCCGGATCATCCGTCTGCTGGCGTCGGGCGGATGCGGGCGGGTCTATCTTGCCGAACAGGTCGCCATGGAACGGCAGGTCGCCATCAAGATTCTCAAGCAGTCTCTTGCCGCGCAGGAAGAGGCGGCGGAACGCTTCATCAATGAAGCGCGCAATGCCGCCAAGTTTCAGTATCCCAATATCGTAACGACTCTTGAAGCGGGGAAAGCCGGCGGGCTTTATTACATCGCAATGCAGTATGTCAACGGCGAGACGGTGGAAAAACTGCTTGACGAAGGAAAAATCTTTTCAGAACCGGAGGCGCTTTCCATCATCATCAAGATCGCGGGCGCCCTTCAGTTGATCTGGAACAAACACCGGATGTTTCACAAGGACATCAAACCGGCAAACATCATGCTCGATTCCGACAATGAAGCCATGCTTCTTGATATGGGAATCGCACAGCAGGCGGGCGAGGAATCGCTCGTCAACGGAGAAGTGGAAGGCTCGCCGTTCTACATGAGCCCGGAGCAGATTCAGGGCAAGACACTGACATGGAGCACTGACCTTTATTCGCTCGGAGCAACTCTCTACCACATGGTAACGGGCTGTGTCCCGTTTTATGACAAATCCATCGACCGGATTCTTGAAATGCACAACAACACCCCCTACCCGGAACCATCGGAACGGGCACCGGGCTCCAATATCTCCCCGGAACTCTCCGGCCTGATGAAACGGATGCTCGGCAAGACTCCGCGAAAGCGTTTTTCCTCATGGGAGGAATTTCTTCAGGAAGCATCCGCCATCTATGAGGAGCAGCTGGCGGAAGAACAGGCGTTCCTCCATCCGCCGATCAAACTGACTCCGGTTGCCACAGTTTCGCACCCCCTGCCGAAGCATCCCATGAAAAAACACTGGGTGCTGCTGTTTTACGGATTCATCCTGATCCTTTTCCTGCTGATTCTCGCCGCACTGTTCCTCTGGCACAACAACCGTCTCGCGGAACAGGCGCTGGAAAGCTGCAAGTTCGATCCCTACACCACCAATCCGCAGGAATATAAAAAGGCTCTGGACCGTGCCTATCTCGCTGCGCAGAAGTTCGGAGTGTCGGCAAAAACCCGCAAATCGGTCGATGAGGCTTATGACCGTCTGAAGCAATTTGAAAATGAATTTCTGGCACTTCAGGCAAAGATCAACGAAGCTATCAATCAGGCGGAGAAACTGAAGGTGCAGGCGCAGAAGGAAATCGCTCTGGGCAGAAAACTGGTGGAACAGAAACACGCCGACGACAATCATTACACCCGCGCCCGGAAACTGTTGAACCGGGCGGCAATCCATCTGAACGGCATCACGGCGAAGGACCCGCGTCTGCGTTCCGTCATTGACGAACGGATCAGACTCAATCATGAGGAGATGCAGAAGATCGACGCGCTGATGAAGGAACGCGACGCCCAAATCGCCAGACTCAGGAAAGAACGCGAGGCGCAGCTCCTCGAACAAAAGCGGAAGCAGGAGGAGGCGGCACGGCTCAGGAAACAGGAAGAACTCCGGAAAAAACGGCTTGCGGAAGAGCAAAGAAAGCTCAAATCCTATCGGCAACAGCTTGAAACATACAAAAATGATCTGCGGAATGCCATTGCAGAAGCAGTCCTGACACAAGACTTTGCGTCATGCGACAGGAAACTGTCTCTGCCGCCGGGACTGAATAAGATAGGCAATTATAAGAACGTCACGGCGGCTTTCCTGAACTGGTTCCGTGCCGTCGTGAAATTTGCGCGGGAAATGAAATCCGCCCATGCCCTGATCTACGATTCCCGCCTGGAATATGCCGGATTCCAGTTGACAAGTCCCGTCACAGGCAGAAAAATGAAAGTGGGGCGCATCAAAAAAGATTATATTCTTCTTTACATGGAAGGCATGATGAGCGAAAACCTGCCGTTCAGCCGTTTTCAATCTTCGGAACTTCTTTCACTGGAACAACATGCGTCAAAAAAGAGAAAACAGGATTTCTCCGTTCCGGCATTCTTTGCGTCACTCGGCAGATGGAAGGATGCAAGGCAAACTGCGTCAAACGGATTTGAAAAAACGGAAATAGAGTCTATGATAAATATATATTTTTCCAATGCGGTCAAAGACGCGGCGCAGAAATGGCACAACGGCTCAAAGGAGGAAGCGAAACGGCTTCTTGCCGCGTATGGAACAATGCCGGAGTTCGCGAAATACAAAGAGGAACTTCAGGAAAATATAGAAAACCATGCCGGGAAATCGTCTCCGGCGAAGCAAAAACAGAAAACAACAAAAGGTAAAAAATGAAAGCTGCTTTTATTTTTTCAGGACAGGGCGCACAGCGCGTCGGAATGGGAAAAGACATCTATGACAACAGTCCGGCGGGAGCTGCGGTCTACAGGGAGGCGGATTCCGTTCTCGGATGGAGCGTCTCGGATGTCTGCTTCAACGGCCCGGAAGAGAAACTGACGGAAAGCAGATACTGTCAGGTGGCGATTTTCGTGACCAGCATGGCGTGTCTCGCGGCGTTCCATGAAAAATTCGGCGACGCCGTCAAGCCCGTCGGCGCGGCAGGACTCAGCCTCGGGGAATACGGCGCCCTGTGCTGCGCGGACTATTTCAGCTTTGCGGACGGTCTCCGGCTTGTCGCCAGACGCGCCGAACTGATGGATGCGGCGTGCAGGGAAACTCACGGCACCATGGCATGTGTCCTCACCAAAGGCGCCGCTCCCGCGGATGCCATCCGGAAAATCTGTGCTGACTGCGGGATCGACGTGGCAAACTACAATTCCCCCGGACAAATCGTCATCAGCGGGGTGGTGGACGGCGTCGCCAAAGCGTCCGAACAGATCAAAACGCTGGAAGGCATCCGCAAGATCATTCCGCTGAAAGTCGCGGGCGCCTATCACTCCAGGCTGATGGCGAAAGCGGGAGAACAGCTCAAAGACGTTCTTGACGGCGTGACGGTCCGGCAGAATGCCGTCCCTGTTGCACAGAATGTCACAGGCGGAATCACGGAAGATTACACGCAGATCAAGGCAAACCTCGTCAGCCAGGTCGCAGGCAGCGTCCGCTGGGTTGACTGCGTAAACGCGCTGTCGGCACTCGGGGCGGACACTTTCATTGAGTTCGGTCCGGGAACCGTTCTCACAGGGCTGGTCAAACAGATCGACCCCGCAAAGGCGCTGTTCAATGTCTCTTCCTGCGAAGACCTCGGAAAGATTCAACTCTAAAATACCCAAAACCTAGTAAGGGAGAAAAAACTATGGGATGCAAGAAACTCGAAGGGCGTGTCGCACTGGTGACAGGCGGAGCACGCGGTATCGGCAGGGCAATCTGCGAAAAACTGGCGTCGGAGGGCGCGACCGTTGCAATGGTCGACATTCTTCTTGATGTAGCGGAGAAGACCGCTGAGGAATTCAAAGCTCAGGGTTATGAAGCAATGGCAATCGCCGCAAATGTGGCAAAACCCGAAGAGGCGGAAGCCGCCGTCAAGGCTGTTGTTGACAAATACGGCAAACTTGACATTCTCGTCAACAACGCCGGCATCACACGCGATACGCTCATGATGAAAATGACCGAACAGGACTGGGACATGGTCCTCTCCGTCAACCTCAAGGGCACGTTCAACTTCACCAAGGCGGCAACCCGTTACATGATGAAGGCGCGCTACGGCAAGATCGTCAACATCGCATCCGTCGTCGGCAGAATGGGCAATGCGGGACAGGCGAACTATTCCGCCTCCAAAGCCGGTGTAATCGGGCTGACCAAGACCACGGCGCGCGAATTCGGCAGCCGCAACATCTGCGCCAATGCGATCGCCCCCGGCTACATCATCACGGACATGACGGAAAAACTTCCGCAGGCGGCACGCGATGCGTTCCTCGTGAACATTCCGCTGAAACGCGGCGGCAAACCGGAAGACGTGGCGAATGTGGTCTGCTTCCTCTGCGGCCCGGAATCCGATTATGTCACCGGTCAGGTGTTGAACGTCGACGGCGGATTCCTGATGTCCTGACAAGGGTTCCCCCTTCAGGAAAATGAATTCAAAAGGGGAAGGAAACTTCCCCTGAAAATTTTTTAGAGTGTCTTTTTTCCAAATAACACTTGAAAAATTTTAAAAAAGCACAATATTAATGTGCTAGTGTAGTCAAAACTCAACTGCGAATTAACTTACAGAAAGGGTTCGTAATGTCCACAATAGCAGAAAAAGTGAAAAAGATCGTTGTCGAGCAGCTCGGAGTTGCTGAAGACCAGGTGACTGAAGACGCAAAATTCATCGAGGACCTCGGTGCAGATTCTCTGGACCAGGTGGAGCTTGTTATGGCTCTCGAAGAAGAATTCGGATCCGATATTCCGGATGAAGACGCCGAGAAACTGACAACTGTCGGTGATGCCATCAAGTATATTGAAGGCAAACAGAAAGCATAATTCTGATTTGTGCTGATCAGAGCGGGACATTCCCGTAAAAGAATGCCCCGCTTTTTTGTATATCCACGGAGGCTTGAATGGATAAAAGACGCGTAGTAATTACCGGAGTCGGTGCTGTTTCCTGTATCGGTCACGATGTGAATTCGATGTGGGATGCGCTGGTGAACGGCAAATGCGGACTGGATAAAATTACGAGATTCGATGTCAGCGCTTACCGTACTCAGATCGCGGGCGAAGTCAAAGATTTCGATCCCACGAAATATATGTCTGAAAAAGAGGCAAGAAGAATGGATGACTTCTGCCTGTATGCGGTTGCCGCGGCGGATGAAGCTCTCAAAGATGCGGGACTCCCTCTGGATATGAGAGACGGTTCAGTCGTCAACCCCGATCGCGTCGGCGTTTGCGTCGGCAGCGGAATCGGCGGAATGCGGACAATGGAACAGCAGTGTGAAGTGCTGCTGGAAAAAGGGCCGGGCAGAATTTCCCCTTTCCTGATCCCGATGATGATCATCGACATGGCATCAGGTTCCCTCTCCATCCGATATGGAGCCAAGGGGCCCAACTTTGCAGCTGTCACGGCATGCTCGACAGCATCTCATTCTCTCGGTGAATCGTTCTGTGCGGTTCAGCGCGGAGATGCGGACATCATGATCAGCGGCGGCGCGGAAGCCTCCGTTTCCAAACTCGGCCTCGCAGGATTCTGCTCCATGAAGGCGATGAGTCAGAGAAATGATGACCCGAAACATGCAAGCCGTCCTTTCGACAAGGACAGAGACGGCTTTGTCATGTCCGAAGGATCCGGTATTCTGATCCTCGAAGAACTTGAACATGCGAAAAAACGCGGCGCCAGAATCTATGCCGAAGTAGTCGGCTACGGTGCAACAGGCGACGCATATCATATCACTTCTCCCGCTCCGGGCGGAGAAGGCATGGCGCGTGCAATGAATATGGCACTCGGAAATGCAGGGCTGAATGCGGATTGTGTTGACTACATCAATGCGCACGGCACCAGTACTTCCCTGAATGACAAATTCGAGACCATGGCGATAAAAACGTCTTTGGGCAGCCATGCATATAAAACGGCAATCAGCAGTACGAAGGGCACAATGGGCCATGGACTCGGCGCCGCAGGAGGTTTTGAAACCGTCATCTGCGCTCTGACCATCCAGAAAGGCGTCATTCCCCCCACGATCAACTATGAGACGCCCGACCCGGATTGTGATTTGAATTATACGGTCAACACCGCCGTCGAAAAGAAGGTCGATGTTGCCATGAATATTAATCTCGGTTTTGGCGGACATAACGGAGTGATTCTTCTCAAGCGGTTCTCTGACTGACATCCAGTCAGTCGGAACAGGCAAAGGGAGGCTTCCTGCCGGATAAAATGCGGTTTCGTCAAAATCCGTTACTTGGAGTTATGATGATGAACAAGCATATTTTTGTTGCGGGAACAGCTTCCCTTTTGTCGTTTTTTCTTTGTTCCTGCGGTATTTTCGAGAGCGGGAGCGACGTCCCCCCGCCCCCGGAGGGTGAAGAATGGTCGGCCAAAATCAAGTCCAGCTATCCCGACTGGCAGCCTCCTCATGAAATGCCGGAAGGTTCCGCGACGTATCAGGCTGCGTTGAAAAGTGAACAGGAACAGAAGGCTCCTGAAGCAGAGCCGGACGCCAAGACGGAAGAAGCTGTCGTTCCCGATGATGTTGCAACGAAAGATGACGCCGTGCAGAAAGAAGTAAAGGAAGAGCCGGAAATTCCGTCCTCCTATATTGTCAGGGAAAACGACAATCTCTGGAATATCGCCAAAGCCGTCTACGGCAAAGGCGGAAAATGGACTGTTATCTTTGAGGCGAACAAAGAGAAGATCAAAGATCCGAATAAACTGAAACCCGGTCTTGAGCTTCTGATTCCTCCGGCTGGGAAATAATGAGTAACGAAAATGAAAGTCCCGGAGACATAGTCTCCGACAAGTATTTTTTCAGCAGCGCAGCCGAAATGGAACTGCTTTTCGCAGGGCGTTTTACAGAAAATCTGAAAGAAACTGAAAAACGGCTCGGCGTCACCGTTACCGCCCGTGATCTCTGGTTCAAGATTTCATCTGCCAAAAAGGAAAATGTCGCAAAAGCCATCGCTTTCCTGGAGGAGCTGAACAAACTTCATTCCGCGACGAAAAAACGGATCGACCAGCGGGATTTCCAGATGACTCTTTCGGCATTTCAGGAATCCCGCGAAACGGAATTGCAGAATTTCTTCTCGCAGAGAATCAAGGTCAGCCCCAAAAAACAGGAAATCGTGCCGCGCACCCCCAATCAGCTCGCTTATGTAAAGGCGGTCCGTGCCAAAGATGTGGTGTTCGGAATCGGGCCGGCGGGAACGGGGAAAACCTATCTGGCAATGGCGCTTGCGGTCTCTGAACTGCTTGCGGGAAAAGTCGACCGCATCGTGTTGACACGTCCCGCGGTGGAAGCGGGGGAGAATCTCGGTTTCCTGCCGGGAAAAATAGAGGAAAAGATCAACCCGTATCTGCGCCCGTTGTATGATGCGCTGTATGACATGCTGGATTTTGAAGAAGCCGCGGCTCTGATGGAACGCAATATCATTGAAGTGGCGCCGCTTGCCTTCATGCGCGGACGCACGCTCAACAACTCTTTCATCATCCTTGACGAAGCCCAGAATGCAAGCAATGAACAGATGCTGATGTTCCTTACGCGCCTCGGTTTCCATTCCAGGTGCGTGGTTGCGGGCGATCCAACCCAGATCGACCTGCCGAATAAGCGGACGTCAGGTCTGCCGGAGGCGGTCCGCAGACTGGAACAGATTCCGGAAATCGCAATCTGCAGATTCTCGACACGCGACGTGGTGCGCCATTCCCTTGTGGAAAAAATCGTCAACGCATACCAGAAAAAAGAGACAGCATCCGGAGGTGACGAAAATGGCGGAACAGAATAAGGTGACGGAAAAACCTCCTTCTTTCGGGGAAAAGCTGGAGCATTCAAAGTTTGTACTGGTCCTAATGCTCCTGATGGTGCTTGCCGTCAGTCTGATCGTTATGATCATTCCGGAGGATGACGCGGATATTCATTTCGTCGCGGGACAGTATTCTCCTTACACTCTTTTCTCCAAATTCAACTTTTCCGGCGTGGACAAGCTGAAAACCAAATCCCTGCGCGATCAGGTGGCATCCCAGGCCCCCTACTATTTCAATATCCAGCCGGAAGCCACGGCGCGGATCACGGAACATTTTCAGGAATTCCTTGCAGAACTGCGGAAACGGGGAAACGCGGAAAACAAAGGGGCGAAATACCTGCCGCCCCCCGGAAACGCCCGTGGGACACTTGTCGCGGGTCTGAACAAAAATGCGCTGGACTGTCTTCTTCAAATCATGGACAATCCCCTGCAAATGAAGAAGATGCACACTCTTCTCGAAAACTCGTTGAACAACGGGATCATCGACAATGAGCAGAAAGGCAGCCTGACCTGGGACAAACACATCCGTATCATCGACGCATACAAACGCCTCCGGGACAGTGTGCCGATGCGTGAAATCATGACGCCTCTTGAAGCCGCAAAATCAATCGTGAACGCGACCCTGGAATATTACAATGATCCGAACAAGGATGCGGTAGTCGATTCACTCGAAAAAATACTGACCGCCATCATAGGCGGCGGCAATCTGGCATACGATCAGGATTTCACAGAAGCCAAAAGGGAAGAAACGGCAAACATGGTGCGTCCCATCATGTTTGAAATCCATAAAGGACAGCCCATCCTCGAAAAAAACAGCGTCGTCACGGACAAGGATCTCATGATTCTGGAAGCCTATAACAAAGAGCTTCGGAAGACCAAGGCGCAGTCGGGGCCCTACCGGGTCATCCTTGAAAACGTGTTTCTCTGTCTCGCAATCATCATTTTCACCGGAATCTACATCTATCACGTCCATCCGGAAATGGTCCGCAGCAACCGCACCATCTGGCTTCTGGGGCTGATCACCATCGCCTCGATTCTGCTGAACCGGGTATTTCTTGACCTATTCAAAATCATAAGCGAACAGTACAGCATTCCGCCAAACGTCATCTACTTTGCTCTGCCCCTGGGATTCTCCGCAATCGTCGTATCCGTCATTTACGGCATCCGCGCGGCACTGTTCGTAGGGCTGCTGGTGACAACTATCGTTTCCCTTCAGATGAACAACCCCTTCCAAATGATGCTGACAGGGCTGATCGTCAACGGCGGTGCCGGTTTTGCAGTGCGTTATGCCACCAACTACCGCAATTTCTTTGTCCGGGCATTCCTGGGCACCATGATTTCCACCCTGATCGTGGCATTCATTTTTCTATGGAAGGACACGGAAGGGAATGACGTCTGTTTCTGGATTCCCGTCTTTCCGCTTTTCACGGGGCTGCTGACGGCAATCCTTGCCCAGCTGGCGCTGTTCGTCATTGAATTTCTCTTCGATGTCAGCACTACGATGTCCCTGCTGATTTACAGTGACTACAATCACCCGCTTCTCAAGCGTCTGCAATTTGAAGCGCCGGGAACCTATCACCACAGTCTGATGGTATCGACCCTTGCGGAACAGGCGGCGCAGGAGGTCGGACTCAACCACATCAAGGCGCGGGTGTGTGCCCTCTTTCATGACGTCGGCAAACTTTCGCAGCCGAGTTACTTCATTGAAAACAGCCCGGGCGCGGACATGCACCGGGAACTGAATCCCACCATGAGCGCCATGATTATCCTGAATCATGTGAAGTACGGTCTGGAGCTTGCACGCAAGTATCAATTGAAAAAGATCATCCGCGACACGATCATGCAGCATCACGGCACGGATCTGATTATTTATTTTTACCGGCGGGCGCAGGAAATTCACGGCGAGCACAATGTCGGGGAAAACGAATTCCGCTATCAGGGACCTCTGCCGTCGGAAAAGGAAATCGTGCTGATTATGCTGGCGGACTGCTGTGAAGCGGCCTCGCGGAGTCTGGAGAAGCCGACGCCGGCGTCCATTGACGCACTGGTCAGGGAAATATTCCGCAAGAAGATCCGCGACGGCCAGCTCGACGAAGCCAATCTGACAATGAAAGAGCTTGCGGGCATCCGCAAAAGTTTTATAAAAACGCTTTCGTCCATGATGCACGGACGCATAGCATATCCCAAGGATGACAGTAACGATGAAGACGATTTGTTCATGGAGAGCGGAAAAGATGTATCCGCGTCCGGCAATGGCACGCCTGAAAAGACTGTCTGAAAAGGCAGCCGGGATCACCGGAAGCGGGATTGCAGACGAACTTTCGCTGAACTTCGTCAGCGCGGGAGAGATGGCGGAGATCAATGAAGCTTTCGTGGGGCATCAGGGGCCGACGGATGTGATCTGTTTTGATTACCGTGAATCGAAAAGCGAGCTGCCGGATGAAGACGACGGGAATTCCGTGGAAGTGGAAATCATCATCTGTCCGGAGATCGCGAGACGGGAAGCGGAAAAACGTTCCCTCCCCTATTCGCGGGAAGTGGTTCTGTATCTGGTGCACGGACTGCTTCACGCTTCGGGAGAGGACGACCTGAAACCTGACCTCAAGAGGAAAATGAGGCGCAGGGAACGTAAAACAATGAACGAACTGGAGAAGCTGTTCACTTTCAGTGACATCTTTCCTGAACCTGTTCTGATGGGAGGTACTCATACATAATGTTTCTGGAACTGGAAATGCTGATCGCAAGTTTCATCCTCTTTCTGATGCTGTTCTGCGCTTTCGAGGCATTCGACCGTCTTTCCGGCGGACAGATTATGAAACTGGAAAACACCGAACCTGAACTGGCGGAAAAATTAAGCGGATGGATGGATCGTTCCGATTCAATCCGCGGCGTATTCAAGCTGATGCTCTTCATTCTCTCATCGCTCATGGGCATGCTTTCCTATTCGGTTCTTCAGGAAAAATTCGGCAACGACCTTCAAACCTGGCGCATGCTCATCATTATCGCCGCAATTATCTGTTCCTGGTATCTCGGCGAAATCATTTCGCGCCTTGTGCTTTACCGTTACGACACGTTCATTCTGCGGACCACGCTTCCGTTCGTCTCCCTGCTCGCCAATACGGTTCTGCTCCCGTTCACTCTTCTGGCAAGACGGCTCAGGAAAAACGCCGAGGACTGGCGTGACGAGGAAGCGCCGGATCAGAAGGTCAGCACCGAAGACGAAATTCTCTCTTTCGTGGAGAACTACAGCGACAATGAAAACGACAACCTTGAGGAAGAGGAAAAGCGGATGATCAAGGGAATCCTTGACCTCGGCGACATGTCCGTCCGCGAGATCATGACTCCGCGAGTCGACCTTTCCGCCCTCCCCGCGGGCGCCTCTATCGAGGATGCCAAGAAGATGTTCATTGAAACCGGACACAGCCGTATTCCGGTCTACAACCGCACCGTCGATGAAATCAGAGGCATCATTTACGCCAAAGACTTCATTGACGACCGGAAGATTGCCGGAAAGACGCTTGACCAGCTCGCGCACAAGCCGATCTTCATTCCCGAATCCAAGGAAGTCGGCGAACTGCTGGAAGAGTTCAAGAGGAAACACAATCATTTCGCCGTCATCATTGATGAATACGGCGGCACCTCCGGCATCATCACCTTTGAAGACATCATCGAGGAAATCGTCGGAGACGTTCAGGACGAATATGACAACGAAGAAGAGGAAAAGACCAAACCGCAGCTGATGCCGGACGGCTCAATCGTGCTGGAAGCCAGAACCATGATTTCCGATGTAAATGAAATCATGGATTCGGACATTCCCGACACGGAGGCGGCGGATACCATCGGCGGCTACATCTGCTATGAACTCGGACGCATACCCGAAGAGGGGGAAGTTTTTCATTTTGAGAACAATCCGCTCTCGGCGCTTGTCCTGAAGGCAGACAAACGCAAGATTCTCCAACTGAAACTGATGTACAAGGGCGAAGATGAAGAAAAGCAAACTTAACCTGCACCTGTCCCTGATGGCGAGGCGAAGCAGACGTTTTGTCCTTTCCCAGGCGAAAGGACTGCTGATCACAGGGCTGTTCGTCGTAATTCCGATTTTCGTAACACTCTGGGTCGCATGGTTTATCTACAATCTCCTGACGACCTGGGCGCTTGCGATCATCAGGCATTTCCATATTTTCCAGAATGAGATCGGCTCCTTCTGGGTTCAGCAGGGAATCCGTGTCGTCTCGCTCGTCATCATTGTTGTGCTCCTGATTGCCATCGGGCAGCTCACCAGAATGACGCTCGGCAGCAGGCTGATCACACTGGCGCAGAAGATTCTGCTCCGGCTGCCGATCATCAACTTCATCTACTCCACCTGCAAGCAGATCGGCGATGCGCTCTGGACTTCAAGCGGCGGAAGCATGTTCAGCAAAGTCGTGATGTTTGAATACCCCTGTGCAGGCTCCTACGCAATCGGATTCATGACAAGCGAAAACACGGAACCCTTTGAAGCTACAGAAAAACTGGGAAAGCCGATCGTAAGCGTCTTCATGCCGACGACGCCGAACCCGACCAGCGGTTTCCTGCTTCTGATTCCGAAGGAACGGTGCATTTTCCTTGACATGTCCGTTGCAGACGCCATGCGCCTGATTGTCAGCGCCGGCGCCGTTCTCCCCGATCAGGTTCAGGAACAGCATCGCCCCGG
This sequence comes from uncultured Lentisphaeria bacterium, assembly GCA_949282305.1. Lineage (GTDB taxonomy): Bacteria > Verrucomicrobiota > Lentisphaeria > Victivallales > UBA1829 > UBA11452. Next base: position 37,498 of record CASDPB010000040.1, on the reverse strand, counting down.
CAGTCACGGCCCCTTGTGAAAACGGAGCAAAAACTGCCGTTATTTCACAAAAAAACTTGTATTATCGCCATTTCAGATGTAATTTATGAGCTCGAACATTTCAACCGTGAATCACTAAACAAAAGAAACTTCCATTACTGTCGTGTTAAAGAAAACTCAGAAAAAATCAGACCGTCCCTTCCGACTCAGTCTCAAGGCAAGACTCAGACTTCTAAGAAAATCCATTTTCGGAACCGCTTCCACGGAAGAAGGGGAAAAGCAGAAACCTACGAAACCTTCCCGGAAACCGGCTTCCGCCAGAAGCCCGAAGCGGGAACAGTCTGTACAGCGTCGTTCCTCCGCAAGAAAAACGGATGCAAAACCATCCGCGGCAAAGGCAAGGCAGGAACGCAAAACAGGGAGAACATCCTCCGCCTCTCCTCAGAAGAAAAACGCGAAACCGGCTCCGCCGCCGATGCCGGAGCTGGTGGCACCGCCCTTGGAGGAAGGGAAAACAAGATTCTGTGATCTTGACCTCGCACCCGAAATCCTCGCGGGAGCGCAGACTCTCGGATTTCAATACTGCACCGTGATTCAGGAAAAGTGTCTGCCCTATGCGCTGGCTGGCAGGGATCTTGCGGCAAAGGCGCAGACCGGCACGGGAAAAACCGCGGCGTTTCTGGCGTCCGCCATGACACGCCTGATTAAGAATCCGCTTCCGCCGGAGTCGAGACGTTCCGGTTCCTGCCGTGTGCTGGTGCTTTCCCCGACCCGGGAACTGGCAATCCAGATTCACAATGACGCGCTTGCGCTCGGAAAATACACTTCGCTGAACAATCTTGTCATCTTCGGCGGCATGGATCATCAGGGACAGCGCGATTCGCTTGCGGATCCGATTGACATCCTCGTCGGAACCCCCGGCAGAATCATAGACTACTCGCGCAGCGGGCATCTTGATCTTTCGTCCACAGAAATTCTCGTGATCGACGAAGCGGACCGCATGCTGGACATGGGATTCATTCCCGATGTCCGCCGCATCGTCTCCAAGCTCCCCCCCGCGGGCAAGCGCCAGACCATGCTGTTCAGCGCCACGCTGGAGCCGGAGGTACTGGCTCTGGTAGACCGCTGGCTTGTCAATCCGGTCTCTCTCGAAGCGGAGCCCGAACACGTCGTGACCGATCTCATTGATCAGCATTTCTATGCGGTGATGAATCACCAGAAACTTCCCATGCTGCTGTGGCTCCTCCGGAATGAACCCTTCGAGCGCATGATCATCTTCGGCAACTGGAAGGAAAAAAACATCGACCTGGTGGATCATCTCTATGAATATGGAATCAAGGCGGAGCTTCTTTCCGGCGACATTCCACAGGCAAAACGGCTGAAAATCCTGGAGAAATTCAAGTCGGGCGAGACCAGGATTGTCGTTGCAACCGATGTCGCCGCGCGCGGAATCCACATTGCGGGCATCTCGCATGTCGTCAACTACGATCTGCCGGATCATCCGGAAGACTACGTCCACCGCATCGGTCGGACAGGACGCGCCGGAGCGACAGGCAAGTCCATCAGTTTTGTCTGCGAATACGGAGCGTATGTCATGCCCGAAATTGAAAAATACGCACAGATCGAAATCAGGACAGTTCAGCCGGAAGAAGAGATGCTTGTCCTGCCGGAGCGTGTCAATGCGCCGGTGAAACATTCCCGTTCCCGCGGAAACTCCAAGCACAGGAGCGGCGGGCGCAGACCCTCCTCCCGTCCGAGACGGTAAGCGGAGGTTCCTCATGGGCGTTCATCCGGAAATCACGATTGTACTGGACCGTCTCAGGAGCTCCTTCAATACCGGAAATATTTTCCGTCTTGCGGATGCGGTCGGCGCCAGAGAAGTGATTTGCTGCGGCTACACGCCCGCACCGCCCCATCCAAAACTTGCGAAATCCGCCATGGGGGCGGACAGGACTGTTCCGTTCCGCAGGTTCGAGCGAACCGTTGACGCCGTCCGTGCGCTGAAATCCGAAGGATATTGCGTTCTTGCGGTGGAAGTCTCCGACCGGTCACAGCATGTATGGGACTATGACTGCCGTTTTCCGCTTGCCCTGATTTTCGGCAACGAAGCGCTGGGAGTCGCTCCGGAGGCAGTCGCGGAATGCGACGGGATCGTCTCTCTGCCCATGTTCGGCGCAAAGACATCAGTCAATGTTGGAAATTGCGCGGCTGCCGTGCTATATTCCATCATTGAAAAATATCAGTTCAGGAGTCCGGCGAAATGAAAGTCGCGCTTTACGGAAAAAATGCGGAATCGCTTGAAAAAATACTGCTCGGCAAAGGGGTCACGGTCGTAGACAGACACAAGGAGGACTTCGACCTGCTGATCAGCTACGGCGGGGACGGCGCCATGCTCGGTGCCGAGCTCGCATATCCCCAGCGGCTGAAAATGCCTGTCCGGGATGTGGAGACCGCCCCGCACTGCCCGCTTCATTCCGTCGAGAACCAGATCGACGCCATGCTTTCCGGGAAACTCAAAATCACGAACATGATGAAACTCGCCGGAATGATCGGAAATGTCAAACGTTACGCCATCAACGATATTTTCATCCACAACATAAACAACGTCAGCGCATTGCGCTATCAGGTCAAGATTGACGATGACATTTACGCGCGTGAAGTGGTCGGGGACGGCGTGGGAGTCTCCACGGTACACGGCAGCACAGCCTACTACCGGAGCATCACGCACGGCAGCTTCCGCGTAGGAATCGGAATCGCGTTCAGCAACAGCACGGAACTGCTGAATCATCTGGTGCTGAAAGAAGAATCCGTCATCAAAGTCAGAATTCTGCGCGGTCCCTCCGAGCTGGTCTTCGACAATTCGCCGGAAAGTGTCAAGCTCAGCGAAGGCGACATCGTCACGATCCGTAAATCGGACAAGACAGCCCGGATGCTCGGACTTGAGATATTCATGTGTCCCGAGTGCCGCCGCATCCGCCGGGAGCAGCGCGCCATAGGCTTCGAGGACACTCCGCTATGAACGTTCTGATCAATGCGGGGCCGACGCGCGAAAGCATCGATCCGGTGCGTTTCATCACCAACCATTCTTCCGGCAAAATGGGATATGCCATCGCGGAAGCCGCGGTCAGGCTCGGACATGCCGTCACTTTAGTTTCGGGACCCGTTGCCATTCCGCCGCCGGAAGGTCTCGCCGGATTCGTCGGGATAGAGACCGCCGCACAGATGGCACAGGCAATGAAACGCGCCATGGCGGATGCGGAACTAATCATTCTCTCCGCAGCCGTTGCGGATTACCGCCCGGTCGCCTGCGCCCGGACCAAACTCAAGAAAACGGAGGGCAATCTCTTTCTGGAACTGGAACGGACGGAAGACATTGCGCTTTCCCTCGGCAAGCGCAAGCGCGGCAATCAGATACTCGTCGGATTTGCGGCGGAAACAGATGATCTGGAAGCCAACGCGCTCAAGAAAATGAAGGCAAAAAATTTCGACTGGATTGCGGCAAACGAAGTCGGCAGACCCGGACGCGGCTTTGCGTCCGACAACAATGCAATTACGCTTTATGCCTCCGACGGACGCCGTTTCAATCTGGAGCTCAAACCCAAAAAGGAACTCGCGGCGGAACTTCTGGCATTGATACTGAACCTGCGGTGAAAAGAGGTGCCGCATGTTGAACCGTTGCCTCACAGCCGTCAAAAAATTCCGGATTTCTCTGAACGGAATGATCCGGAAGCATCGGAACATCTTCGGCAGGGTCTTCGGCGCGGTCTGTCTTCTGAGTGCAATCTATGTTCTCCTCTGCCGGAGATACTATATTGATCCCCGCACGATCCTCCCCTTTTTCATCACCGCGGCGCTTTATGCCGGCGCACTGTCCGGCGCACTGATCCGCCGCGACGCATGGAACCGGATGATTTATTTTGCCTTTCCTCCGGTTCTTCTGCTCTGCGAATGGCTCAATTTTTCTCCGATCGAACGGTTTTATGCCGTCTACCAGCTGTATTTTGCAATGCTCCTTGCCGTCTGGTGCTGGGGAGTCGACACAGTATGCGGCGATCTTCTGGGACGCATTCACCGCATTCTCCGGATTCTGCCGACGCTGCTCCTCGGATTCCCTCTGTATCTGCTTCCCCTGGCAGTCATCGCGCATCACATTGTAAACGGACGCAAGTTCACTTATGACTCCATTCAGGCGGTCTATCAGACGGAACTGGCGGAAGGCATCCATTATTTTTTCACGCACTCCTTCTGTCTGCTGCTGTTCCTTCTCCTGATTCTCGCCGCCGCGGGGCTGTTCCTGCTGAACCGGATCGGAGCAGTCCGGAAAAATTCCCGGGAGACCTCCTGCTGCATTGTCCTGATTCTCCTGTGCATTTCCCCGGCTCTGTACAATGAGCTTACGGGAATTGACGCCCTGAACCGCACAAAAGTTCTTTTTACAGACAGTCTGCAGTATTTCACCGTCATTGAGGAATATGCCGCATCCGAAGAAAAACGCCGGGATGCCGTAAGAAGACACGTCCGGAAGAACAGCGGCGAGGATGGGATTTACGTCCTGATTATCGGAGAATCCCACAACAAAAACCGCTGCAGCGCATACGGCTATGAGCACGACACCACGCCGTTCATGAAAGCCGCGGCACGGAATCCGGATTTCATTCTTATGAAAAACGCATTTTCGTGCCACGTGCAGACCATGCAGGTCATTTCCTGTCTGCTGACAGCCCGCAACCAGTATGTCAAATCGAAAACGGGAATTCCTCCAAGCATTTTCGACGTTCTGAACTACTGTTCCTACCGCACGGTCTTCCTGAGCAACCAGTATCCGCACGGACGTTTCGATTCGCCCGTCGCAGCGCTGGCCTCCGGGGCTGACCAATGTCTATGGCTCAACACCATGGAAGACTTCATTCTCTGGCGGACACGTCCGGACGAAGCACTGCTCGAACCGCTTTCGCAGCATCTGAATTCAAAGCGTTCTTTCATCGTCCTTCACCTCATGGGCAATCACGGCCCTTACGCACGCCGCTATCCAAGGGGATTCAGGAAGGATCTCCCATGGCATCCCTATGACAAGAGCGTTCTGTATGTGGACGGCGTCCTTGAAAAAATCTTTTCAATCCTGCGTCGGAATCCGCGTGTGAAAGCCGCAGTCTATCTGTCGGATCATTCGGAGAAACCCGGAATCGGTCATGGCGCGGATGCCTATGAGCAGGAAATCGCAGAAATTCCGATGCTGCTCTATCTTTCCGTGTCCCTGCGCAGGGAACGTCCTGAACTGGAAGCGACACTACGCGCCAATGCAGACCGCATCTTTACCAACGATCTGACTTTTGAGCTCCTGCTCGACCTCATGGGCATTCAGCATTCCTTCGGTTCTCCTCAAATCCGAATCGCCCTGCCCTCCTATGAAATGCCGTTCGACAAAGCCCGGACTCTTCTCGGCACCCGCAGACTGGACGGCACCGAAGTCCGCCGGCACTGAAGAAAAAACGCCGTTTACCCGCGGTTCAGGAAATCCAGTGCGTTTTCCCTCATGAACTCCTCCCCATGAGTTCCCCAAGGACAGCAGGCACCGACCTCCTCAAAGAACATCCTGAAAAACACCGCTCTTTTCACAACGCTCTCAAGGACGCCCGGCAAACCATATGCGGCATCACTTGCAAACATCATTTTCCTATAATAAGGCACCTGTTCGGAGGAAGAGGCGCCGAGAAACTCGACCAGCCATTTGTAGTCGGAAAGTCCGCATACGCAGCAACGGACATTCGGATAATACCAGAGAGTTTCAAAGAGTTCGCCGCACCACGGAACCCCCATGTGCCCGGCAACCAGCTTCAGCCGGGGAAACTCGGCGGAAATGGTATCAAGCATACTGGGCCGCATCCTGCGGGGAGTCGCAAGCTGCCCCGGGAAAAGCAGTTCTCCGGAGGTGCGTTTCGCGATGATGCCCACATGGAAGAAGCAGGGCATTTCATATTTTTCCGCCTGTTCGTAAATCGGGAAACAGGCGGGGTCATCATAATCCATGGGGGGATAGATCAGTTTCAGCCCTGTAAATCCCGCGTCCTTGAAAGCGGCGACCTGATCGGGAGAACCATCCAGACGGCAGAATGCAAACGGCTCGAACAGGCCGGGATAGTGCCGGGCGACTTCAAGCACCGCCTTGTTTCCGGAATGGCGGGGAGAATTGACGCATTCGATGGAATGAAGCCATATCTTCTCAAACAATCCCGATTCAGCGACCTTGTCCAGTTCCGAATATGCAAATTCATGTGCCAGGTGTGCATGTGTCTCAACAAACGTCTCTTTCATTTTCTTTTCTCCTTCTCCATTGTTTTTATGCGGAATCTCTATTATATTATGCAGCGGTTTCATCCGTTCATCAAGAAGCAGAAACAGGGAATTCCATGCATTTTTATGGAAAATCAGAATAAAATATGACATACTTTTCTGACATCAGCATTCTCGGCGTCTCGTCTCTGACGACCAGTGAAAACCGAAAGCCTGTCCGTGTGGAAATCGGTGCCCTCGGAATCATGCAGGACAGCGCAGTCCGCATCCTCGACGGAAAAACAATAAAAGTGGATACTCCGTTTGTCTACTGGTCTGTGCCGGACCGCGTCTGCGCCTGGCAGACCCTGCCGGGGACGGTCCGCACCAACACCTGGTTCGGAGCCACAGGAGAACGTTTCCGGAGAATGCTGGAAGGACTGCAGGAACTTTCCGAATATGACCTCCTTCCTCTGGTCAATCCACTTCCGTTTCTTGACATTGTGAAAAAACTGGAAAAGCTCAGGAACAGACAGGACCGCCGGCCGGAAATACAGGTGGAAACCGCCATTCTGGCGGAACAGTTTGTTGCGGAAATCCACCGTCTTCACTATTCCAGGCAAAACCGGAACAGATTCTCTCAGACGATTCTGGAACTGGCCCGGGAAATACGGGAAAATCCCGCCGTCACTTACGATTTCCGCAGGATTGCCTCCAGGCTCGGGATCTCCTACGACCACTTCCGTTTTCTTTTTCATGAACTCTGCGGCTGTCCGCTCCATGAATTCTGCCTGACGGCACGTCTCGACGCCGCGCTGGAAATGCTTTCCACCGGCGTGGAAAGCATCAAGGAAATCGCGGACAGGTGCGGTTTCCGGGATGCCTCGGACTTCACCCGTTTCTTCCGGAAAAGAATCGGCTGTCCCCCCTCGGCATACCGCAACAACATCCGTCTGTAAACATCATGTCTCCATGCCGCGGCGGCCTCCGCATCTGCGCAGGGGACAGCGTACCGTCACAGCTCCACGACCTTGAACCGGCATGTCTGCCTCTGATATGTTCTGCCGGACTCAAGCAGGTCGATTCCGAGAACATAGTCTCCCGGTTTCAGCGCCCGTTCACAGGCAAACCTTCCTCCCATGGAACTGCGGTCAATCATGATTTGTTCCGCCACAATCCTGTTGCCGTCCGAATCGGAGAGGACAAGTCTGGCATTCACTGGTTTTTCCATTTTTCCAAACAGACCTGCACGCCAGCGGATTTCCCGCGCCGGAGCAGCCGCGGTATCGGCGGACATCGTCTGCACCAGCGGCCTTTTCGCCCCGATGAGGCAGACATCGCGGAGCTGCACAGCAAGCCTGTCGCCGTGGTCATAATTCACCTCTCTGAAATAAAACCAGAATCCTGCAATCCTGCTCATCTCCCCGGAGCCGAGGGAGGTATTGAGCAGATACAGATTGTGATGCCATATTCCCGGCTCGATCGTCGTAACGGGATCAATCGACCCCTGCGTCGTTCTTCCGGCGTCATCCACGGAAAAGAAGAGAAGCTGATACGGCCATTTCACCCCCTGGACAATATGACGGCTGGAAGAGACTTTCATCCTGTAGGAAAGGAAACCGTAATTCGTCATATCAAGTTTTCCGGGAAACGCAGCAACAAGAGACGGCGTTCCCCGGTAATAGCCGTTGGAATTTCCGATGTGCTTGTGATCCACATTGATCCGGAAATCGACAATACCATCCGGCGCAACGGAAACACTCCCTTCGTCCTCGCCGTTGCTTCCCCATGCGGACAGCGGAACCGGCATACGGAAGAGGTTGCCTGCCTTCTCTTCGGCTTCAAAAAACGCCGCTGCGTCCTGCGGCACAAACCTGCCGGAGACATCCGCCAGAATCGACGGAGCATTTTTCCGGCTGGTCTCCGGATATTTTTTCAGTCTGAGGATCATGGAGGCAAGTTCGGCACGGCGGGAATCAAACTCTCCGTCCGCCCAGTGGTTGTCTGCAAAATACTTCGGTTCCGGGGGAATGGAATTCCATATTTTCTGAAGCAGGTTCCGGGCGTCTTTCAGCAAAGAACGCAGCTGCGGACTGTCTGTATCCTCACGCCGGACGATCGCCTCCTGCAGCGTGTACAGATACATCCCGTCGACAATTCCCTCCCGGATGGACTCCCATTCCCATTCGATCAGTTCATCCCCGGAATCCGTCAGCCTCTGCCCGCCGAAAGCAATCCCGGGAACCGGCTTGCTTTCGTTCCAGCTCCACATCCAGGGAATCATCGCAGAGTAGCCACTGCGCCAGAATCCGAATCCGTAGGTCATGCGCCCGCCGCGTGTCATGACTGCCGTGTTCCTGAGCTCGTAGACATTATGATTCGGGTAACACCAGAACTCCGCTTTCTCCGAATTCCGAACCGTTTCCAGCGGATCAAATCCCTGATCCAGCCAGACATCGACATATTCGTCAATCTCTTTCCGGAACGGGCAGGATGTGATAAAGGTCTTCAGACCGGCATTTTTCAATGCACGGTAAATCCGCTTCACATATTCCACTCCGTCCGGCATCGGCTCATCCACGGCAAGCACATACAGCTCCGGCAGTCCCGCCTTGTCATACGCTTTCTTGAACTTCCGGGCGAGCCGCTCCAGCTCCGCGAAGAATGTATCCGGCGGCATTTCAAGCTGGCTTTTTACCGGAGCTCCGCCCATGTATTTCTGATACAGCTGCGATGTAAAAGCCCCGAGGGCAATCAGGCGGGGCGCGGAAAGTCCCGCCTTCTGCCATTCGTCCCGGAGTTTTTCAAAGTCCTGAATGTAAAAGCCGCCGCCGTCCGCCGGAGTATAGTTGATGAACAGCGTCGGCGGATGCGTGAATCCGTATTCCTTCATTCTCCGGAAATCGTTCACCGAAGCCTTTTCCAGCCATGCGGGATCGCCGCCGTGTTCGCGTCCATTCCCGAGCTGACGGACTCCATACGCATAAGCACTGATATGTTTCCCCGGATCGCGGGAAAGCCGGTAGGGAAGAACCCGTATGCTGTAAGGAAGCACCAGCGCCTTGTCAAACCCGGAATGCCAGAGCAGAATTCTGCCCGGATAAATTCCCGGTTCCGCCTCCTCCGGGATCCGGAGATTCAGGACATAGCGCTGCGGTTCCAGCCCGGGGACATCACAGCGTCCCGCGGGCACCATCCAGCCCGGCGAGCGGCGGAAGGTTCCCGTTGTAGTGTAATGCGGATACCGGTAGTCGGCATAAACAATCTGCCGCAGTTCCCCCCCGTCCCTGAACGGATATTCGGCAACCGCCGTCAATCCATTGAGAGCATGTACGGGAAACACGGCAAAATTCAGCGTGGCGGTCTGTCCTTGCGCGGCAAAGGTGCAGAGCCGGCTTGTCCGCTCCCAGGGCGCCGGACGTGTCTGTGGGTAAACCGGAGCCGTCAGCGGACGTGTGAACAGCATCATCCCGACTCGCTTCTCCTCCTCCGTAAACTCCGGAAGCGGATTGTCTTCGACATAGGGCAGTTCTTTCCATGATTTTCCGGGTTCTGCCGGCTGAAGCCGTATCTGCGGCAGATCGACAGACCGCGGCTTCTCCGCAAAACGCTCCTCCGCAATCCCCCCGGAACACAACGCCGACAGAACAAGCAGCGGCAAGATGCTGTTTTTCATATCAAAACCTCCTGAAGCTCACATGCCCTTTGACTTACCGTCTGAATCGCCCTGCAGTTCCTCGAAACAGACGTCATCCAGAAAACCTTCCGCGGCACGTTCCCTGCCGTAAATCTCGAACCGGATCTGGCAGATTCCGGTTTTCGGGGACGTCCGGAACACAGTGGAAACCGGTGATTTCGCACTGTTCTTAAAGGTCACGCCGCGTATCTGTTTTAAAAATTTCCTGTTTTCATCCAGTTCATACCAGAAAAGCCGCCCCTCCCCTTCGGCAATGCCGGAAAGCCGGTATTCCGTACCGGGTCTGACCGTCACATCCTGTATCCAGGCGGCAAATGTACTTTTGCCGTCATTGACTTTCTTCAGGTGAAGCCGGTGATTCTCCCCATCTTTCACAACGGATGCGACAGAGCCTCCGGTGCTGCCTTTGAACCAGCACAGGGGCTGTCCGTCTTTTACCTCCTCCACATTTCCGTTCTTCAGCAGATTGTCTGCACTGAACAGAATTCCCGGAAACAGTCCGGCCGCGGTTGCCATCACTCGAATCAAGGAAACATTCATATAAAAAACTCCTCCTTCAGCCGGAAGCACCGGCATTTTCTCTTTTTCGTTTCAGCTCCGTTTTTCTCTGCGGGAAAACATGCCAATCTCCGTTCCGAATCTCCTTTCCCCCTGTCCGGCAGGGTGTTTTCACTTTCCGTAATGAATCTGGCTGTGCGCCCCGTTTCATTCCGACCACGGATGCAGTTTTTCCGTCGGCAGCAGCCTTGCAGACGCGACGTGCCCGTCCCCGTAAGCGCTTGTCATGCCGTCGCTGTGCGGATAGCAGGCGGGATTGAACTTATGTCCCTGCGACTCCATCAGATAAATTCCGTATCCGTCATAAATTCCAAGCATATTCAACGCCTTCCATTGTTCGGAAAAGGTCAGGATGCGCGAGGGAGATATGCGAGTCCCCGAATATTTTCCAAGAATCAGCGTCCTCTTGTCGCTCCCCGAATACTCATCGTTCGCCCCCAGATAATAACTGTAGGAATATGAAGTGGAAAACGGGGTCAGCCAGTAATACATGTAATCCGCCCCTTCCGACCGTCTCGGGGTTCTGTCAAATTCCGCGACATGGGCGGGGCACATGAAGAATTTAACCGGCGCCGCTTTCAGATTTCCCGCATCATAAGCATGATTGATTCCGACGCCGCTCCTGATTCCGGGGATTCCAAGCCCCGTATTCGGCGAGATCATCAGCTCGAACCAACGCCGGATTATGCCGTTCGGATAAGAACTTGCATATCCCTCCAGATACCCGCGTTTTGCAGTCGGCATGATATAGTCATGATATAAATCCTGATATCCCTGCGACCACAACGCAAGCTGGCGCAATGTGTTTTTGCAGGATACGCCATATGCCGCCGCCCGCGTCCTGCTCAATACCGGCAGCAGCATCGCCGCCAGAATCGCGATGATCGCAATCACAATCAGCAGTTCCATCAATGTAAATGAATCCGTTTTCCGGCGCATTGCTTTTTCCTCACCTTTTTCCGCCAAGTTTTTTTTCATTCCGTCTCTTTCCCCGTGTCCGCGCATCCCCGCGCAGTCTGGGAAAAACTTCGATCGAACCGTAATCCGAAACAATATGGGAAATATTCTCCGGTTTTTCCCCGTGCTTCATCCAGCGGGAGAGCGCAGCGGCAATGTAATGGATCCGGTTCGACTGAACATCAGCCACGACAAGATCATATTCCGCCGAAGGCATCAGAAACTCCGACGCCTGTTCGCAGAGCAGGATATGGGGCGGCGAAAATCCCCTGTAACGCATATAATTCAGAATCTCATGCCCCGGAATGATGAAATAAGCGTCATCGGCAATTCCCATGACATCATGCAAAGTGAACATCCTGTCGGGATTCCAGGAAAAAGCATCGGATATTCCGGAAAAAAAGACCACCTCCCCGTTTCTTGCAAAAACACGGAAGCAGTGCTTCAGACCGCTTGCCAGGAAAAGACGCTTCAGAACGGAAATCATATCATTCAAATCGTAATCCACAGAATACACCCCCTCCACGGAAGGCTTTCCCATGACCATGTGCGGCAGTCCGCATTCCTTCAGGTAACTGCAGAAAGCGACATGGGAATGCGTCATGATATTGGAGACGACGCCTCCGATCATCCCCCTGGAAACCACTCTCTGAAGACGTTTCAGCTGTTCCTCTTCGGAATGATAGGGAATAAATGCCACCTCAAGATCCTCCCGGTTGAACAGAAACGTCATTTCCATGAGATGAGCCTGAAAATACCGCTGGTGCAGCTGCCATGTCTCGGATTCCGCATAAAACAGTGCCCCGATGATGGGAACTTCCTTGGTCCGGATTGAACGGGCGAAGACGCTGGGCACATAATTCATCTCGGCAACCGCTTTCCGGATTTCCTCCGCCTTGGCAGAAGAGCAGCCGATCTTTTTGTTTCTCCCGCTCAGGCACGCGGAAACCACTGCCGACGACACACCGCAGCGCTCCGCAATCATTTTCAACGTCACTTTCGACATCCGCTCGTCCTTATATTAACCGATTAATATAATTATAGTCAAAAACTCCTCTTTGTCAATGCTTTCAAATAAAAAAAGCCGGATTTTTCCCAAAAAAAACAGCCGAATGCCGACATCCCACAGGATTCCAGGACAATTTTACGCAACAGTATGGAGAGTGCGAAAACGGATTGGGAACAAGCGGCAACTCGCTTTCTGCAAGGGGGAATGGGAATTCCACCGGAGTCTGCGGAATCCCCGGATTGTCCCGGGCGCATGGAAAAACGGAAACGTTTTTCCATATCAACACCTGCCGCACTGAAGCCGGACAGGACGCCGACACTCCTGACAGCAACGTCCGCGGCTTCACCGGAAAACACCGATCATCAATTCGCCATGAATCATTGTCCCCGGGCAGCGGGCATTTCCGCCGTCCGGAAACAGCCGGGGATGTTTATCTGCCGAACAATCCGATAATATCGTTGACGGACTTGAATCCCTTCCGGTCAAGATAATCATTGATGCCCCGGATCACTTTGACCGGCGCCATCGGGTCGGCAAAAATCGCGGTTCCGACGGCAACCGCTTTCGCTCCGGCAAGGAGAAATTCAACCGCATCCTCGCCTGTCGTGATGCCGCCCATGCCGATCACCGGAATCCTGACCGCGTGCGCCGCCTCATAGACCATTCGCACGGCAATCGGCTTGATCGCCGGGCCGGAAAAACCGCCGGTGACGTTTGCTATTTTCGGGCGGAACGTCTCAATGTCGATCGCCATGGCGGGAATCGTATTAATCAGGGAAACCATATCGCTCCCCGCGTCCTCGGCGGCTTTCGCAAAATCCGCGATCTTCGTCACGTTCGGGCTCAATTTCGTAATCAGCGGCAGTCCGGTCGCCTTTCTGACCGCGGAAACGACCTTGCCCATCATTTTCGTATCGGTTCCGAATGCGATGCCGCCCTCCTTGACATTCGGACAGGATACATTGATCTCCAGTGCGGCGATTCCTTCGGAATCTTCGTCAAGACGGCGCGCGACTTCGCAGTAGTCCTCAATCTTTTTTCCCCAGATATTGACAATCGTCGTCGCTTCGGACTTGCGGAGAAACGGCATATAGTGTTCATCATGCAGGAATTTTTCAATGCCGGGTCCCTGAAGTCCGATCGCATTCAACATGCCGGACGTGACTTCCGCCACGCGCGGGGTCGGATTGCCGTGGGACTGCCACGGGGCAACGCCCTTCACGACAACCGCCCCCAGCTCCGACACGGGGAAAAACTCCTCATACTCCGCGCCGTAACCGAACGTTCCGGAAGCGGTCATGACGGGATTCTTCAACTGTATTCTGCCCAGATCGACTCTCAAATCAGCCATAGTAAACCTCTTCTGCGTTGTAAACGGGTCCTTCCTTGCAGCTTCTCGAATAACGCCAGCCGTCCGGCGACGCGGCGTCTTTGACTTTTACGACGCAGGCAAAACATGCGCCGACGCCGCAGCACATGTGCTGGTCAAGGCTCAATTCCGCGCCGACGCCGAGCGACAGCGCCTTTTTTCCCAGCGCAAGAAGCATGGGCTCAGGCCCGCAGCCATATACGAAACATGCCTTTCTGTCTACAGGAAGTGCATCTTCCAGGAGCTCCGTCACGAATCCCCTGTGCCCGGCCGTTCCGTCATTCGTGGCAACCCGCACCTCGAAGCCGAGCTTCTGATAATCTTCCATGAGAATCAGATCGGCATCCGAACGCGCGCCAAGCAGCAACACCCCCTTTTCCGGACACCGTTTCGCCAGAAGATAAGTCGCCGCGGAACCGTAGCCCCCGGCAACGAGAACGGGTCTGATTCCTTTCCGCGGTGCGGAGTAAGGCCTGCCGAGGGGGCCGAGAATCAGGCAGTGCTCGCCGGGACGCATGCGGCTGAGCTCCTCCGTTCCGTGCCCGACGATCTTGTAAACGAGCGTCAGCGTGCCCGCCTCGGGGTCGGCATCGCTGATGCTGAACGGACGCCGCAGAATGCGGTCCCGCATCGCCGTGATCTTGACGTGGACAAACTGTCCCGCCTGCGCCTGTTTTGCAATATCGGGCGCGGAGAAGACGATTCTCCGGTAGAGCCCCTTCAGGCATTCGTTTTTCAAAATTATGCAGTCTGAATCCATATTTTCTCCGGGAAACTGTCAGATTGATTGTTTTTCGGTCTTGTCTCTTTTCATTTGCACATGTATGCTTTATATTATACCTCATAAACAGTGATTACTCAAATGAAAGAAAGACGGTTTTCAGCAGAATTATGGAAGATTTGCCCAACATCGCCCGTGTGCTTCTGAACCTTTCGCTCAACCGGAGCTTCGATTACCGGATACCGGAGCGTCTCCGCGGACAGGTCAAAGCCGGAATGCGCGTCAACGTTCCCTTCGGGCGCGGCGACGGCGAACGGCAGGCTTACGTCGTGGCTGTCGGTTCCGCCTCGGACCGCGACGATCTCAAGGAGATTCATTCCGTCTGCACGGAACATCCGGCGCTGCCAGAATCCCTGCTGAAAATCGGGGAATGGATGGCGGATTACTACTGCTGCGCGCGGGAACTGGCTGTCCGGACTCTGCTTCCCGGAGCGGTCAGGAGCGGCAAGATCAAGGCAAAGACGAAAGCCTGTTACTTCCTGAACGACCAGCAGAAAGCCGCGGATTATATCACCAGAAACGCACGGGCAAGGGGGAAATGCGCGGTTCTGAAGGCCCTGATGCTCCATCCGGGCGTCGAGGCGGAAACCCTTGCCGCGGAATCCGGCGCTTCAAAGGCCGTCCTGAACGAACTGGTCAAACTGGGGCTGGTCTCAATTGAAGACCGCGCCGTGGAACGCAATCCGTTTGCCGGAACGGAGCTCCTCCGCACAAAGCCGCTCACGCCCACAGAAGAACAGGCGGAGGCGCTGAACCTGATTTACAAACGCATGGAACACCCGGAATCCGCAGACCCGCATGTGATCCTGCTCCACGGCGTAACCGGAAGCGGAAAAACCGAAGTCTACCTTCAGGCGATTGCGCGCGCGGTCGAGAACGGGAAGGAGGCAATCGTGCTTGTCCCGGAAATCTCGCTGACTCCGCAGACCGTCGAACGGTTCCGCGCACGGTTCGGGGACATGGTCAGCGTGCTTCACAGCGGGCTTACCGACGGCGAGCGGTATGACGAGTGGATGAAAGTGCATCGCGGCAAGGTCAAAATCGCGGTCGGGGCACGGTCGGCACTGTTTGCGCCGTTCCGCAACCTCGCTCTGATCATCGTGGACGAGGAGCATGACTCCTCCTACAAACAGTCCGAAGCTCCGCGCTACAACGCCCGCGACGTGGCGGTCATGCGCGGAAAACTTGAAAACGCGCTCGTGATCCTCGGTTCCGCAACGCCGTCCATGGAGTCATACTACAACGCGAAAACCGGAAAGTATCTGCTCTGCAAACTCACCAGACGGAGCGATCCCACCATTCTGATGCCGGAAGTGAAGATCATCGACATGCGCCTGGAAGGCACGGAGGAAGGCAAGCTGCCGTTCCTTTCCAAATTTCTGGTGCAGGCGGTGCGGGAACGCATCGCGCGCGGGGAACAGAGCATTATCTTCCTGAACCGCCGCGGATATGCAAGGCAGATGGCATGTGATCTCTGCGGATATGTCGCAATGTGTCCGGACTGTTCCGTGGCTTACACCTACCACCGCAAAACACAGATGCTGACCTGTCACCTGTGCGCCTCCTCCGTGGAAGCTCCGTCCGTCTGCCCGAACTGCGGGTCGGAGCACATCCGTTACTCCGGCGCGGGAACGGAACGGATTGAAAACATCTCTCTGGAGGTATTCAAAAACGCCCGGATCGCCCGTATGGATTCCGACAGCATGACGCGCCCGAGCCTCTATGCGAAAGTGTTGTCGCAGTTCCGGCGCGGCGAACTGGACATTCTGATCGGCACTCAGATGATCGCCAAGGGGCTGCACTTCCCGAATGTGACGCTGGTCGGAATCGTGAACGCGGACATGGGGCTGTTCATGCCGGATTTCCGCGCGGCGGAACGCTCGTTCCAGCTCCTCACGCAGGTTGCCGGGCGCGCCGGACGGGGAGAAGTCAAGGGAGAAGTTCTCGTGCAGACCTGTTCCCCGTTCAATCCTCCGATCATATTCGCCGCGGAGCATGATTACGAGGGCTTCTACCAGGAGGAGATCACCGTCCGCGAGGAGCTGAAATATCCGCCGTTCGGACACATGATGATTGTGCATTTCCGGGGAGAAGACCCTGCGGAAATCATGGCGGAGGCGACCGCGCTGATGAAAAAGATCCAGCCCTGTCTCGACCCGGAAACCATCGTTTCCGAGCCCGCCCCCGCGCCAATTGAGCGCGTCAAGGGCAAATACCGCTACATGGCAACTTTCCGCGGCGGCAGGCTGGCTCCGCTCCGCCGCGCCCTGCGCCGTGAAATCTATTCCGTCCGCCGTCCGAACGTCGAAATCTACGTGGATGTGGACGCGATTTCCATGCTGTAAGTTCCTGTTTCAGCTCTTTTCGGCAGAATATATGGCGCCGAAATCCGGTTTCCTGCGGAAAATTCCCGTTTTCAGATTGACTTTCCGCCATTGCAGAGTAACTTTATAATATTCAACAACACAAAGGAGCATTACAATGGAATATCTGGTTCCCCCCGACGTCAATCAGAAAAAGATACTTGCCGGAATCCTCGGAATCATTCTGGGATCTCTCGGCATTCACAAGTTCATACTCGGCTACACGATCGAAGGGATCATCATGCTTCTTGTAACCCTCCTGACATGCGGTCTCGCAGGCACAGTCATGGGAATTATCGGACTGATCGAGGGCATCATCTATCTTACAACACCCGATGACAAGTTTTACTACACCTACATAAAGAACAGGAAAGGCTGGTTCTGACCGGTGCTGCAATGGGAACGGAAATCGAACGCAAGTTTCTGCTGAAAGACGATTCATGGCGCAGCCGGGTTCTGACCCGCACGCTCTTCCGGCAGGCTTATATTCATTTCCGGGAACAGGAAAACGGAGTGCTCCGCATCCGGGTTGCCGGAGAAAAAGGCTATCTGACGCTCAAGGGTCCCGTCCGGGGCTGCACCCGCAGCGAATACGAATATGAGATTCCGCGGCACGATGCCAATACTCTGATTGATGATTTCTGCGAAGGTCCCGCAGTGGAAAAATACCGGAACATCGTCATGAACGGCACCGACCGCTGGGAAATTGACGAATTTCTCGGAGACAACCGGGGACTCGTGCTCGCGGAGCTGGAACTGGCGTCCGAGGACAGCCGGTTTGAGCATCCCGCGTGGCTGGGAGAGGAAGTGACCGGAAAGCCGGAATATTACAACTCGTTCCTGGCGCGCAATCCATACCGCACCTGGAAACAGACAACAGAAACCAAAATAAAAGACAAGGGGGATTAAGACAACATGAAACACTCAATGATGAAAACAATGTTTGCGGCATTTGCCGTAATACTGTCCGCCGGACTCATGGCGGCGGAAGGCTGGAGCACCAATTTCAAAAAGGCAAAGGAAGAGGGACGCGCGAAAAAACTGCCGATCCTGATGGTATTTTCCGGTTCCGACTGGTGCCGCCCGTGCATCAGCCTCGACCGGGATATTCTCAAGAAGAAAAGTTTTATTGAGGAAGCCTCGAAAAAGTATATTCTCTTCAATGCGGATTATCCGATCAATACGAAGCTCGGACAGGAACTTCAGGCACAGAATAAATCGCTTGCGGAAAAATACAGCATTTACAGTTTCCCGACTGTCGTCGTGATTGATCCCAACAGTGAACGCATCCTTGCAAAAGAAAGCGGTTTTGCACCGGGAACGACAGCCAAAACGTTCCTTGAACATTTTGACGCCAAAGTGAAATCCGCAAAATAATCTCCGGAAACGGCAGAAACCCCTCTCCCGGACATCCGGTGGAGGGGTTTATCCTTCAGCGGGGGGCGTCGGATTCACTCGCTGTCGCGGGCAAAGGAGATGACCGTGTGCTTTTTGTCGTCCAGCACGAGATTGTGATCGCCGTCAAACAGGAAATCCGCGCTGTAGTCGCACCTGGGGCCAATCCAGTGAATCACCTCGATGTTGTGCCACGGGATAATCCGCACGCAGACCGCGCCCACCACGATATGCTGACGCTGGGTATTCGCATCCAACTTATTGAAATGGAACGCCTTGCCCTTGATAACCACATACGCTTCATTCTCGTCAAGAACCTCCCCGATGATCACATGGCAGTGCGCTTCGGCATAGTTCTTCTTGCATCTTACCCGGACCAGTTTCTTTTCCAGGAATTTCTTCATTCGGATACTTCCTTTCATGATAATTTAACGAAGTATCCATACTATAGGAGCAAACCGCCGCTCTTCAATGCGGTTCACCGATTCCTCATGGAAAGCTGACGCCGCCCTAACGTTCCGAACCGCACCGGCAGATCATCTTGATTTCAGAACCGCGCTTCCGCACGGAGGCAGAGTCACTGCGCCCGCGGCGGAGATTCCGTTCCAGAGATCCTCCATTTCATGCGGCAGCCGGACAGTCTGCGGTTCGTCGCTCATATTCTGCACAAAATAATAAGCGGCGCCGTCTTTTTCCCGCCGCGCGGCTTTGACGGCGGAAGGCAGTCCGGGCAGAACCGGCTCGATTCCGTTCTGTTCAAGCAGCTGCCCGTAAAACAGTTCCAGGAAATCAGGATTCGTGTCCGCTCCGATGTAATACGCCTTTCCCCTGCCCCGCCGGTTTACCGTCAGAGCCGGAGAACCGGCGTAGAAATCATTGCCGCAGACGCCGAGCACCTCCGCGCCCTCCGCATGGAGATACTCGCAGCGGCGGACCACCGGAAACTCGTCTCTTCCATTCAGCGTCCACCCGTCAAGCCGCAAAGTCTGTTCCGTTTCCGGCTCGAAAAGGTCGATGTCCTCGTTCCAGACGCCGAAAAGACGGCGCAGTTCCCCGCCTCCGGGATTGCCGCCGAAAAAACAGAGATTGTTCTCGTCGACGTATGCCGAAAGAAACGTCATGACCAGAATTCCGCCGTTCTCCACAAAACGAATCAGGCGTTCCATGACTCCCGGCTTTATCATGAACAGCATCGGCGCGACCAGCAGTTTGTATCCGGAAAAGTCGCATGTGCTTTCGATGACAGCCAGCGGGACGCTGTGCGTCCAGAGAGACTGGTAATGTTTCCTCGCCGTTTCAATCATCTGCTGCTCCTGTACATCGCCGCCCCGTTCGCCAAATCCTTTCGTGCTGTGCAACGCCCAGACAGACTCCCAGTCGTAAATCACCGCGATTTCAGGGCGGATCACGCTGTCCGCAATCTCGCCGATCCGCTCCAGGCGCGCCCCGTAGTCGGCAACGCACTGAAACATCAGGGTCTTGTCCGTGCCGTCATGCCCGACCACGGCGCCGTGGATTTTTTCGCAGTTGCCGCGTCCCTTCCGCCATTGGAAATACATGGTTCCGTCGGCGCCGTGCGCAAGCGCAAGGAGCATTTCACGCTCGAACTCCCGCGGACGGCGCATCTTGCAGTAAGGCTTGGTATTCGGGATTCCGGGGCAGGACTCCATCATCAGGAACGGCCTGCCCTTCATCGAATAGTGCATGTCGTGATTCATGGAGAACTGTGCGGCGGTCAGCTCCGTTTCTCCTTTGTACCACGTGGGATAACAGTCATCGGAAATAAAATCGCAGACCTCCGCGATGCGCCAGTAGTCCAGTCCTTCATATACCCCCATCATATTGGTTGTGACGGGCGCATCGGAAAAATCCCGCAGCGCCTCCACCTCAAAACGCATGAAGTCCACAGCCTGCTGCGTGTTGAACCGCAGGAAATCGACCCGTGCCAGATCCATGGCACGGTCATTCGGGTCCACCTGCTCCCATGCGGAATAGCGGTGTCCCCAGAAGGCGGACCAGTAGACTTCATTCAGTCTTTCGAGAGATCCGTAGCGCTGTTTCAGGAAATCGACAAACTCCTTCCGGCAGAGTCCGCAGTAGCACGCTCCGTTGTATTCGTTGCTGACATGCCAGCTGCCGAGCGCCGGATGAGAAGCATAGCGCTCCGCAAGTCTGCGTATGATCGCAGACAGTTTTTCGCGCATGACGGGGGATGTCCAGCAGTGATTGTGCCGTCCGCCCCACGGCATCCGTTCCCCTTTTTCGTTGACGCGGTTCGTTTCCGCATATTTGTGTCCGAGCCATGCGGGACGGGCGCCGGACGGAGTTGCCAGAAAGACCTTTTTCCCGTGGACACGGCAGCGCTCCATAATATCGTCGAGCCATGTAAAATCGAATTTTCCCTCTTCCGGTTCATATTGCGACCAGGAGAAAATGCCGATGGAAAAGGTGTTGCAGTGCGCCTCGTCCATCAGCCTGAAATCGTCGTCGATAATGCCGGGGCTCTTCAGCCACTGATCGGGGTTGTAGTCACCGCCGTGAAGAAAATGCGAAAAATCCTTTATGATGCTCATAATCAAATCCTTTCCTGTTGTTTTATAAAAAATTTATCCGGAAGGAATGCCAAATCAAGCCCGATACCGGAAAGCATATGGAAAAATACCAAAAATAACAGCGGCGGAAATTCAGAAGACACCTGCGGCGCCGGTCAACCCCGTTTTCGGGTATTTTCCGCCCCTCCGTCTCCTGTTTTCCGGAAAAAATTCCGTTTTTTCAGATTTTCCCCCTTGACATTTGAGGATACCTGATAGATACTTATAGCAGACAGTCAAGATACCTGATGGATACCTGCATATGATTCAGAACACGAAAAAAGAACAGATTTACAAACTGCTGAAAGAACGGATTGAGAAACGCATTTACGTTCCGGGAAGCCGTCTGCCGAAAGAGGTGGAGCTTTCCGCCGAACTCGGCGTCTCCCGCAAGACTCTGCGTCCGGCTCTGGAACAGCTCGCGATGGAAAATCTGATCGAACGAATCAAGGGCAAGGGCACCTTCATACGCGATGCGGAGGATTCCCGGACAAAGATTCTGGTTCTGAATGACGAACAGGACATATCCAATCCCTTTCACTATATTTTTCCTGGCGTTCAAATCGGGGCAGAGACCTTGAATGTAAATCTTGAACTCTGCTCATCTCCGTCTATTTTATCACAGTCTGAAGACAAAAGCGCAACAAGAATTCTCAAATGCGGTTTTCAGGGAATTATCTGGTTCGCCAATAATTTCAATGGAAACGAGCCGCAGCTCCCGATATTCAGAAAAACAGGACTGCCCATTCTTCTGCCCCATGCAATAAGAAAAGACCGGAATATGACCGGATTTCATGTAATGGGAGTGGACTTCCGCAAAGTTATTGAGGATGGCTTGCGTTATCTTGCCCGGCAGGGGCATCAGCGTGTGGCACACATTGCTTCAAAGGATATGCGCGGAGTGACTTTGGAAGAATATTTTCAATGTGTACGCATGGCAGGTCTGGATGAAGATACCGGACTTTTATATCTGACGGATGACCACCTGCATAAGGAACAGGTCCTGTGCGGTATTGATTTCCTGATGAGAAGGCTGGAACAGCCGCCGAGTGCACTGTTATGTTTTTCCGATTTCTTTGCAGTTTATGTATATGAATATTGCAGTGCGCGGAAGATCAGAATACCTGATGACATCGCGGTGCTTTCCATCGGCGGACAAATCGGATGCAATTTCATGAATCCAACGCTTTCCGCAATTGATTTCAACAGTATGGAGATCGGGCGTAATGCAATTCGTTATCTGCTGGAAATCATCTGCGGGAAACGCCATCCGGTTCCTTTTATCACCAGTCCACACCGCATTGTCGAACGGGAAAGTACGAGAAAATTAATATATCAGCAGAAATACAGGAAAGGAAATCAATTATGAAGTATGATAAGGGAATTTTCACCCTGATCGAGCTCCTTATCGTGATCGCGATCATTGCGATCCTGGCGGCAATGCTCCTGCCGGCATTGAACAAAGCAAAACTGACGGCACAACGAATCGCCTGTATCAATAATCTTTCCAATATCGGCAAAGCCGTCAATATGTATATTGATGATAATAATGGCTATATATCAGCATATTATAATTCCGGAACAGGCATGCAAGGTAAACTTGGATATACCGGATATGGAAGCTGGGCAGTCGGTGTAGCGCCATTTTTTGCAACAGATCAAGCGGGATACGGGTTAACAGATTATCTTCAAATCAAGGATAAACGCGGAATTGGCGCGATTTCGCGAAGTAATACCGGAAACATCCGCAGATCAAAGTTCGCGTGTCCGGCAGAATCAAATTATCCTTCTGAAAATGGTAAGGAATTCAATACACTGGGCTACAATTTATTTATATCCGGGTATTCCTCTCTGAAAACAGTCAATTTCCCGCAACCTTCCAAACTATTCATCATCGGAGACAGAAATGCTTTGAAGGTTGATACAAACGGCAATGGAGATTTCCATTTCAGACCTGCTGCATCTACGACATCTCCCGCGACATATCAAACTTGGAGGCATAACAGATCCACCAATTTTGTCTGTCTGGGCGGCAACGTGGAAAATCTGCATTTCGGCGATTTGAGAATGGCGGAAAATGTAGACTGGAAAGGGTGTAGTAATGCACCATCGTGGCATGCGGGAGGAAGAGGCAACTGTTCAGGTTATGAATGTAACTGATTCATTGGCAACCATACATTAAATTCTTGTCATTTCCCCAATCCGCCTTATTGAGATATCAAAACCAAACAGAAAAAATAAACCATAAAAGAAAGGATCTTGAAAATGAAAAAAATGACCACCGCATTGTTGACAACGCTCATTCTCGGTTCCCTCTGTGCCGCCGCACAGAATGCCGGAAATCTGGTTGTAAACGGGGACTTCAAACAAGTGGAAAATCCCAAAGAAGAAACAGCCTGGAAAGCCGGTTATTGCTTTATTCACGCTCCCAGCGTTCCAAATGATGCAATGAGGAACGAAGTAAAAAAAGGCGTCAAGTGGGAAATCCGCGATGGCATGGGAATTATCACAAAAAGCCCGGAACTGGAAAAAATCTGCGGAGGCGATAAAAAACTTGCGTCCTGTGTATCCGGTGGTTTCCAAAAATTGGTCAAATTGTCTCATGCAAAAGGAGGCAGTTATGTCTTCAGCTTCAAATATCGTATGAAAGGCACGGATGCCACCCGAGGTTATCTCCTGATCTATCCGATTGAACGTGCGGAAAACCAGTCTCTTGACAAAGCTCCGCGCGGGGAGTTGCGCGTTTTATCTTTCCAGAATACTGCAGGCGACGAATGGAAACAAGTCAGCAAGGTGGTAACAGTCCCGGAAAAAGCAAACTGGCTGGAACTTGTAGTCAGGATTGACGGCATTGGAGAACTGAATTTCAAAGATGTCCAGGTTTACGAGCAGGACTGAATCAATAACAGGGACAAAAGTTTTTATGACAAAAATATTGCAGCATATTATTTTCCCGGCACTGTTGTGTTCTACTGCGGTTTTTGCCTTCGAGTTTGAGAAAGGCGGAGTCACATTCCCAATGGAAAAAATTTCCGCAGAACGTTTTGATATCTCAAAAGGAACGGAAACAAATCTTTTGAAAAACAGTGATTTATCCGCTCCGTTGGTTCGTTCCGCCGCCGATGGCTGGAACAGCGGCATCTGGATTTTCGGACAGGAAAACCGGGAAAAATACAATGACCTGTGCGAACCCCATGTTTCCGCACGAATTGTGAATACGGAAGCAGAAAAAGCCTTGGAGCTGAACCGCAGAATCGGCTTGGAAAAGTTGATGGGAAAGGCTTCCGACAAATTCACGATTGCATTCAACCAGACCGTGAAACTGCCGGATGAAAACGGTGGAACCTATCGGCTTGCATTCGACAGCCGCAATCAGGTCATCGGACAGAACCGTTACGACCAGATGGTTCTGCTGAACTTCCACGACGGCAGCGATCCGCGCCCGGGAAGGGGCAAAACAACACGGAATTACATTTACAGCAAAATCAGCGCAGGTCCGCAGTGGCATCCTTACAGTTATGAGTTCACAGCCCCGCCGAAAACACGCGACCTTGCAATCTCAATCCGCGCGGACGGCTGCGGCAGGATTCAGATACGAAACCTGAAACTCGTGAAACTGGACGCAGTCAAGACTCCCGTTACCGTTGAACTCGCTCCCGGGAAACTTCTGGACAACACGTTCGCCCTCGCCTCCGGTGAACCTGGAGTCATCGCTTTCAAGTTCAAAAACAACCAGCCGAAAGGCACGCTGAATGTCGGCAGGGTCACAATGAATCTGGAACTGCCGGCGGAAATCTCCGTCAATGGAACAAACCTGTATTTCGGAAAGGAAATCAGGAACACCGATATCACTGTCGGGGGCAAACAATGGAAACGATGGGAACTTGGCGTCAATGATGCGATTATCAGCCTCATCCGCAATCTGCAAGGTTTCAATGGCTGGAATATCGCATGCGCCATGATGACCGGCAACGCTCCGGCGGGAACGGTCTGGAACAACTGCCGCTATTATCTCACGGAAGACGGAAAAATGGTCAGCTCCCCCGAAACGTTTTCCCTGAAGATGATGCCCCCGCTGCCGAGAACTCCGGCGCCGAAACAATTCTATCCCGGTTTCAGTTCCGTCACAAATGACATTATATTCCAGCAGCCGGAGGCAAACCGGCGTTTTGCAGAATTCGCCGGAAAGACCGGTTCCACTCTCGTGACCGCCGGAGTCAAACCCGAATATGCAAAACAACTGCGCGAAAACGGCATCCGCCTCATCACTTCGGAAGGCTATAATATCGCCAACGGATTCCGCATCGGGATCATGGACGCAAAGAAAAAACCCGCTGATTCCAACTATCTGGACAAGGATGGAAAGCCGGTCATGAACCATTCCGCTCTTGCGACATGCCCGATGGCAGTCTACAACCGGACACAGTATTACAAAGATACCGTCCTCCCGCAACTCAAGGACGCTCTTGCGGGAAAAGACGGCATCCAGCCGAACTGGGAACCTTACACATTCGTCAACAAGGGCTGTTTCTGCGACAACTGCCGTGAGGAGTTCGCGAAGTTCGCAAAACTTTCCCCGGAAAAAGTGAAGGAGATCTGGCCCGCGCAGATGCAGCCGGGAATGCCTTACCGGGATCAGGCGATCCGTTTCCGCGCCTGGCAGCACGGGCGGCTCGTCAAAACACTGCATGAAGACAGCCTGAAACTCGGTGCGGCGGAAATCGGTTTCTGCCCCGAGGTCGGCACGGATCAGATCATCCGCTATCCGAATCATTTCAACGAACAGTGGGAGTTCACGCCGTATGAATATGCCGGAGACCTGAAATGGCTGAATGTGTGGGGTCCCTATGTCTGGTTCATTGCCGATCAGCCCTACGCCTACACGAAAGGAGCGAACCTGCTTACCTGGGAAATGGCACAGCGTGTCATCCGCGACTACCGGAAGCATTTCCCGAATCCGGCAAAACGTGCAAAGCTCATGGCGATGCCGCACGGAAGCCAGCTCAATATGACGGGGCTGGGACAGCCCGAAGGCATGGCGATGGATCAGATCAGCTCTTTCCTTGCCGGTTACGATGCTTCGATCCTCTACTTCTTCCCGCGCGGTTACGATCACCGCTTCTGGAAAGCGCTTGCGGACAGCAATGCCTTGATCGCGGCGAATGAGGATATCGTCATGAACGGGAAAAAGAAAGACGATGTAACCGTTGTCCCGCAGACGCCATTTCCCGCTCCCGTGGAAAACATTGAACCGAGATTCCTGCCGGATGTCAGGAAAAGCGATCTGCTTCAGGTCGCCGCATTTGAAAAGGACGGGCGGATTCTTGTCGCCGCCGGCAACTTCTGGGAAAAAGGCGATGTCGTGTTCCAGCTTCGCGTTCCGGGGCTGAAACCGGATCAGGAATATACCGTTCAGGAAAAGGCGTTCCGCCGTCAGTTCGTGCCGGAACAGGGGAAATTCTTCACGGGGAGAATGCTTGCGGACGGAATTCTGCTTCACGCCGGAGCCATGCGCTGGGCGTTCTTCGAGATCGCCCCCGCGACAAAGATTCCGGCGGAAACCGTAACCACTGCGGAGATGCGCAGGGAACTGGAACGCTGTCAGAAGGAGAACCGGCGCGCCGCCGATGAAGAAGCCGCCCGCGACAAGGCGCTCCATGCGGAAAACGACATCGGCGAACTCAAAAGCATGAGTTCCGGCGCACTCTCCTGCAAGCCTGTCACAAAAAACGGCAAGCCCATGCTGGAGGTCGTTTCCGGGAAAAACACCCTGCTCTTGAATCCCTGCGGCATGGCACTGGAATCCTGGACGGTGGACGGAACGGAGCAATGCAGTGCGAACTTCGGACAGTCGGCATTCTGGACACCCGGAAAAAACGGCATGGTCGTGAACAGCAACTACCGCGTCACAGACCAGAAGATTTCCGCGGAGGGATTGCGGGTCACGGCGGAATTCACGACGACGGTCCGCAGTTATCCGCAGCTCGCCGGACTGAAAATCATCAAGACAGTTTCTCTGTCCTCCGATCTGAAACAGGTTGCTTTTGAGGTGAAGCTGAATAATACACAGGCGGTCGCCATGAATGATGTCGGCTACCGCTGGTCTTTTATCCCTGCGGCATGGAACAATCTGAACAGGGGAACGGTCGAAAACAACGGACGGAAATTCCAGCGTCCGAACACTTATACCCTGCTCAGCGCGAACTGTGATCCGGCATCCGAGCAGATCATGCGCCGTCTTTTCAACGTCAAGAACCCGACGCTCAAAATCAAAGGCAATCTTTTCCGTCTTGCCATCCCCGGAAAAGGCGTCATGCAGGCAACATTCCTCCCTGCGGAACAGTTCGCCGGAGTCGCGGTCTGGGATACCGCCAATATGCTCGCGGCAACCTTTGAACCCTTCTACCGTCCGGCGCTGATCGCTCCCGGCGGAGACATCTCATTCAGCGCGCAATTCAAAGCGGAATAACGGCAAACCACAACAAATATTCCCCTGTCGCCGGTAATCCCGATGACAGGGGAATATTTTTACAGTAAAAATCCAATGTTTCAGACTTTGCCCAGAAGTGTCTGCTCCACGGAATTCGTCTCCACTTCATAAGTTCTGCCGTCGATGCGTTCCGCCCACGGATTCGGCTGACGGCGCTCGACAAGTTCCACACGGTATTTCACCGGATATTCCAGACGGATGCAGGGGATCTGCTTCACCTTGCG
This sequence comes from uncultured Lentisphaeria bacterium, assembly GCA_949282305.1. Classification (GTDB taxonomy): domain Bacteria; phylum Verrucomicrobiota; class Lentisphaeria; order Victivallales; family UBA1829; genus UBA11452. The sequence goes on along the minus strand of CASDPB010000040.1, from coordinate 9,815 downwards.
GACCGCCTCCTCCGCTTTCCGCGTAATCAACTGACGCGTCTTTTCCAGGGAAGGCATACGCGCGCCGAAAGAGCTGAATCCTTTCTTCACTTCGCACGTCACGACACCCGGTATCCAGTCCTCAGCCTCGGCGCAGACCTTGTCATCGCCGGAAACCAGAATTACCGGCACCTGATGTTCCGCCGCAATCGCGGCATCAATCCCGACCTCGCCCGCCTTTCTGCCGTTCAGCCAGACATTCTGGATTTCAACGGAACTGTAAGTATGCTCCAGAATCGCGCCCGCCGTTCCAGCCATCGCATGATAGCCGAGCAGAATCAGACCGTCCGCGCCGTCCATGTCCGCAAAACGGATTCCCGGCGTCATGCCGTCGATGAAATCCGCACGCGGGTCGATCTGCTCACGGGTCATATTGGAACTTCCCCCGTGTCCGTCCCTCACGATCACCTCGTCCGCCCCGCCCCGGAAACATCCTTCAATACAGGCGTTGGCATCCTCCGCCATGTATTTGCGCGCCAGGGCGACCAGATCCGGTCTGCCTTCATCCATGCTGATGTATTTCCGGCTGCTGACTCCACTGATTCCCTCAATGTCAACGAAGATATAAATTTTCATATTGGAACCTCTCCCAGATTTTCTGCTGAATATACGTCTTTACGGATATGGAAGCGGGGCATACGAGACGAAACGGATCAGGATTCCCCTCCCGCACCCGGCACTCTTTCCAGGCAGGACCTCATTTTTCCGTCTTTTTTTCCACATCAGTGCCCCGCGCTCTTTCGAGAGAAGCCTTCAGAGCGGTTTCCGGCATGCTGAACAGCATTGCCTTGATCGTGATCGTATAAGTCGGAATATCAGGATCCTGCCCGCTGGAATAGATCAAAGCGTCACGTGCCTGTGTAATATTGCTTGCGGAATTATCCACCGTGGTCCATGTCGGCGCATTCAGGTTTTTAACCTGATCGCCGCGGACTTCGCCGGTCTTCTTCATGTCCACGGACTGAATCAGGACGCCGTTCGCCCCCTTTTCCCTCGCCTCCTTGACAACACGCGCCTTGATCTGCGTCAACGTGTAACTGGACGTGGAACCGCTCGCGGTCACTTCCCCGATTCTGGTGTACTGTGACTCGGGAACCGGAATCAGGGATTTCTCATAATAAACCCCGACTTTCGCATCGGAAGGCAGCGGCTGCAAGTCCTCGACTCCCTCGTAGGTAACACTGATACACGCGGTTGTCATGCCGAGCACGGCAGACGTCAGCAGCAACGTCAATATCTTTGCTGTTCTGTTCATGTGATACTCTCTCCGTTTTTTATAAATTGTTGAATTCTCTGCTTACAAAAACCCGCTCCACACGAGTCCCGAGGGAACAGATCACATCATAGGGATGCGTCCCCTTGAGCTGCGCCCAGTTCTCCACGGGAACCGCATTCATGCCTTCGCCTCCAAGACAGATCACATCATCGCCGGTTTTGACTTCGCCGTCTTCAAACTGATCCAGGGAAACCGTCGCATAATCCATCGAAAGACGTCCGAGAATCGGACAGAGGCGATCCTTGATCACCACATATCCGCGGTTGGAAAGATTCAGCGGCAGACCGTCCGCATATCCCGCACAGATGGTTCCGACGCGCGTATCCTTCACCAGACGGCACGTTCCCCCGTAGCCGATCGTGTGTCCGGCAGGCATATTGCGCACCGCGACAACGCGGGTTTTCAGCGTCAGGATGGATTTCAAGTCCAGTGCGCGCTGCCCCTCGCTGTCAAATGAACCGTGAAGATTGATCCCGGTCCGGACATAGTTGAACGGATAGCGGAAGGAGAACGGACAGTTGTTGATCCCGTCGCTGTTCGCCATGTGAATCTTCCGGAAATAAATGCCCTTTTCGCGCATGGCTTCCAGAATCCGGTAGAATTTATCCGCCTGGCGCGTGCTGAAGTTGTCCTCGCCGCGATACGCCACGGGAAAGTGGGAATAGATGCCGCAGCAGTCCAGATTCGGCAGTTTCAGGACTTCGGGAATGAGCCCGACGGCATCTTTTGCGAGAATGCCGAGACGCCCCATGCCGGTATCGAGTTTGAAATGGCACTCCGCGGTTTTCCCCTGACGGACAGCTTCCGCGCTGATTTTTTTCGCGGTCTCCATGTCCGTAATCCCGAGGATGATCCCGTTGGCAACGGCTTCCGGAATTTCATAATCCAATACGCCGCCGAGAATCTGGACAGGTTTGCCGAAACGGATCAGCGGCAGCGCCTCTTTGAGTTCCGCAACGCAAAATCCGGCGGCACCGGCACGGTTCAGCCGCTCCGCGATCTTTTCGACTCCGAGCCCGTAAGCATTCGCCTTGAGCACGGCAAGCACCTTTGCCGGATCGACTGCGGTTCTGATTTTATTGAAATTCTCCTCCAGAGTATCCAGATTGACTTCAACCCAGACGCGACTGCGTATCTTACTGCTGTCCATGACCCTCATGTCCCTCAAATCATTGATTTTGGAAATACTGTCATGGGAATATAACCCGTTTTCGCGGAAATGCACACGGAAAACAGTTTCCCGCCGAAAAATTCACGAAAAATTTTCCATTTCACGGGAAACAGGAAAATGAAGCGGCTGTAAAATCTGCAGCACCCGTATGCTGATTTTCCTGAGGTTCTCTCAAGAGACAGATATGGGAAAACTCCTTTCCTGCCGGAACCGCGTGCCCGGCAGGAATGTGCACGGGAAAATCTCTTTCAGCGGATATACGGATTGTTCTGTTTCTCGAATCCGATTGTGCTCGGATAACCGTGCCCGGGATAGATCTCCAGCGAATCGGGAAGTGTCATCAGCCTGCTGGAAATGGACTCCATCAGGACTGCAGTGTCACCGCCGGGGAAATCGGTTCGGCCGACCGAGGCACGGAACAGCGTGTCTCCGGTAAACAGCGCGTTGTATTCCCTGAAATAATAGCAAACGCCTCCGGGGGTATGTCCGGGCGTATGGAGAATCTCAAAATCGGAGGTCTGCGGAGGCCATTGGGAAGGCGCAAGGAGATTTTTCGACGCGGGGAGATACGGCAGGAAACAGTTCGCCGGACTCGCATACATTACACTGTCGGCGGGATCGATGTAAAGTTCGGTGATATGCAGCTTTTTTGCAACTTCTCCCACTGCGCCGATATGATCCGCATGGCAGTGCGTCAGAAGAATAACCGCCTTCTCATAGGAAAATGCGGAAGCCGTGGCAATGATATCCTGCGCATCGCCGCCGGGATCAATGATGTAAAGAGTCTTCTTGTCCGGCGACGGCACCAGGTAGCAGTTTACTTCAAACGCTCCGACGACAACAGTGGCAAATGGTTTTGTCTGCATAAAATCATCCTTCAAACTTAATCCTGTTCGTATGGTGGAGATACTCTAATCCGTTTTCCACAGCTTGCAAAATCTTTTCCGAATAAAGCGGATATTTTTTGCGAAAAGGAAATTACGGTTTCCCCTTCTTTCACAGGAAAATTAACTTCTTTTGGTTCCGTTGACTTCGTATTTTCTCTTTTCCTTTCCGAAAGGCAACACCGCCGCGGCTCCGGAAGCCGGGACAGACCGCAACCTCTATAATGCGCGCGTGAAAGCTCCGCGTGAGTCTTTCGACAGACACAGCATCCCCATGACAGGCGAACAAGAATCCAATCCGGCAAGTCCACGCCTGTGAATATCCGGAACGGATCATCGGGCGTTCCAACTGCACGGCACTGCGGCTGGAACACATGGCGGAACGTTTTGAAATGCACCGTCTACTGGGACAAGCCCTCCTCACGGCAAAAGATGTGAAGCCCTATTTTCTGAACACCAAAGGTGTCTGCAAACTCAAAGCTCTGACCGGCAGGAACACGCTGACGACAGAAGCAAAAGGATGCAGCGAAACCTATGATGTAAGCGGCGACTGCAACGTGATCATCACGGCGAATTCCCAATTGAGGGAGCTTGTAAACTGCTCCGGAATAAGTGCAGGATTCCGCGTTCAGAGAAGCAGTTGCAGCGGATCAATGATCTGCTGATGGAGAGCAATTCCGTCAACGCTTTTGTGGAGACATGTCTTGTGCCTGACGATTATTCTTCCGCCGCAGGAGAAAATCTGGGATTGACCGGTTCCACTCCGCCGCGCTTCACACCCGTCGGATAGGGATAAATCGTCACTCCGGTTCCGTCTTTCAGTTTTATGTCGATACCTTCCGGAGCGATTCCCTTCTCCCTCCAGGCGATGAGTTTTTCCAGCGTGCCCGGCAGTCCGATACTATGCGGTCCGCCGGGGAACAAGTAGTAACGGAAAAACTCCTGCAGCTGCTCCATGGAGCCGACTTTCTCCGCACAGCGCTCATAATAATCCAGAGTGGCATGAAACGGCACGACCGAATCTGCCGTTCCCGAAACCATCAGCAGTTTTCCGCCCCGTGCCCGGAACCGGGATAGATCGGGATCCTCGGCATTCAGGTATTTTCCCATTTTCCGGGTATAAGCGTCTATATCACCATCAAAATTGATTGCATTGTAATCAATATTTTTTTCCGTCACCCATTGGAACAGATAGCGATTTCCGGTCGCCGGAAAAATCGAACTGCCAAGCGGAACTCCGCCAAAAATGCGTTCGCCTTTGGAGTTCTTCGGTCCGTCAAAGATTTTTTTCAGGATTTCCGCATGCTGCTCTGTCAGGGACGGGTCTTTCTTCCGCGCCAGTGCAATCACAGCCTCAATGTCCTGCATGGTACAGCGCGGGTCGGAGATGACTTTCCCGGCATAAGGCTTTTTCTCTCTTGCAGCAAAATATTCCACCGCAGCCGCAATCAGATTCCGATCCTGCTCTTTGGTCAGACGACACCGCTCCACCAGCTGGTAGTTCCAAAGGAAATACGCATGAAGCGGAGTCCGGCAGTGCGCAGGAACGCCCGCACCGATGCCGTCATAATCCTCCGGATATCGCTGTGCCTCCTGCAAAGCCTGCTGTCCACCGGTGGAGTGCCCCAGAAAATAAGAATATGTCGGCGGCTTGCCGTAAAACGCCGTAATGACCTTTTTTGCCGCAACAGTCATCAGATGCGTGGAACGGAAGCCGAAATCCTTCCAGACCTCAGGATTGCCGATTCCAATATCCGGAGCGGGTGCCGTTCCCATATCGGTTGTAGCGCTTGCACATCCCATCCGGATGCTGCCGATAAAGCCGTCCGGATCGATATGTCCGCCTGCACCGCCGTTTCCGCGTCCGACAAAACGACCATCCCATTTGTCCCGCTCCGGCAGCCAGATCTCCACATTGATACATGATCCTTTCGCCGGCATAAGCACCAGTTTCACGATAATGCGGGACGGTATTTTGCCGATTTTCCGGTCCTGTTTGTCAATGTGGTAAGGACGCGTAATCCGCTTTACCGACAATATTCTGCCGTTTTCCAGTTTCAAATCGCGGATTGCCTGCAAGTCATCCGCTCTAGTTGTGCAAATACAAAACAATCCTCCGAGCAATCCGGCCAACAATGGTTTAATCATTGCGTTGCGTCTCCTTATTTAAGCTATTTGTATATATGATAAAAAATCCAGATTCTGTCTCAAATTTTGTGAGAATGAATGTCTTGTCAATGAGCATTGATTTGCTCCCGAGCATAATAACACACTGGATTACATTTTTCAAGTCAACCAGACATTCTTTTCATTTCTTCTTCAAAGAGTTTCCGGAAATCTTCTGCAGATCATTGCTGAAAATCCAGTGACCAATTCCAGACACATAAAACATTCATGGCCTTAAACAATCTTTTCCTGCACAAAATTTAGGACATTATCAAAGAGTGTTACTATGAAAAATCATCATTTCCAATTTAAAAACCAACTGATAAAATTGTATCTGACTGATATTTTTTTGCTGTTGGCGGGTGCCATGCTCAAATTCCGGCGGTTCCCGGTGTGCATCCACAGAGAGCCTTTAGCCTGTCAGAATCCATGTGTCCTTTCCGCAGCTGTTCAAGCAAGCATGCGGGTTCAGAGATCGCGAATACTTCAACTGAAAATTTATCAGTTGCCGGAAATCTCAAGCGTAAAGGAGCTATAAGCTGTGTCAAGGTTCGTCGAAGAGGCATAATAATAAAACAACGAAGCAAGGAAACAGATGATTAAAATTCATAAGTATCTTGCTGAGAAGAATTTACATATAAATAAAATGGTGCACCCGGTAGGACTTGAACCTGCAACCTTCTGGTCCGTAGCCAGCAGTATCTCTCTTACCGTTTGTATTCAAAATACAGGCTTTACATTTTATTTGGTAGACCTTCATTTGACCTTCAATGCTTTTTGTAAGGATTATCGACAAAGATCGGCAGCTTTCAGTAAAAAAGTGGAGAGATAAATGGCTCGCAAAAATCATTACAGAGAACGTGGAACAGGATCTATCTATAAAAAGGGAGATAGATTTTATTTGAAGATCAGAATCAATGGGAAAGCAAAATCTTATATTCTAAGGGACAAAAATGATGCTCCGGTAACAACAAGAATAGAGGCTGAAAAAGCAGCAGCATTACTGCGCCCGGTTCTCCGTGCGGAACAAAAAGAAGAAATTGCCTTATATATTGCAGATGCAAGAAAGATGAGAAAGCAGGTGTCACTAGATCTTGCTCAGATATGGAAAATCTTTTTAAGGGAATCTAAAAATTCAGAAACAGCTTCAAAAACACTGTCTGGCTATCAGTCAGCACTTAATTTGTTTTTGAACTGGATGTCTCAAAAACATCCTGAAATCCAAAAGCCTGAACAAATCATTAACGATGTTGCAGGAGAATACTTTCAGGAGCTCTGGGATGAGCACAAAGTATCTGCAAAAACCTATAATACATATAAACAAGCTCTGCATCTGATCTTCAAAGTAATAACTGAATCAGCCGGGCTGCTCTGCAATCCATTCGATGGGATAGCACATAAAACAGGAGTAATGGAGTCTCGCAATGAGTTCACCTCCGAACAGGTTCAGGCTATTTTTGATGGATTCAGGACAGGGTTCTTTTATACATCGGAACAGGAAGGACTGGGACCGGGACGCAAAAGAGTCCGGAAGCTGGTCACGCAGGAATATGTGCCGCTGTATAAGGATGAGATGTTTGTTCTGTTGAATCTCTGCTGCTGGACTGGGTGCCGTGGTCAGGACGGGTGCCTGATGAAATGGGAGAATATTGATCTGGAACGTCGGCAGATCACGTATATTCCGCAAAAGACTGCCAGAAAAACATCTTATCGCTCGGTGACTCTGCCGATTCATCCCAATCTATTGGAAGCCTTGCAGACAGCAAGATCATGGGTGTCCCGGAACATGCAGGGCGAGGATTATATCATTCCACAAGTGGCGCATCGTTATCAGAGCAACCCCTCCGGTATTCAGAAGGACGTGATGAAGATCATTCGCTGTGCAACAGGTCTTGAAACTACAGGCAAAAAGCGGACTGCACACCGTGTTCGGAATCCCAATCTTTACAGTCTGCACAGTTTCCGGCATACGTTTGTGTCGTTCTGCGCCAATGCGGGTGTTCCGCTGGATGTGGTTGCTTCGATTGTCGGGCACGGCAGCACGGCGATGACACGCCATTATGCGCACATCTCCGATGAGGCGAAAGGCAAGGCAATTGGAGCCCTGCCGGTTCTGGAAAGTGCACAGGAAGAAGTTCATGCCCCTGACAGGGAACTCCTGCTGAAACAGCTTTCAGGACTCAGCACGGAAGAGCTGGCAAAACTGGTGAGCAATACGACAACAAATTCTACTGACACTAAGGATTTGAAAGCCGGATAAAAAAGTTTTTACCCTTTCCGCGGTAGAAAAATAATGGAGAAAGCATTTTTTACAGATATTTCCTCATTTTCTTTATGAACAGCGATTCTTTCGTGCCTTTTTTTCTTTTTAACCGTTCTTATCTTAAATGTAACAGATCGTCGGAACGGTTCCGGCGAGAATAGTCAAAAAAAATATAAATAAGGAGCAGCTGTATATGTTGCAACCGGAAACAATCGCTTTTATTTAGCGTGTGCTGGATGGTGATTCAGGTGTCACCACGCAGGAAAAAGAACAGATACTCAAGGCGTGCCGTATGAAACAGCGGCGCGAAGTCATAACGGCGAAAAGAGCCATGGAACTGCTGGGGATCAGCCGTCCGACACTTCGGGCGTATGTCCGTCAGGGACTCCTGACACAGATCAACATCAGTTCACGCAAGGTGAGATTCGCACAGGAACAAGTAGAACAGCTCGCCAGCTATGGCGCAGCAGAAACACGAGGTGACAGATGATGCAAGACACAGATTGTTATGTTGAACCCGAATTGTTTTTTGAATCGGCTAGGAAGAAAGAAGTTCCGCCCGCCGCAGAAACGGAACGGAACCCGGAGAATGGAAATGACCACAAAGAGCGCAGCGTCAAGCAGTAGGGCGACGATGTCAAAGCGGCAGTACAACTGATCCGACAGTTTCCGGCAGACTGCGATTATGACACGTGGTTCAAGGCAGCCTGCGCCCTGAAGCATTCAGGCTGTAAGTATGAGGTCTTCCGCGACTGGTCGGCAACTGCTCCGGAGAAGTTCAAGGAAATCGACTGTCGCAGAACATGGAACAGTATTGCCGACGACAAAGAGAATCCCATTTCGCTGGGCACTCTGAAGTGGCTTGCGAAACAGCTGGAAAACGTTCCGAATGAAATGTTTACGGAGCCGCAAGATGAGCTGAAAATGGCGGAACAGACACGTACGTTTCTGAGCACCAACTTCAAGCCGGATGAGTATTTTGAGATTATCACACAGAGCTGTAACAGCAATGGGCGCAGTATCCCCAGTCGCTCGAAAGAGAATCTCTTTTCCTGCACAGATACTGAGGACATAACAAAGTTGTTCTCGGAGCTTGCCGACTGCAGAAGCGGCGCTTGGATATCGTTGAACCCGATCAGAGCGGAGATCGCGGGCAAGGCTCCCTGCGACGCCGATGTGACAAGTTTCCGATACACTCTGATTGAGGCGGACGAGCTCACGAAAGAGGAGCAGTGGGCGAAAATCAAACAGCTGCATCTGCCGATCCAGTCGGTGGTCTGGTCGGGCGGCAAGAGTCTGCATGTCATCGTGAAAATCGAAGCAGGAACAGACCGCAGACTCTATGATGCACGTGTAAAAGCTCTGCATGAGTATCTCGACAGGCAGCAGTTCCCCTATGACAAGGCAAACAAGAATCCGAGCCGCCTGACACGTCTGCCGGGAGTCCGCAGAGGCGATGATATTCAGTATCTTGCGGCAGGGGAATTCGGTCCGAAGACATGGCAGGAGTTCGCGGCAGTCTGTCTTGCCGCTCCCGGAGTTTCCAAAGCTCAGAACCCGTCGGATAACGAGCTGCAATCGCTGATTGAACGTTACGGCGCACCGTATGAGGAAGATCAGAAAGGAAAGATCGTGAACATCAACCAGTCATTCTTCGCAGCCTACACCCTGCGGAAATGCAATTTGAAACGCGATCCGCTGGGCAACTGGCGCATGTATCAGCCGAGGACCGGACTTTGGGAAAAGCTCTCGCCGCAGACATTGCAAGGCCTCATTTCCGAACAGCTGCTGGACTTCTCGCGCAAATACGGTCTGCCCTCTCTCGCCTCGAAACGCACCGCAAACCTCTGTCGTGACATTCGATCCTTTCTGGAGGGCGAAACCGTTGATTCTTCGGTCTTTGAAAGACGGCGCCGCAATGTGATTCATACGGCAGACTGCATGCTTGAGATCCTGCCGGACGGCACGTTCAGAAAACTGCCCTTTGCGCCGGAGTTCTACAGCTGCAACAGCTCG
>CASDPB010000039.1 GCA_949282305.1 uncultured Lentisphaeria bacterium | reverse complement strand
TTCCGCCTTCTTCCTTCTGGTAAACAGTTCCGGTTTCCAGTTTGATCTTGTTTTTCTTTCCCATTTCATCCTCCGGCGATGAAAAATCCTGTTTTGGCTAAAATAATACGGAAAAAAGAGAAAGAAAGCTCTGAATGGTAACAAATGGCAACTTCTCTTTGAAAATGAGGCTAAAATGGTGGTCGCTGGGAGACTCGAACTCTCGACCTCATCCGTGTGAAGGATGCGTTCTAGCCAGCTGAACTAAGCGACCACTTGGAAAAGTATCAAGTAAGATAGCATGTTTTCGGAAAAATACAAGCAACTTTCCTGTTTTTTCAATCAAAGACACCTTTCTCCGGCGGGACAATCTGCCCTTTTGAACCAACACGCGGAGTTATTACCTCTTTTTCCTCGGTAACAGGAACCTCCGCCTCTCCGGTCGCAAAAACAAGAAGCTGAAAAACTTTTTCAGGTTGAGCACTGCGCTCCCACGGGCGCTTATACTCCAGACGAATACCGCTCCTGCCGGGACCAACCACCGCAAATGTCAGATTGCGTCTGCCGGGCGCTCCGACAACATCCTTTTCCGTGGGATTGGAAAAAGTGTCGGAGCATAAAATCAGAACCTCTTCATCGTAAGGACCGGCAAAACGCCACTGATAGCCGGTCGTCGGATTACTCTCCAGAGAAACCGTGAAACGTTCTCCGACCTCTACGGTCAGAGTTCTGCCGGAGTCCGCCTCATTCAATTCCGCCACAGAAACTCCCGTGGCACAGGCACAAAACACAACAGCAATCAAGCAGGACACCAAAAAACTCAGCACCATTTTCATGATATTGCTCCTTTCCATGTGAAACTGAATCAAAAAGTCTTCCGGTAATGTACCCCGAAAAGGGAAATTGAAAAGTTTTCTTTTCATTTTTTTCTTGACAATCTTCCATTCGGAGTGTAATTATTGTTTCAGTCAAGACCATGAAAGGAGCTCACCATGAACATTCTGACCAAATTAGCCTCGTTCGTTCTCTCTTCGGCATTCCTTGCCGCCGGTACCCTCTGCGCAGCAGAAAAAACACTGAAACTGCCGCCGCCGGACAAAACCGGAGGCAAACCGCTCATGCAATGCCTTACGGAACGCAAGTCGGAGCGCAGGTTCGATCCGAAACCGCTTCCCCCGCAGGTTCTCTCCGACCTCCTTTACGCGGCGGACGGCATCTCGCGACCGGACGGCAGGAAGACGGTACCTACGGCACGCAATCTCCAGTCCCAGGAAGTTTATGCGGCAATGGCGGACGGACTGTATCTCTATAATCCGAAAACTCATTCGCTGGACCTTGTAAAGACAGGGGACATTCGGGAAAAATGCGGAATGCAGAAAATCCATAAGATCGCTCCCATAGTTCTGATCTATGTCGGCGACGTCTCCAGGATCGGGAAAAATGAGTCGGAAAAAGTATTTTATGCCGCAAATCACGCCGGTTATGCCAGCCAGAACGTCTATCTCTACTGCACCTCGGCAGGGCTCGCCACCGTTGTCTGCGGACTTGTCAACAAGCCGGAACTTGAAAAAGCCATGGAACTGCCGGAAAACAAACGGGTTCAGCTGACTCAGCCTGTCGCTTATCCTGCAAAGTAAGCCGTTTTCCGACTTCGCGGGAAATCCCCCGCGGACAAAACAAGGACAGAAAGCAGGAACTCCCTGTCTCCGGGCTCTCTGTCCTTTTCCGCATTTCAGCGGGTGGAGGAATCCGCAACGCTCAAAACCGCCAACGCGGCATTCATCCCCGCGCCTTTGACTCCGCCGGATATTTCATGGACCATCTCCTTCATGTCGGCATCCACCTGCGCACGGCGTTCCCCGGCGGGAAGAATACGGTCCACCGCATCGGCAAGATCCTGCGGCACCACCTGAAATTGAAGGAACTCCTCAAAAACCCTGCGGTTCAGAATAATATTCGGCATCGTAAACGCATTGCGGAACAATCTGCGGATGATAATGCGCGCACAAAGGAATGTGACCGGATTCAGACGATAAGCCACGACAAGCGGCAGTCCGGCAATCGCACACTCGACCGTGACCGTTCCGGAGGCGGCGAGCCCGGCGGTACAGGTCTGAAGACATTCCGCTGTTTTTCCGCAGACCACGTCAATTTCCGGAAGCACGGAGTCGGGATGCTTCATAACAAATTCGCCGAGATCATTCCTCACATCGTTATAAACTTTTTCACGCGGCGTGGCAATCGTGAATTTCAGCTCCGGATGCCGCCGCTTCAGCAGTGCGACCGTCTCAAGCATCGGAAAAAGAAGGCGCTTTGTTTCACTCCGGCGGCTTCCGGGAAGCAGAAGAAGCCGGTTCGGATCGCGCATAAGAGCCGGATCACGCCGTTCCTGCACAATCTCCACAAGAGGATGCCCAACAAACTCCACATCCAGCCCGCTGCCCTTGTAAACGTCCACTTCAAACGGGAAAATGACCATCATCTTCGTGCAGTAATGAGCGAGCTTCGGAATATTTGACTTGCGCCAGACCCATACCTGCGGGCTGATATACCAGACTACGGGAATTCCCGCCTTCTTCAAGCGCTTTGCAAAACGGATATTGAATCCCGGATAATCAATCAGCACAACTGCATCAGGACGCTGTCTCTTCGCCTCCCTGACCAGATAAAGCATGATGCCGATGAACTTGAAGATAGAGCCGAGCACCTCAATCAACCCGATTACGCCCAGTTCGGAGGAATCGACAAGAATTTCGACTCCGGCACTTTTCATTTTCACCCCGCCCATGCCTGCAATTTTCGCCTGCGGGCGAACCTTCCGGATATCCTGTGCAAGCCGCGCTCCGTAAAGATCGCCGGACGACTCTCCGGCAATGATCCAGATCAACGGGTCTGGTCTCCTGTATTCCATCATATTTTCATCTTTCCGAGTTTTGAAGGTGAACACCCGTCACCGTTTTTTCCTGCGTTTCTTCTTCGGCGGAGTATAATTGCTGCCGCGGCCGGACGGAGTGCGGAAACCGGGCATTCCCATTGTGAGCGGAGCCGCTCCGGACATCATGCGGCCGAGCAGACCGGTGCGCTTCATCATGCTCTTCATCATCAGGAACTGTTTCACAAGGCGGTTCACTTCCTCGACCGGACGGCCGCAGCCTTTGGCGATACGCCGCTTGCGCATATTGTCAATGAGTTCCGCATTGGCGCGTTCGGCTTTCGTCATGGAGCAGATAATCGCCTCCATCCCCTTGAACTGTTTCGGGTCAAGCTCGGACATTCCGGCAAGTTTATCGCCGCCCGGAAGGAACTTGAGAATATTTTCGATTCCTCCAAGACGGGACATCTGACGGAGCTGGGAAAGAAAGTCGTTCAGGTCGAATTCATTCTTCTTAAGTTTCTCCTGCAGCTTCTCCGCCTCTTCCTTGTCGATCTCCTCGGCTGCCTTTTCCACAAGAGAGACAATATCGCCCATGCCGAGAATCCGGGACGCCATACGATCCGGATGGAATACATCCAGGTTCTCTATCTTTTCCCCGATACCGACAAACTTGATGGGGCATCCCGTGACTCTGCGGATTGAGAATGCCGCACCGCCGCGCGCATCGCCGTCGAGTTTCGTAAGAACCACGCCGGTAAGCTGAAGCGCATCGTTGAAGTGTTTTGCCACCGAGACAGCCTGCTGTCCGAGCGCGGCATCCGCAACAAGCAGGATTTCCGCAGCCCGCGAAACCTGCCGCAGACGAATCAGCTCCTGAACCATCTGCGTGTCGATCTGGAGCCGGCCCGCGGTATCGAGAATCAGATAATCCACTAAATTGCGGCGTGCCTCGGCGATTGCATTCTGCGCAATCACCGTCACATCGGAATTGCCGCGTTCGGCGTAAACCGGGACTCCGATCTCCCTGCCGAGAATTTCCAGCTGGTCAATGGCGGCGGGACGGTAGACGTCGCACGCAACCATCATCACCTTTTTATTGCGCTTCCTGAGATTAAGCGCAAGTTTTGCGCTGGTCGTGGTCTTGCCGCTTCCATGAAGGCCGACCATCATGATGATGTTCGGCGACTGTCCGTCCGCAAGCGGAGCCTCGGAACTTCCCATGAACTCCACAAGTTTGTCATAAACGATTTTGACCGCCTGCTGTCCGGGCGTAACGCTGCGGAGAACCGCCTCGCCGAGGCATTCCGCGGAAACGTTTCTGACAAATTCATCGGCGATCTCGATATTGACGTCCGCTTCCAGCAGGGCGTCGCGGATATCGTTCATCGCCGGAGCGATATTTGACTCTGAAATCACTGCCTGTCCGCGCAGTTTTTTCAGGGCGTCCTGTAATTTGTTTGTAAGATTATCAAACATCTTTATTGTTCTCCATGTAAAATATGCTATATTACAATACACCGTAAAACAGAATTAACCAGTTATTATGGCATTTTACGGCAAAATTTCAACCATTGAAGCCATATTGAAAGGTAAAAAAATGAGAAGTGACATCATGAAGAGCGGCGTCGAGAGAGCTCCGCACAGAGCTTTGTTCAGAGCGACGGGTCTGAAAAAACGGGATTTTTCCAAGCCTTTCATCGGCGTATGCAACTCCTATTCCGCGGTTGTCCCCGGACACTGCCATCTCAACAAGGTCGGCAAATATATCTGCGACGAAATCCGCAAAGCAGGCGGTGTCCCCTTTGAATTCAACACCATCGCCATCTGCGACGGCATCGCCATGGGACATCAGGGAATGAAGTTCTCCCTCCCCAGCCGTGAACTCATCGCCGACTGCGTGGAATCCATGGCAACGGCGCATCCGTTCGACGCCATGATCTGCATCCCGAACTGTGACAAGGTCGTTCCCGGAATGCTCATGGGCGCAATGCGCGTCAACATCCCGACCATCTTCGCATCCGGCGGACCGATGGAGGCGGGAAAACTTGCCGACGGCACCGCCTGCGACCTGATCTCCATCTTCGAGGGAATCGGCAAAATGAAAGTCGGACAGCTTGACCAGAAGGGACTCGACGAACTGGAAAAGAAAGCCTGTCCGACCTGCGGTTCCTGCTCCGGCATGTTTACGGCAAACTCCATGAACTGTCTCTGCGAAGCCCTTGGACTCGCCCTGCCCGGCAACGGCACCATCGTCGCCACCAGCCATGACCGCAGAAAACTCTGGAAGGCCGCCGCAAAGCGCATCGTCGAAATGGCAAAGGAAAACGGACCTCTCCCCCGTGACATCGCAGACACCGACGCCTTCCACAATGCGCTGACCCTTGACATGGCAATGGGCGGAAGTTCCAACACCATTCTGCACACGCTCGCAGTCGCCCGCGAAGCAGGAATCAAGCTCGACCTTGCAAAAATCGACAAGATCAGCAAGAGCACGCCGCATATCTGCAAAGTCTCTCCCTCCTGCAACTATCATATCGAAGACGTCCATCGCGTCGGCGGAATCATGGCGATTCTCAAGGAGGTCATCAAACAGAAAGGCGTTTTCTTCAACCCCGACAAGATGACTGTTTCCGGAAAAACTATCGGCGAACTTGTCAACGCCGCGGAAGACGCGGACGGCGCCGTGATTCATACGATCGACAATCCTTACAGCAAATCCGGCGGGCTTTCCATTCTGTTCGGCAATCTTGCGGAAAAAGGTTGCGTCGTCAAAACCGCCGGTGTCTCGCCGAAAATGCTCAAGCACAAAGGCCCCGCGGTAGTCTTTGAAAGCGAGGAAGACGCGGGAATCGGCATCCTTGCCGGAAAAGTCAAAGAAGGCGATGTGGTCGTGATCCGTTATGAAGGACCGAAGGGAGGCCCCGGAATGCAGGAAATGCTTGCGCCGACAAGTTACATTATGGGCCGCGGACTCGGTGAAAAAGTTGCGCTGGTCACGGACGGACGTTTCAGCGGGGGCACACGCGGTGCCTGTATCGGACATGTCAGCCCCGAAGCCGCCGCGGGCGGAACCATTGCCCTGATCGAAGACGGCGACATGATCGAAATCGACATCCCCGCAAGAAAGATTACTCTTGACGTTCCGGAAAAGGAACTTGCCAGGCGAAAAGCCGCATGGAAGCCGCGCAAACCCACTACGACTTCCTCCTGGCTCAGGAAGTATGCTCTTCTGGCAACCAGCGCCGACACCGGCGCAGTTCTGAAGACCGATCTCGATTAAAAACAGGAAACTGAGGGCATGGACAGGATTTTCGAGGAAAGTTTTTCCATGCCCTCTTTTTTCATTCCGGTGACTCCATTTTCTGCGGGGAAATACAATTTTCCTCCGTTTTCAGTCAGGATTTTTCATGTCCTTTGAGGAACAGCGCATTGTCGAAAGCATCATCTCCCCCGAAGCGGACGGGCTCAGGCTCGACCTGTTTCTCCGGACACGTTTCACTTACCGTTCACGCAATGAGTGGCAGGAGGCGATCCGGCGCGGAGAACTCAAGATCAACGGCCGCGAGGTTCGCGCGTCGAAGATCCTGCGCGCCGGCGACAGACTTTCTTTCAACCCGGGAAAAACCGAAGAACCGGAAGTCGATACAGAATGGACGCTGATTCATGAATCGGAACGGTATCTGGTCATCAACAAACCCGGGCAGCTCCCGGCGCATCCCTCGGGGCGTTTCTTCAAGCATACGTTATGGTATCTCCTCCGTGAAAAATACGGGGAACTTCATATCGTGAACCGCCTCGACCGTGAAACGTCCGGCATTACGATCGCCGCAAAGGATGCAGATGCCGCGAACACTCTTTCCGGACTGTTCGCATGCCGCAGAACGGAAAAGAAATACCTTGCATTCGTATTCGGCAGATTCCCGGAAACGCTGGTTGCGGACGGCTTTCTCTCAGATGACAGGAAATCCAGGGTACGTAAAAAACGGCGTTTTTCCGAAAAAGCAGGTTATGGTTCGGAACATGTGCGGACGGAATTCCGTCTGCTTGGAACGGACGGAGAACTGAGCGCCGTGGAGGCGATCCCGAAAACCGGGCGTCTGCACCAGATTCGCGCAACTCTCTGTTCGCTCGGGTATCCGATGGCAGGTGACAAACTTTACGGTCCGGATGACGCAATTTACCTGCGCTACATCGAATCAAGGATGACGGAATCGGACTCCGCAAGGCTCCTGGTCGGGCGTCAGGCACTCCACGCTTCGGAACTTTCCTTCCTCTGTCCTTACGCAAATCAGAAAATTATTTTCAAAGCTCCGCTTCCAAATGACTTATCGGGGTTGTATTGTCGCTGTCTTGGTGTATAATATGGCATTATGAAAAATTCAGTCAGAACATTATTGATATTATCGGCGGCCGCCGGAATGACGGCTGTATTGTCCTCCTGTGCCGTTTATAAGGAGATGGAGACCAATACGGCAAATCTTGCAAAAATCCGCGTCGGCATGGATAAGGAACAGGTATTGAAGATCATGGGTCCGCCCGTTGCAGGTGAAACTTACTGCAGCGACAAGGTTTTTTATTACTATACCAATCAGAGGTGGATGGATGGGCTTGTCACACGCGACGAGTGCACACCGATTGCCTTTGACGATTACGGCAAGGTCATCGGCTGGGGACCTGCCTTCAATACCGGGGTCTATGACACCAGCAGAACAAAATAACAGGCACCATAAAAAACAGAAGGCTTGTCATGAAAAAAATCTACATTTCTTTTCTGATCGTCTTTGTCGTTCTCGCCGCACTCTTCACGATTTCCAAAAACATGACTTCCGGTGTCATCAACACAGCCCTGATCGCAGTCGGTGAGGGAAGCAATATCCAGGTGGATCAGAGCGCAGCGGCAAAAGCGGAAAAGAAAAAGAAGAAAAAAACACTGACAAAAGTAATCGGCGCAGGCGGAATGGCTGCCGCGGCACAGTTGCGGGTCTCAAAGGAAAAAACAACTGCGCCTCCTGTTGTAAAACTTGTAAAAAATGCGGAAAAGCAGAAATTCAAAAAGAACATGTACGTGCTGGACTGGGCGGTTCTCGGACCGTTCGAACTTGGCAATACCATGGAAGAATTCACACCGGCAAAAGCAATTCTGACGGAATGTGTGAAAAATGAGAGCGCCCTTACAGTGTCCGCACCTGTCCCGGAAGGCGTTTCATGGCAGACGGGAACAGGTCTTGTGCTGGATGGGAAAATCACAGTCAGCGACCTTTATAAAAAACTGAAAGGCAAAGCCGCGTTCTATGCGCTCGCCGAGGTGGAAGTCGATCAGGATTATCCCGATGCGATTCTCTGGATCGGCGGCAGAGATGATGTCAAAGTCTGGTTTGACGGCAGAGAGGTCTTCGTATCCGGACCCAAAACGCTGCGCAGCGCAGATGCCGCACAGGTCAAGGTAAATCTGACAAAGGGAAAACATACGGTTCTCGTGAAGTGTGCCTATAATTCATGGCAATGTTTCTTCTACATCCGTTTCACCGATTCAGAAAAAGTACCGCTGATCCCGGCTCAGGCGCCCGGCAAATAAAATTCACGCAAATATCCGGAAGAGCATTTCCGTCCCCGGTGCACTTTCTACCGCCGATCCGGACCGCACGGGCAAAACCGGTCAGTCTTCGGGAATTTCCGAGATTTCATTCAGCCGCCGCTGAACTTCCAGGCGCCATTTTTCCAGTTCGTCATCCGTCAAATCCGGCGGAATTATGACGGGTTCCCCTAATCTGAGCGTGATTTTCGCCCATGGCTTCGGTATCTGGAAGCGATCCCAGCTGCCCAGTTCCCAATATGACGAATAATTGACGGAGATGGGAAGAATTTTGACGCCTGTTTCACTGGCAAGATGAATCGGGCCGCGGCTCATGACATATTTCGGACCGCGCGGACCGTCGGGAGTGAAACTGACGTATTTCTTCTCCCGGATGATCTTTTTCATGGCGCCGTGCAGAACCTGAACCGCTTTGCGAGAACTTGAACCGCGCACGCTCTCAATGCCGAACTGCTTCACCAGATCCGCGATATATTGCCCGTCGCGCGAGGCGCTGATGACAGCCACGGTATGCTCCCGCTCCCATTTCGCAAACATCGCGGGAAAAAACAGAAGGCGGTTATGCCAGGTCACGGTAATCGCCGGCGGACTCTTTGCGTCAATCACACCGAACGGGTCAACAATCTCCGTCCGCATGGTATGACGGAGCAGAGAAAGAAATCTGGCGGGAAGCCAGTAAATCCAGTCCGGGAACTTTTTAATCTGACGGAATCGCTGTTTCAGGGTCATGACCTGCCCCCGGACACTTTCGAGCCATGGGCACAGAGATGACGGATCTCGCAACGGCTGCAGTCGGGACGCCCTGACGGACAGCGGCTGCGCCCATGGATAATCACAAGATGTGAAAACTCACCCCATTTTTCCGGATCGAGGTGAGCGCAGAGAACCGCTTCAATCTTCTCCGGCACCTCGGACTTGACAACTCCCGCCAGATTCATGATCCGTTTCACATGGGTGTCAACCGGAAGCCCGGGAACTCCGAACGCATCCGCCAGAACGACATTCGCTGTTTTGCGGCCCACTCCGGGCAGTGAAGTCAGCTCCTCCATAGTATCCGGTATCCGTGAATTGAAACGCTCCACAATGGCGCGGGACGCCGCAATGATATTCTTCGCCTTGGCACGGTAATAGCCGCAGGAATGGATCAGTTTCTCAAGATGCGCAGACTCAAGCTCCGCAAAATCCGCCGGCCCGGGATATTTCCTGAACAAAGGTTCCGTCACCCGGTTCACCATCTTGTCCGTGCACTGGGCGGAAAGAATTGTAGACACCAGAAGCTGAAACGGCGTCTCGTGCACCAGGAAACATTTCTGCGGGCCGTAGGTCTCCAGCAGAATTTCGTACATCTCTGCAAGTTTCCGTTTCAGTTCCTCTGCTTTCTTTCTGGAAACAGCCATGCTTTGATTCCCTTCCGTCAGATGCGGGTCTCTTCCGTATTTTTAAATACGCCGACCTTCACCAGAAACCATGCGATCGGTCCCCAGATAATATATCCGTTAATCAGGATCACGCCGGTCCAGGCGGGTTCAATGCACAATGCCGCCAATACGATGAAGACAATCAGCATCCGCTTTTTATTGCGCGGAATCGAAAACAGCCATTTTCCGAAATGCTGGTAGGGAATCGTGCTGACCATGAGAAAACCGAGAATCGCCGTATAATACGGCAGAAAGGAAATCAGATTCACCATGGCGGAACCGTCCTGCGGCTGTTCCAGAGCATAAAAAATCGTCACGCTGCAGATTGCGCCCGCGGCGCCGGGAGAAGGCAGCCCGGAAAACTTGTCGCTGCTTTTCTTTTCCAGAATCGCATGGACATTGTATTTGGCAAGGCGCAGAGCGGCGCATCCGAGATAAATGGCGCAAAGGCACCAGACCAGACGGAACTGATTTCCGGCAAGGGAACGCATCGAATGCGCCATGACGGCGACCAGCGTTGCAGGAGCCACGCCGAACGTCACCATATCCGCCAGGGAATCCATCTGGATTCCATGCAGGCTCGCAGCATTCAGGAGCCGCGCGGCATACCCGTCAAACGCGTCAAACACCATCGCAAACAGAATCATGCACGCGCTGAATGCAAAAATCTTCTCAATTCCGTCGGAACCGTCGCGGTACATCATCTTCTCGTAAACCTGAAGCGTATAGAGAATTGCCGCAAATCCGCACAGGGAATTGCCGAGCGTCAACGCATTCGGAACCCATTTGATCCAGCGGTTGCGTTTGATCAGGTCCTTGAAATGTTGTTTCATTTTACCGCCATTGTTATGATTGCACGGGAACTTATTTTTTCTGAACGGGGACGGACGCCGTATCCTGCTTCATGCAGAATCTGGCAATCACGGTCATTCCCCCGAATACACGGTCGCCGACGCTGACCGTCGGTTCAAAATTACTCTTCACCGGCAGATAAAGTTCTGTTCTTGAGCCGAATTTGATCATGCCGTAACGCTCCCCCTTCTTCAACTGGGTGCCAGGCGAGACAGGGCAGACAATCCTGCGCGCAATCGCACCGGAAATCTGCTTCACGGCGACAGGAAACTCATTCCCGTCAATCTCTCCGACGCCGCCCATAATCAGTGACTCATTCTCCTTTGCGGCACGCCCGTCGCGCGCATCGTGGAAACACCCCTGCTTATACGAAGTGAATTTCGCCGTCATTTTACAGGGCGCACGGTTCAGATGCACATCAAAAACGGAAAGGAAAATTCCAATCCGGAGCATATCCTTCCCTTCAAACAATCTGGCAAGTTCCTCATTGCCGCAGTTGCTGTTCGGAATCAGCTCAATATCCCGCACCACACCGTCCGCAGGCGAAACAAGCACCTTTTCATCGGACGGGATTTTGCGTTCGGGGTCACGGAAAAACGCCGCGAAAGCCGCCCATACGACAATGACAAAGACGGCAAGGCAGCTTCCGGCTCTCCCGTTCACAATTACGGCCAGAACCGCACAAAGAATCAGGAGCACCATTGCACAGACAGTCGCTCTGAGCCACTCTTTTCTGCCATACTCTGTTAATTTCATAAATTTTCTTTCTGTAATTGTTACCTTCTGAAATTAAAGCGATTCCGCAAGAAGTGCCGCAAGTTCCGGTCTTCCGGCGATATTGCCGTGGCAAACCGCCAGCGCCAGCGCGTCCGTGGAATCGTTCGGAATCCCCGAAACCTCCAGATGGCAGACCGCAGCCAGAACAGAAGCGACCTGTTCCTTGGATGCGGTTCCCATGCCGACCGCCGACCTTTTCGCCGTTTTCGGCGAATATTCATACACAGGAACACCGGCAGTCGCCGCGGAAGCAATCGCCGCCCCGCGCGCCATGCTCAAAATCATCGTTGTCTTCACATTCTTGCCCACGAACGCCATTTCAATGGAAGCGGCATCCGGCTTGAATGTATCGACCAGTTCCTGAATTCCCAAATAGATGCGGCGCAGACACTCGCTGTGTTTCAAGGTCGGGGCATTCCTGATTACCCCGCAGTCCAGCACGTGAATCTGATTTCCCTCCATCCGCACCACACCGTAACCGGTACGGCGGATCGCCGTGTCTATTCCGAGAATAACCATTCCGCCTGATTCCGGGACTTACTCCTGAGCGTCAATCTCATCAAGGACTTCGCTTGCAATATTCGCATTGTGATGCACCGCCTGAACGTCCTCAAGATCATCCAGCTTGTCCACGAGACGCAGAATCTGCTGGGCTGTGGAGAGATCATTCACTCCGACGGTATTGTCCGGACGGCGCACGATGCCGGACTCGGACGTTGCAATTCCGGCATCTTCCAAAGCCTTTGCAATCTCGGTAAATGCCTCCGGGGCCGCCCAGATTTCCGCCATGCCGTCTTCCACTTCGATGTCTTCCGCGCCGGCGTCGAGCACAATATCCATCAGCTTTTCCTCATCGGCATTCGCTTCATCGGTAATGACAAAATGCGCTTTTCTCTGGAACATCCAGCTGACCGCTCCGCTGGCGGCGAGATTGCCGTTATTGCGGTCAAACGTCATGCGCACATCGCCGATCGTTCTGTTTTTGTTGTCTGTCAGGCACTCGACAATAATCGCGGTGCCCTGCGGACCGTAACCTTCATAAACAATCTCCTCGTAAACAACATTGCCGAGCTCCCCGGCTCCTTTCTTGATGGCACGGTCAATATTTTCACGGGGCATATTGGCGGAGCGGGCTTCAATCAGGGCCATTCTCAAACGCGGGTTTGAATTCGGGTCCTTGCCGCTCTGCTTTACACAGACCATAATCTCCTTAGCGAGCTTTGAAAAGATTTTGCCTTTCTTCTTATCCGAGGCTTCCTTCTTGTGCTTGATATTCGCCCATTTGCTATGACCTGACATAGGCTGACCTTTCTTCTTTGTATGTTATTTCATCTGAAAAATACCTGTATAAAACACACCCGCCACATTTCCGGGTACATTCACCAGCCTTTAAAATATCACATCTTTGCGCATTTGTCAATTCAAAATTCTCATATACATTCTTACCAGCACATCTCCGAAAAAGATCCAGATCAGCATTCCCAATGCAAGAAACGGCCCGAAACGAAGCGTCCGCCGCTTCCGGTATTTGGGAATCAGGCGCAGAAACGGAGCCCCCGCCAATCCTGCCAGAGAACCTGCCAGCACCGTGAAGAGCGCTCCCGCAAGACCGGTCAGGGCTCCGGCGGCGGCAATGAACTTCACATCCCCCCAGCCGAGCGCCTCCCGCTGGAAGATTTTCCTCCCCGCAACCGCGCAAAGCGCCATCAGCCCGCCGGCGGCAAGCATGGACGCCAGCGACAGCACCAGTGCGGTCACGCGGGAATCAAGATTCCATGCGGAAGGAAACAGCACGGCAAATGCCGCGCCGCAGATCATGCCGAACCAGGTGAATTCATCCGGTATGATCCCAAGTTCGCAATCGGTGAATGCGCTGCAAATCAGAATTGCCGTCATCACGAAATAAGGCAGAAGAACCGCAAGAGGCTGACGCATTGCAATGACCTTCAGGAAAATCAGTGCAAACAGCAACCCGGTTGCGAGCTCCACCAGAAAATAGCGGGCTGTAATCGGTTCATGGCAGGAACTGCACCTCCCCCTCAGAAAAATCCAGCTCAAAAGCGGGATATTTTCCAGCGCTGTGATCTGATGATCGCATTTCGGACAGTGCGACGGCGGCGATACAATCGACATCCCACGCGGCACCCGCCAGATGCACACATTCAGAAAACTACCGATGCAGCACCCGAAAACAAAGGCGATTACAATCCAGAATGTAAATATCTGCGGATACATCCGGAAATATTCAATCACATCTTCCGTATTCAGCATTCTTTTTTCTTTCCCCGTTTCTTAATTCTTCAGACAACTGCGGTGAATAATTTATATGCCTCTGAACCATTGTCAACTCCTTTTCCCCACATTCTTTCATCCGAATGACAATATCCCGGAAAAAACAAAACCGAAAGCAGGGAAAACACGGATCTCGGAAAACAGAAACAGACCGCCGGTTCCAATTTTCGGAAAACCGACGGTCCGCTTTTTCCGGCAGACAATCCGCCACAGATTCTATTCCAGCCGGCGCAGCTGCCAGTTGAAGAGACGTTTGAAAAACCAGGCAAACACAACCGCCGCGATGCCGAAAAGACATGCTTCCAGGTATTTCCCGACGTAGGCTTTGGAAAGAGCCATGACAAAACTATTGATCCATACAGCTCCAATAACAGCGGTGAAAACACCTCCGAGAATCAGATGCTTCGGCTCTTCACGCAACTCGCCGCGTTCTCTCAGCATATCCTGAACCGGACGCCAGTATCCCATCGGACGGGCGCGCTTGTAAAAGTTCATCAGAACCTCCGGTTTTTCCGGGGGGGTCAGGAAAGTGACCAGCAGGACGAAAGCCGTTGTCAGGAACATGCTGGCAAGCGCCCAGTAGACATCCATCATCTGGGCATGAGTGACGCTGAGCGCCTTCTGTTCCGCCCAGAACTGCCACTGACCGAGCAGCGTTTTGCCAACGAAGTAAATGCAGGGGCCGCCGATGGTGGAAGCCACCCAGGAACAGAAATTGATCCGCCAGAACCACCAGTATCCCCAGCCGATCAGAGCCGAAGAACCAAACAAGCCGAGCAGAGTGATCGCAATCCCAAGCAGACTGTCGGACATATAGACCACCAGCACAGACAGCAGCATCATGACGACCATGACCATGCGTCCCGCCCAGACTTTTTTGTCGTCGCCGATCTTGAAGATCGGTTGAAGCACGTCATTTACGATTGTCTGCGCCCCGTAACTCAAATGGCTGCTGACCGTGGACATGACTGCCGCCGCCAGCGCGGCAAGAGTCAATCCCTTGAAGCCGGCAGGCAGATAGTTGTTGATTAAGAGGCTGTAGGCGCTCTCCCGTTCCTGAGGCGACGCCTGATACAGTTCGGGGAAATCAGCCAGCAGTCCCAGGGCGGGAAGCGTCAGCAGAAGGAGCATGACAAACAACCCTGCCTGCGTCCAGATGCTGACCTTGATCGCCTCGCCCGTGTTCTTGCAGGAAATCACCCGCTGTCCTTCGATTCCGACGGAACCGCCCGCACCGCAGCTGCACAGGAAAAACCAGATCAGAACCAACGCCGGGCTGACCACCGGATTTCCCTGCTGGGGCCATATTGACAGAATACGTTCGCTCTGTTCCGCAGGAAACGCATTTGACACGGCAGCCGCCAGTTCCGCAGGTCCGCCGAAATGATACAGCACCGCGCCGCAAATGAAAATACTGGAGACGACGATTACCAGTGTCTGTATGAAATCCGTGACCAGCACTCCGGCAAAGCCTGAAACCCATACGTAAATCAGCAACAGCGGCAGTATGATGACCAGAGTCGTCAGCTTATCGGTGTAACCGAAGAAATTCGAGAAAATCATATGAATTCCAAGCAGCCCCGCCCCCGTCCACGGGATAATCCCGAGAAGGACGCTGGAGATGGAAGAGTAGCTGCGGACAAAAGAACCGCAGTTTCCTCCGAAACGCAGACTGAAAAACTCCGGACCGGTAGAAACTCCCAGCTGTCGCCAGCGGGCAAAAAACAGCAGTCCCGCCAGCAGAACACCAAGAGAAAAACGGGAAAAGTAGAACCAGCAGACCGGCAGACCGACCGCCAGGGTCACGCCGACATAGGCGGGAGCCACATCGGCATTCATCGCCGTCACGGCATTGGAAATTCCCGTCAGCCAGCCGGGCATGGATCTTCCCGCAAGGAAATACCCGTCCGCGTTTTTATTGGAACTCTTCAAAATTTTATTGGCAAAAATTCCGGCGACAAACGAGATAATCAGGTATGCCGCCAGCACCAGACAGTCAATCAGTGGAAAATTCATAATCTGCTCCTATCGTGTTCCGGACAAAACGGGTGCCGTGGAGTTACGGATAATCAGGCTGGGCTCCATCATGAAATTACGGACCGTCTTTCCTTTCATCAGTTCAAGCAGCATGTGCATTGCCGCCTCGCCCTGTTCCAGCTGCGGCTGCTGAATCGTGGTCAGCGAAGGATTCAGCAGCTTGCTCCATACCAGGTTGTCAAATCCGACCAGCGACACTTCGCGCGGCACTTGAATATCCGCCCTGTTCAATGCCTGAAGAACGCCGCTGGCAATATAATCCGTGCTACAGGCAACCGCCGTGAAACGGTTCCCCATTTCCAGAAAATTGGAAAAGCCGAAAAACGCCTTTTCAATATTGATCTCATCCTCAACTGCGCACGGAATCAGCTTGATCCCCTTTGCCCGGGCGATTTCCTCCGTGCACCTCAGCCGATCCTGGCTGTAAGTGGAAAACGAGTGGCAATAAACAATTTCCCTGTGTCCCAGTCCAGCCAGATGATTCATGACCAGTTCACACGCTTTCCGGGTGTCCATGTAAACGGACGGCAGGTTGACGCCCGGCTCCACCCCCAGGCATACCACGGGAATATTCTTCGACAGGAACGCCTCATAATGATCCTTCCGTATCCAGTTCGCCACGATGATTATGCCGTCCACTTTTTCCGCCAGACGGTTGACCACCTGTTCGCTTTTAAACCGGCACCGTTCAACCGCATGGATAATCACGTCATAGTCATGCTCGGCGGCTGCCGCTTCAATGCCTGCGACAATCTCGCTGAAAAACGAATCGGAAAGCCGCGGCGTAATTACGCCGATCAGATCCATTTTCCGGCCTTTCATGCAGACCTTGTAATTCAACTCCGAAGCGCATTTCATCACCGTCTCGCGGGTAGCTTCGCTGACCCCCGGTTTGCCGTTCAGCGCAAGTGAAACTGCACTCCGCGATATTCCCAGCTGTTCCGCCAGCTGATCCAGGGTGACACTGCGGGCTTTCCGCCTTGCCGTATGCTTCATCATACTGCTTTCTTGTTTTTTGTCTGTCAATAGCATCCGTACCATCCATCGCTTTCCGTGTTCAAGGCTTCGATCAGGATATTGTCCTTCCAGTTCAGGACACCCCTGGCATTCAACGCCGCATGACCGTCCCCAAACAAACCGCTGTTCTTATTGTTATGACGATAGCGAATGGAGCGCGGTCCCTCCCAGGCAACGGTGGTGCCTTCAGGAAGATCGCGGTTCAGAGGGTATAAATACGAAAGATTGCTGCCTTGATAATTCGTCGTATCATTCGTCCAGTTGGCGCGCCAGGTCAGGAAGTCATTGTATCCCCAGCTTTTTTCACTATTCATCCCCTTTTCGCTGACAATCATTTTCATGCTCGGGCGTCCGAGAACGCTGACCTTATGATGTTTCCTGTATGACTGCGTATCCGGCCAGTAACTTGGCGCCACAGCCTGATGAATGCCGTAAATCTTGGCATAACCGACGGCCTTCGGACAATCAAAAATACCGCTTCTTCCGAGATAAAGCAATGAACTGTCGCTCAGTGCAAGATCTTCGTTATTTCTTGCGGCAATTGCCTGGTACCAAGTGAGCCCGCCATGATTGTCGCCAAGCGGGAAATAATCATTGTTGTCATTGATGTACATCGCCATGTGCTGCCCGATCTGCTTCATATTGCCGGTGCACTTGATTCCCATCGCGGTCTCCTTCGCCTTGCTCAGGGCGGGCAGAAGCAGTGCCGCAAGAATGGCAATGATCGCAACCACGACCAGGAGCTCTATCAGGGTGAATCTCCCTCTTTCCCTCCCCCGGAAAAGCCTCCCGGACAGGAGGTGGGGAAAGGAATGCGGAAGATTGGTGTCAGATGCCTCTGCGCTTTTCTTCACTTCCAACATACAACTCATCCTTTCGGATTTTCTCAAGGTGAAAAATTTCAAATTCCGTTTCATAGACAGTTCTTTCCCATCGCCATTCCGTTGATATGCCGTTCTGAAACATTTACTGTTTGAGTTCACCCAGTCCATAATAATTCTCAGCGGGCTGGTTCAGCGCCTCGATCAGGATGTTATCCTTCCAGTTCAGAGAACCTTTCGCATTCAAGGCGGCATGACCGTCGCCGAAAAGACCGCTGTTTCTGCCGTTGTGACGGTAACGGACGGACCGCGGGCCTTCCCAGCCGCCGGAGGAACCCGGAGCCAGATCCCGGTCGAGTTCAGGAGAGCAGGAAAGACTGCTGCCCTGAAAAGTCACGGTGTCATCGGTCCAGCGCGTGCGCCAGGTCATGAAATCATTGTATCCCCAGTTCTTGTCATGATTCATTCCCTTTTCGCTGACAATCATTTTCATGCCGGGCTGTCCGAGAACGGCGACCTTGCGATGCTTCCGCGGCCACAGCTGATCGGGGAACCAGCTCGGCGCCAGAGCCTGATGAATGCCGTAGATCTTGGCATAGCCGACGGTATCGGGACAATCGAAAAATCCGCCCCGTCCATAATATAAAGGAGACGTCTTGCTCATGTCCTCGGCACTTTTTCCCGCAATCTGCTGATACCATGTCACGCCGGCATCATTTTCTCCGACGGGGAAGAAGTCACTGTTGTCCTTTGCATAGCGTGCCATGCACTGCCCGATCTGTTTCATATTGTCAAGGCACTGCACCTCTTTCGCCATCTCGCGGGAACGGGTCAGAAGTGGCAGACACATTGCCGCCAGAACTGCAATCACCGCGATTTCCATTAAGAGCTCGGTAAATGTGAAACTCAGTTGTCTCTGTTTCATTGTCCGTTTCCTTTTCTTAAATTATTTCACTTCAATTTCACTTAACATAGTCCATGCCCAGGCTTCACTGCGTCCTGTGACACGCACTTTGACATACCTTGCCTGAATTCCGTCCGCTTTCAACTGGAACGCGCACGGGCCGAACTGGGCGTTCAGCGGTTCCGGAACGGCCGGCTTCATTCCGCACCACGATATTTTGTCAGCGGAAAATGCCACTTCCACGTTTTTCGGCGGAACCACCCCGTATTTCTGATCCTTGACGCACCAGACCTTCACCCCGGAAACTGGGAGCGTCTTTTCCAAATCTATCACAATATCCACCGGAGTCCCGCCCTGCCAGCCGTAATACTGCCCGAACCATGCACGTTTGGCGATCATGCCGTCGGTCAGCCACACCCCGTTCGGTTCGTTGCTGTTGTTGCGCTCCGCCGTGACAGCAGGGGAAAATGTATAACGGCTGTCCGCCAGATTCAGTCTTTCCCCATTCAGGCACAATCCAAGTTCCGAGATCATGATCCAGCCGGCGGACTCTCCATGGAAAGTGACATATTTCGCGGAAACCGCCTGCGGCAGCATGAATCTGAGATACCCGTCCCACATATACTGATTCTGCTTTTCAGCCGGAACCAGTTCCCGGTAATCCAGAATCAGGGGTTCCGGGTCGGGAATTTCGCCGAAACCGGATATTCCCTTGAAGGGCGTCTTATTTGAAATCACCACACACGGATTCAAAGGGAAATTCACTCCGTCGTAACTGCCGCCGCGGCAGTAGACCCGCACCTCATCAAACCGATACCGGTTTTCCGCGTTCAATACGAGATCCACATGCCCCGGCTCATTTCCCCAGCCGATATAAGCGGAATAGTCTCTGCTGAATGTTTTCCCGTCAATCAGCTTGTTCCCCGTTCCGGAATCAGGGTAGCGCCCCCTGCCGGAAGGCAGAGTGGTTTCATAGCTGCAGCCGAATGCAAGGTTTTCATGTCCCGTCAGCTGCGGGCCGTGGAAATCACAGGACAGTTCAAATTCAGGGATCATCCGTGTCTGCCCGGTAATCACCGCCCGGATCGCGTGAACCGGCTTTCCGCCGACCGGCACCGTGATATTCCTGAAACCGCGCTCATATCCGTTGCGTCTGCCCGCATAGGAATCCTGATTTCCCCCGATCGCCCATCCCGCGGGAATCCATTTCCCCGTTTCGGAATATTTCACAAAAACCTCCGCATGACCGATCCAGCCTTCAGAAGGAATTTCATCCCGGAAGAAAATATCCAGCTGCGAAACCGCGACCTTTTCAGGCAGCACGGTTTCCGCCGTCACCGTCTTCCGCGACTCGGAACGGGCGATGTCCCACTTCCGCGGCTGACGGGAATCCTCCAGCGACACCTTCCGGTTGTTCAGATAATCCATGAGCAGGCTGTACAATGCCTGTTCTTCCGGATCGCCGGAGCGGGCAAGACGCTCCACCACGTCAAATCCGAGAAAATATGCCTGCACCCCCGCCTGATAGCCTTCCCTGTCCGGACTGCCGTAAGCCAGTATCTCCCGGAACATCCACCGCTCCTCCGGCGTCTCAAGGCCGCGCCCCTCCACTTCAAAACCAAGCCCCGCGCTGCGCATGGCATCCGCCGCCGCGCGCAGACGGTTTCTGCGAACCACGCCGCGGTCGATCCAGGAACGGAAAGGATAACTGCTCTGCATCAGCGCCAGATCCATGCCGAGTTCCTTCCACTGATCCCAGCCGGGCGCATAGTAATATGGAATCCACATCACCTTATAATGGTTTCTGTGAATAATATCCGTAATCTGCCGTGCATTTTCGCGGTCCATCACCAGATCTTCCCGCATCCAGTAAAAGCCCCACAGCTCGACGTTTCTGTAATTGCGTTCCGCAAATTTTTTCTTCACCTGGTCAATATACCACTGCGCAACCTTGCCGCGGTCGGCTTTGACCGAAAGATTTTCGGAAATTCCGTCATTGTCGACATCCCCGAAATCCGTGACCTCGTTGCTCATCCACGGAATCGTGACAATGACTTTGCGCTTGCCCGGAGGCGGTTCTCCCACTGCTTCGATTGCACTGTTCAAGGCATCGATGTCGCGTCCCGGGGAAAAGTAGCGGTTCAGCCATTTCTCCCAGTGTGCCTTGTTGCTTTTCATGTAGCTGGTTTCCTGCCCCTCATGGTAAAGGGTCAGGAAAAGAAAAGCGTCAAATCCCCAGCGCACCGGGTGTCCGGCTTTTCGGGGCGCCGCAACGTAACAGCGCAGATCGTCCGCCGTGCGGGAATCCCGTTCATAAATCAGGATGCAGTTGTGAAAACCGACCTGTTCCGGCTGCGGATACCCCGTTCCCCAAGCGGAAACAGCAGCCCCGAACAGGATGCCCAATATGCTTATTCCGATTAATTTATGTCTTGTCATAATTCCAATCCGAAAAGTTATGTTTTTCTTTTTCACCCTATCCGTTCTATAATTATAACAATAAATTAATAAAAGTCAATACCATTTTCTAAATTTTTCTAAAAAATAATAAAATCAACTAAAATATTTAGTAAAATCAGTAATATTCAGTTGAATCATGCTCTCCTCTTTCTTCCGGCACTTCGCCTTCCGATCTTCTCCGGAAAAAAATACGGACAGAGAAATTGCATTCAATTCTCCGTGTTCCTCCATGAATCCCCTCTGTCTGCCTGACTTCATGGAACGGCACGCCCTGTCGCCTGTTTTCACACTATTTCATGATTTTTTCCCGTTCTCCCCCTTGACAAAAACTTATAGATTACTATAATATATCAATACATAGGAGTTAGTTTCATGAGTTCACTTGGAAAAGCAAATATCCGGGACATGGTCAGGTTTACGGAAAATGACGCTATCCCGATTTACCGGCAGATCGCGGAATCTCTGCGACAGGGCATTCTGTCCGGAAAACTCAAAGAAGGCTGCCGACTGCCTTCCGAATCGGAATTTGCAAAAGAACTGGGCATCAACCATCTGACTTTGCGGAAAAGCCTGCAGATCCTCTCCGAACAGAAACTGATTACCCAGCGGCAGGGAAAAGGAACCTTCGTCAATATCCTCCCACACCACAGGCCTCAGCGCCGGCTCGGAATCATCATTCAGTCGCAGAACTACTTCAATGACGTCTATTTTCTTCAGCTGCTGGTGACTGTCACGAATGAACTTCAGCGGAACGGAGGCGGGGAAACGGTCTTGCTGAACTGTTGCAACTTCGCGCCTGAGAACATGATCGACGAGGTGAACAGGAACCGCTGTGACTCTCTGCTTGTGCTGTCCTGCGACAACAGTTATCTCTCCCAGCTCTATTCCAGGCAGTTCGATCATCTCCCGATCGTCTTCGTCAATCAGCACGACGGAGACTGGAAGGAAGCGGGGCGCTATCATGTCGCCGTCAAGGAAAATATCATCACCCGGGGCATGGATTACCTTTTTCAGCTCGGACACCGCAGAATTCTGTATATCAGCATTGAAAATCCCAACATTCCGGCGCTTCAGCGGCGGAATATGGAATTCCTGAATTACCCGCTCAAAGAGAAGATACCCGCAATCCTGCCCTTCCGCAACCTCTGGTATGAAACGGGAAGAGAAGTCGCGTTAAAACACTGCTCTTCCTCCAGACCGCCGACGGCGATCCTTTCCTCCGGCATCGCGTTTGCATTCGGCGCCTGGAACGGCGTTCTGGAGTCGGGCATGAAAATTCCGGAGGACATCTCCTTTGTCGGAATCGACGGCAATCCGCATTTCAATCCGCTGATGACGACACTCGACCAGCCCATGCGCCCGATGATCGCCAAGGCGCTTGAACTGCTGAACGACATGCGCAGCGCCGGAAAGCACCTGAAAAGGCAAACTTATTTATTTAAACCGGAACTAGTTGAACGCGGCAGCTGCCGCAAAATGAAGAGGTGAAAAATGATCGGAAGAAAACTTGCAGTACTGGCAGCGCTGAGCGCCGGCGTCCTGTGCGGAGCCGAAAAAATCGAACTGAACTCCGTCAATGCGTGGGAACGTCAATACGGCGTGACGGAAAAAGAGGGCGTTCTTTCCATTCCGGGAAAATGTTCCTTCACCATGAAAGAATTTTTCCCCGTGGATCCTGCAAAGACTTATACATTGCAAGTATCCGCACGCTCGGGAAACGGGCAGAAGGCATCTTTCATGCCGACAGTCAGCCAATATGACGCCAAAGGGCGCCTGATTTGCGTCTTCAATACAAAAATAATCCCCGGGACGTTTACGGAACTTGCGGCTCCCTGCAAAGCCGGGAATACGCTTCTTGTCGTGAAAAATGCGGAACAATGGCAGAAAGGCAGACCCCTTGTACTGGCATTTCATGCAAAGGAAGACAACAGCGATCTTCCGAACTACACGCTGTCGTGGAACACCGTCAAAGGCATGGAGAAAAAAGGCGACGTCTGGGAAGTCCGCCTGGACCGGGCACTCACATTTTCCGCGGCGGCAGGAACAAAGCTGCGTCTGCACGAAAACGGCGACACCATGTATCCCGCAGGCGGTCGCATTACAGGCAATTCCTGGCAGACATTGAAAGGGGAAATCAAGGGCATGGAAAAGGATTCCTACTCCCACAACCGCTGGGCGCCGGGCGCAGTCAAGGCAAAACTGCATTTTCTGATGAACGACAACAATGAGAATGCAATCACGGAACTCAAAAATATTTCCATTGAAATCAAATGAGGAAACCATGAAATACCGTTTGCCGCTTTTCATACTGATGGGACTCTGCCTGGCGGAACCGCTTTTCTGCACGGAATCTCCCGTTGTCGACACAAACGGAAGCCGTTCCAGTTTCAACGCCCGAAGCGGCATCCTGACCAAGCTCAACCTGCCGGGAGTCACCACATGGCGCGCCTCCAGATATAAGGTAAGTCCCGGAAAGGAGTATGAAGCGGCATTGGAATTTTCCTGCGAAGAACTGACTCCCGGTGCGGCGGTGTCGCTTCAGCTGGTCTCGCTTGACGCCTCCGGACGGGAAACCGGGCGTGTCGCTGATCCGGCACGCTTCCAGCAGGTCTACGCGGAAAATCTTCCGCAGAAACTGAAACTGCGCGTCAGGCCGGAGCCGGGAACCGTCTTCATTCAGCCGGAATTGAAGCTCGGCGGCAATCCGCTCAAAGTGAAAATCGGCAGGGTGACATTCGGGGAATATGTGCCGAAACCCCTTTTCAAAGGCATTTACAGTGAAAAAGACCCGATGCCTCCGCGTGTGTTCGCTCTGAAAGACATGGCGAAGCTGAAAGCCTCGGAAAGCTGGATCGCGCGGGAAGAAGGACGCCCCGTTCTTTACATCGACGGAAAGAAAACCGCCTACAAAGCCTACAAAGGCGGAACGGACTACCGGCTGATGTGCGAAAACGGAGCCAATATCATCGTCACTCACGGAGGCGGCGCGGCGCTTTACTGGGGAAAGGATTGGGATAAGCAGGCTTATGACGGAAACGGAAAATTTGATTTCAAACGTCTTGAGGACAATCTTCTGAGAATCTATGCCGCCAATCCGAATGCAAAGGTCATTGTCACTGTTGAGTGCGACCCGGACAATGCGTGGCTTGAAGCGCATCCGGAAAATATTTACCTGAATGAGAAAGGAGAACGGGGAATCGCCCGTTACACGGGATTCAAGGGTTTCGGCAGCTCCATTGACCGGAAAAAACAGGAACGCTGGGCGTGGACTTATGCCTCGGAAGCCTATCAGCAGCATGTGATCCAGGGACTCCGGGCAATGGCGGAATTCCTGAAACAGAGTCCCGCCGGAAAGATCGTGATCGGCTTCTGTCTCGCGGGAGGACACGACGGGCAGTATGTGCAATGGATATACGGTGACGAAGAAGCGGGACATGCCGACTACTCCGAATCATTTCAGACCGCTCTCAGAAAATGGCTGAAAGAAAAATACGGAACGGACGAAGCTCTGCGCAAAGCATGGAACGATCCGGAAGTAACACTGGACACTGCACGGGTCTTCACCGGAAAAGAGTGGCGGAGCAAACCGTATTTCAATACAGAGCCCGGAATCGACCGCAAAATCACGGACTGCCGCACCTTTCTTTCCGTCAGCACGGCGCGGATGCTCCGCAGGTTCGGCAATGTCCTGAAGGAATCCTTCGGAAGACGCTGTGTCATCCAGACCTGGTACAGCAGCCCCGTCTGGCGGCAGACAAGCCGTCTGGCGGTGGAGGAGCTCGCCAAAGGCGGAATCGATATCGTGGCGCAGGTCACGGATTATGCGCCGCCGCGGCTCACAAGAGCACCGGGAGGTTCCGCCAATTACACAATTGCGGATTCCAATCTGCACAATCTCCTGTATGTGCAGGAAATGGATCACCGCACATGGCGGACGCAGGAAATCGGCGGATGGGATTACACCGCATATCCTTCCGGTCCGGCGGAATTCCGTTCGCAGGTGATCCGCGATGCGGGGAGCGTTCTCGCGGCAGGCGGCAGCGGCTTCTACTACTATGACATGTTCGGAAGCTGGTATCATGATCCGGAAGCACTGAAAATCATCCGGGAAACCTGCCGCATGGCGGACTGGGCGGAACAGAAGCGCAATCAAGTGCCCCGGACTGAATTCGCCGTCTTCATGGATGAGCGTGACCGTCTGCACGGCGAAGGCATCGCCAACGGCGGTTCCGCGATGAAAAGCCTGCGCATGAGCGGGCTCACTCCGGATATTTACATGCTCAATGACATCCTCAACCCGGAACTTCCGGAATACAAGCTGTATCTCTTTTTCTCGCCCATGACAATTACCCGGGAACAACTGAACGCGATTCTGGAAAAGGCTTACAGGAAAGACACCGTGGTCATGATTGTCGGTCCGGCGGGCGTATGCGGCCCTTTCCGGTCAGCCGAACCGGTGCTGAAAGCATTCGGGCTGCAGATTCAGGACAGCATGAAGCCGTTCAGCAATGTCGTCGCTTTCGATGAAACGGTGAAAGATCCCCTGACAGAACAATGCACCGGGCGTCTCGGAACGCTTGGCGTCACCATCCGCAAGGACGACGTTGCATGGCTCCGGAATCCTTTCGGAGCAAAAATCACGGACTCCGCGGCAACCGTGCTCGGGCATTGGCTCGGAACCGCCGAACCGGGACTTGTTGTAAAACGTTCCGAAGGGCGGACTTTGATCTATACTCCGCAGATCGCCGGTGTTTCGGCTCAGCTCATCAGCAATGCGGCGAAAGAAGCGGGAATCCTGCCGCCAGCCGAAGCAGGAAACGCGGTCTATGTCGGAAACGGCATTGCCGTCGGGCACCGGCTTGCCGATCCGATCGTCATCCGTTTCCGGGAACCGATGGTTTTTTATGATCCCGCAACCGGTGAAAAATCCGGAAGCGGCAGGGAATTCAAACTGGACTGCAAACCCGGAGAGAGCCGTGCAGTGCTTTATGAACGTGCTGTTTCCGGACAGAAATGATTTTTACCAAAACGGAAAGGATTCTGCCATGATAAAATTTATGAATCAGTCTTATCATCCCAACGTTTCAATGTTTTCCCGTTCTTTCCCTCTCTGGAGGATGCAAATACGGATTTTCACTCTCATAGAACTCCTCATCGTGATTGCGATCATCGCGATTCTCGCGGCAATGCTTCTTCCTGCACTGGGCAAGGCACGCGACTCAGCGTATCAGAGCAGCTGCCTCAGCAATCTCAGGCAGATCGGCCTTGCCCATGCCTCCTATCTGGGAGACCATAACGACTGGTATATTCCCTGTTATTATGAGAATGAAGGCAGTGCCAGCTATCAGAGTTTATGGAACTGGACCTATGAAATGAGCAGTCGAAGATCGCGTTATCT
Organism: uncultured Lentisphaeria bacterium; assembly: GCA_949282305.1. Taxonomy (GTDB): domain Bacteria; phylum Verrucomicrobiota; class Lentisphaeria; order Victivallales; family UBA1829; genus UBA11452. The sequence continues at coordinate 100,474 of CASDPB010000039.1, read as the reverse complement.
CCCGAACAATAAAATCTATGAGTGCGCCAAAATCCTCAGCAGAGTGACTCCGGTGGAAGCCGGCTACATCAAAGGACTGGATGCCGATCCCGCGGTATGGCGCTACTCTCATGTGAAATATGGCTATCAGCGTTTAAGCATCGGCTGGGGAGGCGGCGCGGAAAACGTCCTGGGAACACCACGGCGGGACTCCCCTGCAAAACTCAGCGAGGTGAAGAAACCGACGGAAACTGTTCTCGTCCTTGAAAACACGGCAAACTACGGTTTTATGAGCAACGGGCACTATGGTGTTGCTCCCGTTCACGGCGTTTCCAATATGATTCTCTGGGCGGACGGACATGTTTCAAGTTGGAAGCATGTCGAAAATACCCTGCGGACACCCAGTGACTACTATTATTACTGGAAGCTTGACAAAGTCATGTTCTGACTCACTATTGCAGATAAAATCCGAAGACTTTCCATTTTCCGTCCACCCTGCCCATTTCCAGACGGATCAGGACATCGAATTTCGGGAGGTCTTTTTCACTCTTTTTCTGCATTTTCAGGCTCTCAAGAACCTGCTCCGAAGGTTCAAAACTGCCCTTCCAGAGATAAATGTTGAAAATGCCGCGGTCAAGGCATCCAAGATAGACTCTTGACTTATAGGTTCCCATCCGTTTCAGGACTTCGCCGCGTATCGTATTGAAAACCGGCTCCGTGACTTTCGCCCTTCCTTCCGGCGTCAGTTCCTTTATGAATTTCCCATAATTGTCATCAAATAAACCGTCCAGCATCTGAGTCGCGAACAATTCCGCGGTCTTCAACTCATCCGCCTGCATTGCGGAGGAACCGGATGCCGCCTCCATGCCGGCAGTGGTGCAGGCGTTCAGGAAAAACACAAGAGCCGCGGCGGCGGAAAACAGGAAAAATATTTTCTTCATTTTATCAGCTCCCCTTGCTTTGATGGTCCATCAAATATAATGGAGACTCTCATGAAAATCAAATCATATCCTGTTAAATTTATGTTTGAAATCCCGTAAATCCGTTGTAGTTTACTGCATCAATCAAGGAAAGGAAGACACGATGAGCAAGATTACGGTTAAATTCATTATGGAGGAAGGGTGCGACGATCTCCGTCCCGCAAAGGCGCATGAGGACGACGCCGCCTATGACCTGCGTTCCAGAGTGGATATTACGGTACACCCCGGCAAAGTGACTCTGATTCCGACCGGGCTCCATATTGAACTGCCTGTCGGATATGAGGCACAGGTCAGACCTCGCAGCGGGCTTGCCCTCAAGCATTCCATCGGCGTTCTCAACTCTCCGGGAACCATTGACGCGGGGTACCGCGGCGAAGTCTGCTCCATCCTGTTCAACTTCGGTGAAACTCCTTTTGAAATTCATCGCGGCGACCGCATTTCACAAATGGTGATCGCGGCTCTCCCCGATGTGGAAATGGTTCCGGCGGACACCCTTTCCGAGACGGGGCGCGGCACAGGTGGATTCGGCAGCACGGGCAGAAAATAAAAAGGAGGACGGTCATTGATGGAACAGGAACGGATCAATATCAGCGGCATTGAGTTTCGGGGAATTCGCCTGAAAACAGAGCATGGCACCATATTGCTGATCCAGGGAGAAAAGGCAAATCTCGGATGCGGTTATTTTTCAATCGCGCCCGCAGATAAACTGGGAGACCGTTTTGCCGTTGTCACGGAAGTAAAATGTTTTGAAGATATGCTTCAGGCAGAAATACGGCAATTCAGCAAAGCCGCGGCGGAAAGCGGAGTCACAGAATCCATGACCGGACGCGACGCCCTGCTTCAGATGGAACAATAGGCGCTGAAATCTTCCAGGACAGAAACGGTCATAATGCGGAAGCAGACGTATTGTCTGCCTCCGGAGCCTTTCTGACGGTGACAACCGCAATTTCCGGCGGGCAGAGAAACCGGACTTTGAGGATTGAAGTGCCAACGCCGCGGGTCACAAACAGTTTTCTGCCGCCGTCTTCAAAGAAGCCGGAGGCATATTTTGTCCCGTATTTCGACGGCACGATCAATGCCCCGATCCAGGGAAGCTGAACCTGTCCGCCGTGGGTATGCCCCGCCAGCATGAATTCATAAGGCAGTTTCAGTTCCTCGAAATAATCGGGATCATGGGAAAGCACAAGCGCGGGAACCGCCGCATCCGGCAGCAGCCCCGTGTTCAGTATATGGTTCCGCGTGATCCGGTCCGGCAGCCCGATCAGATTCAATGTCTTTCCGCCAATCCGCAGTTCCGCGGATTCATTTTCCAACACCTTGATTCCCACATTTTCCAGCGCCTTGCGCACGGCATCGCCGTCATGCCACCAGTCATGATTGCCGAGCACGGCAAATACGCCGTAAGCGGATTTCAGTTTTTTTAAAATCGCCGCAATGGCTTCGGGAGAAGCATTGTTCCTTTTTCTGTTGAAACGCTCCCCCATGAAATCTCCAAGCAGTAAAACCACATCCGGGTTCTCGTCATTCACAAGCCTGACAATCCGTTTCAGCCGCGCAATGTCTTTCGGCAGGACTGACTGATGGATATCGCTTACAATCACAAAACGCAGACCACTGTGTTCTCCATGCCAGTTTTTCAGCAAGACATCGTAATGATTCACTTCGATGCTTTCAGGCTCCCAACGGAAAATCCGGAATCCGAGCAGTACACACGCAATCAGCAGACAGACGGCGATGGCACACAGAAACTTCAGGTTTTTCGGCTTGGCACGAAGCATGGAAAACTCCTTGTTCACACAAAAAAAAGACCGACGGCAGGGCACCGACGGTCTTTCAGAAATCCAAAGTCAGCTTATTTCAGCTTGATCTGTTCAAACCCGAATACGGGGATGCTCTGTTCGCTCCATTGATTGAAATACTGGGCGGACATGGCATAAACCACATAAAGCATAAGAACCAATGCCAGACATGCGCATATCGTGAAAAACAGGGACGGTTCATCCTTGCCTTTCTTTGCCGCCTTCAGTGCCGCCTCTTTTGCCTTGGCCTCTTCCTCCAGCTTTTCCTGTTCCAGCTTGATGGCCTGATCCTCGGCATCCTTGACGGCTCCGCCTTTTGTGGTCGGAATATCCCCCTGCACATGCAGAGAAACAGTCGGATCGGAAGGCTGAGGTGCAACAGGCGCCTTGCTTGGAATGCTGAGCTTCGGCTTAGCCGCCTGTGGTTCGGAGGCAGCCGGCTCGGATTCCGCCGGAGGCGCAACAGGAGCCACTGTCGACGGCGTCTTCGGCGTCAGCTTGATCGTCTGCGCGGAAGCAGATGCCGCGGAAGGCGGAGAAGCGGATTTCTTCGGAAGGCGGATCGTCTTTGTCTCGCCGCCTTCTTCAGGTGCAACAGGAGCGACTGTCGATGGCGTCTTCGGCGTCAGTTTCAGAGTCTGAGCGGAAGCGGAGGCGGCGGAAGGAGCCGCAGAAGATTCCTCCGGAGCGGCGGAAGCCGGTTTCGGCGCCAGTTTGATCGTCTGCGATGCCGCGGAAGAGGCGGCGGAAGGAGCCGCAGAAGATTCCTCCGGAGCGGCGGAAGGACGCAGTTTGATTGCCGGCTTGGCGGTCTGGAGCCCGGACTGATGAACTGCCGACAGGGTTGAATGGGAAGAAGGTCTGACAATTCCCTGCGTCGTTGTCGGGACCGGTTTCGGAGCGGTCGGCTGCACTGTCTGGCTCACAGGTTTTGGTTTGGCAATGCCCTGAGTTGTCGTCGGAACAGCAGACGGCTTCGGGGGAACGGCAACAGGTTTCGGTCTGGCGATCCCCTGCGTTGTTGTCGGGACTGCCCCTCCTGCCGGTTTCGGGGGAACGGCAACGGGTTTCGGTCTGGCGATTCCCTGCGTCGTTGTCGGAACGGCAACGGGTTTCGGCGGCGGCATCGGAGAAGGCTTCGGCGCGGAACTCATTGGAATGGTGGCGGTGGATACAGTCCTGCCCTGCGAAGCCTGTCCCATGGGAATGGTTGCCGTAGAGACTGTTCCCTCCGCATCCGGAGCTGCCGTCATCGGCTTGAGCTTGATTGTTTTTCTCGCGGCGGAGGAGGCCATGGACGGAGTTGCCGCAGGAACCCTTTTCAAAGTCCCCGTGTCCGTATTTCTAAGCTTCAGCGGATCATTGAGGCCGCCGTTGTCACTGCTCGGTGTGTTTTCGCTCATGATTTCAATCCTTTTTTCGCAACCGTTCCACTTTGCTCAAAGCATTCTGAACAAACGATCCATTTCAATTATTCAAAGGAATATAGCATACAAAACGGGCTCGGCAATTACTTTTTTCAGAAAAATGGAAAGAAATATCCAAAAAATATGCTATTTTATAGTAAATCACTGCAAAATATACCCTTTTTATGGATGGAAACGACAAAATATGGATGAAAAAATATTGGATGCGGTCAATTCACCCGCAGATTTGAAGGCGCTGACTCCCCGGCAGCTGACCGCGCTCTGCTCGGAACTTCGGGATACGATCATTGACACCGTCTCGAAAAACGGGGGGCATCTCGCCCCGAATCTCGGAGTCGTTGAACTGACCGTCGCCCTTCACCGCGTGTTCAATATGCCTGAAGATAAAATTGTATGGGATGTAGGGCACCAGAGCTATGTCCACAAACTTCTGACCGGAAGAAGAGAACGTTTTCATTCAATCCGCACAGACAACGGGCTTTCCGGCTTTACCCTGCGCGAAGAATCCGAATTCGACTGTTTCAGCAGCGGCCATGCCGGAACCGCAATTTCCGCCGCCATGGGATTCGCCGCCGCACGCGATGCGCGCAACGGCAATGAACATGTGATCGCCGTCGTCGGCGACGGTTCCCTGATCTGCGGGCTTTCGCTGGAAGCGCTGAATAACGTCCGCTCCAGCTGCAAGAACCTGATCATCATTGTGAACGACAACAAGATGTCGATCTCGAAATCGGTCGGCGCCATTCCGAACTACCTCAACCGCATCATCACGGGACGCAGTTACAACCATTTCAAGGCGTTTGCAAAAATGGCGGTGCAGCGTATGCCGAGCGGAAGCGGTATCATCGGCGGCATTCAGAAACTTGAGGAGGCCACAAAAAGCCTGTTTGTGCCCGGCGTGCTGTTCGAGGAAATGGGACTGCGCTACATAGGCCCCATCAACGGACACAAACTGCCGGAACTGATTGAGACATTCAACCGCGTCAAAGACTTCAACCGTCCGGTCATCGTGCATGTCATCACGGAAAAAGGCGCGGGCTGCGAATACGCCAAGGAGGCGCCGGAAAAATTTCACGGAGTGTCCAGCTTCAATCCGCACACCGGCCATTCCGAACACGCATCTTCCGGCACCAATTTCTCCGCGGCGTTCGGCGCGTCCATGATCGAACTCGTGGAAAAGGATCCCGACGTGATCGCAATCACCGCCGCAATGCGTTCGGGAACCGGGCTTCTGAAATTCTCCGAACAGTTTCCGGACCATTTCTTCGATGTGGGAATCGCGGAGGAGCACGCGCTCACTTTCGCCGGCGGACTCGCGGCAGGCGGCATGCGCCCGGTCGTGGCGCTTTACGCAACCTTTCTCCAGCGCGGACTTGACTGCGTCTTCCACGACATCTGCCTTCAGAATCTGCCCGTCATCCTCTGTGCCGACCGCGCCGGAATCGTGGAGGACGGCCCCACGCATCATGGAATTTACGATGAATCCTTCCTGCTTTCCATGCCGCGCCTGTCGGTGCTCGCCCCGAAAAACGAGACGGAACTCAAGGCAATGCTTTTTGCGGCGTATCATCGGAAAGCACCTGTCGTGATCCGTTATCCGCGCGGCGCGTCCAAAATCGACAGCCTGCCCGTTCCCCCGCCGGAATGGGGAAAGGCCGAAGTGGTCAGAAACGGCTCCGCACTCGCCATCTGGGCGGTCGGACGTGAAGTCAAAACGGCGCTTGAAGTCGCGGAAATGCTCGGATGCTCCTGCCGGATTGTAAATGCACGTTTCCTCAAGCCGTTCGACAAGGAACTGTTCCTGCACGACGCGGCAGAAATGCCGGTCTTCACAATTGAGGACAATCTTGAAGGTACGGGTTTGGACGCCATTGCCGACAGACTGCTCATCAACGCCGGACATCACGGAGTGCATCACTTCGCATGGCCGGCGGACAGGATTATTCCGCATGGAACTCAATCCTGTCTGCGGGCAAAGTTCGGCATGACTCCGGAAGCAATCGCCCGCAGAATCAGGGAGATTCTCAAGCAGGACTGAACAGCCGCGTCAGCAGCCGAACACCTTGACGGCCTCTTTCATCTTCCGCCGGATCGGCACCTGGAACGGACAGCGTTTTTCACACTGTCCGCAGGCAACGCATTCTCCGGCATGATGTTTCAGCACCTTGTAATGTTCCCGGACCGTTTCCGGCAGTTTTCCCTGCGCAAGCGCAAGGTTCAAATACTTGTTGACGTTCGCCACTTCAATCCCGACCGGACACGGCGCACAGTGCCCGCAATACATGCAATGTCCCGACCACGTGAACTTTTCGAGTCCGGCGAGCACGCCGGAATAATCCTTCTCCTCTTCGGAGGCATTGCACCACGCAAGCGCCTGTTCCATCTCGGAAATGCTCCGGCATCCCACCATGACGGCTGCCACGGCGGGGCGGGTCAGTGCGTAGTTCAGCGCCTGAACCGGTGTGAAGGCACGTCCGAAAGGCGACATGTCCGCTTTCAGCAGGTCGCCGCCGCCATAAGCCTTCATGACATCAATTCCGACATTTTCCCGTTCGCAGAGTTCATACAGTTTTTCCCGTTCGGAGTTGAAATTGTGGAGCGCCTTTTCATAGCGTTCATCCGCCCAGAGCATCTCCACATCCTCATCCGGCGGCTGCATGTCATAGCAGGGGTTGACGGAAAACATCAACACGTCGATCAGACCCGTTTCCACCGCCATGCGCGCTGTCACGGGATTGTGGCTGCTCAGTCCGATGAAACGGATCTTGCCGTCCGCTTTCAGCTGTTTTGCATATTCAATGATTTCCCCGTCAAACACGGTATGGAAATCATCGACGGCATCAATGTAGTGAATCATACCGACGTCAATATAATCGGTTCCGAGCCGTTCCAGAAGATCGGCAAAAGCCCGTTTCGTCTCCGCGAGATCACGTGTCCGCTCATACTGCCCGTTTTTCCATGCGGAACAGAGATGCGCCTGAAGCACAAAATTCTCACGCCGTCCCTGAAGAATCTTTCCAATCGTTGAACGCAGTTCCGGATCCGATGAATAAAGATCAAGGAAATTCACGCCGTTCCCGATCGCATAATCCATCATCTCCCGCGCTTCATCCACGGTCTTTCCGACAAATCCCTCACAGCCCAGTGCGACTGCACCGACCTTGATCCCGGTTCTTCCGAGTGTTCTGTAAATCATTCTCTTCTCCTGATTGGTTGTCTCTGAAAACAATCTCTTCCTCAAGATAAACCTGACAGTTACTCTAAGTCAATGCCTTTTCATGAAAAATCCGGAAAATATTTCCTCCGGAACATTTTACAATAGGGGGAATCCCATTGCCGGTCCGCATTCGCAGGTGAAAAAACAGACGTCATCCGATCTCGATTTCAGTCTCCGAGGCTTCTTCCATGACAATCTCTTCCGAAGGCGGCTGCTCATCCGGCAGCAGATACCGTTTTACGGTTTTCGGCTTCTCCTGAGTCCGCGGATGGTTCAACGCATTGAGACTGCGTGTCAGTTCCACGGATTTTCTCAGCAGTTCCTTGCGGGCGGGACCGGGCGGCATCGAGACAAATTCCGCCCGGATTTGTTTCAGTTGCTTTCCGAAATAAAGGATTTTGATGCGTTTCAGGCAGTCGCGAGCCGTTTTCAGATAATAGCTCGAAGACTTTTTCTCCCCCTGAGGTTCTGCCGAAAGAACCGCGGTCACTCCGGCATAATCAAATTCACATGGGATCAGGCGCTGTGCAATCATCGCGGGCGCATCCTTCCATTCGTCGTTCATGCACGCCTGAATCACAGTCTCCACGGCAACGGCATACGGTCCGCTGTCAAGCATCTCCTCCGGCAGTTCCCCCTTCACCAGATCGGCAGACCTGCTGTCTGCAAGAATCACTTCCAGAAGCACCGTCAGTGCCTTCTGCAAAAGGGGATTGGACACTGATTCGGGAACGTTTTCCGGCAGGGGAGCCGCCGGAGCCTCCTGCGGTTCACGCGCCTCACGCCGGAAACGGTTCTGATGCGCCTCCTTTGCAGACAGGCGCCGCACCTCGGAAAGCATGGCTTCCGTGCTCAGACCGAGTTTTCCGGCAAGCCATTGCAGATACGAATCCCGCGCAACCGCATTCTCAAACAGCATGATGAACTTCAGCAGATTCTCCGCGACTTTCGTCTTCACCGCCGGAAGCGCAAGATCCTGCCCCTCCGTCTCTTTCATGAAAAGGAACTCAAAGAAATCAACCGCCTCGCCGACCGCTTTCTGAACCGCCTCCGCCCCCGAATTCTTCAACAGTTCATCGGGATCCTTGCCGCCCGGAAAACGCGCCACTTTCAGATTGAATCCGAGAGGCAGCAGAATTGCCGCATCCTTGAGAATCGCATTGACTCCGGCGCTGTCCGAATCCAGCGCCAGCGTAATATTTTCCGTGTAACGGTGAAGGATCATCGCCTGGTCGTTGCCGAATGCGGTTCCCTGCGCCGCCACCGCGTTTCCACAGCCCGCACTGTGCATCGCAATCACGTCCATCTGACCCTCGCAGATGATTGCGAACCCTTTTTTCGCGATCTCCGGGCGCGCAAAATTCAGTCCATAGAGAATCCTGCTTTTTTTGAAAATAATGCTTTCACTGCTGTTGACGTATTTGCCGCCGCCCTGCTCCGGGTCAATCTGCCGGGCACTGAAACCGACGACGCGCCCCTGTTCGTTCCAGATCGGGAAAATGAGCCGGTTGCGGAAAAAGTCGAAAAACTTCCCGGGAGTCTTTTTACTTTCGGAGACAAGCCGCCCCTCCTTCATTTCGTCTATCGTGAATCCTTCCCGTGTTGCCCACTGAATCATGCCGTCCCAGAGATCCGGGGCGGCGCCGATCATGAATTTCTCGGCAAAGACAGGATCCAGACGGCGGGTCTTGAAATATTCCGCAGCTTTCGCGGCATTGCCGTTCACCAGATTCGACCGGTACCACGCAGCCAGCTTCTCATGCAGGAGAAATACACGTTCCCGCAGATTGTAAGCGGCGACTCCCGCCTCTTTTTCCTCTTTGGTGTAATGACGGTGTTCCGGCTCGGGAATGATGACATTGTATTTGCGGGCAAGCATCTGCGCGGCGTCGGGAAACGGGAGATTCTCGATCATCATGATGAACTTGAACACATTTCCGCCTTTGCCGCAGCCGAAACAATGAAACGTGTTCGAGGCTGGATTTACGATGAAGGACGGCGTTTTCTCCTGATGAAACGGGCAGCATGCCTTCCAGCGCTGCCCCGCGTGCTGAAGCCCGGGAACATAGCTCTGAATCACGTCAACAATGTCGGCGCGCGCGGCGATTTCGTCGATAATATCATCTGGGATGAATCTGCTCACGGCGAAGTCTCTTTTCTTTCGGAAACCGATTACCGTGCTGCAATTTCAGTCAGACGTTTCTGAACTTTCGCGCGCAGGGCGTCAAAACCGGATTGATTCCGGGTCAGGCGCATGAATTTGTTATAATAGGGGACGGCGTTCAGCGGACTCCGCAGATTTGAGTCATTCACGACCGCAAGATTCAGAGCCACCAGCGGATTCTCCGGCCGGCGTTTTTCCGCAAGCATGAAATAAGAACGGGCAAGCGCCGGTTTTGTCTTGAGAAACGCCATGCCGAGCCCGACCCACGGAGCCGGTTCCGAATTGAATCTGCGGTCTTTTGCAATAATCTTGTAATATCCCGCCGCAGCCGTCACATTCCGGAGTTTCAGAGAGGCCTGCGCCAGCAGAATCGCGGAATTCATGTCGGACGGACGCAGGGAGCGTGCGATCCGCAGCGGTTCAATGCACTGGTCGTAGTTGCGGTTCCGGTAGAGCAGGTATCCTTTCAAATACTGCGCCATAAAGCTGCGGGGAGCAATCTTGACGGCTTTCAGGGATTCGTCAATCGCGCTCTGAAGCTGATCCGTGTAGCTGAGCGCAAGCGAATGCAAAATCAGGGCGTTGACATTGGAAGGTTCCTGTTCCACTGCGCGTTTTGCAAAATTCGAGGCGAGCTTCCAGTCGCCGTTCACCGCACAGTTAAAGGATTTTGTCAGCAGAACGTCCGTCGGTTCCGGTTGGGAAGAACATCCCCAGAAGAGAACCGGCAGAAACGCCGCCGCAAACAGTATGGATATTATTTTCTGTCTCATAGCACCAGCTCCGGATTTTTATCAGAGAGAACTTTATTATCAAAAAGGGCTTTTGTCAAGAGCGCTGTCATGCGAGATGTTCAAAAATATAATCGGGGCGTTCCTCCTCCGGTGCGTTTTTCAACGCCGCTTCGGTCGTGACCCCCGTCATCATCAGTCCGCCCCGCATCCCCATTGCATTGGCGCCGGCAATGTCCGATTTCAGAAAATCCCCCAGCATCAGAACCCGCTCCGGACACAACGGGGAAGGCAGCTGATACGCATTGCGGACATTCTCAAACGCATAATCGAAGATCGCCCGGTACGGCTTGCCAAGATAAACCGGCTCCTTCCTGATCCCGACCTCTGAAAGCAGTTGTACGATATAGCGCGCCTGCGATCCCGCGCCGATTCCGTAACCGCCCTCCGGGACGGGATAATAACTGTCCGGATTCGCCACAACAAACGGTTTGTCCGGATTCCGCGCCAGCTCATTGAACACGGCAAGGAAACACTCCCGCCATTCATAGCGCCCTCCCACGGCAAAGATCGCGGCACATCCGGAAATCTTTTCCGGATCGGTGACGGGATTCATTTCCGCATCGCGGATGTAACCCCCCGGGGGAACCGGGTCGCCCATGATGAAAAGATCCCGACCGGTCAGGCCGAGTTCGCGCATAACCCCTTTCAGGGCATGGGAACAGCTGATGACCTCCTCCGGCGTGACCCTGATCCCAGCCTCCGTGACAAAACTGCATTTTCTTTCGCGCGGGCGATTGCCGTCATTGGTCAGCAGACGGAACGGAAAACGATGTTCGTGCAGGTAATCAATGACCTCCGCCGCACCCGGCATCGGGTTGCCCCTTCCGAGGATCAGGGTTCCATCAATATCGAACAGAACCGCATCGAAGTTTGCGCACGCGCCCTGTTTCCACCAGTCAAGAAATGAGCTTATTCTCTGCATCAGAATTCAATTCCTTTCAGCGCAGGGCGTCCCTGCGCGTAATAATGTCTGCGGCACTCGACCTCAGAAACAAGATCGGCAAGATCGGCTATTTCCCGCGGAACATTCCGACCGGTCAGAACCAGCTCGGTTCCTCCGGAGCGCGCCCGCATCAGGGAAAGCACATCCTCTTTCCGCAGCAGCCCCGCATTCAAAGCGCCGAAGAGCTCATCGGCAAACACCATATCATATTTCCGGGATTCCAGCGCATCTTTCAGGGCTTCCAAAGTGACGGACGCACGTTCCAGCTCATCCCGTGAGGGCGCGCCGAAAATGAACTTCCCGCTGCCCCGGCAGAAATAGATAAAATGCTCCGGCGCGCTTTTTTTCAGAAATGCTATCTCCGAACTCGACCCGTCTTTCATGAACTGCGCGTAAAAAACATGAAAGCCTGCGCCGAGGGCACGTGCACAGAGCCCGATCGAAGCCGTGGTCTTGCCTTTGCCGTCACCGGTATAAATCTGTATCTTTCCTTCCCTTTCCATAGAAAACCTTTTCCTGCCAGCACATGCAATGAATCAAAATCCGGGGACTGAAACCCTTCCTGCTGAAATATACGCGAAATCTCCGATTTTGCCACTCGCATTGACGGAAATAATGCAGGATTATGAGAAGCCGCGGGGACAGTTCTTCAGAAACCCGGCTCAAATCATCAGTACGGTTCTCCCGGCACAGCCCCCTGCGGCAGAGGATTCGTTCCTTGGAAAGTTCTGCAAGACTGACGCCGGCATGTTCCATATCCCGGCTCCGGCCGCGCGCCTCTCCGGAATCAGAAGTCCATTGCGCCGGCTTCGCGGAACGGTTCCGGCATTTTCCAGAAGATATTGACGCGGACAGATCACGCCAGGCGCCATCCCATACAGCGCAGGGACGCCAATCCGGTGGAATCGCGGAACTGATACCAGAGAGTTACGAGAGTCCCGTCACTCAGCAGCGCTGTGGAAGGATAACCGATGTCCCAGGAACAACCGTCTTCCGAAAGAACCAGCTCTTCCGACCAGCTGATTCCATGATCCTCACTGACGCGGCAGCGGTTGCCGTAAGGCCTCCTCCGATAGCCGTAGCACATCAGGATACGACCGTCGGGAAGATTCAGAAGATGAGTCGGAAAGCCATAACAGACTCTCCGCGGAACAGTCCATGTGTGCCCGTTGTCAAAAGAAAGCGCCTGCCATGTATCGACATCCGTCCCGCGCGGGGCATCACAGCCGCAGTGGTTGCGGAACTGAGCAATGATCGTCCCGTTCTCCGCCTGAACCGTATGGACTTCATAATAGAACCGCACGTCCTGACCGGCAGGCGGACGGATTTCCGAGACGGTTTCCCAGGCAAGACCGTTGTCCGTGGAACGCACGGCAATGATCCGGTCTCCCAAACGGCAGCTCTGCACATACGTATGGGAAAGCTCCCTGCCGACCCAGAAAAGAGAGCCGTCTTTCAATACCGTCGGACCATGCACGTTATTCACCGGAACGGGAATTTTTTCCGACCAGGTTTTCCCGCCGTCCGTGGAACGTTTCAGAAAGAATCCGTGTTCTTTTTTCAAAGTCTCAAGCGTAATGGATTTTTCCGCTTTTCTCCATTCCGGCGGTGCTTCCTGTTCGCGGTAAGTATCCGTGAAATGAATACTTGTAAAATAATTGACAAGGAGCGAACCGTCCGGTGCCGTCACAATGCCGGCATCCCGGTCATCCAGCGGACCGTCCGTAATAATCTGCGGTCTGCTCCAGTTTCTTCCACCGTCGGAGGACGTATAAAGATAAACACGCCCGTACGGACAGACATGCCGCTGCCGTCCGCCGGAACAGACCGCCATCAGCTTATCCCCTCCGACGTTTGCAATTGTAGGCCACCCGTGATAAGTCAGCGGAGTTTCCGTTTCAATCCAGCCATCATACAGTTTTTTTATTTCCATGAAAACCTCGTGTTATTTGTGACGCGATAAAATACTATTGTAGTACAATTATAGTCCCAAAAGGGACTTTGTCAAGAGGAACAGCAGACTTGTTTCCGGAAATTCAGCCCCTTTCCCGGCAGAGCATTCGGCAGACAGAGCGGAAATTCAGCTTTCCGCTCTCCCCGCAAGATTCCGCAGGAAAACCCGCTCCCGCGGCGGAAACTCGAATTTTCCTGCAATCATTCCGCCACAATCTCATAAAGCATTATCCCCTGTTCTCCGACACTGTTGTCCAACGTCAGCAGACAATTCCCCGCTTTCTTTGCAATGGGAACTTCAAAACGTCGTTCTCCGGTGTATTCGCACGCATAAACCCGGCATGGACGATTCAGGCGCAGTTCCGCGGCAGCTTTGTTCCGGCGAAGCAGCAGCCGAGGGGTACCAAGTTCTTTCAGTACTGTCATCTCCTTGTCGCTGAATACCATATTTTCACTTTTCACATCCGTAAGATGAAGCAGCAGGATCCGCCGGCTGTCCATCAATGCCCGACCGTCCAGACTCGCCGCAAAAAACGCTGCGGGCGCCTTGCCGTTTTCAATGCTCAGAAACCTGCCTTCGGAATGTCTTCCCGGTGAAACAGTCAAGGCTTCACTTCGCGGCGTTATCACTTTCAGGCTCCGCTTTGTGGAATCAAGTTCAATCTCCCCCGTAGAACTGATGACCGAAGTTCCGGATTTCCCGGTTTCCTCTTCAGGAACGACTCCGGTCCTGCGGAGTGCAGCAAAAAACATATCGTCACGCCCTCTTCTGATCACACTCCTCCCGGAAAAATCAACCGTTTCCCCCGGAGCGGCGATCACGGGGACTCCCTCCGGAGCGGCTGCGGAATAGCGGCGAACCTTGCTGACGAGCGGAAGGCGGCCGCCAATCCGCGGTGCGGCTTTCTCCGTCATAAGAACCGTTTTTTCCGATGGAGCGACATCTCCGCGGAGAAAAAGAAATGCCCCGCACCGGGCAGCCAGTTTCTGAAGAGGATTGGCGGAAATCAGAAATGTTTCAAGCGGTCGCGGCTGCTCCTCGCCACGGCGTCCCGCATAGTAAAACTGCATCAGCCCGCTGTAGTCCTGAAGCGCGGCATAAGCTCCGGTCAGCAGCGCCCCCTCGAAAAGATAAGGGTTGGGATAACAGAAATTCCATTCGGAAATGACCATGGGCTTTCCGGAAATCGGGACATGAAACACATGCCGGAGCCCACCTGCATTGGATGCGATGGCAGACCCCGCTGCAATATAGACGGGCAATCCGTCCGCCTCCTTCCCGATCGCCACCGGATGGCACCAGTAAAAATGTGTATCCACATAGTCATAATGATGCCTGGTGTCTCCGGCAGGCTCGTCAAAATTCTGATCGCAGAGCGGAACACGGACTCCGACAGAGGCAAGTTCCCGTTTCATAGTATGGAAGAACTCTCTGCCTGTGAAATTCAGAAATGCCGTATAGTGCGTTTCCCGGTTCTGCGGCGTATCGGCAAGTTTCCGTTCCGTGAGATATTTCCCGAATGCGGTATTGATCGCCGCCTTGCACCGGGCATTGGCACGCGGAACCAGCGTTGAAAGTGTGCCTTCATTCACGAGATTGATGAAGATGACTGCCGGATCATCCGCCCAGCGGAGACTGGTATAAGGATTCCGATGTCCGAGCAGATCTTTGGAAATGCGGATCAGATCACGGCGGACATCCTCGTCAAAATAGCAGAGCAGTTTGTAGTCACCGCGCCGGAGCTCCCCATATTTCGGAATCTTTGCCCACCAGCGCAGCGTAAACAGGTCAAGCGTTACATAAATGCCACGCTTTTTCGCCTCGGAAAGCAAAAAGTCAAGTTTTCTCATCTGCTGCGGGTTGATCTCGTCACGAGACAGATTCCGGCGTGTGACAAGGCTGTTGTCGAAATGATGAAGCCGGATGGCGTTATAGCCGCAGGCTGCAATATTGTCCAGCATCTTCCGCGTCGCCTCTTCCGAATCATATTGCGCACCGGAACAGAGGTTGCATCCCCAGAAACGCACGGGAACGCCGGGACGCCCCGTGAACTCGAAATGATCGCCGGAAACAGTGACAAAACCATATTTTCCCGCAGGAGCGTCAAGCAATCCGGAAAGATCAGCGACAGATCCTTTCACCGTATCGAAACGACTGGCGAGCGGAACCCATTCTTCACCGCGCCGGATGACAGTGGAGGAGTTCACGGCAGGCGGTGCCGCAGTCCCGATTGTCGCACCGACAATCATCCACACCTGATCCAGGGAAGTGAATTCAAGTCCGGTGACAGGTTTCGGCTCCAGCGGAATCCGGGTGGCATACAGCCCGACCGGAGCGGTGCGGTTCTGAGCCTGCCAGACAACTTCAGCATTTTTGAGCCGGTACGGTTTCCAGAAATTGCCGGTGTCGACTCCGCATTTGAGGATATATTCCTGTTTCTGTCCGTCGGCATAGGCAACCGTAACCTTTCCGACCGGTTTCTCCCGGGACGGCGCCCAGGCAACCCCGTTCAGCAGAAAAAGAGTCTGCCCCGTAAAATCCGGAACGGAAACCCTTGTAGACTTGCAGAAACCGGGGCGCTCCTTTCCTCGCATGGCAATGCACGACTTGCCGTTATTGGCGGCGGGATCGACAATCCGGAACGGAATACCGGACAGTTCATGCAAGCCGGTTTTCATCATGGAAAGATCATTGTCTGCCCCCTGATCCGTCCAGCCGCCTTTGCCGTCCTCCGCGACTTCATCGGCAAATCCCATGTTCATTGCGCGACTCAAATCAACCGGCTGCGCCCGATAAGGCCGGTAACGCATGACAATATCCAGATTGGCATGTTTTTTTCTGCTGTAGCCAAAGACAATGCGGATCAGCACATTGGAACCGGGAATAATCATAACCTGTCTCGATATGGGAACCTCCAGTTCAAGAATGCCGTTTTCAAGCGGCAGCTGATAACGGGTTCCCCGGGCGTGGATCTCTTTGAGCCTGTCTGAAAAATGTCGGCTGACCCCGTCAATCAGAAGCGGTCGCTGCTGGTAGTCGGCCAGAGGAATGCGCAAGGCAAGGCTGAAAAGCCGGGTCGGCGACTCTCCCCTGGTAGACAGGACGTAACGAAAGCCGGACTCGCAGTCAGAAACACGCCTGACAGTTTCCGTCAAATCAAATATGGCGGTATCCGTCAATTTGAATTTTCCATAACGGCGCAATCCCTGTTCCGTTTTTTCCGCAACCTCTCCCGGAAATACAAGCACTCCCGGCTGCTGCTGCTCCACACTCGTTCCATCCGCCAGAACGACTTGCAGACCAAGTTTCAGATTCTCCACCTGAATCCGCCCGTCCGGAGCACGCCCTATGCCCGCACCGGAAACGTCAAACAACACAATGACGGCAATGAAAACTGAAAGCAATTGTTTCATTCTGTCCATCCTTTCATTTTAACAGGATATGGCATCCGCTGCTTCAATACCAGTAATATTGACCGACGCACCGGAAGCGAAAAATCATCTTATTGAATGTCTTCCAGGCGACATGGCCGTCAATGTAACCGATGTTGAGTCCGCGCGGCTTCGCGCCGCTGATATGGCTGGAACGCCGGAACGTTGCCCGTGTCATGTCAGAAGACCAGATAGCATCTGCCAGCAGAGGATCTTCCGAAGGCTTCAACTTCTTTGTCGCGACTCCAGCCGACCGGGACTTCCAGCCGAGCAGCGGGCCGCGCGCCATGACCTGATTGCGGTATGAATACGGAGTGCCGCCGTCGGAACTGAAGAAATTCGCCATGTAAAAATAGCTGGAATAACACATCAGCGCAAAACTCTGCCCAAACTCCTGGCGACCGAACCCGTATATGGGATCATTCAGCTTGTAGTAGGCGCTCGCAGGACAGTAATACAGTGATTTGTCCCGGATATATCCGGTGAAATACAGCAGCGCGAAGCCATGCCATTTGTCATCCCTGTCCATACGCGGCGGCGCATCATCCCGTTCCCCGTCGGTGGGAAACCAGCCGTTCGCTTCATCCGAATACATCATGGACGCCGCGCAAAATTGTCTGATCTGGGACATGCAGGAGGCATCTCCGGCTTTTTCCCGCGCTTTGTTCAGAGCCGGAAGCAGAAGTCCCGCCAGAATCGCAATGACGGCAACAACTATGAGAAGTTCTATCAATGTAAATCTGTCAATTTTTCCGGAAGAAACGGAAAGAAACTCTGTCGACTGGAAAAAAGAATTGCTTTTCACGGTTTCTTTCCGCCTTGCTGTCCCGGCCCTCCCGACAAAACGTGCCTTCTCCATATTTCCCTCCACTTTTTAAAGTAAGAATCTGCAGCCGTTTATAAGTAAAGACGTATCAAGCACCAGATGAATCGGAAGAGTTGCCGCGTTCCTCTTTTTCCGAATCAGATACTCCGCGGCGAGACGCCCCATTTTCTCCAGCGGCATTTTAATGAAGGACAGCGGAATCCCCATCCGTTCGCTGAGAACTTCCATATCGTCAAAACAAAAAACCGAAATATCTTCCGGAATTCGCAGTCCCGCACTCATAACAGCCTGCATCGCCTGAAAAAACTCATCGCCCTGTGAAATGAAGAGAACATCCGTCTCCCCCGATTTCAACTGTCTCTGCAACCGTTCCATGCTTTCCGGTGAATCATCGTCAATGAGAAGGGATTCCGGCGCGGACAGCCCGTTTTCACGGTATGCCTGTCGCCAGCCTTCAATGCGCGAAACGAACTGGGGCTCCTTGCAGGAAAGCGGCGCATAAAGCAGGATATTGCGCGCTCCGTTTTTCAAGAGACAACTTACCGTACGGAACATCTCTTTCCGGAAATCCACCGAGATGTAGGACAGTTCGGGATTTGCGGGAAAACGGTTAATCAGCACGGTTGGAACTCCCTTTCCGGCAAGTTTTGCAAATTCATTGAACTTTTCCTGATCGTTTCTGATGTGGGAAAGGATGAAACCGTCTATTCCCTCCGCTGCGACGGCAGGATCGCTTTCCAAAGAAATGAGCTGAAGTTTATGCTTTCCTGATTTCACTACCGAAGAAATTCCCTTTATGATCTTCTGATAGTAGTGATATGAGGAGGACTGCAATTCCAGGTCAATGCCAAAAACCAGAGGCTTTTCCTGCTTCTTTTCCGCCACGACGGACCCGATCCCCTGCTTTCTGACAATCAGCGACTGGTCGGAAAGCATTTTGATGGCCTTGCGGACAGTCGGGCGGCTGGTCGAATACTGCTGCGCAAGGGTATTCTCCGACGGTAGCGGCATTCCCGGAAGCAGAGTCCCGTTTGAAATCGCGCCGTGAAGGTCGCTGAATATATGCATGAACGTAGCCTGGCGCATTTTTTCTTTCCATGTTAATTTTCCATGTTAATATTATAAACAGATTTCTTTCTTTGTCAAGACACTGTCTCAATAAAATTTCAGAAAAAACCTGAATATGATCCGGCAGCGGAAATTCATCTTTCCGCGGATTCACTGCAATCGGGAATACGATGTCCCGGATTAATTACGGGACGCCGGAAGCGGCAAACCGCCTGCAAAATATCCCGAATGTCGGGCGTTCCACAGAATTTTTTATGTCCGGAGAACAAAATTTAAGACTTTTTTATGGTTTTTCTCTTTCGCTTTCATGAAATCCGGGTATATATTACTGTTTTATAAAAATCGTAGACTGAAAAGCGGAGAGCACCAATCTCCGCCCGGATAAAGAAATGGAAATGAAAATGATGAAATACCCGATCCCGGAAAAGATTCCGCTCAAAAAACGTGAATGGCTCGACCGCGAGCTCACCAAGGCACCAATCTGGTGTTCCGTCGACCTGCGCGACGGCAATCAGGCGCTTCCAATGCCGATGAACCCGGAAAAGAAACTGGAATATTTCAAACTGCTCTGCGCCATCGGATTCAAGGAAATTGAGGTCTCGTTTCCGTCCGCGTCGCAGGACGATTTCGACTTTGTCCGCAATCTCATCGAAAAGAAGGAGATTCCCTCCGATGTCCGCATTTCCGTACTGACCCAGGCGCGCGAATCGCTTATCAGACGCACCGTGGAATCTCTGGCGGGCGTGGAAAGAGCGATCCTTCATCTTTATGTCGCGACATCCGATCTGCATGAACAGATCGTCTTCGGGAAAACACATGAAGAAACGATGAAAATGGCGGTGGAAGGAACAAAGCTGGTCCGCCGCTATCTGAAGGAATACGGGCTGGAAGGGAAAGTCGCCTATGAATTCTCCCCGGAAGAGTTCACGGACAGCGACCTGGATTACGTAGTCGAAGTCTGCAAGGCAGTCAAGGAGGCGTGGGGACCCTCCGCCAAAAACGACTTCATAGCCAATCTTCCGCAAACTGTCGAACGGCGCCCGCCCCATCATTATGCGGACATGATCGCCTATTTCATTGAGAAATATCCGTATATGGACGAGACAACAGTCAGCGTTCATTCCCACAACGACCAGGGATGTGCGGTCGCCTCCTCCGAATTTACGATTATGGCGGGGGCGGAACGTGTGGAAGGCACACTTTTCGGGCATGGAGAACGCACCGGCAACGTGGATCTCTGCACCCTGGCACTGAATCTGGCTTCCCGGAACATTCCCACGGGACTGGATTTCTCCGATCTCCCGCATATTGTCAAGGTGGTGGAAAACGCTACCGGAATTGATGTTCATGAGCGTCATCCCTACGCCGGTCAGCTCGCCTTCACGGCATTTTCAGGTTCCCACCAGGACGCAATCCGCAAGGGAATCGACCGTCTCGCACAGGCGCAGGAACTGTTCCATGTCCAGTGGAAAGTTCCTTATCTGCATATTGACCCTGCGGATGTCGGGCGCAAATATGAGAAGCTGATCCGCATCAACAGCCAGTCGGGAAAAGGCGGCGTCGCCTATGTTCTGGAACACGATTTCGAGATTTACCCGCCAAAGGGAATGCACCCGGAAATCGGTGCCGCCGTGCAGAAATACGCAGACTCAAAAGGCGATGAACTGGATGCCGCCGAACTGCTCAGCGTATTCAACAATACGTTCGTCAATGTGAAGGGACCGTTTGAACTGCTCAAGTTCTCCCGCATTTCCAAAGGTGACGAGCACGACGAATCGAAAGAAGGCGCATTGATTGAAGTAAGCCTGAATTTGAAATTCGACGATGAGTCAAAAGAGATCCGGGGCATCGGGAACGGGCCGATCTCGGCAACCGTCCATGCCATCCGCAATGAAGCAAAGCTGTATGATTTCATTCTGGAAGACTTTTCGGAAAAAACGCTCGGCACCAACGCGGATGCAAAAGCGATTGCATTTGTCGGGGTCCGCCGTAAGAGCGACAGCCGTCTCTTTTACGGCGTCGGCGAACATCAGAACATTGACCTCGCCGCAGTTTTCGCCCTTTTTTCCGCTTTGAACCGGGCAATACTCAATGAACGGGGTTGAGCCATGAAGTTCAGATATATTCTGCTGATTGTACTGGTCATTATTGCACTCCATCTGGTCGTGGTATGGTTCTTCATGAGGGGAGGCTCTCCCGCGACAAACATGACAACCGCATCAGAAAGCAGTACCACGCAGAGTATAGCGGAGGCCATTGCGGCAAAGGCAGCCTTGAAGGCATCGCAGCCGGCAGCGGACACTCAGTCTGCCGCCGCGCCCCCGCAGGAACGTCTGCCCCGGAGCACGCCGGGCATTCATACTCCCTACCGTTATGAATATGCCGTCCGCGGCAATATCCCCGGACTTCCATCCAGCGCCAACGCGACATCCGGCATTCTTCTGGATGCTGATACACGGATTGTGCTCTGGGCAAAAAATCCGGAGCGTGCGTTTCCCATCGCATCCATGACCAAACTGATGACTCTTTTTCTGGCGTATGAAGACATTGAAGCCGGAAAAGTATCACTGAATACGCCTATCCAGGTGACCAGGAACGCGGCAAAAATCGGCGGAAGCCAGGTCTGGCTGGATCCGCGGGAGACCTTTTCGCTTCAAGACCTGCTGATGGCGGTTTCGCTGAAAAGCGCGAACGACGCCGCATATCTTGTCGGCGAATATCTCGGAGGCGGCGATGTCGATCTGTTCATTGCCCGGATGAACCGGCGCGCCGCGGAGCTCGGCATGAAAAACACGCATTACTACAATCCGCACGGTCTGCCGGGTTCCACCAGCCGCACGGACAATGTAAGCTCGCCCGCAGACATGGCAATGCTTGCGGAATATATTCTGGAACATCCGCTCCTGATGAAATGGGCGTCCACACTTTATGCGGATTTCCGGACGCCGGGAACCAAAGGACACCTTCGCCTGAAGAATCATAACAACCTTCTCCCCGGCGGAAGATATGCCAGCCCCGGAGTCGACGGACTGAAAACCGGTTTCATCGCCCGCTCCGGCTATTGTGTAACCGTAACATGTCTGCGCAACGGCAAACGCATGATCGCCATGGTGACAGGCTATCCGACGGCACGGGAACGCGACCGGTTTGTCAGACAGCTTCTCAACTGGGGATATTCCCGTGCGGACGATCCGGCAGCGGCACTCGCGGAAACCCGGAATTCATCTGCAAATACGGTAAAAAAGAAAACTCCGGCGAAACGCGCCGCGGCAAAGAAGAAAAACAGGAACAATTAACAGTCGCGGCTTGCCCCCGTTTCATTTTTTGAGAATAATTCTTAATAAAAAAACTTGACAAAAGCAGTTTCTGCTTTAAGTTAAGGACGGGGGATTTCGTTTAATCCCTCTTGCTGTCAACTCAACTTACAGGAGGACTGAAATGTTAGTTACCAGAGAAGCACCTGATTTCACTGCAAATGCCGTTTATCCTGATTCCAGCATTGCGCCGCTCACGCTTTCCGAGTACAGAGGCAAGTATGTTGTGCTGTTCTTCTATCCGATGGATTTCACATTCGTATGCCCGTCGGAAATCATTGCGTTCAATAAAAAACTCGATGAGTTCAAAAAGAGAAACTGCGAAGTGATTTCCGTCTCCATTGATTCGGAATATTCCCATTTCGCCTGGAAATCCACAGAACCGAAAAAAGGCGGCATCGGCAATGTCCAGTTCCCGATGGTTGCGGATATTACAAAATCGATTTCCCGCAACTATGAAGTGCTTTATGACAACTCCGTTGCCCTGCGCGGGCTTTTCATCATCGACAAGCTCGGCATCGTGCGCCATGCCACAATCAACGACCTTCCGCTGGGAAGAAATGTTGATGAAGTGCTCCGCACGCTGGATGCGCTCCAGTTCACTGAAAAATACGGTGACGTCTGCCCAGCCAACTGGCATCTCGGCGAGGAGGGGATGAAACCTACAGCCGAAGGCGTGGCTGATTATCTCGGAAAACACGAATAACTGCCGCGGGAGGAAAAAGAGACGTCCCATGTTTTTTCTTCCTCCCTGATTACCCGTCAGCTCTCAGCTTTCAACTCTCAACTATAAAACGGGTGAATGCCGCAATGGATTTTTCCGGACGATACAGATGGCGGGGCGGCTTCTGCATGGAGGTCAGCCCGATTCCCGATACTGTTGTCATATTCGGTGCGCTTGGCGACCTTGCAAACAGGAAACTGATTCCATCGCTGTTCAATCTGCACAGGCGAGGTCTGTTTCACGAGAAGTCCGCGATCGTGGCGTGCGGGCGCGCTCCCATGGAGCAGGACGCCTACCGGGAAACAATACGGAAGCTGCTTTCGGAGAAAAACCCGCCGGAACGTCAGGAGCTGATCGAAACGTTCCTGAAGAAACTCTTTTATCATGCCGGCGATTACGGAGAGGACAATACCTATACACGCCTTGATGCGGCGCTGAAAAAGATCGAACACTCCTTTGCCAATGACAACGCCTGCCGCATCTATTATCTCTCCACCGCCCCGACCGTTTACCTGACGGTGGTCAATCATCTTTGCCGGGCGGGACTGCTGGCGGAGGATCCCGTAACCAATATGCCGTGGAGGCATGTGGTCATCGAAAAACCATTCGGGCGCGATCTTGAAAGCGCGAAGGAACTGGACCGGAATCTGCGCAAGTGTCTGAATGAACGCCAGATCTACCGCATCGACCACTATCTCGGCAAGGAAACGGTTCAAAACATCCTGATGTTCCGGTTTGCAAATCTGATTTTTGAACCGGTCTGGAACCGGGATTACATTGACTCCGTGCAGATTACGGTGGCGGAAACCGTCGGCGTGGAGCACAGGGCGAAATATTTTGAAACCGCGGGGCTTCTGCGGGACATGTTCCAGAACCACATGTTTGAAATGCTCTCACTGGTCGCCATGGAAATCCCCGCTTCCTTTGAAGCCTCCAGCGTCCGCGACGAAAAAGCAAAACTTCTGCGATCCATCCGCCCGTTCCGTCTGGAAACGCTGAACAGTCAGCTGGTCCGTGCGCAGTATGCGGAGGGAAACGGCATGGCCGCCTACCGCAGCGAACCCGGCGTCGCGCCGGAATCGCAAACCGAAACTTATGTTGCCGCAAAGCTGCTCATCGACAACTGGCGCTGGAAGGGCGTTCCCTTTTATCTGAGAAGCGGAAAACGGCTTGCCGCAAAACGCAGCGAAATCGTCATTACCTTCAGGCACATTCCGCATTCCATCTTCCTGCCGGTGCATTCCGAAGACCTTGTTCAGAACCGCCTGACGCTTACTGTCCAGCCGCAGGAAGGATTGTCCCTGAGCTTTCTCGCCAAGAAACCGGGCCCGAAACTCTGCATGGGAGACCTTACCATGGATTTCAAATATGCCAGCATTCTGGAAAAAGGCGAAAGCATGCCGGAAGCCTACGAGCGGCTTCTGCTTGACTGCATGCTCGGCGATCAGACGCTGTTCATCCGCAGTGACACTGTGGAACTTGCATGGGGACTGCTGACGCCCGTCCTTGAATATTGGAAAGAACATCCCGAATCCTGCCCCCTTGCCTTCTACCCCGCAGGGAGCGCGGGACCGAAGGAAGCGGATCGCCTGATCCAGAGCGACAACCGTTTCTGGACCGGATTTTCCGTCTGAATACGGGAATTCCGCCGGAAACAAACCGGTTCCGGCAGCCGTGAAAACCTCTCTGTTTTCATAATTCTTTTCTCTTCCGCTTGCCAAATGCGAAACGGCATGCTATAGTATGCACCGTTCATTTTCAGGACTTGAAAATATTTGATTTTTACTGCGCATTCTCTATTACTGGCAATAAAACAATTCGGAGAAAAGACCCTATGTTTGAGAAGAAAATTCAGATTCAGAACAAGGCAGGCATTCATTGCCGTCCCTCCAGCATGATCATGGGAGCCGTCGAACTTTACCCCGATCATGAGTTCTGCGTTGAATCAGATCGCGGAACCTCAAATCTCCAGAGCATTCTTGATCTTCTCGCTCTCGGGCTCCAGTTCAAAGATCATGTAACGCTCAAAGTCACAGGGCCGAAAGAACAGGAGGCCGGAGAGAAAGTGGCGGAACTTTTTGAACACGTCTACGACTTCCATTCCTGAGAAGGAGGATTTCAATGAGAATCATCATAGCCGGAGCCGGTGAACTCGGCAGGCTTCTCGCTTCAACCCTCAGCAATGCCGCCCATGAGGTGACAATCATTGACTCCGATGCGGGCATGCTGGAACATATCAACGACAATCTGGACATCAAAGTCGTGGAAGGAAGCTGCATCAGCATCAACACACTGAAAGATGCCGGAATCAAGACAGCCGACGCCCTGCTTGCAGTCAGCGGCGACGAAGCGGCAAATATTCTCTGCTGCCAGCTTGCCTCAAAAATGGGAGTCCGGAAAACAGTCTGCCGCCTGAATTCCTCCGACTGCTTCTCGGAGGATGACGAAGTCACTCCTGAAAAGTTCGGAATCTGGAAATGCGTCTCGCCTTCCGAGGAATGCGTCGGTAAAATTCAGAGTGTCCTGCGCAATCGTCTGCTTGTGGAAAAAATCCGTTTCTC
Source organism: uncultured Lentisphaeria bacterium (assembly GCA_949282305.1). Lineage (GTDB taxonomy): Bacteria > Verrucomicrobiota > Lentisphaeria > Victivallales > UBA1829 > UBA11452. The sequence goes on along the minus strand of CASDPB010000039.1, from coordinate 75,293 downwards.
AAACCCCGATGCAGTCATGGAAGTGTTCCGCATCACCCCCTCTTCTCTGCTTGCGGGAACCCGTGTCAAGGATATTCCGACCGATTCGGGGCTTCTGAGCTCGATTCGTTTTGCGGCGATTGTGCGCCAGAAACAGTTTCTAATTCCTCATGGAGACACGATTTTCGTTCCGGGGGACAAAGTATACGTTGCCGGGAGCAATAAAGATGTCAGCAACTTCATTTCCTGGATCTCGGAAGAAACGATTTCCGTGAAAAACTCCCGCGTTGTCATTGCGGGGGCAACCACAACGGGAAAACTTCTCGCCTCAGCGCTTTGTTCCGCCGGTTATGACGTCCGTTTCATAGAGAAAAATCAGCAGATGGGGGAAAAACTGCTTGACACTCTGCCTCCCGGAATACTCGTCATCAACGGCTCCCCGACCGACGAGGAGGTGCTGGAAGAAGCGGGAATCCGTGACTGCGAAGGATTCGTCAGCACGGCACTGGACGACGAAGACAATATCCTGAGCTGCATCATGGCAAAACGGATGGGGGCGCGGAAAACCGTGACTGTAACTTCAAAACCCGAATACATCCGCATCGTTCCCACCATGGACATGATTGACTGCGGGTTCAGCACCACCTTGACTGCGGTCAACTCCATTCTGCGCATGCTGGAAAGCGGAACAATGCGAATCGACGCCTTTCTTCAGATGTTTCACGCACGGCTTACCGAATTCCGCGTCTCCGCTTCATCGCCGCTTTGCGGAAAAGAGCTTGCAACATGCAAACTGCCTTCCTCCACACTGTTTGCCCTGGCTTTCCGTAAAGATACGATCATCGCTCCTTCCGGCGGCACCGTTCTCCAGCCGGGAGACATCGTTGTGGCAATCGTGACACCGGAAGTCGAAAAAGAACTTGAACCGCTTTTCCCGGAAAAGTAAAGATCATGAACCTGAAAATCGTCGGCTATCTTATCTCTGTACTGATTGTGATGGAAGGGGTTGCCATCGCTTCCTGCGCTGGTGTCGCCCTGCTCATGAGGGATGAGCTTCACGAAATCCTTCTCATGCTTTGCTGTGCAGTCTTCACTTCCTCTTGCGGAATCATCGGGGCTTTTCTTCTGCGCCCGCGCTCCAGAAGTATCCAGATGGGGATTCGCGAAGGCTTTGCAACGGTAGCCGGAGGATGGTTCATCGCATCCATCTTCGGCGCGCTCCCTTTTATTGCAATTACAGGTCTGCATGCCTATGATGCGTTCTTTGAAACGGTTTCCGGTTTCACCACCACCGGAGCCACCTTAATTGACAGCACTCTGAAGCTGAGGGACGGCTCCACGCTGCCCGATGGCGTGGAAAGTCTTTCCTGCGGCATTCTCTTCTGGCGCGCGCTGACTCACTGGATCGGCGGTATGGGAATCGTCGTCCTTTCCCTTGCGATCCTCCCGATACTGGGAGTCGGCGGACAGTCTCTCTTCAATGCAGAAGTCCCCGGCGTGAAAACGCATGATGACCAGGTGACACCGAGAATCGCGAGCACTGCCAAAATTCTCTTCATGGTATATTTCGTTCTGACGCTGATGGAGACGCTTCTCCTCTGGGGCGGCGGAATGCCTTTGTTTGATTCCGTCTGCCACTCTTTCAGCACAATCGCCACCGGCGGATTCTCCACGAAAAACAGCAGCATTGCCTACTATGACAGCTCCTACATTCAAGTCGTAATCACGATTTTCATGTTCCTTTCCGGCTGCAACTTCATTCTTCATTACCGTGCCTTGAAAGGACTTCCGCTGAGACAATATCTTTCCGAAGAATACCGTTTTTTCATCTACGTTCTTGCCGCGGTAACTCTTATCATCACGGTTACGCTTCTTTTTTCCAATGTCACGGATCCGATGAGCGGGGAAAAGTACCACATGTCGCCCTGGCTTTCGCTCCGTGCGGCGGCATTTCAGGTCGTGGCGCTTTCCACGACAACAGGTTTCAGCACTGCCGATTACACCGTCTGGCCCGGCGCATGCGGCATGCTCCTTTTGGGTCTGATTTTCATGGGAGCCTGCGGCGGTTCCACAGCCGGCGGCATGAAATGCGTCAGACTGCTGCTGTTCCTGAAATTCAGCTTTTCAGAGCTCCGGCGCTGCATTTTCCCCCGTTCCATGCAGGATATACGGCTTGACGGAAAACGTATGGAGACGCCGGTCTTGAATAAGGCATTCGGATTCCTCGCCATTTACGTCCTCACCGTGTTTCTTTTCGCAACACTCCTTCCGATGGTCTGTGAAATGGATATGATTACCGCAATTTCCACCTCGGCAACCTGCATCAGCAACGTCGGCCCGGGATTCGGACAGATTTCCCCGGTAAACACATTCTCATGGATGACTCCTGCCGCAAAGCTGTTGTGTGCGCTGGAAATGCTGATCGGGCGTCTGGAACTTTACACCGTCCTGATTATCTTCCTGCCGTCCTTCTGGAAAAAATGATTCTGCCGGAGCCTATTCCTTCAGGCAGGCTTCCGCGAACAGAAGATCCTCCGGATAGGTAATCTTGATATTCGGGGCCCGATTTTCCACCAGTTTGACCTTTGCCGGGGTGAAGTTTTCAACCAGTGACGCGTCATCGGTAAACAATCCCCCCTGTTTTTCCGCCTCTTCATACGCGCTGCGAAGCAGCTTAAGCTGAAAAACCTGCGGAGTCTGCACGGTCCATAATCCTTCCCTCGGAACCGTTCTCACGACAAATCCATGCTCATCCGTCTCTTTGACCGTATCCGAAGACCGCCGCGCTGAAACCGCTCCGCCATATTTACGGCACTCTCTGACACATTCAATCAGAGCATCGGCGGAGACAAGCGGACGCGCCGCATCGTGAACCGCCACGACCCCGACATCCACCGGCAGGGCAGCAAGTGCATTCCTTACCGACTCCGTCCGTGTTTTCCCTCCGACTGCCAGCCTGATATGCGGAAGCGCTTCAGGAAAATATTCGGAAAGCTGTCCTGCAAACTCATCCTTCAACTCCTCCGGCACGGACATGACCGCATATCCGGAGCGGACCAGCGGAAGCAGACGCCGGAGACAGTGCACGAATACCGGCATTCCGTTCAATTTGCAGAAAAGTTTATTTCCGCGTCCGAAGCGGGTGGAAGAACCGCCTGCCGCGATGACGAGCCCGAGATCGGAAATCCGAATGATTTGTCTGCGCAGAGGACCGATCATCTCCTTGATGTCCCCGGCGCCGATTACAGCTGCAAGATCATTTTCCTTCAACGCCTGGAAGACCTGACCCGCCATGTCTTCCCAGGAACCTTCCAGGAAATGGGCATGGCTGCCGACTGCCCGTGCAAGATCCGATGAACCGGGAGTGCCGGACTGCGTCCATGCGGCGAAGACCGGCGTAATGAACACCTCATCCGCCTCCGACAGTTCACTGGCAAATTCATGAAAATACTGCTTCAGGCGCGCATAACGATGAGGCTGGAACACGACAACAAGTCTCCTGCCGGGATACAGTTCACGCATTGTTTTCAGAGAAGCGGCAAGTTCCGTCGGATGGTGCGCGTAATCCTCAACCAGCAGGTGTTTTTCCCCTGCGGCACGCAAACACATCCGCCGCTCCACTCCGGGGAAGGAAGACAGCGCTTCCAGGGCAGTCTCACGGTCCAGAACCCCATTGCATGTGACAGCCTCAAGAGCGGTCACTGCGTTGATCCTGCGGTAATAACCGAAAGAGGCAAATCGCGGATCATCGAGCAACGCCCCCTGCGGTATCTTCACCGCATCCGGGTGGTCATGGAACAACCGGAAGGAATTCCGCCCATCGGCATAAATCAGTTTTTCTCCCTGAAACGCAAATTTCCGGAAATTTTCCATCAGGACTTCCGGCGATGCAAAGTTCCATGAATGGTCATCCTCCACATTGGTCACGACAGCCACAGAAGAACGGATTGCGGTATGTGTGCCGTCGCTTTCGTCCGCCTCGCAGACAAAAATCCTGCCGGCGCCGGCACTGCCGCTGTCACTCCACGAAACAATATCCGCACCGATCAGGTATCCCGGTTCCAGCCCCGCTTCTTTCAGAATATGCGCAATCATCGCCGAGACACTGGTCTTGCCGTGAGAACCGCTGACTGCGATCACATAAGGAAACATCCGCGTCAAAAGCCCGAGCGCCTCTCCGCGCCGGATGCACCATGCTCCAATCCTGCGTGCCTCCGCAAGCTCCGGATTTGCTTCCGTAACCGCCGAACTGTAAATCAGCAGCAGTTTTGCTCCGTCCGAAGTCGGCAGATGCCTGGCGTCATGTCCCGCGAAAACCGGAATCCCGATTCCGCGGAGACGCTCCAGCGACTCCGACTCCGCCATGTCCGAACCGGAAACCCGGAAGCCGAGTTCATGAAAAATCTTCATCAGAGGGCGCGTTCCCGCGCCGCCGCATCCGATGAAATGAAGAAAACCATCCGACTTGTATTCTGAAAGCTCCATCATAACCATACCGTTTGTCATAATCAGTTGCATCCCATATCCTTCCACAGCCCCCGGTCTTCAGGAGAACAGACTCGAATCACTCTTGCGTCTGTCACGGCCGGAGGAACCTGCAAAGCTGCCGCATACTAATATTCCACCTTTTTAACAAAAATCAAAAAAAGTTCGTATTGAATTCAGAAATAATCCATGCTATTGTAAAATGAGGAGGTTTTTACCGGATGCAAAATGCAGATGAAATCATAAAAGCACTTGAAATGCAGCCCCATCCCGGAGAAGGCGGCTGTTTTCGTGAAACATTCCGTTCCATTGTCAAGACGGAAGCAACAAAACAGCGACGTGCGGGAACTTCGATTCTTTACCTGCTGAAAGGCATGGAAGTGTCGCGCTGGCATCAGGTGCGTTCCGATGAAATCTGGATGTACCACGCCGGAAGCACCGCACGCCAGATCCTTCTCTTCCCGGACGGAAGCTGGACGGAACGCATCATCGGGCCGGACATCCTGAGCGGTGAAATGCCGCAGAGCGTGATTCCCGCATGGACGTGGCAGGCAACGGTATTGACGGACCGCGCAGAAAATTCCTGGGGACTGTTCGGTGCGGTTGTTGTTCCCGGATTTGAATATGAGGATTTCACTGAGGGATACGCCGGAGACTTGATTCTCAAGTATCCCGATGCCGAGGAAAGCATTCGGGACGCCGGACTGTTTGTTTGAAAATTTTCATTGAAATATAAGGAGTTACAACAATGAAGAAACTGAAAACATTCGTATTTTTGCTGGGAGCGGTATCGCTGCTGTTCCTTCTGCAGGCATGTGCAACAGCGACGCAGACCGACAGCCAGCCGCCCAAATATGTTTTTCTGATGATCGGCGACGGCATGGGGCAGAATCCTGTCAAGCTGGCGCGCATCCATGCAAAACTGAATCTGGATACCATGCCGGTCAAAGGGGAACTCCAGACAGGCAACGTCCTTGGAAAGACCACCGATTCCGCGGCCGCGGCAACAGCCCTTGCCTGCGGCGTGAAAACCTACAACGGAACACTGGGACTGGACAAGGACAGCAAGCCGGTCGAATCTTCCGCCGAGCTTGCCAAAAAAGCCGGTTACAAGGTCGGGATTCTGACCTCCGTCACATTCAATCATGCAACGCCCGCAGGTTTCTACGCCCATGTGGCAAAACGCTCCGAATATGCGAAAATCGCTTCGCAGGCATACGCAGCCAATTATGACCTGATCGTCGGCTACGGCATATCCGGTCTGAAAGAAGACGCAGCCGCCGAGGACGCGGAAAAGGCGGGACTTCAGGTTTTCCATAAAAATCAGGATGCCTTTTTTGCACTGGAGGCAATCCTGAAACCGACTCTTGTCTTCAAACATTTCGGTTATGAGATGAACCGCCCGAAAGCGGACAGCGCCTCCAAGGCATTGAATACTTATGCCGCAGAAGCGGCGGAACTCCTCGCAATACAGGAACCGACCGTCATTCCCCAGGACCCCGGATACGGTCCTGTTCGTGACGCGGTCAGACCGTTGAACGAATATACCGCAAAGGCGATTGAGCTGCTTTCCAAAGACAATCCGAAAGGTTTCTTCATCATGGTCGAAGGCGGAAAAATTGATCTGGCGGGACACTCCAACGACACTTATGCAATGATAACGGAACTGCTTGAATTCGATCAGGCTGTCGCAAGAGCTCTTGACTTCTACAAAAAGCATCCGAACGACACCCTGATTGTCGTTACGGCGGATCACAATACCGGCGGTCTTACCCTTTCGGAAAAGCTCCCCGCCGACCTTCCCGCCAGAATTGCGAAAAACAACACAAATTTCAACGGCAGGAAATTCACTTTCAGGAAGAATGAAACAATCCGGACCATTGAAGAAAAGATGGCAAAGTTCGGGATCAAGAACCTGACGGCGGCGGAAAAGGAAAGTTTCGAGAAAATCCTGAAATCCGAAAACAATGACAAGGTGGACGCCCTGAATCGGAATGCGCTCCGCATTGCCGATGCGCGTATCGGCATCACATGGACCACCAAAGGGCATACGCCTGATAATGTCTATCTCTTTGCTGTCGGCAAAGGCGCGGAACTGTTTTCCGGGGTTCACTCCAACTCCGATGTCGGCAAGATCATGAAAGGATTTTACGAGAAAAAATAACCGCCGTTTTCCCGACCCGGTCGAAATACCGGGTCTTTTTTTATACCGGTTTCAGCTTTTACGCTTGAAAATCTTTCCAATGCAATTTATGTTCCACCCATAAATATGAATTGGAAGAGGAGAGTGTCAATGAAATTCCGGATGAAATGTCCGCACTGCAACAGCCTGATGGAAGCAGAAGAGGAATGGATCGGGCAGACAACGCAATGTCCTCTCTGCAGCACGGAAATCGTCATACAGAAAACCGAACTTTCTCATGAACCCGAACACGGGGGGACTCCCGTTTCCTCCGCACCGGCGGTCAGCTCTCCCCCAGCGGGGCTGTCAACGGCAGAAATTGTTTTTCTTTACCTGTTCATGATAATTCCCTGCACCGGGCTTTTCACCCTGATCGCATGTGTTGTTCTTTACTTCTGCTGGACGGCTTCACAGCCGGAAAAAACACGTATCCTCATCAGGCACACTCTGGTTGCGGCTCTGATCGGCATCGTCACGACGATTGCCATATCGTTTATGCTGACACTGACGGCGGGGCTGCTCCGCTCTTCTTACGACGACAACGGGGAAAAGGCCCGGGGAATGGCCTGCATGTCCAACATGAAACAGATCATGCTGGCAGTAAAGATGTACAGTGAGGATCATTCCGAAAAATTCCCCGACAGAAGCGGAGCCGCAGGCTTGGAAATGCTGCGGAGGGAAAATTATCTTGACGATCCGCGGGTTTACGTCTGCCTGTCGGCGGGCACCACTCCCGCGGACGCGGGGAAACCGTTGACGGAAGATCACGTTTCCTACATTTATATCGGCGGTTTTGACGAAAACAGCGATCCTGACCAGGGAGTTCTGTTCTGTCCGCATCATAAGGACTGTGTAAAGGTCGGTCTGATTGACGGCACCACGATTTCAAAATTCGGAAAGGAATACAACACGGTTCACGGAATCCTGGAAAAAGAGGGCATCCTGAAACAGCTTGACAGATTCTCCCGGGACACACGGGAATACATCAGAAAGAAACTGGAAGAATAACTTCAGTCCGCATTTCTGGCATTTCTGACGAACGCGGAACAGAGATTCAGGTCAAGCGCTCCGTCAAAACCTTTCAAAGCGCTGTTGGCGTCCACGGCAAACGGATGGACATGACGGATCGCCGCCGCGACATTATCCGGGGCAAGGCCGCCCGCCAATGTCAAAGGAACCGGGGACGAGGCGGCAATGGCGGCACTGACATCCCAGTTGTGCGTCATGCCCGTTCCTCCGACTCTGCCGGTGCCGCGATCCATTGAATCCAGAAGAACGGCGTCCACAAAATCATAATAAGGTTCCAGCGCAGGCACAACCTGTGCCCCGAGAACATGCGCCGCATAGATCAGTTTTCCGGCCGGTCCCAGATGGTCACGCAGAGCGGAAACCTCTTCCACCGTGCTTCCGCCATGAAGCTGAACCGTGAGAATGGAGGTCTGCTCCATAAGGTTCAGAATTGCATCGGGCGCCGTCAGATGAGTTACAAGCACGGGAACCACATAGGGCGGCAGGAGCCCGGTCAAACGCGCCGCAGTGCTTGCCAGAATAAAATCGTGTGACGTATGAACCTGTCCGACCAGAAAACCGACGGCGTCGACGCCAGCCCGCACCGCCGTTTCAAGATCCCGTTCCGTTTTGATCCCACATGCCTTGACGCGCATCCGCATTGCACTCCCAGATTTTCCGAATTCCCTGTAATGTGAAGTCATCTCCGCCGTCTTCCAGAGACAGATGTTTCAGGAAGAAGCGGCGGTCGCCTCCGCAGGCGACTTTGCGAAGCGTCCCTGCCGGAAAAAGTTTTTCCACGGCGGCGAGGATCTCCCGTACGGCACCGACGGCGGCAAGGTCCGTTCCAATCCGCATGGCATCCACAGTATTGCTTCCCGGAACAGACGGAAGGACATCCGTCATATCAATCAGGGGCAGCTGGGCGGTATAATCATTCAAAGTCCGGCGCAGCAGCATTCTGCCCGGCATAATCGCACCGCCTGTGAACTCCTTCTCCTCCGTCACAATTTCAAAAGTGACGGCTGTGCCGAAATCAATGCAGACTGCCGGCAGTTTTCCATCCGTCAATTGTGCGGCATTTGCCAGGCGGTCGGCTCCCACGGTTGAAATGTCCAGTTTTTTGACGGAAAAAGGAAACGTCATTTTGGAAGAAACGACAAAAATCCCCAAAGCGGCAAGATTGCCGGTGACGGTGGGAACAACGGAGGCGGCAATCGTCCGGTGCGGAAGTCCAATCCACGTTGCGGGGGACGCCGCAAACTCCGGAGTGTTGATGACAGCACGTTTGACGATCACACCGTCCGGCAGGGAATCATAAATATGAACATGCGTATTCCCGATATTCAGGATCGTCAGATTTTTCTCAGAACACATTGTCCTACTTTCTCAGACGAATTTGGCAAGTTCCGGCTGTCCGGAAATCAGCTTGACCAGTTCTTTAATCCGCTGCGCCGATTTTGCGTTGCAGACCAGAGTGGCATCTTCCGTGGCAACAATGACAAGATCCTTCACATCGACAGTGGCGATCAGATGATTGGAATTGCCGATGATGATGCAGTCGCTGGTATCCAGCCCGGCGTGCAGACCGCGGACAACGTTGTTGTTTTTCTCCGGAAGTATCTGATTGCGCATGGAAGTCCAGGAACCGACATCATCCCAGTCGAAAGCCGCTTCCGCCGTCACGATGTTGTCGGATTTCTCCATGACCGCATAGTCGATTGAAATTTCCGGGGCGGTGCCATAAAGCTCCGTCAATTTGGATTCCGGGGCATGAGACGCATAATATGCGGAAACGGATTCATAAAACCGGTACATGTCCGGGGCGAACTTCTTCAACGCGGTCAGAAGCGATGAAAGATTCAGAATGAAAATCCCGCTGTTCCACATGTGCTTTCCATCAGCGACATAGGCGCCGGAAAGTTCCAGGGAGGGCTTTTCCTTGAATCCGCACACTTTCCGGAAAACCGTCTTGGATGTGAAATCCATCCTGTCGCCTACTTCGATATAGCCGAAACCGGTCATGGGAGCATTCGGCCTGATTCCGATTGTGACAATATGACGGGTGTCCTCCGCCACTGCCAGGCTGTCCGCCAGCGTATCATAAAATGAAACGGTGTCATTGATGATATGGTCTGTAGGGAACAGACAAAGAACGGGGTCTGCAACCTTCGACATGCTTTTGATGTATGCCGCGGCGTTCGCAATGCACGGTGCAGTATCCTTTCCCTCCGGTTCGCCGATGATATTCGACTGCGGCAGATAAGAGAGCAGGGAACGCATCGGCGCGACATAGTTCGTATTCGTCACCACAATGATATGAGAATAATCGAAAATGGCGGAAAGACGTTCGATGGTCTGCTCAATCAGCGTCAGATTTCCCAGCAGCCGCAGCAACTGTTTCGGATTTGAAAGACGGCTCTGCGGCCAGAAACGTTCTCCCTTGCCGCCCGCCATGACCACCGCATAGGCGCGGGCATTCTTTTCCTTTTCCATATGAACTCCAGTCTCAATAAATTTCAGCTGCTTCCGAGTTTTTCAATGATGGTAATCATCGGCATGAACAGCGCAATGACGATACCGCCGACGATCACGGCAAGGCCGACCATCATGATAGGCTCAATCATCGAGGTCAATGCACTTACGGCGTTATCCACTTCTTCGTCATAGGTATCGGCAATCTTGTCCAGCATTTCAGGCAGTTTACCGGTTTCTTCACCGACTTCAATCATGCTGATCACCATTTCCGGGAAAATTTTCGTAGCCTGAAGCGGCGGCGCCATGCCTTCTCCTTCCTTGACCGCCTCATACACCTTGACCACCGCAGTGGCGACAACTTCATTGCCGGAGGTCTCCTTCACGATGGTCAGCGAGTTCAAAACCGGCACACCGGATCCCATCAGCGTTCCGAGAGTCCGCCCGAATTTTGAAATCGCCGATTTTGAAACGATCGGCCCGAACAGCGGCATATTGTACTTTGCCCAGTCAATGTAAAAGCGCAGAAACGGAATCTTCAGAATGATCTTGATCAGAATAACCAGTCCGATAATGCCTCCGATCATGATTCCGACCTGTTCCGACATGAATTTACCAATGGCGATAACGATCTGCGTCAACATCGGGAGCGGTTCCCCTTCCAGAAGTTCCGTGAACATCTTTTCAAATTTCGGAACAATGAAAATCATCAAACCGGCGCAAATGATACCGGCGACGCATAATACGATGATCGGGTAAACCATCGCCGATTTGACCTTGCCCTGGATTTTAGCGGCTTTTTCCATGAACATCGCCAGACGGTCCAGAATCAGTTCCAGCTTACCGGCGGCTTCACCGGCACGGATCATGTTCAGGTAAAGTTTGTCGAAAGACTTCGGGTGCTGTGCAAGCGCCTCCGAAAACGTTGCTCCGCCTTCCACGGAAGCCGCGGCTTCATCCAGAGTTTTCTTGATCGCCGGATTCTTGGACTGCCGGGAAAGTGTCTTGAGAGAGCGGATCAACGGCAGACCGGCTTCCAGCAGAATTGCAAGCTGACGGGTTACAATCGTCAAGTCCTTGGTCTTGATGACCATCGGTCCCAGATTGATGTTGAGATTGAATCCGCCGCCTCCTTTGCCGTCCTTGCCGGCGGCTTTGCCTCCTTTACCGCCTCCACCCTTGGTGGCGGACTTGATGGAAGTGGGAAAGAGACCCTGATTCTTTAAAAAAGTTGCGACTTCCTCTTCGCTTCCCGCCTCTCTTCTGCCTTTCTGCTCCTTACCAGTGGAGTCCATTGCAGTATACTGGTATAATGGCATTTCTCATTCTCCTTCCGGGTTATGTATATCTTAAGACTTCTTCCATTGTCGTTTCACCGTTCAACACAGCCTGAATCCCGTCTTCGCGCATTGTGATCATTCCCAGTTCGCGCGCTTTGTCGCGCAGGACTACAGTCGGTGAACTTTGCAGAACCAGATCAATCAGCTGGGAATGCATGACAAAAATCTCCGTAAGAGCCTTTCTGCCCTTGTAGCCGGTGTTGTTGCAGTTCTGGCAACCTTTTCCGTAGTAAAACTTGTTGTCGCCCACATCCGCACGGTCAAGGCCGAGCAGCATCAGGTCTTCATCGGTCGGCACAAACGACGCCTTGCATCTCGGACAGATACGCCGAATCAGACGCTGCCCGACAACTCCCTGAAGCGAACTTGTGATAAGGAACGGCTCCACCCCCATGTCGATCAGACGGGTCACTGTTCCCGCCGCATCGTTGGTATGCAGCGTGCTGAATACAAAGTGTCCGGTCAGCGATGCCTCGACCGCCATGCGGGCAGATTCCAGGTCACGAATTTCACCGAGCATGATGATGTCGGGGTCCTGACGGAGGAAGGCGCGAAGGGCACGCCCGAACGTCATTCCGATTCCCTCGTTGATCGGCAGCTGGATGATGCCCTCCAAATCGTATTCCACGGGGTCTTCGGCAGTCAGGATCTTGTCCTCCGTCTTATTGATCTCCTTCAATGCGGAATACAGCGTCGTCGTCTTTCCGGAACCGGTCGGACCCGTCACAATGAAGATGCCGTTCGGCAACTGGATGATGTCGCGTATCTTGGCAAGATTCTCGGGACGGATGCCGAGCGCATCGAGATCAAGATTCACCACAGAGCGGTCAAGAACACGAAGCACGACCGATTCCCCGTATTGTGTCGGCAGAGTGGATACGCGCAGGTCGATGGGCTTGCCGCCCACTTTCAGCTGAATACGGCCGTCCTGAGGACGGCGGCGCTCGGAAATATTCAATCCGCTCATGATCTTGACGCGGCTGATTACGGGAAGAGCAAGATTTCTCGGAGGAGGCGCCATCTCATAAAGCGCGCCGTCAATACGGCACCGGATCTTGAATTCTTTTTCAAACGGCTCAAAGTGAATGTCCGAAGCCTTGTCCTTGATTGCCTGATACATGATCGCATCCACGAACTTGATGATCGGCGCCTCGTTCGCCTGTGCCTCCAACTGGTCCACGCTCTGCTCGGAAACCTCGTCCTCCTTGATTTCCGCCTCATCAAGATTCAATTCAGCCAGCATGTCATGCATGGTTGCCGTCACGTCAATCGGATAGAACTTTTCAATCGCGACGTCCACCTGCCCTTCGGGGGCAATAATCTGATTGACGTCCTTGCCGACAATGAAGCGGAGCTCGTCCACAGCCTGATAATTCAGCGGATCCCGCAAGACCACGCTGAGCGTGGTTCCATCGAACGCAAGCGGAACCGCACCCAGCATACGCGCGGTATTGCCGTCAAGCATTTTAATGACTTCCTTGGGCGGATCCTCTTCCACAGCGGTTTCGCGGACTTCAAGACCAAGACTCCGCCCGATCGCCTCAAGAATGTCCATTTCCGTCAGAAGCCCGAAATCAATAATCACTTCCTTCAGCGATTTTCCGTTGCGCTCCTGCTCCTCCTCCACTTCCTTCATCTGTTCTTCAGTGATCAGGTTGTCGCCGATCAGAATATCTTTCAATGTCTGACTCTCGGAATCCAGCATTTTTCCATCTTCTCCATCTTCCGGCGGTGCTTATTCCGCATCGCCAATTGTAGTTGCAATTACTTCCGACAGCGTCGTCGTGCCCGTCGCCGCCTTCCGGAGACCGTCCTCGCGGAGTGTCAGCATGCCGGCTTTCCGTGCGGCATCCCTGATGACGTCCGCGGAGCACTTGGTGTAAATCAAATGCTGAATCTCCTCCCCGACCAGGAAGATTTCATAAATGCCCAGACGTCCTTTGTAACCTGTTCCGCCGCATACGGGGCATCCCCGTCCTTTCAGCAAGGTGGCGGTATCCATGAATTTCTCATCAAGTCCCAGCAGACGGATCTCATTTGCCGTCGGCTTCGTCGGTTCCGCACAGTTTTTGCAGACACGGCGGAGAAGACGCTGCGCCATGATCGCCTTGACGGCAGAGGCGACAAGGAACGGCTGCACCCCCATGTCAATCAGACGTGTCACGGCACTGGGAGCATCGTTGGTATGCAGCGTGCTGAACACCAGGTGTCCGGTAAGAGATGCGTTGATTGCAATAACGGCTGTTTCCATGTCACGGATTTCACCGACCATAATGATGTTGGGCGCCTGGCGGAGCATGGCACGCAGAGCATTGGCAAAGGTCATCTTCGCAATCGGATTCACCTGCACCTGATTGATACCGGCAAGCTGATATTCGACAGGGTCCTCCACGGTAATGATCTTGCGGCTCGGCGTATTGATCGTATTCAGGAACGCATAAAGACTGGTCGTTTTCCCGGAACCGGTCGGGCCCGTCACAAGGAACACCCCGTCCGGCATATTGATGATCTGATTGATTTTCGCCTGATCGTCCGCATAGAAGCCCAGCTGCGGGATTTCAAGCTGAATGCTCGATTTGTCAAGAATTCGCATTACGATACTTTCGCCATGCGTCGTCGGAATCGTCGATACGCGCAAATCAATGTCGCAGCCTTTCACACGAAGCTGAATACGTCCGTCCTGCGGGAGACGCTTTTCCGAAATATCCAGTCTGGACATGATTTTGATACGGCTGGTGATATTTGCCTGCAAATATTTCGGCGGGCTTTCCATGACACGGAGCGCACCGTCGATCCGGTAACGGATACGGTAGGTTTTCTCAAGCGGTTCCAGGTGAATGTCCGAAGCCTTCAGCTTGAATGCCTCGACAATAATCAAGGTCACAAGACGGATAATAGGCGCATCGTCCTCACTTGCCCCGCCTTCCTCGGCTGCCTTCTGAGTGATCTGTTCCACCGCCTCCATCTCGCTCATTTCTTCAATGAAGGCATTGACCGCGACATCCTCCGAGGAATAGTATTTATCCATGACCGCCTTGATCTGATTCTGAGGGGAAATCACGGCGTCGACATCGCATTTCAGCAGAAAGCGGATGGAATCAAGCGTCGCCATATCGGTCGGATCGCTCATCGCAATGGTCAGCACCTCGTCATGTTTCATGACAGGAACAATTTTATACTGCTGTACGATTTCGCGGGGAACGGTTCCCAGCACTTCCGGCGGGATCCGGTAAGTGGAAAGATCCAGAACTTCCAGTCCATACTGCTGGGCAAGCATGGAAATCATTTCAAATTCATCGACATATTTGAGCTGTTTCAACGCATCAATAATGTTGATCTGACCGTCCTGTTCCGCAACTTTCTTCCAACCTTCACTGACCTGCTCCTCAGTGACCATTCCGTTTTCCTGGAGCAGTTCCAAAATAAAGTCAGTGTTCTGTGCCATTACGATACCTCATCTGTCCATATTATTTCTGTAATGCAACAAAAATAAGCGCCTTTTCCTGATTTTTCAAGCGGGAAATATCGTTTTGAATATGAATCATGCAAGAAACTTGAAATTTTATGGAAAAAACAGCCGGCAACATCCCGGTTGCGGCTGTTTCCGGAAAAAAACAATCCTTTCAGAACCCGAGTTCCGGCTGGGAAATTCCCCAGTTTTCATCCTCGCGCTCCTCCCTGCCGTTTACGGTTCCGGCAGAAGACGGCGCATTCTCCATCTCCTTTTTCGCCGTTTTCTTCAACGACTTCCTCTCCTCCGCAGGTTCCTTTCCGTTTTCCCGGTGCTCCGTCTTCGGTTCTTCTTCCGGCGGAAGCTCCGTCATCGGTTCTTCTTCCGGCGGAATGCCGAGTTCGGCTTCGCCGTCGTCCTCGGAACCGTCGAGATACTGCAGGAACGTAATCTTCAGGAGTTTCCGCGGGAACAGAAGCATGCCTCCGGCGCGGGCGGAACGCATCGGGGCATCGGAAAGATTGATCGTCTGAACCTTCCTCGCCTTGATCGGCGTATCAATCCGGCATTCATAAAGGGCGTTGGGACGCGGCGTAATCAGTTCAAGCCGGCACCCCTCGGGGCAGATCCGGTATTCCTTGTCCTTGATGAATTTGTCTATGGAACAGCGTTTGTAATAGACCTTCCCCGTTTTGGTGTCGGAATACACAACGCCGAAAACCGTGGTTTTATCATATTTGCGGAACTCATAAAGACGGTCGATGAAAATTTTCTCCGGAATGTCGATGACCTTGTAAATTCCTTTCCGCTCCACGCAGAGCAGATGATCGAACTCGTTGCAAACCACCACATCGTCGCTTTTGACATTGGTTCCGATGTAGCATCCGCCTTTATCCCAGCCGACCCGGATATTATTCAAGGCGACGGCGCTTTTATCAATTTTCTCGAAACCGTCCAGCTTGATTTCAGTGCGGCGCGGAAAGAACTTCCCATATTTATCAATAAGTCCCTGAAGATATCTGATCGCGTATGCCTTGATGCGTTTCAGGTTCTTTTCCGCTTCGTTCAACGTCTTCTCCAGCAGCTCGATCTGTTCCCGGTTTTCATTGATCTCAAATGCGGAAATGCGGCGGATCGGGATTTCGAGCAGTTTTTCAATTTCGCTGTCGGGCACTTCCCCGCGGGAAAGCTGTTCAAGCCGCGCCATGAAATCCGCAGACATCGGCATGATATGCGGCCCGTTCACGATATTCTCATGAAGTTTTTCAACGATCGGAAGCCATTCCGCACGGAATTTCTCCAGTCCGGTGCGAACTTCCTTGAACATCAGTTCCCGTGTCCTGCATTTCTCAATCCGCTTATAGATGCCTTCCTCAATGAAGATTTGCGCAAGCGTCCTCGCCAGAATCTTATCCAGGCACTTTCCGGCTTCAATCTGGAGCTCATACTTCAAATACAGCACGAGCTTGTCGGTGTTGCGCCGCAGGATGTCGCTGATCGTCATGCGCACCGGACGATTGTCCATAATGACCATCGGATTGCATGACACGCTCATCTGGCAGTAAGTGTAAGCATACAATGCGTTCAACGCCTTTTTCGGGTCGTACCCGCGCAGAGGCGTCAGCTGAATGTCGATCTTTTCCGCCGTATAGTCCTTGAAAGAGGCAATTTTGATCTTGTTGCGGTTGACCGCCGCCTCAATCGTATCCATCAGCTTGTTCGTATTGGTCGCCGCGGGAATTTCGCGCACAATCAGGATGCGGCCGTCGATTTCTATTTTTGCCCGGATCACAAGTTTGCCCATGCCGTCTTCATACTTTGAGACATCCATGATGCCGCCCTGCGGGAAGTCAGGATAAAGCGTGAAAGGTTCATCCTTGAGAATTGCAATCTGAGCCTGGAGGAGCTCATTGAAGTTGTGCGGCATGATGCGCGTGTTGGTGCCGACGGCAATGCCGTCCGCCCCCATCAGAAGCACGGTCGGAATTTTCGACGGCAGACAGACCGGTTCACGGTTGCGCCCGTCATAGGAATCAATAAACTCCGTAATGTCCTTGTTGAACAGCACATCTCTTGCAAGCGGGGTGAGACGGCACTCGATGTAACGCGGCGCCGCGGCAGGAGACCCCGTGATGATATTGCCGAAATTTCCCTGTTTTTCAATATAAGTTTCCTTATTGGCGAGATTGACCAGAGCATCTCCGATCGAGGCATCGCCGTGAGGATGGTATTTCATGGTCTCGCCGATAATATTGGCGACTTTATGGAAAGAACCATCGTCTTTTTCAAACAATGCCCATAAAATACGGCGCTGCACGGGCTTGAGCCCGTCGTCAATGTCGGGAATCGCACGGTCTTTGATGACATAGGACGCATATTCAATGAAGTTCTGGTCCATCATCGCACGCAGACGCGAATTGGAACCGGTCTGAACAGATGCGGATTCCACCCCTTCGGAATCGTCCTCGTCCTCCTGTGCTTCCGCGTTTTCCGCCTGAGACTCCGTTTCAGGTGTCTCCGCCGCAATTTTCTCGTTTTCCACTTCCGGAGTGACGGTTTTCCGTGCTTTCGTCTTTGTCTTCTTCGTATCTTTTCTGTCTTTGGGAGCCATGATGATTACACCAGATTATTGACAATGTGTTCCCAGCGTTCGGGATTGTTGTCGCCCATATAGAATTTGAGCATTTCATTGATTCCCTTGGAATGCTCGATCGTAACCTTCTCAAGTTTGATGTCATCGCCGATGAACTGCCCGAATTCCTTCGGAGAGATTTCACCAAGACCTTTGAAGCGTGTTATCTCCGCCCCCTTCCCGAGCTTTTTCGCCATTTCGTCGCGTTCCTCCTCCGAGTAGCAGTAATGCGTTTCTTTCTTGTTCCGGACACGGAAAAGAGGCGTTTCCAGAATATAAAGATGTCCCGAAAGAACCAGCGGTTCAAAGAAAGTCAGGAAGAATGTAATCAGCAGATTTCTGATGTGAAGACCGTCCACGTCGGCATCGGTCGCGATAATGACCTTCGCGTAACGCAGATTTTCAACGTCCTCCTCAATGTTCAGAGTGTGCACGATGTAGAAAAACTCTTCATTCGTGTAAACAGTGTCCAGCTTCAGACCGTAGCAGTTCAGCGGCTTTCCGCGGAGCGCGAAGACAGCCTGATACATGGGATTGCGGCTCTGTTCCAGGGAACCGCCCGCCGAATCGCCCTCTGTCAGAAAGATCATGGTCTGGTCGGCAAATTTGGAACGGTCGCCGAAATGATGCTTGCAGTCTTTGAGCTTGCTGTTGCGCAGACTCATGCGCTTGGACATCTCGCGTCCTTTTTTCTGGACTGCCGAAATCTCCTTTCGGAGCTCTTCGTTGCGCCTGACCTTTTCCAGCAGAAGATCCGCATCGTCCGTATGACGGTGCAGATAGTCCACGACCGCCTGTTTCACGGTCCCGACAATCCATCCCTTGATGTCCGTGTTCCCGAGTTTGTTCTTGGTCTGGGACTCGAACATGGGGTCCTGAAGTTTGATCGCAATGGAACCCACAATGCCGTCGCGCAGATCGCGCCCGTCGTAATCCTTGCCGGAATACTCGTTCACCGCGCGGAGCACGCCCTCCTTGAACGCCGAAAGATGAGTTCCGCCGTCCGAGGTAAACTGCCCGTTGACAAAAGAATAATACTTTTCACCGAAGTCATTGGTATGGCACAAGGAGAATTCCAGCGTCTTGTCCTTGTAGTGGATGATGGGATACAGACTGTCTCCGCCCACCTCGTTGTTGACGAGATCCATCAGCCCGTTTCTGGAATAATAACGCTGGTTGTTGAAGTAAAGAGAAAGCCCGCTGTTGAGGAACGCATACATCCAGAGACGGCGCTCCACATATTCCAGCTTGATGTTGTATTTCGGGAACAGTTTGCCGTCCGGAACGAACTTCACGAAAGTGCCGTTGCGTTCCCCGGTCGTTCCGTCCTCCTCGTTGACCAGTTTCCCCTGAACGAAATCGGCGCGCTTGTATTTGCCGTCGCGATAGGAAATGGCGGTGAAAGACTCGGAAAGGGCGTTCACCGCTTTCGTGCCCACGCCGTTGAGCCCGACGGAAAACTGAAACACGTCCGTATTGTATTTCGCGCCGGTATTGATCTGGGAAACGCAGGCGACCAGTTTTCCCAGCGGGATGCCGCGCCCGTAGTCGCGGACGGACAGTTCATTTCCGTTGATGGAAATGTCAATACGGCGTCCGTTGCCCATGATGTATTCGTCAACACTGTTGTCAATGACTTCCTTCAGAAGCACATAGATGCCGTCGTCGGGGTGGGAACCGTCTCCCATGCGCCCGACGTACATGCCGGGCCGCAATCGGATATGTTCGAGGGAATCAAGAGTTTTGACCTTGCTTTCATCGTAAGCGCCCGCGGCGGAATTCTGAAGTAGTTCTGTATCGTCTCTGTTATCCTGCATAAGCTCCAAATCCTGATATTCAACCTGATAATATAATCCGTTTTCCCGATTTTTTCAAATCGGATGTTTCTCAATCCGGGAAAGCCGCTTTTCATGACAACAGAGAAACAGGCGCATCCGCAGATGCCCGCAAAGCGTCAGACTACAGCTCGATTTCGATCTTTTCCCGCATCGCCATGACCTTGGAAAGCGCCTCGTCCGTATCCTTGCCGCGCGCAAGCAACACGCCGAGTCTGCGGTGTCCGTTGAGTTCGCCCTTGCCGAACAGGCGGATCGAAGTATCGGGCATTGTCAGGGCGGCGTCCACGCCTTTGAACTTCACGGATCGGGAAACGCCGTCCGCGACAATCGCCTTGGAAGCGCTCGGACCGTGAAACGCGATATTCGGAATCGGAAGCCCGAGAATCGCTCTTGCGTGAAGCGCAAACTCGGAAAGATCCTGCGAAATCAGCGTCACCATGCCGGTGTCATGCGGACGCGGGCTGACTTCGCTGAAAATCACCTGATCGCCCTTGACGAACATTTCCACACCGAAAATGCCGCGTCCCCCGAGACCGTCCGTAATTTTCCTCGCAATGTCCTGAGCCTTTGCCTTTGCCGCCGGGCTCATCGCCTGCGGCTGCCACGATTCCTGATAATCCCCGTTGACCTGATGATGTCCGATCGGTTCCAGAAAACTTGTTCCCCCGACATGACGCACCGTCAAAAGCGTAATCTCATAATCAAAGTCCACGAAACCTTCCACGATGACCTTGCCCGCGCCGGCGCGTCCGCCCTCCTGCGCGGTTTTCCAGGAGCCGTCGATGTCCGCTTCGGTTCTGACGACGCTCTGCCCGTGTCCCGAAGAGCTCATGATCGGCTTGATGACACACGGTATGCCGACGTCCTTCACGGCATCCCTGAACTCCTCATAGGTCGCGGCAAATCTGTATTTGGAAGTCGGCAGCCCGAGCTTTTCGGCGGCAAGACGACGGATTCCCTCCCGGTTCATGGTCAGGAACGCGGCGTTGGCTGTCGGGATCACATGATACCCTTCTGTTTCCAGCTTGAGCAGTTCGGGCGTTGCGATTGCTTCCACTTCGGGAACGATATAGTCCGGTTTTTCGAGTTCAATCACCCTCCGGAGCTCCTGCGGATCCAGCATATTGATGACATGACTGCGGTGCGCGACCTGCATTCCGGGCGCATTCGCATAACGGTCCACGGCGATCACCTCCACGCCGAGGCGTTGCATTTCGATCACGACCTCCTTGCCGAGTTCGCCTGCGCCGAGAAACAAGACTTTAGTAGCTGAAGGGGTCAATGCTGTTCCGATTTCCGTCATTTTCATTTCCTCAAAGGTTATATCAATTAAAACAGAATGAAGAAAAATAGCGTGAAATTCCTTTTTGTCAAATCATTTCCGGAAAATACTTTCCGCGGAGACGGGAATCCGCAGGAAGAGACAGCCGCACCCGGGCACGGCAGTAATGTCTCTCCTGTTTTCCATTGATCCGATCAATTCTGTTCATTCAAATTATCAATATGGCATTCCCGGAAAAAACATATATATTTATTATACAGTTCAAACCAAAAGGGAGGTATGACATGGCCGACAAAGCCGGTATGATACGGTGGTTTCTTGAAGAACTGCCGGGATTGCGGGAAAACGGGATCATTGATCCCGGCACGGAAGAAAAACTGAAGGGGTATTATCTGGAAAAACTCGCCGCGGCGCCGTCTCCGCAGAAATATTTTCTGCTGGCGCTGTCGATCATCGGCGGGCTCCTCATCACAGCGGGAACGATTCTGATTTTCAATTACAACTGGGACATGCTGGGGAAAAGGCTCCAGATCGCGGTTTCCTTTCTTCCGCTTGCCGCGGCATTCTGCCTCTCGGTTTTCACGCTTGCCGGAAGACGCGGACAGGCATGGAGGGAGTGTTCCGCGCTTGCCACCGCCGCGGGAGCTTCCATCGCCGTCGCCCTCCTGTCGCATATCTACCATACCGGCGGAGATTTCAGGGAATTCATGATGCTGATCCTGCTTTTCTCCGTTCCTCTGATTTATCTTTTCAACAGTATCTCCCTGACCGCCGTTTACAGTATCATGCTGTTCACCCAGCTTTCATGGCAGACAACCGATCAGACAATGTGCCTTGTCCTGCTCGGCGCCGTCCTGCCGATGTGCCTGTACCACCTGCTGAAAGAAAACAGCCCTTACCGGAAAGTCATGCGCTACGTTGTCATGGTCTGCGTCCTGTTCGGACTGCTTGTCTTTTCTGAAACAAGCCCCCTGCCACTGTTTACGGCGACCTCGCTGTTTTTCCTCTGCGGGCTTCGCGTCTATGAACGGAAAGAAAACATGTGGGGCAATCCCTGGCTGATTCTTTCTTTCGTCACCCTGACGGTTCTCCTGGGAATGGGAAGTTCCGGAGCCTGGATTACCGTCGCCTTCCGCAAAGAAGAAACACTCACATTATACGGCTTGTTTGAAGGGCTGCTTCTCGCCGCCTTCGCCGGAGTTTTTGTTCATGACGCGGTGAAAAGGCAGATCACGGCGGAACGCATTCTGCTGGCTGCCATTCTGTTGACAGTGCTTGTCCCGTGGGCTCCCGAAATTCCCGCGGTGTTTCAAACCATGATGAACGTCCTCTTCGCGTTATTCGGGACGGCTCTTCTGCGGAACGGCTGGATACATCGGAAAATGCTGCCGTTCAACGGAGGATTCATCATGATCGCGACTCTGCTGGGATGCCGTTTTTTCGACTCCGATTTAGGAGTCCTGCCGCGCGCCGGACTCTTTATCCTGCTCGGAATCGGATTCATCGTTTCCAACATCATTCTCTCCCGCAGAATCAGAAAGGAGACCTCCCATGTTTAAGTTGAAGAAAGACCAGTTCCGTTTGATCTGCTACCTGATTGTCTTCTGCGGCATCGCCTCTTTTCCGGTGAGGCAGATTCTTGCTTTTGAATATCCGAAAATCCCGCCGAAGGAGTACTTCTTTGAAACAGAAATCTACGACCCCTACGATCCGGCGCGCGGGCGTTACGTTCAGCTGAATTTCAGAAACAGACAAGTTTTTCTGGCGAAGAAGAATACTGCCGTCACCGGTTATATGGAAAACTGTTTTGCAGTGCTTGATACCGGAAAAGACGGCAATGCGGTCATTACCGACTTGTGCAGGACGAGAAAAGAGATTCCGCAGGGCAGGGATTACCTGCGTGTGAAATATTGCGGCTTTTCTTATGAGTGGGACTCGAAGAACAACAAAAGAAAAAAGACCGGACACCATTCCGTTAAACTGCCGTTCCAGCGCTTTTACATGAATGAGAAACTCGCACCGGAGGCGGAAAATCTGGTTCGGGAGCATACCCGCGGCAAAAGCGAGGTGCGGCTTAAAGTCAAAGTCTATTCCGACGGCAGCTCTGCCGTGGACGATCTGCTTGTCAAAGGACAGTCGATCCGGGAAATGCTCCGGAACGGGAAATGAAAATCCGTACGTGAAAAAGTCCTGTCCTCGAAAGGAAGACAGGACTTTGGAACTTCCGGAAACTGAAATCAACGGGCGTAGTACTCGACAACCCGCAGAGCTTCGACCTGAACCGGAATCTCTTCGATCATCGGTTCACGCGCAACCGTAAGTTTGAGCTGTTCCTTGTTGGACTCGAAATAAGCCGGAACAGTGGAGTTCACGTTTCTTGCGGCTTCGGCAATCGCCGGAGATTTTTCCGCATCAATCGTAACGACCTGACCCGGTTTCAGAAGATAAGAGGCGCGGTCAACGATTTTGCCGTCAACTTTGACGTGGCGATGGACAACAAGCTGTTTTGCCGCGAAGATCGTCGGAGCAAAGCCGCCATGGTAAACAGCGGACTGAAGACGGAGTTCGATTCTGCGCATCAATGTTTCGTCAGTTCTGCCTTCAATGCGTTTTGCGGCAAGGAAGATGTTTCTGAGCTGGCGCTCAGTCAACGCATAGTGGGCTTTGATTTTCTGCTTTTCCTGCAGCATTTCGCCGTAGGTGGAGAGTTTTTTCTTCTTGCCGTTCTTGCCCTGCTGTCCCGCCGGATAGGGGCGTTTCACGCTGGGGCACTTGGGCATGTTCCAGATGCAGTAACCGAGGCGTCTGCAAAGTTTGTGTTTGGCTTGAGCTTGTTTCATTCCCGTTCCTTTCTTTGAAGGTTTGTGTTTTTCCCGCATGGTGTCAAGCAGTAACAGGGGCCATACGGGCTTGTCTTAAAAAAGAGTCAATAAAATAACATATTGACTGGCATAAGTCAATACCTGAATGTAAATTTAATAGTAAATTTTTGAAGACGGCAAAAAGAAACCGGAAAACGGAAGGTTTCTTGCCTCTCTTCGTCAACTGCAACTGAAAAGGATGACAGCTATGATGAAATGCAAAATACTCTGCCTGCTGCTGGGAGTTGCCGGAGCCGTTCTCTTTTCCTCCTGTGCGTCAACCGACGCGGAGGAACAGGATCTCGCACCGGAATTTGAAATTTCCAGCCTCGGCATGGCAC
The DNA here is from genome assembly GCA_949282305.1 of uncultured Lentisphaeria bacterium. Taxonomy (GTDB): domain Bacteria; phylum Verrucomicrobiota; class Lentisphaeria; order Victivallales; family UBA1829; genus UBA11452. The sequence goes on along the minus strand of CASDPB010000039.1, from coordinate 51,419 downwards.
CGCAGAATCAGGGAAACGCCATGCTTCCGGATGACCGCAATTTCCTGATGTCCTGGAACATTCTCGGCCCCGTAAAAGGGACGGACCCCGCTTCCTTTCATGCGGAATCCGTTCCCGATGAAAAGAACCTGAACGGTTCACGCAGGGCGCCGAAAGGAGCCCGCTGGCATGTAATCCGGTTCAGCAACGACGGAGAGGAGGAGGTCCCCGGAACCGTTGACTTTACGGGACGGATTACAGGCAAGACCGAAGGAAAGAGTATTTTTTATGCATGCGCGACACTGGAAACAGACTCCGAACTGAGGAATCTCGTTCTCAATGCCGGCAGCTGCGGAAAGGTCAAAGTCTGGATTAACGGAGTGCCTGTCTATTCTTATGAAAAAGACCGCAGGGACTTCAAGCCGGATTCGGACAGCATCGGAGGAATCACCCTCCGGGAAGGGTTGAACCGCATTGTCGTAAAGTACATGGACAACGGCGGAGATTATGCAAAAGAGCGGAAATTCTCTCTGCGTTTCACGGATGAACAGGGACGGCCGACTCTGATAAGGTAACGAATGGTGTCAGCAGGAATGATGGAAAACAAAAAAGTGAAAATTTTCTTTTTTGGCTCGGGCGCATTTGCAGTTCCCGTACTGGAGGCGCTCTGCCTGAACCCGAAAATACAGATGTGCGGAATCATCACGCAGCCCGACAAACCGGCGGGGCGCAAGATGACCCTGACTCCGACACCGGTCGGAAAATGGTGCGATGCCCACGGAATCGAATGCAGACGGGTCAAATCGGTCAATGAACCCGAGTTCTTCGAGTCGCTCCGGGCGGAAAGCCCGGACATCATCGTCGTGGTCTCTTTCGGTCAGATACTCAGGGAACCGATCCTCAACCTGCCGAAATTCTGCTGTCTGAATGTCCATGCGTCGCTTCTGCCGAAATACAGAGGGGCGTCACCGATTACCGCGGCAGTGCTGCACGGGGATCACGAGAGCGGCGTCTCTTTCATGCACATGGACAAGGGACTTGACACCGGAGCCGTGTTTGAATCACACAAGCTCACGCTGCCGCAGGGAATCCATACCGACGCTCTGGAAACTCTGCTTTCCGACCTGGCGGCACAGAAAATCGTTTCGTGCATCACGAACATCACGGAACACCATCTGGCGGCGATTCCGCAGAACCATACTGCCGCAACGCTGTCCAGAAAGATCAAAAAAAGCGACGGAGCAATGAAATGGGGAGAATCCGCCGTCGTAATCGAGCGCAAGATCCGGGCCTTTCATCCGTGGCCGTCAGTCTGCTTCTGCCTGCCTGTCCAGGACCGCTGCGCCAATGTGAAGATCACCGCCGGGCGCTCCATTCAGACCTCCTGCGTCGCGGAGCCCGGCAGAGTCCTCAAAGTCGACAAGGAGGGAATCACCGTGGCATGCGGCATCGGTGCACTCCTGGTCGAAAGAGTAATCCCCGAAGGAAAAAAAGAGATGTCTGCCGCAGACTTCGCGCGCGGCTTCAGGCTGACACCGGAAGATGTGTTTGCCGACGGCCCGGTATTCTCACCAAAATCTAAATAAGGAATGATGAATGGCAAAAGACAAAAAACAAATCATTATCAATTGCGAACAGCTTGAAACACGCTTCGCAATGCTTAAGAACGGGCGTCTGGAAGAATATGAGATCGAACGGAGCACGGATGACATTCTGCCCGGTTCAATCTATCTTGGAAAAATTACACGCCTGGAACCGGCACTGGAAGCGGCGTTCGTCGACATCGGCGCGGAAAAAAACGCCTTCCTTCACTACCGGGATATGCTTCCCGCCACCTATGACATCGTGGACAATATCAAAAAAATTGACGCGGCGGAGAAGGCAGCCCAGGAGGAAGCCGCCGGAAAAGGCAGAAAGAAGAAGTTCCTCAGCGGCTTTTCCGAAAAAATACGCAACTTCCTCGGCGGCGGAGACAAATCGCGCCGTCTCCATGAACTTGAACTTGCAATCCATAAAGGCAAAATCACAGTCAAAGACATTCCCAAGATGTTCCCCTGCGGCTCCGAACTGCTGGTTCAGGTCACAAAGGGACCGATCGGGACGAAAGGCGCGCGCGTCACCACCAACCTGACGATTCCGGGGCGTTATCTTGTCCTGCTCCCCTACTCCGACCATATCGGACTCTCTTCCAAAATCGACGAAAACAAGGAACGTGAACGGCTGAAGAAAATCCTGCGGGAACTTGACATCCCCGACGGAATGGGAGTCATCTGCCGGACAGTCGGCGAGGGACGCAAGGCGCTGTTCTTCAAACGCGACCTTGACATGCTCCTGGCGCTCTGGCACAAGGTCGAAACCGCACTGGAGACACCGCATGCCCCGCAGGTCGTCTACAAGGAACCGACGCTTCTTGAACGTACCGTCCGCGATCTCCTGACCGATGACATCGATGAAATCGTAATCGACAGCAAGAAGGCGTTCAATTATTTCAAAGATGCGTTCCGCCAGTTCGTCGGTTCCGATTTCGATACGAAAGTCGTCCTGCACAACCGGGCGGAACCGATCTTCAAGCGTTACAAGGTCATGGAACAGGCGGCGACAATCTTCCAGCGCGTAGTTCAGCTTCCGAGCGGCGGATACATCTGTATCGACGAAACCGAAGCCCTTGTCGCAATCGACATCAATTCAGGCAAAAGCCGCGCCAAAGACCAGAATGCCGCAATTCTCAAAACCAATCTGGAAGCCGCGGAGGAAATCGCGCGCCAGATGCGTCTGCGCAATATCGGCGGACAGCTTGTAATTGATTTCATCGACATGCGCAGCGCACAGGACCGCGAAACAATCAACAAGGCAATGCGGAAATTCGTCAGCGACGACCGTGCAAAAACCAAAATCCTGCCGCTGAGCAAGTTCGGACTGATGGAAATGACCCGGCAGCGGGAACATGAGAGCATTCAGGATGTGGTCTATGACAGCTGTCCCTACTGCCACGGTTCCGGGCGCGTCAAATCCGCAATCAGCATGAGCGTGGAGATTCAACGCCGGCTGAAAGAAATCCTGAAGCGGAAACAACGCGAAAAAGGACTCCAGATCCGCGTCATCATGAATCCCGCAGTTCTCGCACGTCTGAAAAACGATGATGCGGAACTTCTGAAAGAACTGGAAAATCAATACGGACAGGCGCTTTCCTTCCGTTCCGATCCGACGATCCATATCGAGCAGTTCAAACTGGTGGATCCGCAGACCGGCGAAGAATACTGACGGAACAGCACGAATATATTTTCCCCGGAGCCAGGGACATGCCCCCTGACTCCGGATTTTTCAGACCCGAAAACCGGATTCCCGCCTCTTCAGCAGGGCTGCGGCAAAATCATCCGAACCTCTCAAACGGCGACTTGTCAGCGGGAAAGAATTTCAGCGGCGATATTCATGGCGGAACCGATCGCGGGAGAATTTTCCAGAGCGGCGGCAATGGAACCTTCATCACACTTCGCCATGAATTTCGGATCAAGCGGAAGCTGTGCGATCAGCGGAATGGAATATGCTTTTGCAAGCCGTTCGCCGCCGCCGTTGGAAAACAACGGATGCGTATGTCCGCAGTCGGGACAGGTGAAACCGCTCATATTTTCGATGATTCCGCCGACACGCACATCGACCTTCCTGCAGAAATCCAGACATTTGCGGCAGTCCGCCATGGAAAGCTCCTGCGGAGTCGTGACAATGACCGCCTGTTTGTCGCCGGTAATCATCTGGCAGGCGGAAAGCACTTCATCTCCGGTTCCCGGCGGAAAATCGAGCACAAGATAGTCCAATTCACCCCAGACGACCTCCTCAAGAAGCTGTTTCAGCACACCGATCTTCGCCGGACCGCGCCAGATAACCGCCTGGTTTTCATCCTCAAGCAGGAGTCCGACGGAAACCAGTCCCACGCCTCCGGCAACCTGCATCGGAAGCAGCCCCTCTTCACTGCCGTCCATGCGAAGGTGCTGAACGCCGAACAGAGTCGGCTGGGAAGGACCGTGGAAATCAAGATCCAGCAGCCCGACCTTGTATCCTTTTCCGGCAAGAGATACGGCAAGAGACGCCGCAACAGAACTTTTGCCGACTCCGCCCTTGCCCGAAAGCACCATGATTTTATGTTTGATCTTTTCAAGCACGAGATTCAATTTCTCATCTTCGCATTTGCCTTTTTCGCCACATGACGAGCATTGTCCGTTACAAGCCATTTTTACCACATCCTTATTCTGACTGATAGAGTATTGTTATGAAAGCCGTGATTTGAAATCGGCATAACCGAATTCACGGATCATGTTCAGTTCTCCGGTCTCCCCGTCCCACGTCGCAATGGACGGAAGCTGAAGCCCGTTGAACGTATTTGTCTTGACCATAGTATAATGCGCCATGTCAAGAAATACAAGTTTGGAACCGTATTCGAGCCGTTCATCAAAAGAGTAATCGCCGATCACGTCGCCCGCAAGACAGGAGTGTCCGGCAAGACGGTAAGTGTATTTTTTTTCATCCGGCAGTCCCGCGCCGATGATGTTCGGGCGGTACGGCATTTCGAGCACATCTGGCATGTGCGCTTCCGCGGAGGTGTCGAGAATCGCAATGTCGGTTTCGTTGTGAACCACGTCCAGAACGCTTGAAACCAGGTATCCCGTGTTCAGGGCGACGGCTTCACCGGGTTCAAGAAAAATCTCCGGCGTGCCCCATCTTGCCCTGAATTCATTCAGAAGACGGCAAAGCAGGTCAATGTCATAATCCTGACGTGTAATATGATGCCCGCCGCCAAGATTGATCCACTGCATTTGCGGAATGATGTCCGCGAATTTCTCCTCAAAAACTGCCAGGGTGCGCGCAAAGGCATCCGAGTTCTTTTCACATAAATTGTGCATGTGAAGTCCCGTGATGCCCTCAAGAGACTCGCCGTCAAAGTCCGCGCGGCGGATTCCCAGACGCGACTTCGGAGCGCAGGGATCGTAAATCTCAACGTCTCCCTCGGAGTGTTCCGGATTGCAGCGGAGACCGAACTTCACATCTTTGCTGTTCCGGATGATTTCCCGGAATCTTTTCCACTGTGAAAATGAGTTGAAGATAATACGGTTGCAGGTTGTCAGGAGTTCTTTCAGATCCTGTTCCGAATAAGCGGCGGCAAATGCCGTGACCTCCTTGCCGAACTCCTCCCGTCCGAGCCTCGCCTCGTGTGGAGAACTGGCGCATGTTCCATCGAGAATTCCGCTGATGACGCCGTAGACGGAGAACATGGAAAACGCCTTCTGTGCCAGCAGAATTTTCACACCGGTTTCGCGCCGCACGCGATCCAGTATCGCAAGATTTTTCCGCAGCAGAGAAAGATCCACCACAAAGCAGGGCGTTTTGATTTCAGACAAAGGCAGAGTGCAGTTTCTGTTCATAGCATGTTCCTTGATTCCGACGGTTCCGCTGAAAAATCAAAAGGACCGGAAAGATGCAGAAGACAAATCCGTCCCGGTCTTTCAAGTCCTTTCAATCTTTGCGTTCTGTTTTACTTCAGGAAGACTTCGGTCCAGGGAAGACCGTACTGCGTCAGTTTTTCCATGAACGGCGCAGGCTCGAATTCTTCCATATTGAAGACGCCTTTGCCTTTCCATGTGCCGGTCGCGACCATCATCGCGCCGATCATCGCGGGAACGCCCGTCGTATAGGAAATCGCCTGTGAATTGACCTCCTTGTAGCAGTCCTCATGATTGCAGACGTTGTAAATGTAATACTCGCGTTCCCTGCCGTCCTTTGTGCCCTTGATTTTACATCCGATGCAGGTCTTGCCCTTGGTAAGCGGTCCCAGAGAGGCGGGATCGGGAAGCAGGGCTTTCAGGAACTGAAGCGGGATAATCTCGTGTCCCTGGTACATCACGGGGTCAATGCGGGTCATGCCGACATTTTCAAGCACTTCGAGATGTTTGAGGTAATTGTCGGAGAACGTCATCCAGAAGCGGGCGCGCCTGAGCCCTTTCGGCGCAAGATTCTTCGTCAGGGACTCCAGCTCCTCGTGGAACATCAGGTAAATGTTCTTCGGTCCGATCCCGTCCGGAAAATCCATGGTCTCCTTGACGGACAGCGGTTCCGTTTCAATCCATTTTCCGTCTTCCCAGTATCTTCCTTTGGAAGTGACTTCGCGGATATTGATTTCAGGGTTGAAGTTTGTTGCGAAAGGCTGTCCGTGATCGCCCGCATTCGCGTCGATGATGTCAAGCGTCTCAATGGTGTCGAAATGGTTCTTCATCGCCCATGCGGTATAGACGTTCGTCACGCCGGGATCGAACCCGCTTCCGAGCAGCGCCATGAGCCCCTTCTCCTTGAAACGATCCTGATACGCCCACTGCCACTTATATTCAAAATGCGCCTCGTCAAGCGGTTCGTAGTTCGCGGTATCGACATAGTTCACACCAGCCTCAAGGCAGGCGTCCATGATATGCAGATCCTGATAAGGAAGCGCAAGATTCAAAACCACGTCGGGGCGGACTTTTTCAATCAGCTCGACCAGCTGCGGCACATTGTCCGCATCCACCTGAGCCGTGGAAATCGTGCGGTTGTACTTCTCCTTGACCTGAGCGGCAAGCGCATCGCACTTGGACTTCGTTCTGCTGGCAAGGCAGATGTCCGTGAAAACATCCGCCGCCTGTGCACATTTGTGTACCGCCACTCCGCTGACGCCGCCGGCGCCGATGATCAGAATTCCTGCCATTTTTATTTCTCCTGATTGATGATTGGTTTCTTTTTCGGGCTTATGCTGAAACTCAGCGCTCAAAGTAAGTATATCCCCGCAGACCGTTTTCATATGCGTTGACGATCATGCGGCGCTCCGCAGGCGTGATCTTCTTTTCCTCGATCGCCCGCTCGGCAATGCTGCGGAAACTGTTGATCAGATCCTTCGGGCTGTATTCCACGTAACTCAGGACATCGGAAACGGTATCGCCTTCAATTTCCTTCACAATCTCGAAATGCCCCGTCTCCCGGCTGATGTTGATATTGACGACGTTCGTATCGCCGAGCAGGTTGTGGAGGTCGCCCAGGGTCTCCTGATAAGCGCCGACGAGGAATGCGCCGAGATAGTATTCATCCACATCGTTGACCCGGTGCAGAGGCAGAGTGCGCCGCTCATCGTGAAGATCCACAAACTTGTCGATCTTGCCGTCGCAGTCACAGGTGATGTCTGAAATGATGCCGTTGCGCATCGGGCATTCCGTCAGACGGTGAATCGGCATGATCGGAAACACCTGTTTGATCGCCCAGGAGTCGGGCAGCGACTGAAAGACACTGAAATTCGCGTAGTAAATATCGGCAAGCGCCGCGTCCAGTCCCTCGAATTCATCGGGAATGTATTTCAGCCGTTTGACCTCCTTGTTCACGGAAACCATGATATGCCAGAACGCATTTTCCGCAAGAGCGCGTTCGCGCAGTGAAATGCGCCCGTTCTTGAAGAGAATGCGGATTTCGTCGCGGTAGTAAATCGCGTCGTGATAACATTCCTGCAGGTTCTTCGCCGTGATCGTGCCGAGAATATTCATAAGATCCTTGGTCATCTCATTTGCATCCTCCGGCACCTTCGACGGAATTTTCGGAGGCTCGAAGCAGGTCACGTCCAGAATGTTGAACAGCAGGACGGAATAATATGCCACGGTCGCGCGGCCGGATTCCGTTATGATGTTCGGATGCGGGATGTTCTTCGCATTCAGTGTCTCCGCAACCGCTTCAATAATATCGACGCAGTATTCATCCAGCGTGTAGTTCCTGCTGGCATGATAATTCGTATGGGAACCGTCATAATCCACGGCAAGCCCTCCGCCGAGGTCAAGATAGCCCATCGGCGCTCCCTCTTCCACAAGTCCGCAGTACACGCGGCAGGCCTCAATGACGCCCGCGCGGATGTCCCGAATGTTCGGAATCTGCGAACCGATATGATAATGCAGAAGTTTCAGGCAGTCCAGCATTCCCGCGTCACGAAGCTGATCGACAACCGTAATCAGCTCCGCCGTATTGAGACCGAATACGCTGCGGTCGCCGCCGGAATCGGTCCACTGGCCTCCGGCGCGCGTGGAGAGCTTCATGCGCAGCCCGATGTTCGGCTTGATCCCAAGCGCCTTGCTGCGCGCAATGATTACGGGAACTTCACCGGGCATTTCCACGACAAGAATGCACTTGATCCCCAGCTTCGTTGCATAAAGTCCGAGATCAATGAACTCCTCATCCTTGTAGCCGTTGCAGACAAGACACGCTTCCGGATCGGTCATATTTCCGATCGCGGCAATCAGCTCAGCCTTGCTTCCCGCCTCAAACCCGTGATGGAACTCACGCCCGAAGCGGGCAACCTCCTCAATCACCTGCTGCTGCTGGTTGACCTTGATCGGGTAGACACCGCGATACTGCCCGGTATAATTTGTCTGCTGGATCGCTTTGCGGAAACTGGCGTGCAGAAGCCGTATCTGCGTATCCAGAATATTTCGGAGACGGAGAAGAACCGGCATGTCCATGCCGCGTTCCTGAATGCCGTTCACAATTTCCATAAGACTGACCGCCGGTCCCTTCGGACCGAAAGCCGTTACAACGAGTTCTCCCTTGTCATTGATGTCAAAGTATCCGGCGCCCCAGTCCTTGATCCCGTAAAGATCCGCGGAATCGCGGGCTGTCCAGTGTTCAAAAGCGTCTTTATGAACGTTCATTCCCGGGTAGTTCCTCCCACATTTAAAAGTCTTCCTAACTATCGGTGAAAACAAATGCTTGTAATATAAAATTCGGCAACATAAAATTCAATTCATTTTATGAAAATTTAACACTTTTCCAGAGGGAAAGACAAAGGTGCCATGCCCGCCTTCCGAAACAAGCCGGACAGAACTCTCCCGGACAACACCGGATCTGCTTTCCATACTCCCCCGCGCCCCGCCGGATTCCCTGTCTGCCGGAGGTTGCAAAAGCTGCCTTCACGGTGTATCTTACCTTTATGAATACGGACTTTGCAATACGGCGGATGGAGCTTTCCGACATCGACGGTCTGATCGCGCTGGGAGCCACCATCGAATGGAAGATGATTCCGGAAAACTGGCTCCTGACTCTGGAGCCGTTCCCGGAACACTGTTTCGTCGCCATTGCAGACGGAAAACCGGCTGGTTCCGCTGTATCCTTCTGTTATGAAGGAAAACATGCCGTCATCAGCAAGGTGATCGTCGAAAAATCCTGCCGCAGACGCGGAATCGCCATGAACCTGATGCAGCGGGTCATGGCATCCTATCCCCGGGGAACCTCTTTTCTGCTGGATTCTTCTCCGTATGGAACAGAGCTGTACCGGAAACTCGGATTCGCTGAAATGGAATTCCCGCGCATCCGGAAAGTCCGGACTTTTGATTTTCAGTTATCCCCGGAAGATGACACGGAATCTGCAGTGCCGCTTGAAAAAACGGATCTGCAGGAAATTTCAGCTCTTGATTTTCAGGTCAGCCGGATGGATCGTTCGTCTGTTTTAAGAAAATATTTTGACGCGGCTCCCGAGCTCGCGTTCAAAGTGGTCGAAAACACGAAAATTACAGGTTTCTGTCTCGGAAACCGGAGCGGCATCTGCCGGGAAATCTGTCCGTTGATCGCGGACAGCACCGCCACGGCAAAGGCGCTGTTCCTGAAATCCGTCATGGCGGACGAAAATCACGGAATCATCGCCGACATTCCCGCCTGTCATACGGAATTCCTTTCCTTTCTGGAATCGCGCTCCATGACTCTGCTCATGGAACTTGTCCGCATGAAGAAAGGCGATGTTCCGCCTTATGCCCCGCAGCATTATTTCTCATTGCTTGGATCAAATCTGGGGTAAGAGGGCAAAGAAGCGGCAATTCGTTTACAGATGAATCCGCAGAGACAGTCAATCACTTCTCAAGAGAAGCACGCTTGGTTTCAAGCTCTTCCCAGCGGAGATAATGGTTCTCCAAGTCCGTTTTCGCCTGATCCAGTTCCTCCTGAAGCGATGCGGATTCCCTGCCGTGTTTCCGGAAAAAATCCGGATCGGCAAACATTGCCTCAATCTCGGAAATCCGGCTTTCCATACCGGCAATCACACCTTCCAGAGATTCCAGTTCACGCATTTCCTTGAAGGAAAGTTTTTTCGGCTGATTTCTCCTGGCAGACATCCCGGACCCGCTGTTCCTCTTCGGCGGTTCTTTCGGATGCTCCGCCGCCATGGAACGCTCCTGTTTCTTAGCCAGATAATAATCATAATCGCCCACGCTTGTCACAAGATCCGCATTGTGTTCAAACGCAATGATATGATCGCAGACACGGTTCAGGAAATAGCGGTCGTGGCTGACCACCACAAGACAGCCGTCGTAGTGGATCAACGCTTCTTCCAGAATGCGCAGCGTCGAAAGATCCAGGTCGTTGGTCGGCTCGTCGAGAATCAGGAAATTGCCGCCGCCGCGCAGAATTTTGGCAAGCGTCAGACGCGCTTTCTCGCCGCCGGAAAGATTTTTGATTTTCGTGTTGATCCGGTCGTCTTCAAACAGAAAACGCTTCAGATACCCCCAGATGGAAATTTTCTCCTCGCCCAGATTGATGAAATCGTGTCCCTCGGAAATCTCCTCCAGAACACTGTTCTCCGGATTCAGGGCAATACGTCCCTGGTCAATATAATTGAACTCGACGGTCGGCGCGACAAACACTTCGCCGGAATCGGGCTGAAGCTGACCGGTGATGATCTTCAGCAGCGTTGTCTTGCCGCACCCGTTGCCGCCGACAATGCCGGTTTTTCCCCCGGGGCTGAATTCATAGGAAAAATTCCGGAACAGCTCTTTTCCGCCGAGGCTCTTGGATATTTCTCTGACCTCCACCACCCTGTTTCCGAGGCGCATCGCTTTGGGAATGATCAGCTCGACACTGCCGGTGCGGACAGGTCCCTTCTGCGCGGCAATCTCATCATAACGCTTCAGTCTGCCGAGATTGCGGCGCAGCCTGGCTTTCGGAGAACGGCGCACCCATTCGACTTCCAGCCGGAGAAAATTCCTGCGTTTCTGTTCCAGCACGTCTTCATTATATTCGCGCTCCTCTTTCGCCGCAAGAAAATCGGCATACGAACCGACACAGGAGAAAAATCTGCCGTTGTCAAGCTCTACGATCCGGGTTGCCAGACGATCCAGAAAATAACGGTCATGCGTTACAAACAGGCACGCACCTTTGTAGGACGCGAGAAAATCTTCAATCCACGCGATCATTTCCACATCCAGATGGTTGGTCGGTTCATCCAGCAGAAGCAGATCGGGTTCCGCGATAATGCTCCGCGCCAGCATGACACGCCGCCGTTCGCCGCCGGAAAGCAGCGAACATTTTTTCTCCGCATCATTCAAATTGAGCTTTGCAAGGATTGTCTCAATCTTGTTTGTCGTATCCCACGCATTATGATATGTCAGGAGATGTTCAAGCCGCTCATGTTCCGGGGAAGACGCAGGAAGTTCCTGATAGCGTTTGAGCATGCCGGTGAAATATTGGACACCTTCAGCCGCAACCGAGCGGACCGTTGCATCGGGATCCAGCGTAAAATCCTGCGGCATATAGGAGATACGGATGTTCTTCGCCATCGTGATTTCACCCGCGGACAACGTGTCGAGCCCGGCAATGATCTTCATCAGGGGCGACTTGCCGCATCCGTTGCGCCCGACCAGAGCCACACGTTCGCCGTCATTGATGGAAAAAGAAGCGTCGTTGAACAAAATCTGACGCCCGATTTCAAGCCTGAGATGCTCGCCTGTCCAGAGAACCCTGTCCGCCATCTGCGCACCGGTCACTTTTCCGAACGCAGCTCATCCATGAGGATCGTGCGTTTTTCTTTCCGGGAGCGTTCCGCGGCAAATACCATGAGATGAGTTTCCAGAGAAATATCGGCGCCGCTGACAATGAGCTCGGGATTATTCTCGCGGAGCGCGTCGATGAAACTCTCCAGACAGTTTTTGTCGCCCCCGCCATGATATTTTGCAGGGGTGCCGTTGTCCGGTTCGATGTTGATTTCGGTCGTCCGGTCACGCAGGTAGGAGTAAAGAAGAATCTTTTTCCCGTCGCAGAAAATCTCTCCGGCAGAACCGAAAATCGTCGTCCGGCGATCACCGTATTTGGAACAGCCGGCAAGCGTGAACACCGCCGTCGCCCCGCCTTCAAACTCCATGTTGACGACCTGATGATCCGCGACATCGTTATCGCAGGCGAATACGCAGCGCCCGTAGGGACCTTCCCGCATCGCCTTGAGAATATTCTCCTCGGTAAGCGGACTGGTTACGGATTCAATATAGTTGTCAATATGTCCTGATTTCCAGCGTTCCAGATAGAACCGGGGCGCGGAATAGGGGCAGGACGGCTCCAGCGGACAGTCAAGGCAGCGTTCCGCCGCACCCTCCGGGCGGTTTTCCCCGCGGAAGAACATCAGGGAGCCGAACGAGGAAATACTCCGGCAGCGGCGCCCGACAATGAAATTGATCCAGTCCAGATCATGAATCGACTTTGCCAGCAGAACCGAGGAGGAAGTCTCTTCCCGGTTCCAGTTGCCGCGGACATACGAATGGGCGTAGCGCCAGTGTCCGACGGGCTCCAGATGTTCAATGGAAACAATCTGTCCGACCGATCCGTTCCTGATAAGATCGCGGAGCATACTGGTATAATTCGCATAGCGCATGACGTGACACGCGGAAAGAAGCACATTGTTTTTCTTGACAGCCTCCACAATCCGGCGGCAGGAAGACGCATCGGGAGCCAGCGGTTTTTCGATCAAGATGTTATATCCTTTGTCTGCAAAGGCGACCGCCGGTTCGACATGCATGCGGTCCTGCGTCGTGATAATGACGGCATCCGCAAATTTCGGGCGTTTGAGCACATCATGCCAATCGGTAAAGCTGTTTACCTCCGGAATGTTATGCTCCATGGCAATACGGTTCCGGAAGAAGTCGCGCGGCTCCGCCACAGCAACTACTTCTGCTTTCTCAGGCATAAGTCGGATCAGGTTCGCGTAGATTGTGCCCCGTCCGCCCGCGCCCAAGATGATGACTGATATTTTTTTGTGCATGTTCATGATTGCGCTAAAATTAGCACAATGAATCTCTTTTTCAATGTTTATATGAAATAAAATCCGAAAAAAAGATGTAGTATCTTTACATGCACAGGCTCCCGGAAAAGAAGATGCACCCTCTCCTTTTCCGGACAGGACCGGACTACCTGCCGTCTCCCGAATTCAGGATCTGTCCGTTGTCGTCGGGGTCTTCGACACGTTTTTCGAGATCGATGAAAAGCCTGCGGGCGTCACGGATGCCGCCGATCAGGAACCAGACCGTCGAAATGACTCCCACGATGCCGGGGACGACCAGCGAGGTAATGAAAAACTTGATCGTCCACCACTCGTGCGGCCACGGATAGATTGCGTTCCAGATTACAATCGAAAGGAAGACGATCCCGATCTGGTAGACGATTGAGTAGCCGAAGACCGAATAGGCGATGATCCTGTCACCGAGCGTATATTCCTCCGTGATGCCGATGATTTTGCTGAAGACGTTCCGGAGCGTCCAGCGTTCTTTCGGCGGTTCGGGAGCGTCCGCATAAACACCCCGATGCAGAAGTTTGTCAAGATCGTAAGGCTTGTAGGTGAGGTACGAGCCGACGATGTAGCCGCCGACGGAAAGGATCATGGATATGAAGTAAATCTCGAACGAATTGATCGGGAACTTGACGGGATCCATGCTCCAGGCAATCCACGGATTGAACGGCGCGGAAACCGTTTCGAGGAAAGTGTTCAGCGATTCCACCATACCGAGCCGTTCCAGCATGGGATAGATGCTCTGCGCCCAGTTGCGCTGGAGAATCAGTCCGAGCAGGGAGGTGCCCGAACCGAAAATGATCGCACACCATGCGCCGGTCAGATTGCCGAAGCGGCTGTAAAGCCCGAAGACCATGATCGGGCCCGCGCCGCCGAGCCATACCGCGCACATGATCGTCGTGAACATGTTGATGTAGTCCAGCTGGGCGAAGAAGACCGACACGATCAGGAAAAAGACCGCCACGCCGACGCTCGTCAGGCGCAGGAGAAGCAGATGCTTTTTCTGGTCCAGACGCCCCTTGAACATCGGCAGGATCACGTCCTGCATCAGCGTCGAGGAAGCGTTGAAGATGCGGCTGTCGTCCGTGGAGATCAGCAGCATTATCATCAGGAGACAGAACAATCCGAACATTCCCGCCGGGAAGATTTTACTGACTACCGACGGCATCATCATCTGCTGGTAAAGCGAACGGTATTTCTGGAACTGGTAGCGCGCTTCAGGCGTGTCGCCGAGCGTGTTGCGCACCGCGTTGAAATAAGGCGTATCGGGATTTTTCTGCTGGGAAAGCGGCTGTTCCCACTCCTTTTCCGTGAACGTTTCCGGAATCCGGTGAATCTCATCCATGACTTTCGTCCTGACAGCCTGATCGGAAATGACGCTGTCCAGAATCTTCGCGGAGAGTTCCTGACGGATTTCCGTGCTGGAGACCTTGAACTTGTTCCCGGAGTGCGCAAAGTGCGGACTCGTCATGAAGACGATCACCACGATTGCCAGCAGCAGGATCATCATGTAGGAAAAACCGTTCTTCCAGGCGCCGAGCACGCCCGCCATCTTCTGTTCGTGAGGCGTCTTGCCGGTGCCGCTGGTATCGTTCCCGATCCAGCCCGCACGGTTCAGGACGGAACCGAGCAGAGTCACGATCAACGCGAAAATATTGAAATCGCGAAGCTGCGAGATGTCATACGGATTCATGAAACTCTGCCCCGGAACACGGTTCCACATGACCGGCGCAATGTCATCCGTCCAAGAGAAATTCAGAATGACATAACCTACGACGATCACGAAAATCGGATAGCTGAGAAGTCCCTGGAAACAGTCCGTAATCAGAAGCGAAATGCGTCCGCTCGGCCAGATGAACACCATCGCAAGGCACAGGCAGAGCGTCACGATGATTACGTAGCACGGCAGATTGATCCCCATGATCGTGATCCGGTGCGGAAGTCCGAGGTAGTAGATGAAAAAGTTCGTCGCGATGGCGGGGCCGATGGCGTTTGTGACCATCTCCGCAACCGTGCGCAGAACCGCGCAGAACACACGGAAAAACTTGCTCCCGTAACGCAGTTCGAGGAACTGTCCCATGGAGAGACACCGTGTTTCGCGCCAGCGGTACAGACAATATCCGGTCAATGCCATGAATACGCCGACGGGAGCCGTAACCGCCCCCCAGAAACTCACCGCAAATCCGGTCTGATAATACTGCTCCGCGCCCGCGACGAGCGTAATCACGGACAGCGCCGCTGCCATATCTCCCACAGACATCACATACCGTCCCGCGATCCGTCCCGCCGCAAGGAAATCCACCACGCCCCGCGCATACTTCCGCGAATAGACCGACACCCAGATCAGCAGAACGATCGGGACAACTACAATCAACCAGTCAAGCCACGTCATTATCGTTTTCCCTTCCCTTCCGGCAGCAGTTTCTCCCGCAGCAGTTTCGACGCCGCCTGATACGCGGCAAAAGTCCAATGTGTTCCGTCCGGCAGGGCATATTCGGCGGCAAGCTGCCCGCTGGAATCGCGAAGCAACGCATGGAGGTCGAAGAATCCGGCAAACTCCCGTTCAAAAAGTTCACGGCACACCTCATTCAACGCCACGATCTTCTCCTGATACTGAAAGCGATCCCACGCATCGGGCGCCCGCAGCGGCGCAATGCTGTTGCACCAGACACGAATGCCGCGCTCGCGCATCAGTCCGGCGACGAATTTCAGACGGGCGACGGAATCATCGAAATCCCGTTCGATCCCGTTGATTCCGATGTTGATTACCACCTGCCTGGGAGAATTCGGGAAGATGTCCTCGTCAAGCCTGAAATAAAGACCGTTGATATTGTCGCCGCCGATGCCGCGGTTCAAATGGGACAGCTCCGGAAACGCCTCCGCGGTCGGCCAGAGCTCGAAGATGGAATCTCCGTAAAAGACCGTATCCACCGGGCCGTGTTCAAGCGTCCGCCAGCGGACAATATCGCGCCAGCGGTCGCGAGTCCGGAAAAACGCATAAATCTCCTCTCGATCCTGAACGGTAAACAGTTCGTTTGTCTGCATCATTTGCGTTTCTCCAGTGTTACAGCTTCCCCATAAGCACCGGGATCCTTGCCGTCGGCGATTCCGCCGAACCACTCCAGCCAGTGACGTCCCGCACGGTCGCGGTCATTGACCAATACACTCAGTTTGAGCGTCAGTCCGGCGCGGTAGCGGATATTCAGCGATTCCCACGGGATGGCAACACGGTAACATTGCGTGCCGTTCGCAACGGTGCTTTTTGAAATCAGTTTCGGAATCGGCGCAGCCAGCGGCATGCGGTTCAGGTTCATGCTCGCCCACACCCACGAACGGTTGTCGGCGGCGACCCCGAATTCTGCGTAAGCGGTCTCCTGAATCCCGTCGTTGTTGGCACGGAACATATCCGTCTGCGGCACGCTGATCCCGATCTGAAGCGAATCTCCGTTCCAGAGGGAGGCGGCTTCCGAAGCCGGCAGGAACTCACGGTCTTTTACATCGCACGCCAGATACAGGTAATTCTCATCGGATGCCAGATAAAGTCTGCCCGTCGGGCGGTCCGCCTCGCCTTTGAGCGCATGACGACTGTATGTTCCGGTTTCAAGTCGGTAAACGCCGCGCGCAGGCCACTGGCTGACAGGCAGATTCACCGCATTCGCGCAATAGGGAATTCCGACCGGGACCGGATTGCCTGCCAATGTCACGCGGAAAGACTTCCCGTCGGGCGGCGTCAACCGCGCAAAATAGCGGGTCGGGCGTGCGGAAACGACCGCGTCCGGCAGAGGCAGAATTGTCTCCGCCCCGGTGCGTGCGGTGCCGCTGCCGATGACGCGATCCGGTTCGGCAAGAATTTCGACTTTCGCCTGGCGCTGTGCCGGGTCATTGGCACGCAGGCGGAAGGACAATGCGGGAAGTCCGTCTTTCTCGCAGGGCTTTACATCGGCAAGTTCCAGTTTCGGCTGAACATGCAGAAGTTTCTGCCAGATGTAACGGTTGACACCGTTCCGGCTGAGCATCAGGAACAGATCGCTGTCGCCGAGAGGTGCGTCAGGTGAAATCCTGAGTTTCAGCGTCCAGTTGCGCCCGCTGCCGGAAAGTTCCCCTTTGCCCGCCCGGAACGGCTGAAGACGCAGTTTCGCGTTGTCGGCGAGATGTTCCGGCAGCCGGATCTTCACGTTGAGCGTTCCTCCGGGAACTGCGGAAAGAGCATCGGGAGTAAAGACCGCGTCGAATTTCCCTGCGGCAAACTGGTCGAGCGTCCCGCCGGAAATGTAGACGGGTCCCTCTCCGAGTTCGAGATTCAGAATGCCGTCCCTGCATTTTACGGTGGAACGGCGTCCGCAGACATCCACCACTTCCGCGGACGGCGCCTGCAGGGCAAGCTGCATCCGCACCGGTTCCGGAATCAGGGAATAAGCGATCAGCATCGGTTTTCCCTCTTTCTCGAAAAGCCAGACGCGCATGGTCTTGCCAACGTTGAGTTCGCGCAGAAGTTTTGCATTGTAAAGCATGCGCGACGCCGTCGCCCACGCGGCAAAGGAGGGCTTCGGCTGATAGACCTTGCTGCCCGGCTCCTGCTTGCGGATCAGCGCGAAATCCAGTTCACGCCGGGAAGTCGCTTCATTCCAGAGCCCGATATGCCAGACGCACGCCTTGAGGTTTTCAATCGTAAAATTCAGGATCATCACGCGGGCAAGATAGGCTGCCTGCTGGTATTCGGTCACTTCGCCGCCGGGTTTGGCGGAATAGCCGATTTCGCTGATATACATCGGAACCGGTTTGCCCGCAATCGCGGAAAGTTCGCGGTTCAGCCGGTTGAGCGTCTCGACATATCCGGCAAGATCGGGGTTCTGCGCTCCGGGAATATAAGGATGCAGCATCACGCCGTCAATCAGACGGCCGATGTCATGGTTCCGGTAGTAACCGAGGTATTGATTGTACTGATTGGCGTTCATCGGGTTGATGCAGATTCCCGCAATGGCGGCTTTGGGGTCGATTCTGCGGACAATCCGGCTCTCGAAACGGATGATGTCCATGACATCGTTCATGGTTCCGTGGAAGTTCTCTCCGACCATCGGTTCGTTCTGGGTCTCCCATACCTGAACCAGCCCTTTCCGGGAAAGAATGTCTTTTTCAAGCCGCTTTTCCAGTTCGGGCCATTCCTCCTGCTTCACCGGCACCATTCTTTTGAACGGATTCAGGATATTCATGCAGCGGATGATGTTGACCGGCTCCCGGGCGGCAATCGCTTCGGGACTCGGTTCGACCGCCTGGAAATCCTTTTTCTGGAAAATCGTGAAGAAAAGCTGGCGGTCCCATTTCGCTCCGCCGAGACGCCGGAGTTCCGGATTCAGACCGCCCCATACGCCGAAAGCCGGCTGTGATGTGGTGTAATAATCTTCGGGAAGCGGCGTAGTGACCGCAAATGTGCTTTGCGCCTGCTTGACCACTTTGCCGTTTTCAAGAACTTCGGCGGTAACGGCATAGTAATCGGGTTCGGAAACGGGAATGGTGACTTCCGGTCTGCCCGGCTTCGATTCCGCGGAGAAAAGTTCCTTGCCGAGCGCGTTGACGCCGCGCACCTTCAGGATTCCCGTTCCGGCGCCATGAGAAACTTTCAGCGGAAATCCTTTTTCAAAGATGCGGATGTCGCCGGGAAACTGAAATACTATTCCGTTATTTTTTTTTTGCGCCGCAGGTGCGGTTTCGATTTGAAGATTGTCAAGATGAACCGATCCGGGATTTGTTCCCGGCTTGATGTGCCAGTAAAACATCAGGCTTTCAATTTTCGTCCCGCGCCAGTCTTCGGGAAAAGGACCAAGCTCATATTCAAACGTCTTGAAGTCGCCTTCCAGCGGAACCGCCTCGGCAAATCTTTTCTGCTCCCCTCTGGCGGAAAAATAAGCCAGAGGCTTCTTGCCGCGCATCAGCACGCCCAGTTTCAGCACCGGTCCGTTTTCTGGGGTGGAACTTTTTGCATCGAAACGGATGGAGTAAATCTCCCCCGGCTTCATCGGAACGCCCTGCGCCAGATCGACGGTCTTATCTTCCGGAGTCACCTTTAAACTTCTGCGTCCATGACTTGCCGCCGTGGAATCAACTTCCGCACATTTGCGGCGGTTGACCCAGTACTGTGCCAGCCCCTGTTCAAAGGAACCGTTCTTCAGAATGGACTTTGCCGAAGTCCTGGCGGCCGCTTTCAGTTCAACGGAAAGATTGTCAAGATTGACTTTGCCGCCTTCCTTGTCGCCGGTGACATTGAAGTAAATCATCAGTTTTTTGACTTCATTGCCGTTGACCGCCTCCGGGAACGGGCCAAGTTCCAGAGTCACGCGTTTGTATTCCTCCGTGAGCCGGATTGCCTTCTTGAGTTCCGGATCATTGAAGAACTGGAGCGGCTTCTTTCCCTGAAGCATGACCTGAAGCCGCAGTACGGCGTCACTGCCTTTGGCGTCAAAGCTGATTTTGTAATACTGATTCGCTTCGTAGGCGAGTCCCTGAACGACGCTGACCGTTTTGCCGGGAACCACTTTGATTCCGAGGCTCTGTCTGCCGTCCGTCGAATCGCCCGGATCAATTCTTGCGGCGGAGGAATTGTTAATCCAATAGCCTCCCGTTCCCTGTTCAAACGACGGATTGGTAAAAGCGGGAGCGCCGTGGAGCGCAATGCCGGCGGACATTGCAAGAATGGAGAAAACTGTTTTATTCATCATAAATGAAATCCTTTCCAAGCAGATGTTATTTTCATTTTTTCATTTTAAAGAGAAGTTCCCGGAAGCTGCCTGATGATTTGCGAGTCATTGTATGCCCATTCCTCAATCTGCGGATGAATCCTGTGCATCTTGTCCGCTCCGGTGGCTCTTGCACTGCCATCAAGAAATCCCATGTTCGCCTGCCGGCTGTGCCGCAGAGAAGGGAGTCCCTCCGCACCGTTGTTCCAGCTGAGAATGGCGCAGCTCGTCAGATTGTCCGCCCCTGCGGTGCTCCGCATGATGCTGTCTCCGACCAGCCAGGTGATGGATGGCGCAAGTGTCTGTTTGCCGTTTTCCCGCAATTTGTCCAGTGCATAGATATTGACATAATAACCGGCGGCATTGTCCCGGTTGTCCCGTGCCAGATTGCGGTTCAAGCCGTAAGTATACCGGGCATTGGAATCAGCCCATGTGTTTTTATTTTTCTGGTCGGGACAGAAAAACGTCTTTCCGGAAGAGATGTATTTGCCGTCCATCAGCAGAGTTGCCCAGTAAGTCGGCCTGGAATTTTCAATGTGGGGCCGCATCAGCATTCCCTTGTAGTCATCCGCATAAAGAAAACACCCCTGAACAGCTTGTTTGACGTTGCTGAGACATTGCATTGCCTTTGCCCGCTCGCGCGCCTTGTTCAGTGCGGGCAGCAGCATTGATGCCAGAATCGCGATAATCGCAATTACGACGAGGAGCTCTATCAAAGTGAAACTGCTCCTGTTCCGGAGATTTGCCGTCTTCATCATGAAGATTCCTTTCATTGTTAAACTCCTTAACGGGTTGAATTACGTATGACTACTTTCGTATCAATCACAATATCGCGCCGCTCCGGATTTCCAGTGCTTGAAATCCGCTCAAGAATAAGACGGGCGGCGGCAACCCCGGTCTCGAATGAAAACTGATCCACGGTGGTAAGCCGCGGACGAACCAGATCGCACAGCGGCAGATTGCCGAACCCGGTCACAGCCAGTTCCTCCGGAATGCGAATCCCCAGGTCCCACGCCGCATTGAGCGCCTCCCGGGCGATGTAATCATTGAAACAGACCAGCACTTCCGGACGGTCGGGGCGTTCCAGAAGAGAACGGGCAGCCTCATAAGGGCTCAGGTGCGGTTCTTCGGCAACCGCCAGCAGGGAGGCGTCGACCGGCAGCTTATGCTCAAACATCGCATCCAGAAAACCGGATTTGCGTTCCTCGCCGGAACTCGTTGACGGAAAGGAGATCACGCCGAATCTTCGATACCCCCGCCCGATCAGGAAAGAAACAAGCTCATACATCCCTTTCCGGTTGCTGCTCCCGACATAATCAAAGTCATGCCCCGGCCAGCGCTGATCAATCACGACAATGGGACTGTGGATGTTCCGCAGTTCCGCAAGACGTTCCCCCGGATCGGCGGCTTCCGGCGGAAACAGCAGGATGCCGTCCACACGGCGGCGGGCAAACCGTCCGAGAAGTTCGATCTTGTCCTTGACCAGCTTATCCCATTGAATGACAAAGGAATCGTAATTATTTTCATGCAGAACCTGCTGGATTCCCTCCATGACCTGACCGGCGAACTGACAGCGGAAATTATTGTAGGCAATCCCGATGCTGCGGCTCTGTCCGGTCTGCATGCACTGAACCATGGCATTGGGCTGGTAGCCGTATTTGCGCGCGACTTCCGCCACCCGCTGCGCCGTGGAACGGCGGATGGCGGGATTCCCCTTGAGCGCCTTGGATACGGTCGACTCCGAAATCCCGCAGATTCTTCCTATTTCCTTCAGTGAAATCATGGTGTCGTCTCTCTCAAAATATTTCTCTCTCTTTACATTATAATCAAAACAGAAAAAATTTCAAGTACTTGAAATAATAAAAAACGGATTTTTTCCGGAAAAAATGAGAAAGACGACAGGAAAGAGCCGGAAACCGGCAGAATCAGACACTGTGAAAATATTTCGGGCAGGGTTTCCGCCAAGAGGCATCCCGCTGTATCTTCCGGGAGCCTCCCGCGGAGAATGCGGAGCGTCTGCGGTGTTCCGCAATCGGGCGGAAATGCTGACGCCGCAGACGAATCCGGCGGGAAAGGTTATTTCAGCAGAAAGGAATCTTTTTCCTTTTCAAAAAGATTCATGAAATCCTGATTGGTGATCGCATTCTTCTGCTGCCAGATGCCAAAACGGAATTCCCGGAAATCCGGATTCAGGGTGAAAGTGATGTTGTTCTCCCATGAATTGCCGAGAAACAGGCTCGCATTTTTGACGCCGTTCATGCCGAAAGCCAGAAAGGACGGACCGAATCCCTTGTCCTTGTCCGAGCCATCCAGCACTTTATCGCTGAAAATGACATACTGATCCCCGGCATCCAGCGGATAGACCGCTTTCCGCTGTTCCAGCGTTCTGGCGGCGGTCTGCGCCTGACGGTTGTAGGCGCCCTCCCAGACGGTGACACCGTTCCTGCTGAACAGACGCGAAATCACCAATGCCGTTTTGATCGTGATGCTCCTGATCGGTTCGAGCTGTTTCTCCGGCTGGCGGAATGTAAACCAGAGCACCGGCGATCCTTTCTTCATGTAGGCGTCAAAAACAACTCCGGCTCCATCGAAGTTCAATGTTACCGTGACACCGGCGGAATCCGGTTTTGTCCATGTCTTGAAGCTGTCCTCGTTCGGCTGAAGATTCCGCTCCCTGATTCCGTTGACCGTAATGGAAAGAAAGTTGATCGGCGCCCGCCCGAATCCCCATTCCTGCCGCGGCGCGGAAATGTTCATGAACGTTTGCATCTTTCCGTCTTTATCCGGCTGATATTGAAGAAGATTGAATTGGTAGAAATTCTTGTCGTTCACAATCTCCGCCTGCTGATTATAGGTAAAATCCCTTGCTTTCCAACCTCTGTATTGTTTCTGCTTGACTGTAACCGCGCTTTGCGCACAAAGTGTCCCTGCGAGGATTCCTGCTACCAGAATGCTCAATTCCTTTTTCATTTTTTAGCTCCCTGCTGTTTCTGATTTAAAAAAGATTTGCAAAACATGAAGGATCCGAAAAGATGTTTTCCGATCCTTCTTGCTTTGAATGTTCCCTGTTCAATCGTTCTGCTGTTTCATTCTCCCTTGCCGAGAAATCTGAGCAGTCCGAACATCGGCAGATTGTGGTTGTTGCCGAGCGTCATGGCTGTGGAACTGTATTCCTTCGGCTGGGAATTCTTGTTGATTACGATATTGACCATCCATGTGTCATAGGCTCGTGGCGATTTGACTTTCAGATCTTCATACGGAATGAAGAACTCCAGTGTCCAGCCGTTTTCCGTTGTATTGACCGCCGATCGGAAACCCGGGCTTTTCCAGTATCTGTTGTAGGGTTTGTCCACGGGAACAAGCTGTTTTGTTCCGAAATGCCGGTTGTTGAACGGGTCGACCGCGTAATGGAAATAGTCCTCTTTCTTTGTTCCGGGAGAAACAAGAATTTCGACATTGGAATTATTCCAGATGGATTTGTCCTCATCCGCAAGCGGCGGATAAGGGGAAACGACCAGTCCGTAGATGCCGTTTTTATCCCATGCAAGTTTAATATCGGACGGATATTCCGGCTTTTTATTGCTTCCGCGCGGGTCAAGCAGAGGCATGGTTTTGACTCTGTTCCAGACTTCGTCCTGCCTGCCGTCCACAGTGATTTTTTCGGTGGAAAGCAATTGATGTGCGCCGTAAATCGGGCGGGCATAGGCATGACGATTCCGCTGAGACTCAAATGCCTTTTTCCACGGAAAGGCGAATATTCTGAAGCGCTTCATTTCGATTGAATCCGGCGGGATGGAAGCCTCCGCCTTCTTCAAAAGCGATTCCAGTTCATTGATGACCGGTATCGGATAAAGCGGATTGCGCTCCTTCTGCGGGACAAAATATTTCATGTAACTGTCAAACAATACCTTATGGAACTGTTTCAGATGCGCTCCGGCTTCTTTTCCGTAGAAGGGCTCCCAATGTTCCGCAATGGCGGCGTCGGCATTGAAATCCGGATTCCACATGCTGCGGACGCCCGCGTAATTGGCGTAATAGTAATAAAATTCCAATCCGCCGTACTGATCGAAAAAGAGTTCGACGTCACCAAGAGTCTTTCCCAGTATCTTCGGGACATCCGCGATCAGCTGCGGGGCGATCGCGCGGGCAAACGGATTGCCCGGCACGTTGTAAAGCCAGAGTGAAACGACCGGACGCCCGCCGAGCGCACGATACCATTCGTTCATGTTTTTACGCCATTTTGCAACGATCTCTTTGTTGCGCGTCCATGCGGGAAAATCGGAAACGCAGACGCGGAGCTCGATGTTGTCCGGCAGAGTCCATTTCGGATTCAACGGAGCGTGGGTATAGTTGCTGTAGGGGAGAAGAACCAGTTTCTTTCCGGGAAGTTCCTTTTTGAGCCGGTTTCCAAGATATTGATAGAAACGCCCGTAAATATCGCTGTAGGAAGATCCGCGCCTGATGTTTTCCTGCGTAATCAGATTTTCCTTCTTCACAACCGGATTGCTGATCATGTCCGGAAGCGGCACTTCGGAATCACACTGTCCGAATGGGATATATGTATTGTTGACACACTCCCAGCCGTCGTTTTCCTTTCCGTTTGAGGCGTAATATTTTTTGAGCGAATCCACAAGGAGATCCGCGAATTCGAGTTTCGTCACATCGAAATAGTTGCCGATGTGCTGTTTCCCGTTGTAGTACTGGTTCCCGTTCGGGGCACGGTAGAAAATGGTCTCCTTTTTATCGGGGTATGCCGCCAGAAGTTTTTCCGGGCGCGGATTGTGCCCCGCCCAGAAAGGCGAAGTTTTCGCAAGCCGCCATGATTCCGCAAAACGGCGCACATCCTCCTGTTCCATATCCCCGATCAGGTCCCGCCACTTTTTCACGATCCGCTTTTCCCGGTTCCAGTCATACAGTGTCCAGTAAATCCATTCCGGAGACCGGTTCCGGAAATGCGGACTATCCGTATAAGCCACAGCGGCAACGCTCAGCTCCTTTAACTGCGGATGAAGCGAACCGTATTCGCCCGGATAGTAGTAACGGCATCCGAAGAAACGTTCCAGGAAATCATAAACACCCCACAAGGTTCCCGTCCGTGCCCCCGCATGGTCGAGCGGACTTTTATTGAACGCCCTGTCAAGCGAAGAATCATCCCCGGCAATGACAGCTCCCCCGGAAAAAGTCCTGACAACAAATCCTTCCCGCGGCAGCTTCGAGACGTCAATTCCGAGCTGTTTTGTCAATGCGCTTTCTCCGACCAGAAGGCGATATGGATATTTTTTCGCCTTTTCAAGTTCGGAAACATCGAACACCTCCGGTTTCTGCCCGGTGGTTTTTTCAATTTCGCGAACCAGGGTGTCCACTGCGGACCGGATTCCTTTCTGCTTCGGATGACGCAGATGTTTTTCGGCATTTGCATCGAAGACGATTGCAAAATTGAGTCTGCCGTCTTTCACCAGCTCCAGATTTTGATGTCGAGGCGGCATCTGAAATTCCACAGGATTCAGTGCCGGATTCCTGACATCGTAAGCCGTCATGTTCAACAACAGCGCTCCGAGCGCTCCGCACAAGATTTTTTTCATATGGTCTGATTCCTTTCGGTTGTTTACTGGAAATTAAAACGGACCGTAATCATAAGTGTCGCCATAAAACGGATACCAGGGCATCGCTTTGCCGACTACATTCCACGGCAGTCTCGGAGGATGAGCAACAGCGGCACGAATCCCGTCCTGCCCGACATGCCCGTCGGCATAAGTGATATTTGCTTTCCGGGAATGGCGTAACGCCAGACGGTCGAACGTGGACTGTGCAAACGAATAATGACCGCTCAGATTGTCCGTTCTTGAGGATCTGGAATCGGCAAGCATGATCGTCCCGGACGCCGCTCTAAGTTTTCCGGTTTTCACCGGTGCGGCAATCAGGCGCTCTACGCTCCAGTAAATTCTGTCGACCTCATAATTCGTTTTTCCGAAAAGATCACCGTTATATCCGTAGTGAACAACATGTGCGGAGAAAGTTTCCCCGTTCTGATGTGCGGAAAGCGTGGGACATGCAAACGGCCCCGGCCGTTTCAAGCCCGGCCATCCCGAAGCGTTGATCCCGTTCCTGACGCTGTTTCCCATGTACTGCCCTACCGCGCCGATCCATGTTGTTTTCGGAATATCCCACGAATAGGTGCCGGACAGGGCTATCGTGGTGGGATAGCAGTCCCCGTAATCGCCGGTATATATGCTGAAAGCGGTTCCAATCTGTTTCAGATTCCCGCTGCAGGCGACTGATTTCGCCTTTTCCCGCGCCTTGTTCAAAGCCGGAAAAAGAAGTGCGGCAAGAATTGCAATGATCGCAATAACGATTAAAAGTTCGATCAGTGTGAAACATATCCTTCTGCGTCCCATATTTCTCATCTCCTTTCGGTTATACCATAGCCATCCATGTTTTCTCCTCCTCCGTTGTATCGCATGGCGGAACATAAGCTCCTCCGGTGGATTCCCTGTTGCAGAGTGTCCGTTCAAAAACAAGCTGGCGGGGAGCGGCGCTGTCTTCCACGAGGCACTTGGCAACGGTATACCCCACCTTGTCCATGTCAATGGAAAACGCACTGACCTGCGGGGAAGTCCGTAAATAATGCTGCGGCTCGTCATGGTTCAGGAGAATCTTCACGCTCTCCGGAATTCCTATGGCACGATAAATATTTCCCTTCTCCGTAAAATAATGCTGCGGGTTGTCCGCAAACATGGCGTCGAAATGCGTTTCCTCCCAGATCTTCCGAATCGTCTCCGCAACATCTCTCCCATAACCCGTTTTTCCGCTTAAAGTGTCGTAATCCAGTTCAAGCCGTTCCAGACCGAGGCGGTCCACGGCTTCACGATAGCCGATGGGTTTCTCGTTGTACGCATCCTGATAATACCAGCCGGCATTCAGAATTTTCCGGCATCCCAGCGAATGAAGAAAATAAACTGCATCCGAAGCAACTTTTTTCGTGTCGATCACGGCATCGATCCAATTTTCAAAGCAATGATCCCACGGACTCTTCACATGGCTGAAATAGCGGATGATCCCGACTCTCGCCCCGCGTTTCAGAAACGCATCGAACGCCGGATGGTACCAGTGGTTGAATATCATGACTCTGGAATCTTTCCCGATGTGCTCCAGCGCATCCCAGTCGATGTTGAAGTTGTCGTTGGTTCTGGAAAAGGGAACGGCCTCAACACGCCACCCGGCTTCCGAGGCGGCACGGATCGCACCGTAAAAAATCCGGGAAAAAGTGATAAACACCGGATCATCGCTCGGGCGGATATACCCGGGATACGGCATCAGAAAAGAAATCACCTTGTCCGCGCCGGGCTTCTGTGCAGGCTGACGGATGAAAGTCCCTTTGGATTTGACACGTTCCAGATAACCTTCCGCCTCCAGCAGCTTCAAAGACTGCCGGATTGTGCCGCGGGCGACGGCATACTGTGCGGACAGTTCAAATTCCGTGGGCAGCTTCTCCCCCACCGCATATTCTCCTGCCGCAATCCGCCGTTTCAGTTCATGGAATATCTGGTCGCGCTTCATGTTCCCCCGTATGTAAAAGCTCACTATGTACAGTATATGTCCATCTTTTTTTAATTATAATCAAAAATCCGGGTTTGTCAATGGAGAAAGCGTGATTTTCCTGAAAAAATCAGAAATTTTCATCTTTCACCGGTGGAAACATGAACAGGGAATCAGGGCAGGACTATCGGACGCCGTTTTGTTCCGGCAGCGGGGAATTACTTGGTCACGGCACTCTCTTTTACCAGTTCGATGACGCTTTCCGTATCCTTCTTCGGCTTGCCGCGGGTAAGCCAGCCGGAACGGTGAATCGTCAGAATCGAATAAGGACCGATCCAGGAAAGCGAAAGAAAGTTGAAGACGCCGTAAACATAAGACCACAGAGCGTCTTTTTTACTGTATTTGCTGGCATAGATAAATGCCGGAAGGGTAGACCAGATCAGGGCGGCCATGATCGAAGCATAAAGGAATGTCAGCGGAGAAATCACAAGACAGTAAATCGTCGATGCGACGAACAGCATCGGCGTAAGCGTCCAAAACGTCTGCATGATCAGATTGATCTGCATTCCGAGAAGATTCTCGTCCGTAAAATCAATGCGCCGGAAGGCGAATCTGAACATTCCGAGGTTCTCCCGGACATTGCTTCTGGACCAGCGGATAAACATTTTACACAATCCGCCGTAGCACTTCGGAACCTCCGTGTAAACAAAAGCGCTCTTCTGAAAAACAACATGATAACCCTCGCGCAGAATGATATTGGAGATTGCCCGGTCTTCTCCGATGTTGGCGGGACGCCCCATGAATTTCTGATTGACCCACTCCTCCATGAACGGCATGACGACACTCCTGCGGTAGGCGCTCAACGCGCCCGGAGTGCAGAATACGGAATGGATCATGCTCTGCGCGGAACGCAGAAATTCAAAGCTGAAAACAAAATTCACATCCAGCATTTTGGGAATGATTCCATCGGCAAAATTCAGGACGCGGATATTTCCGGCAACGCCTCCCGTCTTCGGATGACCGATGAAAGGAGCAACGATTTTCCGGACGGTATCCGGCAGAACAATCGAATCGCTGTCAATCGTCACGACAATTTCCGCCTGCGAGCTCAGGAATCCCTGGTAGAGTGCATTGCGCTTTCCGGCATTCTGCCTTAAATTGACGGCCCTGATTCTGCCGTTTGACGATTTGACGGACTCGCTGATCCAGTCCCAGGTATCATCACAGCTTCCGTCATTGACGGCGATAATCTCCATTTTTGACGGCGGGTAATCGCTTTTCAAAAGACTGTCCAGCGTCAAAACCACCTGTTTTCCCTCATTATACGCCGGAACAATGACGGCGCAGTGCGGCAGCTGTTCATCCGTCACTTCATCAAACGGACGATAGTGGAATGCAAGAATAATCTGCCATGCGAAGTAAAAAAGATTTCCGGCAAGAAGAATGAAACTGAAAATCAGGACATAAAAATCCACGGTCCGGAGCCCTGAAACAAACGATTCCAACCATCCTGCCAGCGTCAGGGAGCCGATGACGGCAAGAATCGTCAGTCCTGTCAGCATCTTGACCGTATTGTTCAATTCGATTCCGCCGGCAATCTCCTCCGTGTCTTTCCCCGCGGACTCGATATAGTGCTCCAGTCCATCCGCCCATCGTTGCAGCACTTCAATCAACTTACGGATAGAAACCAGAATAAAAAGCAGCACCAAATGTCTTTTCTTTTGACTTTTCGTCATTTTTGCACATCCGTGATTTCCCATCATTCGCATATAAAAGGGACTAATATAGCATGAAAGAGGGCAGAAACAAGCCTCCATCTCTTTTTTTTACAGTTCAAAGCCTTCGATTTTAAAATACCGCCGCGGCGGGGCAGAACCTCCCATGTCTCCCCGGCGGAAGAATTCCGCCCTTGTGTTCCGTCCGCTTTCTTTCCCCGGCACAATCCCGTTTTTCCGAAAAAATTGCAATTTATATCAAAGGAGGGGTTGACAATCAGGGAAAAATCAATATAATTAATAGTATCAGATAGTATCGAGAGGGAAAAGATGGAATCCGGCATATTCAAAAAAGACAAACTCTACGGAGAGCTGAAGCAGGGAATCATCTCGGGGAAATACGCTCCGGGGTCGCGGCTTCCCCGGGAATTGGAATTCAGCCGGATGCTGGGAGTTGCAAAAGTCACGCTGCGCTCTGCACTGGAACGCCTCGAAACGGAACAGCTGATTGTTCGTCTGCCGCGCAAAGGGACTTTCGTCCGGGGAGATCGGAAACCGAATCTGATCCTGATCGGAATCATCAGGAAAAACACCGTGGAACTGCCGCATAACTATATCATCCCCGGAATCAGTGCGGAAGCATCTGAAATGGGATACCGGACGGAACAGTGCTTCGTCGAATATCTGCGGGAGCTGGAACCGGAAAAGGCGCTCAGAATTCTCCGGGGCAAAAATCTGTGCGGCGCCCTTCTGGTAGTCTCGAACCTGAACGGAAATGAACCGGAACTGGGCATCCTGAAACAGCTGAATCTTCCGGTTATCGTTGTCCACGGCGATGAAAGAGACAAAATTGCCGGTTTCCCCGTGCTGTATTCCGATACCCGCCGGGCATGGAAGGACGGTTTGGAATATCTGGCGCAGAAAGGGTACCGGAATGTAAAGCTGTTGATGATGAGAGGCAGAAACCGTGGCTGGACTCCGGCGGAAAACCGCGAATTATTCCGGGATTTAGGATTGAAGGACACCGGGCGCCTTGTCTATGAAGCGGATCTGAGCCGGGATTCCATTCGCGGGGCAATGGATGAAATGCTTCCCGAATGCGATGCACAGACTGCGGTTTACTGCTATTCCGATTTTTACGCGATGGAGGCAATGAAATATCTTCAGGAGAAAAAAATCCGGATTCCGGAAGAGCTCGCGGTCATGGGATACTGCGGCTACCCCGGCGACACCCTGCTGGACCCTCCGCTCTCCACCGTTGACCTGGGATATGCGGACATCGGGCGGATGGCTGTCCGTCTGCTGACGTCGCCGTCCTGGCCGGAATCCCCGGAACATTCCCTTCTGGCAACCCCCTACCGGATTATAGAGCGGGAATCCACATCCTGCAGTCAATATCATTCAAACAACATGTTGGAGGCATTATGAGGAACAGACAGACAAAAATATTCACCTTAATAGAATTACTTATCGTCATAGCGATCATCGCCATTTTAGCCTCCCTTCTTCTTCCGGCATTGAATCAGGCGCGAAAACGGGCTTATACCGCCGCCTGCGTCTCAAACCTGAAACAGCTCGGCATCGGCATGATGAGCTATACCAATGACTTCCAGGATTATTTCGTGCCTGCTGCATCGTTCGGGATGCAATTCGGGGGAAGAAATGACAACTGGGTCCGCAGAATGATCCGCTGCGGTTACACCACCGGCAACATTCTGATTTGCCCGGGGAGAAATCACGGACTGAAGAAGAATTCAAACCGAATATGGCGCGAGTCCCTGCGTTCCATGAATTCCGCCGACACACGGGATTTCACCTCTTACGCCGCAGACAATCCGGAATACGGCTACAACCATTATTTCATCGGAAGCAATCGCGCAAGATACAGCGGCGGCGGAACGAATGAACCGGCAAAAGTGCAGTCTATCAAAAGTCCGTCCCGGAAAATACTGAACGCGGACATACAGTCTTACGACACCGCCACGGCATCCATCGACGGCGTCAGAGCGAATCTGATTTTTTACTCTTCCGTATCCACTTCTGAAAATGGGCTGGGCTATCTTTCTCCGCGCCACGGTGGTTCGTGCAACACTCTTTTCGCCGCGGGAAACGTCTCCAGTCTCAAGGCGCCATGCGAAGGGCTCCGCGGGATGAACTATCTTCACCGCAATGTAGCAAAAGGGGCAAACACGTCAGGCAATATGTGGACCCGCGGGGACAAGGTCAACTGGTAGGAATGCGCATTCAAACGGTTTCAATATAAAATACAGGGAGAACTCATGAAATTATTACCGTCCGGACTGTTCATCACGCTTGCCGTTTCCTTGTCCGCCGCCCAGCCGGTCTGCGACTGGGATTTCGACCGCGTCAATCCGAAAGGAATTCCCGTCACCAGCAGCGGAATCCCTTATCACAACGCCCAGACAGTTGAAAAGGGAGGAGTCAACGGCACAAACGGACTTCTCTGCAACGGCAAAAAACGCAACCAGATTGTTCTGCCTCTTGACTGCAGAGAATGGACGGCGGAATTGAAATTCAAACTTGACCGCGCCGATTCCGCCGCTCCCCGTTATCTTTTCGCATACGAACACACTTCATGGAACCGTGCCCGCTTTCTTCTTTATATCGACAGAAACGGAAAACTGACCGGTGATTTCCGCAGACTGAAAATGCCGGAAAAAACAGTCGCCAAACAGTTCACCTTCTCTTCGGAAAAACGTTCCTGGCAGCCGGGGAAGTGGTATACGGTCCGCGTTGCGTCAAAATCAGGCGGTCCCGCGAGAATCTGGCTGGACGGAGAAATGGTTGCGGGCAAAGAGAATGCGCTTGCGCTTTCCGACCTGAATGACGGAAAAAACTACGAATGGTACCCGCAGGTGTCCCTGGGCTGCAATCCGCGGAATCCGTCGAAAGCGGAATCACCGCTTTTCGGCGTTGTGGATGACCTGAAAATCTGGAAAAGCTACGAAGAACCGCCGGCCCTTTCCGCCGCCACTGGAAACGCCGGGACATGGAATTATGTCCTGATCAGCGGAAAGGAAAAAGAATGGAGTGCGCCTTTCCAAATCCTGGACAGAGAGACAGGACCCGCCGGCAATTACCATAAAGCCGAAGATAAATTTGTGGAAAACGCCTCGCGGGCGGCACTCCGATATGAAGACAGCACTCTTCATGTCTATTTTCAATGCCCTGTTCCCGGGGATATGAAAATAGAACCCAAGGTCGGAGATTCTTTGTGGAAGGAGTGCGTGGAATTCTTTTTCCGTCCCGATCTTGAATCACCGGTCTATTACCAGTTTGCCGCCGGAGCCAATGGCAAGTTCAAAGCAATGCGCTTTTCCGCAACGGGGAATCAGGACAAGGCATTTCAGAGCAAAGCCGTCTGCAATGTTTCACGCGCCGGAAACGGTTACTCCGTCGAGATGCAGATTCCCGGATCGGAAATCGGGCTGGACAAATTTGAACCGGGAATGACGGCTTCCGGCAATTTTACCCGGACAGGTGCATCCTGCGGCGGGCTTTCCACCTGGGCGCCGGTCGGTTCCATTTTCCATAATCCGGAACAGTTCGGCAAACTGATCTTCAGTTCCCGCAAGGCGTATTTCTCCCGGCGGATTGCCCAGCTGAAAAAAGAACTTGCGCACCGGAATTCAACCGGAGAGCCGAAAGCGGCAATGGAAAAACAATTCGCCGAAGCGGAAAAGCTCAACAATATCTCCGGCGACAATCCCGCCTGTTTCAACAAGCTGGAAAATCAGCTGGAAAACCTCCGGAAATCCATGGTTGCCATGCGCCTTGCAGGATGTTCCGCACTGATCTGGAAACCGGACGTATGGGGAAATGACGTCGAAATCTCCATGGTCTCGCGTCCGCTGGAGAAGATCGCACTCGTTTCCGCAAGAAACAGCAGAGTTCTCTATGGATTCGCAGTATCCAACCTCACCGACAAACCGTTTCTCGGACAGATCAAACTTTTCCCGGGGAAATATCCCTCCAAAACAAATGAGAATTCCTTTTCGTATGATTCGGCTTTTCATGAACTGTTCAGCAGAGTCAGAATACAGGAGGGAATTCCCCAGACGACCACATCCGGAGCCACTCTTTACGACGCCATGGTTCCCCTGCCTCTGAACACGCTGCTGCGGATCCCTCCGAAAAGCACCGTTCCGCTCTGGATGGAGCTTTCCACCGCCGATCTTCCGGCGGGAAATTATACGGGAACTCTCGTTCTGAAACCTGCCGATCAGGGGTTCGCTCTGGAAAAAGTGCCCTTTGAGCTTGAAGTGCTGACGCCTGATCTCGGGAAAGTGTTTGTTAAAAATTTCAATTACACTTATCTTGAACGTCCTTATACATTTCATGAGGATCTTCTGAAAAAGGGAGAAGTTTCACCGTTGACCCGTTTTCTGGCGGAACACGGAATTAATTTCATGGCTCCTTTCAACGTCGCCTTCCCGAAAGTTGACGCCGACGGCAATATCGGCCCCTGTGACTTTACCCAGATTGACAGAGTGTTTGACGGTCTAATCGCCTCCGGCGTCCCTGCCGATGAACTTTCCGCCTGCTTTTATCTTGGCTGGGAACACACCTGGACACGTCTGTATTACAGCGAACCCGTCAGCAGAGAAAAAGGGGAATCCCGGAAGGGCGGTAAAGTCACTCCTCCCCCCTGCGCCTTCGGAACTCCGCAATGGGATAAGGCGGCAAAAACCTTCCTGAAAGAGCTGGTGTCGCACATCCGGGAGGAATATAAATTGTCCCCGGAACGTATCATATTCTACCCCGTCGATGAACCCAATGGAAAGATAGACGACCCGAACTCCAAAAACCACCTGGCATTCAAATTCGGCAAACTGATCAAGGAAGCTCTGCCCGAATGCCGCATCATGATCAATCCGTTTTCAAAACAGCCGGATCAGGAATATCTGGAAACTCTGAAACGCTGCTGTGAATTGTTCGACATCATCGAACTTTACCGTCCGAAAATGGTGACACCGGAAACCATCAGGGTTGTCAAAGAGGCAAAACGCGAACTTTGGACCTACAACATTCTTCAGAAGGAAACGGCGCCGGAAGTTTACCGGCGGATTTACTGGGAAAATTTCCGCGACGGAGTGGATGACGTCGCGGCGTTCTGGCATATCGACGGCATGGCGGGCGGCGACGGATTCAACCCCTACGACTCCAACCGCTACAACAGGAAGAACAGAACTGACTACGGCACCGTCTACGCCGATTTCAATTTCGGAAAGGCACTCACCAGCCGCCGCATGGAAGCGCATTTTCAGGGGCTTTACGACTATAAGGCGGCAAAGCTCTGCCGTCAGCTGCTGAAACGGAAAGAAAATCCTGAAGCGCAAAAGAAACTGGATGAAATCGTAAGTCGCGCAATTCAGGGGGACTGTGAAACCATGGCGTCATGCAGAGTGGAACTGCTGCGCCTTGCGGAATCCCTTCAGGAAAAATAATCCGCAGATTCGGATTCTCAATCCCCGTTTTTCCTCTTTTTTAAGATGTGTTGAGTTGAAATTGTCTCCATGAAGAGCCATATTACGCCATGTTGCTGTAATTTAACTGACAGGATTGCTTTATGGCTAAAAACAGGACTCTTTTTCTGACGGATTACTGCCTGACCCCGCATGTCCATATTCCGAATGCGGGAATCTTGTGCGAGGAAAAAAAGATCATTGCCGTCGGAGGCGCCTCCGCATTCTCCCTGGATGAACCGGGACTGCATGTCATTGACCTTACCGATGCGTATGCCACCCCCGGCTTCATCGACAGCCATATTCATGGCGGAGGCGGTTACGACACCGCAAAAGCGCCGGACCCCGACGCGGACATCAATATTCTCTGCCGCCATCTGGCGGCGCACGGCATCACCACGTTTCTGCCCACGCTCATGAGTTATCCGCGCGACAGGATGATTGCACTGACGGCAAAACTCGCCGAACTGGTAGAGAAAAGTTATGAAGGCGCCGATCCCTGCGCCATCAACCTGGAGGGTCCCTTCATCAATGTCAGAAAATGCGGTTCGCAAAATCCCGAGGCGATCTGCCCCATCGACATGGGCTATGCGCGCGAACTGATCGCCGCCGGAAACGGCAGAGTCAAACTGCTGACATTCGCGCCGGAACTCAAAGACGCCGACAAGCTGATTGAACTGCTGCTGGAAAACGGAGTCATCCCGTCCATGGGGCACAGCATGGCAAGTCCGGAAGAAGTCCTGCGGGCAATTGATGCGGGAGCGCGGCGGTGCACCCATCTCTACAACGGTCTGCCGCCGCTGCATCACAGAATCTCCTCCATCACCGATGTTGTCCTGACGCATAACGACATTGCCGTTGAGCTGATTGTCGACGGCGCGCACATTGATCCGCGCATGGTCGACATTACGGCGCGCGTCAAGCCGAATGACAAAATCATCGGCATCAGCAATGCAATTGAATTCGAGAATACGGACGGTTCCCGCTACCTCAAGAAAGAAGACGGACTCATTTATACCAAAAACGGCGTCATCGCCGGAACAACCATGACTCTGGAAACCGGCTGGGCGCATCTCAAGAATTATTCCAATATGCCGGACAATCTTGCCGCCGCCTGCTTCACCAGCAATCCCGCGCAGGATCTCGGACTCATTACACGCGGTGAAATCCGCCCCGGAAAACGCGCCGACATCACGTTCTTCGATCTTGAAACCAACAATGTCTGCATGACAGTCTCAAACGGATCAATTGTATACAAAGCACCAGGAAAACTATGAAAAACACTTCTCATCTTCCGTATATTCTGCTCGATTCGGGCAACTGCAGAAAACTGGAACAGGCAGGCGCATACCGGATTGTGCGCCCCGCGCTCAACGCCTTCTGGAAGCCGACGCTTCCCGAAAGCGAATGGAACAGGATTGACGCCGAATTCAAACGCGATTCCGGCGGCGGTGGCACATGGACCTGGAAAAACGGGCATCAGCCGAAAGACTGGACCGTTTCCTGGGGGGGAATCAACCTTTATATCAAGCCGACCCAGTTCGGGCACCTCGGTTTTTTCGCAGAACAGGCAGCCAACTGGGACTGGCTCCGTTCATGCCTGAAACAGATGCCTCCTCATGCGAAAACGCTGAATCTGTTCGCTTATTCCGGCGGCGCGACGCTCGCCATGTCGTCTTCCGGCGCGGATACCTGCCATCTGGACGCCTCCAACGGGATCATCGAATGGGCGAAGAAAAATCAGGCGCTTGCGGAAAATCCGGGCAGAATCCGCTGGATTTGCGACGACGCAATGAAATTTGTCGGGCGCGAACAGCGCCGCGGCAATCGATACAACGGAATCGTGCTTGACCCGCCGAGCTTCGGCCGCGGTGCGCAGGGACAGGTCTGGAAAATTGAGGAAGGCATCGAAAACATGCTGCAGAACTGCAAACGGATTCTGGACACGGAAAAGCCGTATTTCATTCTTCTGAGCTGCCATTCCCAGGGCTTTTCTCCGGTCTCACTCGGACGATGCCTCGGAGAAGTGTTCCGCCGGGATGCGGATCTGATTGAAACCGGTGAAATGACCATTCCGGAAAACAACAGCGGACGTGTTCTCCCCGCAGGAATCTATGCACGGATTTTCAGGAAATAACCATGTGGCATTCCGCCGTCAGCAAATCACCGACTATTTAGGATCGGCAGGAGCCGCCATTCCCGGAGTAATTTCAATACGCATGGTGTCATCGGCAGGAAAACCGACAATCCTGCCGACTTAAGGGACTTTCAGATAAGTGAACTTCAGATTCCTGAGTCCAACGTTGTCGCATTGCTCAAGGCGCACAGCCACATCAGACGGCTCCGGCAACAGCAATTCAGTTCACGGTCCCACGACGATGCGCAAGTTTCCGAGCTTTTCGAGCTTCAGACAGCCTGCGCCGGATCGGTCGCGATTGCCGACTAAGGTTCTTCAGGATCCGCCGCTGTGCAGCCAGCCACTCACCAGGTAATGGTTCATCAAGTCCGAGTTTTCCTGTAACAGCCAGCGTCAGCAATCTGTCCCGCTGTTCATTCAAGAAACAGGTACAGCCATTGCCGTAACTGCAACCGACAGAACAACCACCGAAAACAATGACCGCTTTATATTGACTGCTTAATTGATATATGCGCTTGACGCATTGCTTTTGCGGTAAAGTTCCACTTCGACTGACACCCGGTCGATCTGGACGGTTCCGGTGGCAAGCCCGAGATAGAATTCGAGCGTGATCTGTTCGGTACCGCGTGGAAATTCCTCGAACTTCCGACTTTGCCAGGTTTTCCGAATCCAGCCGGAAGTGCCGCGGCTCCAGTTGCCGTCATTGAAGCCAACACGCCGCATTTTCCCATCGCGGAAAGCAAGCGTCACTCCCACACCGGTACCGGCAACTCCGTCAAGTTTCTGATCATAAGCAATTTTAAAAACCAGAAATTCTCCGGTCTTCGGCACCGGAATCTCCTGTTTCGGCAACTTGCAGAGAACACCATACCAACGGGTTCGGACCTTGGCGGACATCCGAAGAGAACGGAGTCCCTCGCTCCGATCTTTCGGGTCGGATTCCACGGTAAACGGAGCGTTACCACCGATACCGCCCATTTCATCCACGATCATGCGCCAGCCGGGAATTGAACTGCCTTTTCCCTGTTCAAAACCATCATTTTCCAGCATAAGCCTGCGTTTCAGAACCAACACCGGCTCCGGATGCCTGACCGGGCCGGGATTTTCCCTGATTTCACCGGAAATGAACAGCGGCTGATCTTCTTTCATGGCAAGTGAAAGTCTGCCGTTTTGTGCACGGAATGTCCGGGAACTGCCCATTACATCGGTAACGGTCAGTTTCTGTTCCGGTGTCTCCAGTACAACTTCCGCTTCCGGAGCATCATTCAGCATCACAAGATTCATGACACCATCCGGCCGGATAATGCGGAAGGCTTGAACCCAGCCCTGTGACGCATTTGCCGTCACATTCAGTTCCCGTTCAAAGCGACCGCCGGAAACAATGCGGATTAAAGTCGCATAGGCTACATATTCCGGGCGGAGTTCAAAATCGGCGGCAAGCATTTCCGAAACCCAGCCTTCGCGAACTCCCGGAATCTGTCGAAGCAGAAATTTGCATAGGGCAAGTCCGCCTTGATTCAATTGTGTGGCATACTGGACATAGGTGCGTTTGATGATCTGTCGAAGTTCTTCCAGTGTCGTCTGATAATTCTGGGTCTTAATCAGACCTCCGATTTCGGTCAGAACAATCGGCACTTCTTTACCGTGTCTGCGCATCACTTCCCGTATCTTTGGAATATCCGTTTGATAATGCGGACAGAAGATCGTTGTGACCTGTAATGCCTCCGGAACTGCCCAGAAACGTTCCAGCCATGGGCGGTAGGTATGCCCGGACGGCATGGAACCAGTGGTTCCCGGTCCGACCTGCGCCTTCGGATTGCCTTCCAGAAGCCCCGATGCGACTGCAATATAGAAATCCACATAATCCCGGAATACCGCATCTTCATCGCCACGCTTTGAATTTTCATATCGTCCCATCCAGAAATTAGAGGCATCCACTTCATTACCAACTTCATAATAGGCGATTCGGTTGCCGTAGCGGGCTGCCAGTTCGCGGTGAAAACGTTTTAATTCCGGCAAGTATTTCTCCTGGGGAAAATAATTACCGATATTCGGCTCTCCGGTTCCGGCGGCACTCGAAGCCCATCCCGGCACCGGCCAGCCTATAGTTGCCACGGGATGAATTCCATATTTTTCATATAACGCCATCTCCGCATCTGCTTCGTCCCAGTTGTACGGAACGCCGGGGGCGGACTGGATGCGCCCCCAGTTCAACCGGTGGGTGCGCAGATAGCGCACGCCGATCCGGGCTGCATATTTCATGTCAAGTTCCTTCCGGTCAAGAGGGTATGCGGTATGCGGGTTGACCATCACTCCAAACTGATTGCCGGGAGCGTCACGCAGTTCCGCCGGAAATTCAGGAATTACGGCAAATGTCCTACGGGCAGCGGACACGGCCTTCCCTGCGGAG
Organism: uncultured Lentisphaeria bacterium; assembly: GCA_949282305.1. Classification (GTDB taxonomy): domain Bacteria; phylum Verrucomicrobiota; class Lentisphaeria; order Victivallales; family UBA1829; genus UBA11452. The sequence goes on along the minus strand of CASDPB010000039.1, from coordinate 12,338 downwards.
TTAATTTCCGTTGCAGTAAGCTCGTACCAGCCATTTGCAAGAGTGCTGAAATGAATCCTGTCAGAGGCTGTACCGCTCGCCACGGTAGTACCGAGAAAATTCCGGAGAGTGTAACGAACCATGTTTTCCGGGGCAGATTTGAACCCGATCCGATAAGAAACCGTTTCTGTCGGACGGAAAACCGGAAGTTCCGCACTGCTTTCAAGATCAATTCCATTTTCACGCAGTCGGATATTGCGCAACAGCAGTTTGCCGGGACCAGTTGCCGCGAAATATAAATAGGCATCCTTTGCCTCAGGGGGAAAATCAAAAATGATCTGTCTGCTTTCCCATTCCCGCGGTGCGGCTTTCCATGCGGCAGGTGTATTTTTCCAAACCGTTTTTCCACCCGGGGCAGTGGCCTGTCTGAAAACCGGACTACGCCAGGAAACAGCGCCGTCTCCTTTCACTTCAAAGGCAAGCACATAATTGTTTCCTTTCTTCAGAGGAAGCCGGTATTGGATCAGCATGACTTCATACCTGCCATCCGCAGTATCAAGACACAGCACTCCGTTCGCAGCAGAAAGTGCGGGACGCCCGACAGGACGGGGCGGCGCTTCCGGTCTCAGTCCGGTGTCGCGCAATGTCCAGCCGGAAGGAACGCCGGATGCACTCCATTTATCGAATTGCGGATTGCGGAGCAGCTCAGCCGCCTCCACAGTAAAGGCTGCCAGAAAAATTATTCCCAAGATTGCCGGAACTCTCATAAAATATCCCTCCTCAAAGATCAGGTTTCCAGTTTCGTTTCGTCTCGTCATCGGCTCCGGTAAGTCTCACTCTGTAACTCAGAGAACCGACATGACCATCTGCATAAGCCGTATTGAGAAAACGTCCGCCGCTATGACGCCAGGCAAATCTAACATGCCCTGTATCATAGGTAATGCGATGTTCAGTCGCATCCATGAACAAGTATTTCATACTGGGATTGCGGATGGAACTGAACCGAATGTTTTGAAACGGCTGTTCGGTACGGCCGGCAAGATTGATGTTGATGCCGTAGCTGAGTTTTCCTCCCCATGTCAGCCTGTTACTGTAATTGGGAACGCGGTTGTCGGCTGCGCAGATGAACTGCTTATAAAGTTTATCTTCATTCGGAAACAGCCACTTGGAATCTACTGTGAGCCCCAGGTAGGAAGCAAGTTTGCCCGGCCATGGATAACTTTTGCTTTTCGCATAGTCGGCACCGACACCACCGGTCGGAGGCACGAAACCATCAAAATCATTTGCATAAAGCAATGAAGCCGATCCAATTCCCCTGGAGGTGGAACGGCAGGATGCATCCCTGGCTTTCTCTCGTGCCTTGTTTAAAGCGGGCAACAGCATGCTCGCCAGAATCGCGATGATCGCAATAACGATGAGAAGCTCTATAAGTGTAAAAATTTTATTCATGACCGTTTCTCCCGACGACATGGTTAATATTATCCGGAAAGTCGCTCCCGCGGCACCGGTTCCTCTCATTGACTCCGGGAACAATTGCACTGCCGCATACCGCCTGTTCCTTGAAAACAACAGGCAGAATCCCGATTTTTCCATAAGCACAATGCTTCATGAAACCCTCTTTTCATTCTTTGAATGCTTGAATGTTTTCAGTGTTTCGCCTTCAATAAATACCGGTTGAATCATCGCATACTGAACCGGCAGTCTGGGGTTCTGCGAACGGAGCTGAATCAGCTCAAGCGCCTTGAATGCATGATCCCTCAGCGGAACTTTAAGGTAACTGAGCTTTGGACGGTAAAAAGGAACCTCCTGGCGGTCGCCGTTTGAAACCAGCGAAACATCTTCCGGTATTCGGAAGCCAAGATCGCTCAGTGCCGCCGTCACCCCCCATAGAAAAGGAACCCGTGTAATAATTGCGCTGAATGGCAGTTTGTGCCCAAAAGCCTTCAATTTTTCATAAATTGCCCGGTGCGGAAGCTCGAAACGGGGCGTTTCCACCAGAATTTCCAGTTCGGAAACCGCATCCGCACCAAGATTTTCGGTAATCCGCTGCTTCCAGACGGAATAAAATGTCGGGGTATCCAATTCAAGCTGGTCATTCATCAGAGTATACTGCTCGACCAGCGCAATGCGGATGTGCCCCGCCTGTGCCAGTCGGTCAAGAAGCATCCCAAGCTCCAGTTCCACCGCCCCCGCAACGGTATCCAATCCAAAATGATATGCCGGAACACCGACTAGAACCACCGGCTTCTCATGACTGCGGAACCGCTCCAGCAAATCGTCAGGCATTCTGTTGACTGACTGCGGCGGAACACACAGCAGCGCATCGCTGTTCTGCCATGCATCAGTCAACGTGCGATCTTCCCAATGGCGGGCAAAATAAAACTTCGGCAGCCAGCCGTTTTGTTCAGCAGCCTCGCTCGCGTACATGATGAAATCAGAATTCTCGGGAGCCGTCCATGCCGGGATGACAACCCCCAGCTGTCGGAGAACTTTGCTGGCAGACACCCGGGAAGAAACGAAAGTTCCGACTCGTGGTATCCGTTCCAGGTAGCATTCGTCCACCAGCTGCCCGATCGCCTTGCGGACCGTCATATAACTCGCGTCAAGCTGCTCTGCCAGCTCACGCTCCGATGGAAGAACTGCGCCGCGGGAGAAATTCCCGATTTCAATCTGCCGCAACAGATGTTTGCGAATATCCGCCGTTCTTTTTGCCTGAACTTTGGACTGCACTGCAACCCCCTTTCTTAACAATTTCTATTCTGCTATATATTATAGCAAACTGCTATATTATTGTCAAGAGGGAAAACAAAGAAAAATGGAAAAATATGCGGCAAGCCGGATTCCCAGCATACGGGGGAATATCAGGACAGCTTTCCGTCCGCAAGAAATGTCTCATATTCGTGAATCAGGATTTCCGACATTTTCTGCCAGGGGAATTTATCCTTGACCAGCTCCCTGCCGCAAAGCCCCATTTCAGCAGCTTCCCCGGGATGTTTCAGCAGATGAAGCAGGGCATTCTTCGCGGCATCCGCATCCTGCGCGGGAACCGTAAACCCGGTTCTGCCGCTGATTACGACCTCGGGAGTGCCGTCCAGATGATACGCCACCACGGGTTTTGCCTCCGCAAGAGCCTGGACGGCAACGCGCGGCAGTCCCTCCTTCAATGAGAAGTGGGCGGCAACATCCATCAGGGCAATATAACGGTGAACCTCTTCCGGCGACACCAGCCCTGCAAAAGTGACGTGATGCCGGATTCCCAGGGCTTCGGTCCAGGCCTCATATTCATAACGCTTCGGACCATCTCCCAGAATCAGGAAATGGGTATCGGGCAGTTCCTTGACAATCTTCGCGGCAATCGGGAAAAAATCCTCGTATCCCTTCCTCGGGAACAGACGCGCGATCGCCCCCACCACCTTGCGGTTTTCCGGAATCCCGAGGGAACGGCGCAATCCATCGTCCGGTTCCGCCTCCAGAAAGCGGTCCAGCTCCATGCCGCTGTAAACGACCTTATACTGTTCCGGACGGCCGATCCCCGCTGCGAGGCACTGGTCAATCATTGCCTGCGCAACAGCATAGATTCTGTCGCATTTCGTGGCGGCATAACGCTCGGCATTGATATAAATCAGATTTTTCAGCCTACTTTCATAAGGACCGAACGCCAACCCGTGAATCGTGTGAACCACCATCGGCACTCCCGCCATACGCCCGGCAATGCGTCCGATGATCCCCGCTTTGGAACTGTGCGTATGAAGCACGTCAAACTTGCGCTCCTGCAGGAATTTTTTCAGGAAGAAAATTGCCCGGAGATCGGTAAGAGGTGAAATTTCACGCACAAACAGAGGGCACTCGACAACTTCAAAACCCGGATTTTTCATTTTCTGGAGCAGCTGCCCCTCGCGCCCCTCGGAGGGGCCCGTCAGCATGACGCACTCGTGTCCGGCCTCCACAAGCCCGCGCGCGGAAAGAAACGTGTTCTCCTGAGCGCCGCCGACAATCAGCCGCGTGATAAAATGGCATACCTTCATAACAGGTCTCAACTCGCTTTCTGAACTGTTAAAACGGAAAAAGTCTTTTCCCGCGCCGCCGGAAGAGAAACTGAATCCATCAGCTTTCCCTGCCTGTCGTAAACGGCCGCATGAAAAATTCCGTTTTCATGTCTGATTTCCATTATTATTTTAAAGTCAAAATGAGAAAATTCAAAGAGCAGAGCATCGTTTTTGACAAATGTTTTCACTTTTTGCGAAAAATAACGGTATTCCCCTTTCCCGCAACGTTCCAGAAATGAAATCCGCACACCGTTGCCGTATGCCGTCGCATACGCCTCTTTTGCGGCAACGGCATTGAACGCAGGTTTCACCATCACCAGATTGTCGACGCGCATGATCGGGAAAAGATATTTCGCACCGCGGGTTTCGGAACGCTGTCCGGACGTAAGAATCAGATATGGAAGGGAAGCATGCCCGCGCCGTTTCAGATAGGCAGCGGCATCTCGGACAAGAGAAAAATCCGGCGCATTGACCAATACGGAAAAATCATATTCCGGCACGCTCAGCAGAATTACCGGACGGCATAGATTCCCGCCGGCAATCACGGCGACTTCCGGTTCAGGGGTATGAAAAAGATCCGTGCACCAGAAAAAAAGAATGATTCCGGACAGCGCCAGCGAACACAGCACCGCCTTCTTCGACGAAGAACGGAGAATCACCATCAGGAGAACCAGAGACAGCAGGACGCTCCATGCCCAAGGGACAGGGCGGATGAACTCACCAAGCCCGGAGAAGAAGGAACAGACTCCGTTGATCCCGCCGGACAGCAGATCCAGAAGACAAGCGCTGAATGCAAGGACAGGCGGTATCAGCAATCCGATCAGGGAACCGAGGCAGAATACAAAAAAGCAGAGCCAGGAAAGCGGCAGGATCAGAAGATTTGTCAGCACCGAAAAAGGAACCGTGATTCCCTGATAAATCAAAGTCAGCCCGAAACTCGCCAGCCATGCAATAATGCAGCCGGTCAAGGATGCGAAAAGCATCCGGGCCAGACGCAGACGCCGGAATCTCGCATGCGGAATGTGATCCGCGGGAACCCAGTGCATTTTCTCAAACAGCATGGAAGCCCATTCAGAAGTCAGAGGCAATGACGCCACAAGGAAAATCACTGCCGTGAACGAATATTGAAAACCGGGATCCAGCAGCTGCCGCGGATTCCAGATCAGCAGAATCGCGCAAGCCATGAATACGGAGTTCAGAGCTGAACCGCGCAGCAGAAAAGCACGCATGAAGCACAATGTGCAAAGCATGGCAAGAGCCCGGAATGCGGGCATCTGCAGCCCCGTGCTCAAGGCATAGAGAACCGTCAGCAGGGGAACGATGACACAGCGCATGCGAAACGGCAGAAATGTCAGCAGCAGAAACATGACTCCGGCGAACATGCCGACATGCAGTCCGCTTACTGTCAGAATGTGAATCGTGCCGCTTCGGATGAAGTCCAGTCTCGTCTGATACTCGATTCCCTGACGGCATCCGAACAGCATGGCTGCGCAAAGACTCCTGTTCGGTCCGGATGCAACCGGCAGAAGAATGCGGTCAAGCAGAACGTCGCGAAAATCCAGCAGACGGCTCATAAAACCCGTTTCCCGCCCTGTTATTTCCGGAACTCCGGTCAGCCGGAAAAGATAACGGATTCCCCGGTTTTCCAGATAAGCGCCATAGTCAAACGCTCCGGGGAAAAGGGGCGGCTCCGACTGTTCGAGCACCCCTTCCGCAAGAAGCCTGTCACCATAGGCGAGAGGCGGACGTTCTTTCGGAAGCCGGACCATCACAAGCCCGTCGATCTTGTGCCAGCTCCCGTAGCTGCTGTATTTCGCACGGTCAAGACGGCAGAGAATGTTTCCCGGGGCAGGCATCCAGCGCAAACGCGGACCGCAAACGGACGGATCAACGACGGTGAGTTCTCCGACTGCACCGATCCGCGGACGTTCCAGCGCAAACGCCGCAACCGGATCACGCACGCAGCGCTCCGTATGCCATATCAGGGAAAACATTGCCAGAAGACACGGCAAAGCGAATTTGAATGCCGCATCCCGCGGTCCAAGGCACCACAATGCGGCCAGGGACGCCAAGGGCGGAATCAGAATCACCGCAGCCCTCGTATCCGCCGCCAGAAATGCCGGAAGAAGTACGCAGAGAATTCCCGTGAGAACCACTCCGCAGGGGAGTGTCCGCGAAAATTCTCCGGCCAGAAATAGAAATCTGTCGCGGACCGCTGTCATTTTTTTGAACAATCTCGAGAACATCATGCAGGAAAATACACTGGTTTTCCACTGTTTTCCAGCATCATAAGAAAAAAAGGCACAGGTTCCGCGGACAGAACGGCGTCATTCACTTCCCTGCCGCCGCCTCACGTTCGGTTTCAGGCTCCAGCATGATTTCGGAAATGGATTTCAGCAGCGCGCGATCCGGCTGGCCATCCTCCGGCAGACGCATGGTCATACGCCTTGCACAATACAGCCCGATGCCTCCGGCAATGAGATCCGCAACCAGCCGCGCCGCAAAAACTCCGTCCAGAGAGCGGAACCACAAGGCAAGAAGCGTAAACGGGATCATCAGCCCCGCAATCCGGAGGGCATTCAGCCATGCGGAAACTCCGGGACGTCCGCATCCGGTGAAGAAGAACGTCGAATAACGGTGAATCTCAATCATGCCGAAGCCAAGCGAGATGATCCGCAGGTATGCCACCATGATCGGAATCACTTTCGGGTCAACGGAGAAGAATCTCACCAGCTGCGGGGCAAATATGATAAACAGCACCGCCATTCCCAGGAGGTAGTAGAAGGCAAAACGCATGGCAAAACGCCGGCACTGGTTGATCCTCGAATAAAGCCGTGCGCCGTAATTCTGCCCCACCATCGGCATCAGCGCGGTTCCAAGCGCCATCGGGAAGAAAAATGCAATGACTTCAAGACGTCCCGCGGCGGCAGAGGCGGCAACGGCTTCGTCTCCGAACTGGGAAAGAACCCACGTCACCACGCCGTTTCCGATCGGCATCAGCAACATTCCGAACATGGACGGAATCGCAAAACGTGTTATCATCAGCCAGGTGTTTTTCAGGAATCTCCACTGGAGCGCAACAAACGTCAGGAACCGGTAGCGGAAATGAAGAATCAGCAGCATGACCACCGCCGCAAACGCCTGCGAAAGCACCGTCGCCCATGCCGCCCCCGCAATGCCCATCGCGGGAATCCCGGCAAAACCGAAAATGAAAATCGGATCCAGCACCACGTTTATCAGCATTCCCGCCACCATCATGCCGCTGGCGATTTTCGTGGCACCCGCCGCCATCAGGATGTCATTGCAGCTCATTGTAAGCGCCGCCGTGCAGACGCCCCAGTACCAGATCACCATGTAGCTGCGGATGTAGGGCATGACATTGTCCTGCGCACCGAACTGGCGGAAAGTCCAGTCAATGTAATGCGCACCGAGCAGTCCGCAGATGATGGACAGCACCAGAGTCAGGCACAGCCCCGAGGTAATCAGCTTCGCCGCCTTGCCGTGTTTTGCTCCGCCGAGCGCCTGCGCCGCGGTCGCCATGATTCCGGTCGCCAGTCCGCGGAAGATGCAGCCGACAATCATAATCACGGGAAACGTATATCCCATGGCGGCAAGCGCAACGGTATTGTGAAGCTGCCCGACAAAGTAGGTGTCCGCAATATTGTAACCGGAAATGGCAAGGGTTCCGGGAAGCATCGAAATTGCGGTTGAAATCATGGTGCGCCCGATCGGGGCACTGGTAAAGGAGCCGTTTCTGGTTTTCATTTCAGGTCGTATTTCTTCAGTTTTTTTACAATAAGAGCCGATACCGCGGCAATTTTGTCGATTTCCTCTCCGGTGCATTCTTCAGAAAAAATGCCGTTCACCAGACAGCGGAAACGTGCATCAATATTTTTCAGGTGTGTCTTTACTGCGGGCAGAACCTCAATCAGGATCTTGCGCCTGTTGTCCGGATTGCTGATCCTGCTCAGAATCCCCAGACGGACCAGCTTGTCCACAGCCGTCGATACCGCCGATTTGGAGAGGCCCGTATGCCGCATTACGGTCAGCAGGGAGCAGGGACCGAGCCGCTCAATCGTAATCAGATGAGAGAGCTGGCGCAGGCTCAGCTGTGCAATCACGTCGTCGGTCTGATTATCATTCCAGTATGCTGAGATTGCCTGCTGTCGCAAAATCTCAATCTCGCGGTGCATTTCAAAAAAGGCTTCCGTCTTCTGCATAAATCATCCTGTTTTAGAACTGTTCTATAATAGAACTATACAGCGAAATTCATTTTTTTCAAGTCAATTCATGAAAAAATCAATTCATCGGCAACGAATCCGCTTCCTGGCTCTCCGGGGACAGGACGACTTTGAAATGGAAAAACATCTGAAACTCTTTTGTGGGGGAAGCACTATTCCTGCCATCGTCCGGCATTGAACGTCGGTCCCTGCGCGGCATGAAATCTCTGTCCGGAGCTCCGCAGTTGTCTTTTTCCGGCAGCCGCCTGCGCTTTGTGCCGCGTTTCTCGACACTCCGCGATAAATGAAGAAAATCCTTTCCTCCGCAAGATAACTTCACAAGGTGTTATTCATTCAGCTTTCCCATATTTTCAAAAAAAACGACTGCGCCTTTCATGATCCGTTACAAATTCATTGAAAATTTCTGCATGATTCGTCCATTGATCCACAGGAAGCTGCAGTTCTGAAATTTTCCTGCGGGCATTGTCGCCTGTTAAAATTTTCCGGGTTAAAATATCAAAAAGGAACATTGTGTAATTCCCTTCTGAATAAAACCATCCATACAGGCAAGCATTATCCAACCAGACATCATTGATATTTGAGCAGCGTAGCTCACCGTCCACAACAAGATTCAGCCTGTCCGATCTGCCGTCGCATAGTCTGATATCGTCGGTGATCCTGACCTGCCTGGAACATCCTCCAGAAAGAATAAGACTTGATAAAATCAAAACAGCTGTTTTGGATATATTGAAATTCATTGTGGCTGGCACTCCATTTTTATGTTGTTAAATGCGATGGATATACATGGGGCTTCCATTCCTGACAAATTGCTTTCCTCTTTATCACCCGCCGCCCCAAAATTCAGTTCAGAAAAGGAAAAATGCACCTTGACTTTCAGATCGGAGGACAGAGTTGTTACTTCCCCGTCGCTTGAAACTGAAACAGATTTCAGCTTCTCGTCAGCGGAAAAGATAAAGTTGTCGCCAGACAATGGGTCGATAATATCTGTCTTGTCAAGAAATTCAGGAACAAGTTCATGAATCGAAGCCGGATACCTCTTATGAACCAGAGAATAACATAATGCGGCAGTCAGTACAATGTTTGCCTTGACCACCGTATAGACATAAAATTCACTTTGCAGGTAAAATAAAACAGTTTGATAATAATGCTCCATAGGATGATTAGACTTCTGATGAATCCATTCATCCCGCGTTATCGTATTGAAATACGGCTCACAGAAGTTCATGAACTCCTTCTTGAAACAATAATAGTTTTCCGGTTCCATAAAATCATTAACCAGTTTTGCCGCAAAACTCAACATTTTGATTTTTTCCCGGAAAAAACTGAACGGTTTCCACGGAGTCTGTGCATGAGATGAAATCTTGCGCCAGTTGAAATCAGTATTTCCCATGTCCATTGCCCGGCAAAAAAAGAAGGCATCAACCTTCACCGCATTCTGAAATTCCAGAACACGGTTTCTGTTATATTCTTTTAACCTGACAATCCATATCTTCAGTCTTTCAGGAGAGACCTCCGCATATTTCACATAAGGATAAAACATGTGCAGCAGCCAATACAGCATCATTGTACCGGCACGCTGCTGCATCAGCAAATATGGGATATTACCTGAGATTCCGGTAAAATAAAAACTTTCATCTGTGATTTCCGGAATTTCTTCAAACTGTCTCTGTGCAAGAATATCAATCAATCTGACATGGTAGAGATATAATATGGGGAAAGCATCTTGATAAATGGACATGACACCCTCATGTGCAGGAACTTTATCAAGAAGACTTTTCCGCTCCATATACATCTTATGAAGCAGCTGGATCAACGATTTATTGGCATTAAGAAAATCAGCAAGTTCCTTCTGCTTATTTTTATTCTGCATGTAAACAGCAGGATTGCGTAAAACGGAATACGGGAAACCGCTGTCATATTCATTTTTCTCATTGTAATTCTGCAAAAAGCGATGAATCTTCTTATACTCCTCTGAAACACCTTCTCCGGCAGTCGTTACAGATGAGAAACCGAAAAAAGAATTCAATTCAGATTCCGCCGGTGGAATCCCGGATTTTTCTGCATTCTTTTTCACCCTTATTACATGCAGACAGCAAATCGCAGAAATGGCAGCAACTGTAAAAATCACAGAAAACAACAAATATTTAGTCATCTTATGATACATAGCCGATTTCCTTTCGCGTTATTTCTTCAAAACTTGAACCGCCTTCTTCAGTATCTGCAAATTCTTTCCGATTGCAATCGCCGTTATCTCGCAATCTTTCTTGCGAGAATGGCAATTCCGCATATCATGATAATCAGTCTTGCAAGCAATAATATTTCACTGCTCCCAAGACTCATTGCCGCTCCTGAATTTATTTGATATGCCAAAATCTTCAAAAACAACGGCAGCAGTCTCTGCCAAAGTCTCCTGCCCCGCATTTTGCCATGCCGCCATATCCGTTTTCAAAAAAACGATACGGTTCAACAAGCTGATTTTCATTCTATTCCTGCTGCTCTTGTCTGCTCCGTTCTCTTTTCGTCATTGTCATTCTCCGGAATCACTTGTTCCCTGTTGATAAATAAAATTTCTGCTTTAACACGATATTCTTTTAAAAGCTTCAAAACTCTCCGTCTATTGTTGTGCATGACATTGACTGCTAAGAAATCAAATTCTCTTCCGGCAATGACCGGGGCAAGATGCGGCATGCCTAAATGAGGAGCCGCATTGACTCTCAGAATTTTCAGCTGCTTTTGTTTTTCCAGAAAATATAGAACTGTCGGAGTGATGCATTCCAGATCCAATGCCTTCAGAGACAGATTGTTCAATATCGCAAAAGGAATATCCCTTCTCCATTTCCATGATCCATCCGATTTTTCCTTATAATAAAAGTTGAGCCCCAGCCTCTTCAAACTTCTCATCTGAGCAATAATCGTCATGATGTCATCATTGTATGTGCATACATCCAGTACCAGTGTTTCCAGTTTCAAGGAACTTAGTAAAGAAGGTTCATCCAGGATCACACGGGAAAGATACAGTTCTTTCAGAGAAGGAGTAAGCAATGGCTGCAGTTCACTCAATTTCCTGGGGACAGCGAATAACAGATTCAACACCTCCAGCGGCATATCTTTTAGCGCATCGGCTTCAAATTTGGATTTTTTATCAACAAATGCAGCAAAACATTTCAGTTTCTTCCCTTTCAAAACAGAAAAGTCATACTTCCCTGCTTGGGGACCATGAATAAAGACCTCTTCCGCTTGATACACTTTCCGAAAGTATTCCATAATCTCATCATTCGTTGCAAACGGGGGAAAACCTGCACGATATTGAGATACAAAATAAAGATCACGCGGATCATCCATACCAGGAACAGATAGATTCATAAAGGAGAACAGAAAAAACAGGGAAAATTTCAATAAGCCAAATCGTTTCATGGTTGTCACCTCTCTTTTCTTACGATATGAAAATCTGCACTGCAAACAAGAAGTGTATGCCATCTCTGAAAAAAAAGGATGGCATGACACAAGCGGTCTATGCCGCTTTCCATCATATTCCCGCAGACTCTGCCTGCTCCTGTCTTTTCTCTTCATTATCATTTTCCGGAATCACCTGCTTACCATCCACAAATAAAACTTTTGTCTTGACATGGTATTCTCTTAACAGTTTTTTCAGTTTCCTTTGCTCCGGTTTAGTTAACAAGTTCATCGCTAAAAAGTCAAATTCTCTTCCGGCAATGACCGGAATCAGATGTGGCATACTTAACCACCCCACATTGATTCTCAGAATTTTCAGCTGTTTTTGTTTTTCCAGAAAATATAGAATTGTCGGGGTGAAATATTCCAAATTCAATGCTGTTAAGGACAGGTTGTTCAATGTCACAAAGGGAATATCATTTCTCCATTCCCATAATCCATCCGATTTATCCTTATAATAAAAGTTGAGCCCCAGCCTCTTCAAACTTTTCATCTGAGCAATATTCGTCATGATGTCATCACTGTATGTTAAGCCGTCCAATACCAGTGTTTCCAGTTGTAAGGAATTTAATAAAGAAGGTTCATCCAGGATCACACGGGAAAGATACAGTTCCTTCAG
>CASDPB010000038.1 GCA_949282305.1 uncultured Lentisphaeria bacterium | reverse complement strand
CTGCAAATGATTGCTGCTGGCATACCAGATGTAGAACGCCCGCTTTTCCCGGAGGCTCGCTTTCAGATTTTTGAATGCGGCAAGCAGGAACTCCGAAAGTTTTTCCCCGCGCAGATCGTCGTTTTCAATGACCTCCCACAGTCGGCCGCCCGGATTGTTTACTCCGCGATAACTGACTCCATACGGCGGATCGGTGAAAACGAGATCTGCTTTCCCTCCGCTCATGAGACGGGCGACGTCTTCCGTCCTGGTGGAATCGCCGCACATGAGCCGGTGCTTGCCGAGCTGATAGATCACTCCCGGCTGACTGACCGGCTCTTCCGGGACATCCGGGACGGCGTCGGCGTCCGTCTCTCCCTCGGCAACCACATTTTCTTCGGAACTTCCGTTCAGCAGCCGGTCAAGCTCGTCTGCGTCGAAGCCGAGGAGCGAGAGATCAAAATCCCTTTCCTGCAAATCGCGCAGTTCGATCGGCAGAAGGTCGTAGTTCCACTCCGCGATCTCGCCGGTCTTGTTGTCCGCGATTCGATACGCCTGCACCTGTTCCGGCGTGAGGTTTTCCGCGATCACCACCGGAACTTCCGTGAGACCGAGCTGTTCCGCCGCTTTCAGGCGGGTGTGCCCGACAACCACGACGAAATCCTTGTCCACGACAATCGGCTGCTGGAAGCCGAACTCCTTGATCGAGTTGGCAACCGCCTCCACCGCGCCGTCGTTGAAGCGCGGGTTCTTCTCATACGGATGGATCTCCGAGAGTTTCATGTTGATGATCTGCATGTCGTCAGTGTCCTTTCTTAGTTGTTTCGTTAAGGATTGAGCTTTCATTATGCCGTTATGCCTTGCTTTCTGAATGGAACCTATGCGAAGCTGAATTCATCTTTGCAATGCTTGCCTGTACTTTTGTATCTATCACGATGTTTTTTGTAATTCTGACTTTAAATGTTGGTTTTACAAGGATTTTACTGATTTTTTTCTTGCAATTCTGATTTTAAATGTTATATTTGCAAGAAAAACCACAGGAGGTAAATCATGATTGAACGCCAGATGTCCAATCAGATTCTTGAAGCAGTCAATCAGTATCCGGTCATAGCCGTTACTGGTCCAAGACAATCGGGTAAGACGACGCTTTGTCGTGAACTTTTCCCTGATTACGCATACTCCAATCTTGAAAATCCGGAAACGAGGCAGTTTGCCATCGAGGATCCCAATGGTTTTCTGGCACAGTTCTCAAAGCCGGTAATACTCGATGAAATTCAGAGGGTCCCGAAACTGTTCAGCTTCATCATGCCCCTTGTGGATGAGCACAAAAAAATGGGCGAGTTTGTCTTGTCGGGCTCACAGAACTTTCATTTACAGGAAGCCATCAGCCAATCTCTTGCCGGACGCTGTGCCACGTTGAAACTGTTGCCGTTTTCCTTTCGGGAATTAAACCAGAAACCAAATCATGACATTTTCGCTCTCGGGAAAGAAGTCCCTGATGTTCCCGATTCTCCCGGAAAACCTTTTGATCACATCTTCCGCGGAGGATATCCGCCAATCTATGACCGCAATATCAAACCGACAAGCTGGTATGCACAGTACACGCAGAGTTATCTGGAGCGCGATGTACGTCAGTTGATCAATGTCGGTGATCTTGAAACCTTTGAGCGGTTTCTGAGACTTGCGGCAGGTCGAAGTGGTCAGCTGCTCAATATGAATTCATTGGCCAATGATGTCGGCGTTTCACCCGTCACTGTCAAACGTTGGATTTCATTGCTCTCTGCAAGTTACATCATTTTTCTTTTGAAACCGCATGAGCGCAATTTCAACAAGCGTCTGATCAAAACACCGAAACTGTACTTCTATGACACAGGACTCCTTTGCTATCTGCTGGGGATTCGATCAGCCCAGGATTTGGAAGTTCACAGTCAGCGGGGCGCAATCTTTGAGACCTACATCATCTCCGAATTTTACAAATCCGCCTTCAATGCAGGGATTGAGCCACCTTTGTACTTCTGGCGTGATTCTCAGGGCAATGAGATTGATCTCATCATTGAGGATGGAGAAAAACTCTTTCCGATTGAGATCAAATCCGGACAGACCTTTTCGGGCAGTATGCTGGAAGGTCTGAACTACTGGCGCTCTCTTGATAAAAGTGATGATGGGATGCTCATTTACGGAGGAGCAGATAACTATACTAGAAGCCTTACGCTAGTTAGAAGCTGGTCAGCTGTTTGATTCCCCGCCCCCAAACGTTCGGAAAAGCCCTGCCACTGCGTTTGGGTGCGCCGCCCCTCGCCGCCTGTCTTCCGCGTTGTTGCGCGTTGGCGGTGCCCGGAAACGTATCATTGATCTCAATACGTTTTCATGCATCAACTGGAAATCATCCACATGCATCGAACGATACTGAAAGAAATTGCTTTAAAGATTTTCCCCTGCACTCTTCCGAGGAATGAATGCAGGGAAATGCAGCCGTTGGATTTTGTGACATACGTTTGAATTGATGAAATGGCTGGAGTCGCAGAAAAAATACTCGGCCCCAATCATCTCAGAATACATTACTGTGGCCATAAATTTTCTCATCCGGGATTTTACATCCCTTCAGATCGAATTCGGCTGAATTGTATACAGAAAACGATCCAAGCGGCAGCACGGACTCTTCCGTGCATAAGCATTGGCTGGATTTCTTCGATCATCAAAGGTGTTTTCTGTATAAAATCTTCAAAACGGCCTCAAACTTACCATTTCTCAAAATGCAAATGCTCTGTCAATGGACAATTCGTCTGCCGAATGACAGGTGCGTCAGGTGCTGGATAACCGAACGCCAAGTAGCAGGGAAATTTGTAATCTTTCGGAGCGCAGATCTTTTGAAGGACATAATCTTCTTCATCGTAAATCGGAATCCGTAGAGCAGAACCAAGTCCTTCGGCTGTCGCCGCTAAAAGCATATTCTCAATAACGCACCAGATGGAAGCAAAGGAATTCAAGTCTGTAAGGCCTTGGGGGTCCATCAGTTTCTCTGGAGCCTTGAAAAGCGGCAGGACGAGACAACGGCTTTGCATCAGCATTCTGATTTGTTTTGGGACGGCATCAAAATACATCTCACGCTGTTTGTCCGTCGCTGTGGTCCAGTTTCGGACTACTTCCATTTGCCATTCTGCTTTCTTGCCAACTGCAGCCAAAACATCGGCGATTCTATGCTCCTCGCGGATGACTACAAAATGCCAGTCGCGGGCGTGATCGTAACTGGGTGCTTTCAATCCCGCAGCCAGAATCCGGTTCAATACCTCATCCGGAACAACCTTGTCCATGAAGTCGCGGATGGTGCGGCGCTTTTCCACAATCTCATAAAAAGCTGTGGCGGTCATATAGGCTTCAGAATCAATCATTCTTCACCTCTCTCTATATTGATGGTTATCTTTTCGTGGTCTTTTGGTGTTTTTCCAATTCGCGGACATTCTCCAATACACGCTCAAGATATGTTTCTAGCTGCGTGATCTCCGCAGGAGAAAATCCCTTGTATGTCAAGTCACTCATTCGGTTGCTTATAGCGCGATACTCTTTTTCCATTGCTCTTGCTTTGCCCGTCAGAGCTATCAGATATTTACGCCGGTCGTCTTGGGCGGGTCTGCGTTCCAGCAGGTGTTTCTGCTCCATACGATCCAGCATGCTGGTGAGCGTAGCGTTTGTCAATCCGGTTTGGTCGGCAAGTTCCTGAATGGAGATTGCATCGTGATTCCAAAGAACATAGAGAATACGCCCCTGTGCTCCATTGAAAGCGTCAATACCGTATTCGAGTAGCATCTTCTCCCATATACGGCTTAAATACTGCTTGATGAGCGTAATCTGAATGCCTATTCTTTTTTCCATGAAAATCCTGATTCCTACTACTGAAACACCAAAATTAAGATATAATATATTACTATATCGAAATATTTCAAGGCCAGTTCTTCAAAAAATTCCTAAAAGGTTTTTCCACAGTACACCGTTAAGCGAAAGTAGCGTTGTTTTTCCGCGATCACCACCGGAACTTCCGTGAGACCGAGCTGTTCCGCCGCTTTCAGGCGGGTGTGCCCGACAACCACGACGAAATCCTTGTCCACGACAATCGGCTGCAGGAAACCGAACTCCTTGATCGAGTTGGCAACCGCCTCCACAGCGCCGTCGTTGAAGCGCGGGTTCTTTTCATACGGATGGATCTCCGAGAGTTTCATCATTTGAATCTGCATAAAGGCTCCTTCCATGTTAGGTTTTGTCAAGCCTCTTTTGTAACTTTTTTCCAGTTTTTCTTATATTCGAAGCATAATTCCCCTTACCCATGTAACCATAGGTGTCGTTTTTTGCCAAAATCAAAACTTATTGTATCTCTGTTTCTGTTCTTCAAAAAGACATTTTCTAGCACTTCACACCGGCAGCGGGTAAGCCATCGTTCCCAACCTTCCATCGACCGCGAACGTTCCAGACATTCGCCGATAATATGCCACATGCGAAAAACGTGTGAATTCGAGGTCTCAGTCTTAAGGTGTCGGATGCAATCCGCAACCAGGAGTTTTATCGAGTTGCCTCTATGTTCAAAAATCTCTTTTTTATTCTCCTTGATAGTGGAGGTGAATTTCTCAACCTTTCCTACGGCATCATTCGATGTCCAAGAGAAAAAACGAGTCGATTCACCATAAGCTTATGCTGCAATTGGTTTGTTAATAATCGCCCCTTCAATAACTTCGCCTTTAACCACATATCGCCACAACGCAACCATCAACTGACGCGCGAGCGCGACAATGGCGGTTCTCCGACTACGTCCTTTT
>CASDPB010000037.1 GCA_949282305.1 uncultured Lentisphaeria bacterium | reverse complement strand
TTTCATCTCCATATTTTTGTTCATGTCCGGCATGTATTGCGGGTATAAGGTAATATCCCTTTTCTGGAAATTCAAACTTGAATCAGACAAAAGGAAAAATGCAAAATGAGAAATTTTAGAAAAAATACGAATCGGGGCTTGTAATTGCGGAGCCGCCGCGCTAATGTAAGGGCATCGGGTGTGACAACCCTTTACGATAGCGGCAGTCGTTCCGTCAACTCGGCGCACGATTCCCGTAATTTTTACAAGACAGAATCATTGTGTTTTGATTTTGGGCTTGAGGGCAGCCGCAAGGCTGGCGTGTCTATCGTCACGTTTGTCACCCCTCAAGCCCTTTTTTGTGCCCGTGACAAGGCGCGGAAAAGGATAACGAAAATCCTTAACGATAGAGGTGCAAGCAATGATTTGCCGACACACGTCACGGTTCCCGACCCGGGAAGCCGCCGCGCCGCAGAGCGCGGACACACAATTCATCCTGAAACAACTGCGTATGCTATTGAAGACCGTGAAAGGTCACGAGTGGCATTTCCGCAGTCCGCCCGATCCCCGGAAATCGCCGCCCGACACGAAATATATCGCGGCGTATCTCACCAGCGGCATCGAGTCCATTCTGTCCATTTACCGGATGCGGTAACGGGAGTTAAGAGTTAATAGTTGATAGTTAAGAGTGACAGCAGGGTAACAGTCATTCCGGTCAATCAAGGCCCGAAAAGGGTAACAGTCATTCCGGTCAATCAAGGCCCTGCCGCTCTTGCGGAAAGATAGAAAACACCATGGCAAACAACAAACCTTTAGAATTTTATCCGGCGGACTGGAGCGCTGATACGCGCATACTGTCGCTTGCCGCGCGGGGAGCATGGCTCGAGCTGATAGCCGCCATGCACGTGAGCGGAAGGACGAGTAGCGTCTCCGGATCAATGGAAAGGTTGTCCGGTTTGATCGGGTGTTCCGTCCAGGAGCTGAAAGACGTTCTTGCGGAGCTCGAAAAACAGGACGTTGCGGAGGTGTCACGGGAATGTCACGGCGATGTAACAATCACGTGCAGACGCTTCAAAAGAGAACAAATCGAGCGTGAAAAAGCGACTGAAAGAAAGCGGAAAGAACGCGAAAACAACCGCGTCACGCCGATGTCACAGGAATGTCACGCCGATGTCACGGCGATGTCACAAACGGTGGATTCGCCCCCTCTGAAAGAAGCCCCCCAACACCCCCAAGAAAGTACACCCCAAGAAAAGCTCTCTGAGAGAGAGCTAAAAGAAAACCCCAAAACGCCGCCGGGGGCGGCTGCTCTCTCTCCCGCTTCGCTGAAAACGCCGCTTGTCGCGGCTGCTCTCTCTCCCGCTTCGCTGAATTTGAATCATCCGGAAAATCTCCGGGAGGTCATCATGGAGGCGGAGAAGCACTGCGTCAAGATTTCCGAAAGTCAGGCGCAGGATTTCATCGACGCGAATTCCGTGACGGCGCAAGGGGAAACGTGGATGTTTCGTAACGTCCCTGTCCGTGACTGGCGCAAGCTCATGAACTCGCGCTGGATCATGAACTGGAAGCGCGACAACGCCAGGGGAAATGACGATGCGCCGAATGACGGCGGCGATGTTGATCCGGACGAGGCGATCAGGAGGATGCAGGGACTATGAACGAACGACCGAACAACGTCGAGGCGGCGATCATCGCGGCGGTCATGATCGAGCCGCAATACCTCGACCTGCTGAAAAGTTCCGGAATCACGGAGGAGACGTTCGCGGATTCGTTTCTGGGACGGGTCTACGCTGAAATGCGGGAGCTGTCCGGACGCGGAATCACGCCCGACCTTCTGGCGTTGTCCGAAGCGTTTCCCGACCGTCAGGCGGACTTGATGGACATCCAGTCCGGCGTTGTCACAACGACGGAGATTGAAAGCTGGATCCGGCTTGCGAAGGAAGAGCAGGCGAAACGCATGATCGCCCGCGGCGCGGCGGAACTGTCGGGAAAGCTGAAAGCCCCGAATGCGAATCCGCAGGCGCTCATCGCGGAAATCGGCGTCACGCTGGAAAAGGCTTCCGCGCTGATTGCGGGACGGAAGGAAACGACGCTCAAGGATGCCCTTCGGGAGTATCTCGAAGCGCGGGCGGCGGGTTCGGCGGATTCCATTCACTGGTTCAAGCCGCACACGGAAGGACGCTCGAAGATGCACCAGCTGAAGCGCGAGATGTTCATCATTGCGGCAGATTCCGGGGAAGGAAAAACGGAAATCGCGTGTTCCGTCGTTCGCGACAATCTGCTGGAGGACAAGCTCTGCATGTATGTCTGCACGGAGTCCGGCACGGGCGACATTCTGGCGAGAATCGCGGCGCAGTTCTGCGGGGTCAGCCATCAGATCGCCAACATGGAGT
>CASDPB010000036.1 GCA_949282305.1 uncultured Lentisphaeria bacterium | reverse complement strand
GAGGTCAAGAGTGATGCTGACAGGGAATTAACCGGGAGACGCTGGTTGATGAAAAAGGAAGCCATTAAGAAGATATTGGCTGATGATTCAATGTTGTCCAGTGTGTTCCAGAAGAGGATCATGTTCATTTCAGAACAACCTTGAATGTTATTTGATACATATGTATACTTAATGGTATTGTATTTCAGGATGTCAACACCACCGGTTTCGTCGAACGCATGCTTCTGAATTTGCTGATGACCTTTGCACAATATGAAATGGAAATGACCCCGGAACGGATTCGCGACAAAATTGCGGAATGTTCCCGGCAAAGGAAATTCTGTGTGGCATTCCGCCGATGGGCTACAAAAAAGATCCGGATACGCATAAACTTGTCATTATTCCCATGCACCCGGTTCCGGACAAGGCGAAAATCACCATTTTGTTCTTATTTTTCACGATTTTTCAATGGAAAAATAATGAAAATCAAAAAACGTTATTCTGAGCTCAAAACACAAAAAATCGCAAGCCGCTAATAATAAGCATCTTGCGATTTAAAAAGCCAAAAGTTCATTTTTTGGCAACATCTCGAAATTGGCGGAGAGAGTGGGATTCGAACCCACGGTAGAGTTACCCCTACACAACATTTCCAATGTTGCGTCTTCGACCACTCGGCCATCTCTCCGTGCTGAAGCAGATTCTAGAATATAAAGCAGAATTTGATTTTGTCAAGTTGATTTTGAAAAAAACTGCTATTTTTTCGACTTCTGACTGTCATAACGCCGCCAAAATTCTTCAGGGGATACAGTCCCGGAAGAAGTCATGATAGAAGATATATTATCCGTCAGTACATGCAGGAAAGGCATTTCCCGCAGAGGTTCAATATTCTTCAACCCCCGGGGAAGATTCAGAAACTCCAATGTCCCTATCAGGTAAACAGGTGAAATATCTTTCAGGGCAGTACAATTTCCAAGATCCAGCATCAGAAGCGGCATATCACGCACAGCTTCAATATTCGAGACATTTGTTGAGTCGATCAGCAAAGCCTCCAATGGAATTCCACGTAGCGGTTCAATATCTTTCAGGGGATTTTCCCCGATGTCCAGAACTTTCAAGGTCTCCATGCCGAACAGCGGCTGAAGAGAAAGAATCTGATTGCCGCGCAGCTTCAGCTTTTCCACTGTTGCGGAACGCAGCGCATCCAATGTGTTTATCTTGTTATTTGCGGCATCCAGAGAGACCAGGAGCATTCCGCGCAGCGGCGTCAAATCCTGAATCCGGTTATTGGAACAGTTCAAACTTTTCAGCATCATTCCACGCAACGGCACCAGATCGGAAATATTATTGTCATGACAGCTCAGAACCTCCAGCGGCATATTCTCGATTCCAGCCAGGGAGTCCAATTTGTTTTTAGAACAATCCAGATAGACCAGGGGGAGCGAGGCAATCGGGTTCAAGGAACGCAGCCCGAAACCGGAAATATCCAGACGTTTGAGATTTTTTGTGCGGGCAATCATGGACATCAGGGTGTCTGCCGCGTCCGGCGGCAACTCCTGGTGCGGCAACTGGAGAATCCGTGTCACAACATTGGTATTCGGGTTCAATTCAAAGACTTCGCGCATCAGTTGAAGCGCCTGCATGTAGTTTCCCTCCCTCCACAGCAGGGAGGCATCCAGTTCAAGAATACGGTCACGATACTTGAATTTTGCAAATTGCGCGGCAATCCGTTTCTTGATTTCCACCAGAGTGCCGGTCCGCCGCGCCGGATCCCCTATCTTGGAGGCTGCCGTCATATAGGCTTTCACCAGAGCCATTTCCGCAAGCGGCGTCCTTGCATAGCTGTCTGCGATCTGCAGAT
Organism: uncultured Lentisphaeria bacterium; assembly: GCA_949282305.1. Classification (GTDB taxonomy): domain Bacteria; phylum Verrucomicrobiota; class Lentisphaeria; order Victivallales; family UBA1829; genus UBA11452. The sequence continues at coordinate 206,093 of CASDPB010000036.1, read as the reverse complement.
ATTTGCCGATTGCCGCATCAAAAAGACGAGCTTCCAGCAAGGTGTCTCCGGCAATCAGCGGGGTGGTTTTTTCCGGAATTGCCAGACGGTAAACGGAAAGCGACCGGATTTTCAGGCCATTTGCAAAAGCCCGGATTCCGACCCTGCAAAGCCCTTCATCCGCAGGCGGGAAATAGTCATAGGTGCTGACGGAATGAGTTTTGCCGATTGTCATGGAAAGATGATCGTCCCTGCGGGTTACTGTAATCGTGACATCCTGACCTGACGCAAGTTTTGTTTCTCCGGAACTGATATACTCCACTGAAAGCGGATCACTGACTTTGGCAATTGCATCCTTTGTCCCGCCGAATCCGGCAATAATGAAAGAATATCCGGGCGGCACCTGCCACCAGTCCTTGAGCGGGGTGATATGACTGTTGACGGAAATTTCCAGCGCCTCCATGACCGACGGCGCCGAGATGGTCAGTTCTACCTTGACGTTGCCATAAAGTTTGGAGTCCAGCCACAGCCAGCCGCCCTTTGCTATTTCCAGGCCCTCCGGAGTCAGTTCCCACTCCGGTGCGGATTTGCTGAGGGTGGAATTCATGAAAGAAAGACCGTTCAGAGTCGTTCCCTGCCGGGTAAAATTCTGCTGATAAACGGGAATCCAGTCGCTCTGCCACCGGGAAATCTCGAAGAAGGCGTAAAGTCCCAGCGTGATTACCAGAGCCAATGTCACGCAGATGGAAGTCACCATCAGGCGGTGGCGTTTTATCAGGAGCAGGAATTTTTTCAGCATCCCTGCTTTTTCCGCTTTCGTATCAAAACCGTCAATATAAGCGATGACCTCGTCGCGCAACTCCTTGACCGAAGAATAACGGTTGGCGGGATTCACGCTCATTGCCTTCAGAATCACCGCCTCAATTCCATAGGGGATTTCCCGGTCGGGAACGCGCTCGCTGGGTTTGACGATATTGCCGTAGATCGTATCATGGAGCATGCTCTTCAGATCACTCGGTTCAATCGGATCCTTGTAAGTCACCATGGCATAAAGAATTGCCCCGAGAGCGTAGACATCCGTCCGGACATCGCTCCGGCTGTTTTTTCCCGCCGCCTGCTCCGGCGCCATGTAACCCGGCGTTCCGTTCATGACGCCGTCCATTGTCAGCTTGAAATTGGAATACCCCTTCCCAAGACGGGTATTGCGCACCGGCTGTTCTTCATTCCGGCTGGTATGTCTTCCGGAAATGGAGCGTGCCAGTCCCCAGTCAAGAATCAGCACTTCCCCGAATTCTCCGATCTGCACATTTTCCGGCTTGAGATCCAGATGGATGATTCCCTTGGAATGGGCAAACGCCGCACCGTTGCAAATACGCAGGTAGATACGCATCAGGGAATCGAAACTGTAATTTTTCAGGTAGGCGGGATTCCCTTCATCCATTTTCTTCAGGAGCGACGCCAGTGATTCGCCGCTCAGCAGCTTCATTGTAAAATACGGGGATCCGGAAGAATCGATCCCGATATCATGAACGGGGACAATATTCGGGTGTTCCAGGCTTGCCGTGACACGCGCTTCCTGAATGAAACGCAGAATTTCCTTGCGGGAACGATGCTCAATGTCAGGCATCAGCGCCATCGCGACGTCACGCATCGTGTCGTTGTCGCGCACCTGAAGCACCATCTTCATGCCGCCGCGCCCGATACTCCGCCGGAATTTATATTTGTCCTGCGGTTTGACAGAGAGCTTTGCCGTCACAAAATCGTCAATATCCAGCGACCTGGGATCAATCTTTGCGGTTGCCTCCATGTCGGATTTCCGCATCCGTTCCCGCGCCTTGATTTCATGAATCTCCTTCTGCACATTGTTCATAGCCTGTGAACCGGCGGTTTCCGTCACTGGCACACCAGGAGCATTGTCTCTCTTATCTGCCATCGCTTCACCTTATAAAAACAGCGGAACCCGTCCCGCTCCGTTTCTGTCTAGTTTTCCTTCCGCAAGCACTTGATCCAGCAATACTTTCATTTTTTCCCGGTCTTTCGGGAAACGCCCCTCCAAAGGAAACGGCACGGAGGAATGATTAGCGCGGAAAACCGTGGAATTCAGCTCCATTCCGGCAATCAGTTCCCGCATCTCGCGCACGGAATCATATTCCGTCAATGGCTCATAGCCCTCATACATTTTCAAACCGGGCACTTCAATGAACCGCAGCAGAGAAAGAATCTCGGGCTGCATTTCCCTTAATACGGAATTCGTGTCACGCACATGCTTTCCGCTGAAGCACCGCCCCCCGATTCCGGCAAGAATCATGACGGAACTCTTAATCCCGGCAGCCTGAAGCCGGTGCACCGCTTCCGTCATATGTGCCGCGGTATCATCCTTGCGGACGAGTCTCAGCACTTCTTCACTTCCGCTTTCCAGTCCCATATAGACAAGCGAAAGTTTCAGTTTGTGCAATCGCTCCAGCGCTTCCGGTGTCTTTGCCAGCACGGAGGAGCCGTTTGCATACATCGTGATCCGCGTCAGATGGGGAAATTTCCCGTTCAAATATTCCAGAATCCGGCAGAGTGTTCCAAACGGCAGGAACATCGCATCGCCGTCCGCCAGAAATATCCTCCGTGCCATCCTCCACCCGGATTCGGCAGCCCGGTCAATTTCCCGGAAAATATCACTCATCGGCCGTTCATGGTAACTGACGCCTTTATACATTCCGCAGAAGCGGCAGGCATTGTGGGGGCATCCCCGCGACACCTGAAAGATCAGGCTTTCCGCCTCGGCAGGCGGTCTGAACAACGGTTCCTCCAGCCAGTCCATTGCGTTCCCTCCTCAGAGTCTTCCGGCGATATCCAGCCGACGCACATGCTCAAAGAGAATTACAGTCGCCGCCTGTGCCACATTCAGCGATTCGGCATCCCCGGGCATCGGGATCAGAACATTCACGGAATCCGGAATTTCTCCGGCGCCCGCCCCCTCGCTGCCAAGGACAATGACACTCTTCGTAAATAGATCCGGTTCGGTAAAGATGCTGCGCCCCCCGCCGGGAGCTGTCCGGAAAATCTTTGAATAGCCTTTGCCGCGAAGCAGTGCCACCATCTCGTCCAAAGTCCCATGCTCCCTTACTGCAAGGGCAAACTGCGCGCCGGATGCAGAGCGCACAGTCTTATCGGAATAGGGATCCGCAGATCCTTTCGTCATCCAGATTTCTTTGAGCCCGGCGGCACGGGCAGTGCGGATGATTGTCCCGAAATTGCCCGGATCGCCAACTCGGTCCAAAAGCAATACAAACGGATCGGCAACCGAGGCTTCCGCAGGTAATCTTTCCGGTCTCCGCGCCACAACCATAATTCCCTGTGAGTTCACGACCGTATTGGATATGCGGCTGAACTCCCCGGCAGGCAGAACCAGCGGTTCAACAGGCGGACTGCCGCGCAACGCGACTCCTTCACGCAAGATCAGCAATTCCACAAGATCGGGCCGCAGGTTCAAGATCTCATACGAGGAACGGAATCCGTCGCAGATACAGAAATCACTCCCCTTTCGTCCATGCCGCGTGGAAAGGGAACGGATCAATGCCTCCTGGCGCCTGGTAAGCTGCTGCAATGCGGAATCCTTACTTTTTTGCCGCGGACGCGGGTGCCGCGGCTTTTTTTTCTGCGGACGGTATTGCCGGAAGTTTTTGAAGAAGAGTATTTGCGTATGTGCCCCAGACGCCGGTCACGGTTCCGGAATCGGGCCGGAAACGGGAAAGATAGGTTCTTGCCCTCTCATAATTCTTCTGTTCAAAATAAATGCGTCCGGCGGCATAGGCGGCCTCTGCTCTCAGATCGGGAAAAGTCTGAATGTTGTCGGCAATTCCGGCAAATACCTTCAGTGCCTCTGCCTTCTTGCCGGTCAACTCGTCCAGATAGCCCAGCGACAGGGAAGCCTTTTCTGCAAGAAAAGGGTTGGAGCCGTCTTTTGCGATCAGTTCAAACTGAACCCTCGCTGCGTTATAATCCTTCTTTTCAAGATAAATGGAAGCCAGCCTGAAACGTGCGGACGGAGCCGATACCGCAGATGGAGCCTTTTCAAGAGCGGCTGTGATTTCCTCCTGCGTATTCGCCTGGGCAAACATTTCCACATTTTTGCGCGCCATGGAACTGCGGACTACAATTACAGTGAAAACCACCGCGACAAGGAGCACAAGCACTATGCAGCCTGCCACCAGATATTTTCCGTTTTCAATGACCCAAGCCTCAAATCTGTCAAAATCCTCGCTGATCTCCTCAACAAGATTGTCGTTGCCTTTCGAGGTCATCTTCTTCATTTTTTTTGCCATGATCCTGTCCTTTTTATTTAATGCCATCATTATGCCGTTGTCATATTCCGTAAATATAACCGCTCTTTCCTGCTAAATCAATTATGAACCCTTTCTTTTTTTGTAAATCAAGCTATATTTTCCCGGAAAAAACGAACAAGAGAACAATCATAAGGCTGAAAATCATGAGCGAACTGAAAAATAAACGCATTGCCGCATTCCGTAAAGCGGATCTTTATCTGGTCATAACAAGAGAGTTTACCGCGGGACGCGGCACATTGCGCGTTCTGGAGGAAGCGGCGGATGCGGGGATCCGCCTGGTTCAGCTGCGGGAAAAAAGTGTTACGAAGAAAGAGCTGTTCCATCTCGCGGAACAGTTCCGCAAAATCTGCGACCGCTATAATATTACAATGATTATGAACGATCATATTGACATTGCGCTCCTGACCGGTGCCGACGGCGTTCATATAGGCCAGGATGATCTTCCTCTGGAACAGGCGGTGAAACTTGCGCCTGATCTGATCATCGGCCGCTCGACGCACTCCAAAGAACAGGCATTGGAGGCGGAAGCACAAGGTGCGGCGTACCTGAATCTCGGTCCCATTTATCCGACTCAAACGAAAAATACGCCGGTTCAGCCCCTGGGACTTGGAATCGTCGAAGAGGTCGGCCCGCTTTTGAACATTCCGTTTACCGTCATGGGAGGCATTAAGGAACACCATATCCCGGAACTCCTTGCTCACGGCGCCAAATACATTGCCATGGTGACAGAAATCACTCAGGCTCCGGACATTGGCAAGCGTGTCAGACAGCTTCGTTCCTATTGGAACAGGACTTGATTCAGGTAAAAACGAATAAAAAAGTCATATTTTTTACTGAACTTTCCCTGAATTTGATTTGAATTTATAAAAAAACGCATTATAGTTGCTGATCTTGTCAACTGACTGAGTCATCGGTCTGCGGAGAGATGCCTGAGTGGCCGAAAGGAACGGTTTGCTAAACCGTCGTACGGGTAACACTGTACCGGGGGTTCGAATCCCCCTCTCTCCGCCATTTTTACACTCAAAATATTGAAAAATTCCCCATTTGTCCCCATTTTTGCTTGGAAAAGGCTTTTTCGATGATATAGTGAGCCATAACCTGTTATTTGAAAGCAGGCGCTATGTCAAAAGTGAGAAAAAAGGCGGTGTCAATGAAACTGGAGTTCGGTTCCATCAGACAGAAAAAAAACGGGAGGTTCCTATTATTACCGTTATCAACTGAACGGTCAGCGCAAGGAAATCCCGTTGCAGACCGACAAAGAGGAAATCCCTGTCATCTGTTACATTGAGATGCATACGGGCAACGCTTGAAAGACAGTGTTTTGATACAGTGGCAGAACCTTGCTCTTAACCGGGAGTGTATCAAACAGTTCAAAACCGGCAAGAAAGTATCTCCTTTCCCGACGGAGCGGTTCAGGAGAGAAACTGCGGAGGCTCACGACGGGCAGTACAGGGGACATACGGCAATGTCATTTCCACCGTTCCACCGCCGCCGACAAAGTGCTCACGAATGCCGGAACCGTTCAACAGAAAATCATTGACAGGGAAACTCGCGTTGGCGGACATACCGTAAGAGGGAGTCGGCCACAATGCAACACCGGCATTCAATTTTCTGTATAATTCGAGAGAGGCACCATTGTAGCCATGATGAGCAACCTGCACAATATCGCAGCGGAGTTCCTCCTCCGGCAGACGAAGCAGACTCCTGCTCCCCGCAGCACCAATATCGCCCAGCCAGAGAATCCGCTGTCCCTGAACCGTCATCCTCAGAATCGTGGAATGATCGTTAAAGGTTGCAGCAGCATCCCGGAGATCCGGATAAGTGAACAGAACCTCAAACTCCAGTTCATGAAAGGAAAAACGATCCCCCGTCTCCAGAATTTTTCGCGGGACATCGGGAACACAGCAATCCAGAATGCGATGGAATTCCCTGACCGTTGCCTCATCACAGCTTTTCCAGTCCCCGCGAATACAGGAATAATCGACCGGCTGTATCCTGTAGAGAAAACAGCCAATCGTCACGCGGTCACGGTACCGGGTAATAAAATTGATGAAATTACCTACATGATCCTGATGAGCATGAGAGAAAAACCAGCCGGCAATACGGATTCCATCGGGGGCACGGGCTGAAAGGAACCGGTAAAGACGCTCATCCTCACCGTCGGTAAAATAGCCGCCGTCAATAAGAAAGAACTCTCCGTTACGCATCTGGATGACATACGACATTCCGCAGTTGATGTTCCGGTAATCCAGTTCCAGCTGAAACAGTGTGGTTTTCTGAGGGCTCCGGACTGTCGTTTTTCCATCACAAACGAAATCCAACGGGGTTGAATCGGTAAGAATCATTTCTGCTCCTTGACAAACTGAAACGAGGAGTGAAAGCAGCCGGCATTGCAGGTGAGGAACCGGATACGGGAAATCCGGGACCGTCCCCCTTTCAGAAGCCTCGGCAACAGACCCAGCCATTCCGCTGCTGCATTTGCTTGTTATCTGACATGCGGCGCAGAGAAAATATGTCCCTCTGCGCCGCTCCTCGTATTTCCTACTATAATCTTTTATTGCTTAAAATCAACTTTTCCTGAAAAACGAACCGGAATTCACTTTCGGGAGTCTGCGCTTTTTTCCTGAGATCCGCCATCCGGGGAGAGCACGCAGCTGCGGATTTTTCCGAAGCCGCGGATCCGGATGCTGTAATCCGGCAGAACCTCCATAAGAGCATACGAATTTTCCGCCGGAGAATTCAGCATGGATCTCATATTGTAGTAATAAATACCATTGATCCGCTTTCCGACGCCTTCGTGATAATGGCCGTTGATGACTGCCAGAACTTTTCCGGATTCCTCCAGAACTTTTCTGACCTCGCGGCTGTTTTCGACGTTTCCATCGGCGCCTTCATCGTACAGCGGCTGGTGCATGAAGATGATGCTCTTTCCGGAATGAGACGCCAGCGTGCGTTTCAGCCAGGAGAGCTGTTTTGCGGGAATGAAGGTTTCTTTCCAGGGGCGGCCGTCGCCATAAGATGTGCCGTCTCTGCGGTAGTCGGTATCAAGCACAATGAATTGAATTCCCCCGAAGTAAAAATAATAATAGCTGTGCCCGTAGGGGATTCCGGTATTCTCCACCTGCCGCAGATAAGTCTCCTTATCCAGCGGAGCCATGTCGTGGTTCCCCAGGACGTGATAGCGGGGTCCCTGAAACCTGCCGTATTCGGCTTCCACGGTTGTCAGCCATTCCAGAACCATCTCCCGGCTTGGTCCCCCGCGTCCGACATAGTCGCCGAGTTCCACGACAAAGTCGACCTTTTCCTGATTCATGTTTTTTACAAACTCCCGCATCTTCTGCAATGAGGCACGGTAATTGGGATGTTTCTGCGGCGACTGATAGGCGGCATAATGGACATCGCTGACAATGCCGAAACGGGCCAGCGGCCTTTCGTTTTCCGCTCCCGGAAGCAGCATTGGCAGCAGGGAGAGTCCCAGCCCGAGAAGTGTTGAAATGAGTTTCATCTGTTTTTCCTTTCTTTTTTTGTTATTCTTTATTTCCTGTCAGGGTAATTCCCTGAATAAAATATTTCTGAGCGAAAAAGAACAGAATGATCACCGGCAGTGTCATCAGGAACGATCCCGCCATCATCAGTCCGGTATCCGAACCGCTGATCAGATTGAATTTGAACAGTCCAAGAGCCAGTGGGAAAAGCGTCTCGTCGTTCACATAGATCAGCGGGTCCATGAAATTATTCCAGCAGCCGGTAAAGGTGAAAATGGAGATTGTGGCGATCGTCGGTTTCAGCAGCGGCAGAATCACATGCCAGTAGATTCCCAGAAAACCGCAGCCGTCCATCATGGCGGCCTCCTCCAGACTCTTCGGGATCGTCTTCATGAACTGATGAAGCAGAAAGATGAAGAACGCATTCCCGAACGCGGAATAGAGCCAGAGCGGGATCAATGTATTGTAGAACCCGAGTTCCCGGTTTATCAGAAAGTTCGGCAGCATCAGCACCTGCTGGGGAATCATCATCGTAGCGATCATCACGCCGAAGAAGAAATCTCTGCCGAACCATTCAAGACGGGAAAATCCGTAGGCGACAAAGGTGCAGGAGAAAACTGTCAGCACGATGTTCAGAATGCACAGGGCAAAACTTGTCATGATATATCGGGCAAACGGCAGTTCCTTGAATACAATCCGGTAATTCCGCAGAGCCTTGTCCACCCAGGCGCCCCACTGCGAATTCTTCCGAATATACATGCGGATTTCAAAGGCCGGGGCATTCTCCGGAGCCGGTCCGACCTCATGAAGCTGAACCCCGCCGGATGTTCCGGACCGGATATTGCCGGAGTCCGGAAGCAACGTGGTTTCAAACCATTCCGAACTGGAAAACTGGATGGCTTCGCTTGTCCGGTAGCGTCTGCCATCGCGGATGACTTCAAAGACGATCCGGCTCCAGGCGGCATCTCCGCGACAGCTCAGATAAATCCGGTCGATGTTCTCCGGCACCGTTTCCGGTGTATAGGCAAAGCAGACTTGAGGGGATCGCCGGTAATCCAGATTCACCAGCTGATAGGCGCTGTTGTTGAAATTCCGCTCCGTCAGAGAAGCCTCACCCTCGATCACCCGCCATCCGGCTTCCGATGAACTTTTCTGAATCCGATGATCCGTCCGGAATTTTACCTCGCCCAGACAAACACGCTGAAAGACTCTGTTGAAAGCATTTTCATAAATCTCCGTGGTCAAAAGCGTTCCGACGTCCTCCAGCACCGCTTTCTTACCCGTTTCAATCCCATCCGCCGGACTGTGGGCGGATACCGCGGATTTTTCTGCGGAAGCGGACGCGGCTTTGCGGGCCCGGTCACTGATTCTGCTGCCAAGGATCCGGACAATTTCCCGGACCATGACCGGCTGCCATTCTCCGTCATCGCTGAACGAAAGATCCATCGGACTGTCTTCTCCGGGAAGACGAGGCTGCCAGTCCTTCATCTTCGCCTGAATCCGTTTTTCGAGTTCCGGCAGAACTCCCTTCCAGACAGCTTCCGGGATGTCTTCCGGCACATCCGCCGCCAGATCGGCTTCAGAGCAGAAATACGGGGTTTCCCCGACGACTCGCGGAGTCGACGGCAGGAGCCGGCTTTTTTCCCCCGCCATCTCCTCCCGCAGTTTTATGCTTCCGCAGATCATCCACAGAAAAGGGAAGAGAAAAACAAGGCTGAAAGTGACAAGGAAGAGGTGCAGCACAAGGCGCGGCAGCAGTTTTTTCGATTGTTCAATCATCGCAATACTCCTGTTCAATCACCGTAATGAACCCATTTCTTCCCGAGAAGGAAATTGATCCAGGTAACTGCCAGAATTACAAGGAACATCATCCATGCCATCGCTCCGGCCATTCCGAAGTTCAGATAACGGAATGCTTCATTGAAAAGTTTATAGGCATAAAACAGCGTGGCGTCCTCGGGACCGCCGCTGGTCATGATGTATGCCTGTTCAAAGATCTGGAACACGCCGATCATCCCCATAATCAGATTGAAGAAAATGTAAGGGCTCAGCAGCGGCAACGTGATATGACGGAACCGGCTGAACGCTCCGGCGCCGTCTATGGCTGCCGCCTCATACAGGGATTCCGGAATGTTCTTCAATCCGGCAAGCCAGATGACCATGCTTCCGCCGATATTCCAGAGTCCCATGATGATAATCGAAGGCTTTGCCCAGGTCGGAGAACTCAGCCAGGAGGGCGGATCCTCCACCCCGACCGCTCTCAGAAACTGATTCAGGAAACCGATGTTCGGATCGAATATCTTCATCCACAGCAGCAGCGCAGCCACCATCGGGACAACTGCCGGCAGATAGAAGAGTGTCCGATACAGCCGGATTCCTTTCAGAGAATGGTTCAGCAGCAGCGCCGGACTGATTCCGACGGCGATGCCGAGCGGAACGGACAGGATCATGAAGCAGGTGTTCCGGATGCTGAGCCAGAAAATCGGATCGGAAAAAAGATTGCGGTAATTCTCCAGTCCGATGAAGCGCGCAGGCGAGAGAATGTCATAGCTGGAAAAGCTGATGATAATGGAAAAAAGGAATCCCCCTGCCCCGAATATCAGAAAACCGATCAGCCAGGGCGATATGCAGAGATAGCCTGCAAACCAGCGATGCTGAAAAAGAGTCTTCTGCGCTCTTTTCCGGTTCTGCAGGAAGAGGAAAATCCCCCCTGCCGCAAGAAAAAGCAGATAAATTCCGATCAGAGTGTGCCAGGAAATCTGCACCCCCGCGGGCGGATGGAGAATTTTATCCAGTGCGTTCTGCACCCGTTTCCGACCGTGGGAAAGAGCTTCCTGCGCGGACATGGCGTGCCCGGAGGCAAGTTCCGTTGCACGGCTCTGTTCATTCCAGAGTTTCTGTCCGACCGGAGTCACCGGACGGAACCGGCTGGAGTTCAAAGTTCCCAGAAATGCAGCATAGGCCTGTTTCAGATTCTCGGAAAGGAAAATGGAATTTTTTACATACTCCTCGCTGCGCCGCCAGTTGAAACGAATATCCGCGCTCAATTCCGGGAGATAAACTTGTCCTTTGGAATTTGCGGCGGAGCTGGCAAAGCCTGTCCCGATCCGATCGCTTTCCGGCGAGCAGAGCCATTTCAGGAGCAGCCATGCCCCCTCCTTGTTTTTCGCCGTCGCGGGGATGGCATACGCCCACCCGCCCATCCAGGTAAGGGACTGCGCACCGGCGTTCCGCCGTTTTTCCGGCAGCGGCGGCGGAGCGATGCCGAAATTCAATTCGGGCTTATAGGCGCAGATGGTCTGCATGAACCAGGAACCGTCGATTTTCATCGCGATTCTGTGACTCAGGAACAAGTCGAGCATGGAAGAGCCCAGGCTGGACATTTGAAAAATTCTGGCTTCCTCCACTCCCCCCATGCAGTCATAAATATCGGTAATGTATTCAAGAGCGGAAACCACACGCGGCTCGTCCAAAGTGCACCGGGTTCCGTCGGCACTCATGAATTCGCCGCCGTTGAGCCAGCCATACAGATAGAGCCAGCTGTTCCCGAAAAGCGGCAGAAAGCCTGCGGTTTTCATCGCTCCGTTTTCCTCGTCGAAGCGGGTCAGTCTGACGACATAGGAATCCCGGTCGAAAACCTTGATTCTGTTTCTTCCCAAAAACGCATCAGGAATCCGGCTGACGCCCGGCGGCAGTTCCCTGCGGAAGTCGATCTGAACGGTACGGGAATCCTTGACTTTCCCGATCCGGGCACGGAAAATGCGTTTCCGGTTCTGCCTGGAAAAGATGCAGATCACGTCATTTTCCTGAATCCGGTTTCGACTTCCTTCAAGCGGGGAATCGAATGTGATTGTCCCGTCCGCGGCAACGGAAGCCGTCAGATCCAGACGTTTCCGGCAGAGTTCCTCCCAGGTAGCGGGCGGGCGCACCTCTCCAGCTTGAGCAATCCCGCTTCTGACCTCGGGATCTTCCGGCTTGTAAACCAGTCCGGCTCGGAGCAGAGCATCGCAGTCATAGTAAAGCGCACGGGTGTCCACGCTGTCGGGCACGGCATACAGTTTTCCCTGATACTCAACCTCTTCCCATGCGGCCGGAACATAATTTTCCCTCCGGATCGCATCGGCTTCTCCCTTGTCCCGCTCCAGAAAATCGTTCAACGGATGAAAGGCATCCCGTCCAGCCCATTCCACGATCGCAAAACGGTCAAAATGGATCAGATCCGGCGGAACGCCCCCGGCGACGCCGAGCAGGAAGCGTGTGGGATCGCCGACCGAATCCCGGACCGTTGCGGAACCGATGCGGACACGGTATTGCGGATGGCGGAGCTCGAACTCCTCCACACACGCCTTGACCTGATCCCCGGCGGCGCGCGGCACCCAGAGGACAATGTCCTGACGCCCCTGCGTATCCTTGTTCCGCCCCGGATAGAGCAGAAACACGGCAATTCCCGCAAGTGTGATCCAGAACAGAACCTGGAAAGTAAAAGAATTTCTGTAGCGTTCATAACATGAGCGCAGGAGATTCCAGCCCCGGTTCAGACTCTTCGGGAAGGGGTGCCGCTCTTTCATGTTTTTACTCTTTCCGGACTTTTATGTTTTCAGCGTGACGCCTGAATTTCATCAAAGGTCAAATGACGGTTGTTGGGAATGTAAGTCGAACGGTTCGTGGAATCGGAATACATGGTGAAATCCCAGTGATCGTAACCCATATACCCGTTCGGCCATGTGATCCATGCGGCATGACCGTCAAGCGCCACATAGTTGAATCCGTCCGGGTCTCCGGCCTGCAGGTAGGTCTCCATCCAGACTCCGGTCGGATTCTTATCCTTGTTGTAATGTCTCAGAATTCCGGCTCTGGTATGATTGGTGTAGCATTTGCCGCTGGCGTAGCGGATTACCTGATCCATCACCAGCACAGTGAACACGGGATTGTCCGATGCTCTCCGGGCAAATTTCTCCCTGTAGTCAATTCCGCTGCGCGTAGCGATGTCCACCCGAACCGGGGAAAGATAGGTTCCATACATGTGCCCGTTGTTGTTAACCGGATCATCAATGGCCGGCAGTTCGCCGTATGCCGTACAGTTCCAGGCTTTATAATTCCCGATATACGGCTTGAATGCCTGAATGGAGTCCACGCCGCTTTTGCGGATCCGGGAACCCTGATCCTGTCCCATTTTCGGGAACCAGTCCTTCCAGTCCACCGCATAGGAATGGTATGCCGCTCCCACCTGCCTCAAGTTGCTGCTGCAGGCAGTGGAAACAACCTTTTTCCGGACTTGTGCCAGCGCCGGGAAAAGCATGGATGCCAGAATTGCAATAATTGCAATTACAACCAGCAATTCTATAAGGGTGAATTTCTCCTGTTGAAATATACGTGTCTGTCTCCTGTTAAAAACTTTCATGATTCAATCCTTGGTTTTTGATTCTTCAGTTTTGCCTGATGACTTGTTTCTTGTTCTGTCTGCTGTGTTTGCCGAGATTCTCTATATGGTCATTGATTTCTTACTGCTGTCGATGAGTCCATTCTCCCTGTTCTTTGTTTCTGTTGTTCCTGTCCTGTGGATCGTAAACGCCGGTAATATATTCGGACGTGGAAAAAGAGTCAAGACAAGGCGCGGAAACGAAACAGAAATCTAATCTCTCCTGAACGGAGTCTGAAAAAATCGGGGGAAACCGCCCGAAAATCCGCTGATCGGCTTGAATCCACGCATTGAAGGCATGGAAAAAACGAGGCGATCCGGATGCAGACATCTGTTTTCCGCATCAGTTTTTGTTCTGGCTTCGAATGTTTCCGGAATACCCGCGCCGGCCTTTCAGGATACCCATGCCTATCCGCTACAGACTCTCCGGTCTGTATCACCGATTTCATTACAGTTGTTTTATTTTTGTATCATTATTTCATGGTTTCCCGTTCATTTCCTCTTTACAAATCATGAAAAAATACTTATAATAAAAATGCAACGAAAAAGACAAGGGAAAAAAGAAATGATCTGCGAACGGCTTACAAAAACCTCGGAGCTGGCGGAACGTCTGCGGGCGGAACTGCAGGCAAAGCGTCTGCCTTCGGGAAGCCCGGCGGCATCTGTAAGAGAACTGGCTTCCCGCTACGGGATCTCCACCGCAACAGCGGACAAAATCCTGAACCGGCTTGTCAAAGAGGATTTTCTTTACCGCATTCCGCAGAGCGGCACATTCATCAAGCACAATCCCCCCGTCGTTCCCGCAATCGGATATGCGGGACATCTGCCGGGACCGGATGCAACGGATATTATTCAATGCGCGGCGGCAAAGGAAGTGCAGGAACACCTGACCCGGGCGGAACTGGAACCGCTGATTCTTTCCTATCACGAACTGCGCCATCCGGCGCTCGCGGAAAAAAAATTAAGCCACCTCAACGGACTCCTGATTTCCGCAACATTCATTGATGACGCGACAAGACCGGTTCTCTGGAAGTTCAGGGGAAAAATTGTGGTGATTGCAAGCACTTACATCATGGAACGTCTCCCATGCAGTCAGGTCATTCCGGACTATACCCGCGCGCTGACCGAATTTTCAGAAAAATATGATCTTGAAAAATACCGGAAAATTCTGATTTTGAGCGCGGGACACCCCAATGCGGTCGCATCCGAACGGAACATCCGGAATCTGCTGCAGTGCCTCGGAGTCTCCCTGGGAAAAGTGGAAACCTTAAATCTGAAAGGCATCAACAATCTGAGCGCCCAGATGGCGGCGCTCCGCTATTTCTCCTCTCTCAAGGAGGATCTGAAAGATACGCTTATCCTCTCCCTGTCCGAATATTTTTCCATTGGAATGCGGGAGGTCTTCCGAAACGCGGGGGAAATGCCGGACATCCTGAGCTTTGACAATCTGGAAGGCTACATGGAGCCGCCGCCGGAAAAACCGTTTTTCACCGCCGTGGACTGCAGGATGCCGGAGATTTACAAGGCAGGTGCCGACCTGTTGAGAAATCTGATCACAAAGCAGGACAGCTGCAATTACATCATTCAAATCCCTGCGCGCCTGGTTGTGAGAGACAGCATCAGGCATTGCAGACGATAACACATGGAACGGAGAACCAGCGGAATGAAAAGATTTTTCTTATACAGAATGCAGGACATGAACTGTCTCCGCTCTTTTTTGAAGCGCGCATTGCACCGCGGCTCAGGTTCGGCGCGATCTGCCGGAGACCATGCCGCCAGCGCGGTTATCACCCGTCTTCCGAGGCAGGAAACGACCTCCGGCAAAGAATGGAGTCAATCCCGGCACCGCCTTGTTTTCTCTTTTCCGTTCCATTGTTCTCCTGTTTTTTCCGGACGGAGGAAAGCAAATGTCTTCACACTGACAGAGCTTCTCTCATGTCCGCCGCCGACATGGAGAAGCTGGCACCCCATACAGATGAGTGGGTTCTGTGGAGCTACGGTTACTTCGAGCGTCCCGAACACCGGGATTTCATACGGAAAAGCCTTGCCGCCGGAAAGAAGATACGCCATTACACCTGTTCGACAAGCATGAGGGCGCATCCCGACCGCAACTACCGGAAAAACGCATGGTTCGGAGAATACCACCAACTGAACGGCAACATGATGTTCTGGTTCAGCGACTGCTACGGCGGATACGGCGCGTCGGACTGGAAAGTCGCCATGAGCGGCGGGATCACCTACCGTTCCTTCGACGAGTTCATGCCGTCGATCCGCTACATGGCGATGCGCCAGGGAATGAACGACGTCAAATATCTGGCGAAACTCCGGGAAGTCGCGGGGAATTCGCCGGAAGCGCGGAAATTCCTTGCGGACGCCCCGAAACGGGTTGTCATTGACTTCGGGCACGACCCGTCCATGCCGGACAAAGTCCGCGAGGAAGCGGCGGAATTGATCCTGAAACTGCAGAAAAGACAGTAGGCACCCGCTCAAAAAACGGGATGCCGGCAGTCCGGTCGGCATCCCGTTTTCTTCTGCCGGTCAGGCATGGAATTTCAGGACAAACATATCCAGCGGCGCCAGTTCCCGTTCGCAAACCAGGGAGCCGTCCGCCTGGACTTTCAGTTCCGCTTTCCGCCAGACACCATCCCTGCCGAGCAATTCCGCCTGAGCCGGATTCAGTTCCGGAGCAAAGAAACGCAGTCTGCGGCAAGGATCATGAGTAGGATTCAGCAGCGCAAGGACTGTCTGCGACTGCCGGCTGTTTCTGTAAGCCTGAAGCGGCACATCGCATCCAAGCAGAATCTTCTTCTCCTGGAAGAGATTCCGTATGATCTCATGCAGGAAGATCCGGCGGTAATTGTTGAAATATCCCATATCGAACTGCAGACTGTGCAGGGGATAGGCAATGGTCAGCACCTGTCCGCCGAGTTCATTTTCATGGAAAACCGATCCCGGATACAGCACGGAACGATCATAACGGCAGATATTGCTCAGCACCTTTGCATCCGTCGTCATGGCAAGGACTTCCGCAGCGCAGCGGGAAGCGCTCATGCGTGGTGTGTCAACACCATAGAGAGACTCTTTCCCGCCGACGATCTCTTCATAGGCGTAACCATCGTCGTCCAGAGTGCGCCATTCCGCGGACCTGATTCCCGCCATGGAGCCGAATCCCCTTTCCAGCAGAATTTCAGCAGACGGGGCGTCAAGAATCAGCTTTCCCGAAAGAAGCTGCCTGATCTCCTCATCCGAATAGGCGCGCAGAGTCTGATTCGACACCGCGCGGATTCCCGTGCCGGAAATCTCTTTTGTGATCCCGTGCGAAATGCCGAGCTTGTAGAAAACGCCGCTCCAGCCCGCGGAATCGTTCACGAGAGCAGACATGGAGTCCGCGGAGGAAGTACGGACGTGCTCCGCAATGCAGGGAGAGTAGAGCACCCGAACGCCCTCGGAATCACGGTCGGAAAGCTTCAGCGCGGTCAATGCGTCAAGCCTGTCTTTTGCACCTGCGAGATATTCCGGGAAATCGTAATCCAGAGAGAAGCCGTTGCCCATCATGTCATAGTGATTGATCGTGATGCCGGAAGAACCGAACAATGCGCTGTGCCAGCACTCGAAAACGCTGAATGTGCCGCTCTTGGAATATCTGCCGCAGCGGGGCGAGTTTTCCAGCTCCGGATAAATCTCAATGGGACAGTCATACTCGGAAACGGTCTGACGCGACACGGCGGGGGAAGTCTCCAGGGCATAGACTTCCGTATAAGGCGGCAGGTGGGGACGCACCAGCAGCGGAGCATCCGGAGAAAGCGCCTCTTTCAGCAGATTCCAGTCCCTGCCCTCGACGCTGTGCACATCGGGTCCGGAACTCATCAGTCCGAGCCGGACCTGCGAATTCGCCGCATGGACTTCTTCATAAAGCCTGCGGGCGGGTTCCAGCAGGGAGTCGCGGCAGACCTTCAGCCACGCTTTCCGCCACGGATGCGGTTCCCCCGGAGCCAGAATGTTTTTCAGGAGCTGCTCCCGATCCGTTCTGATGCCGGTCTCCTGTTCAAAACGTGCGAGATGCAGCGGGCAGAAGCAGCCGCCGTATTTCATGGACGGTTCATGATTATGGAGCCGCCAGTCGTCCTCGACCCAGATTGCGGTCGGGGAAACTTCCCTTGCAATCCGCGCGAAAAAGGATGCCAGCCACTCCTGCCAGTGCGGATCGAACGGACAGGCAGTGACCGGTGATACGGTTCCGGTCTCCCCGATCATCGGCTGGAAGTTCCGCTGCTTTTCCGAGAACTTGCGTCCGCGGCTGACATGAACCGTGGTAGTCCACGGGTTGATGCTCAGCAGAATACCTGCTTTGTCAAGCGCCGCCTTCACCTTCTTTGCCAGTGCGAACCAGCGATCGACTTCGGCGTCATCCGGATACCCCTGAAAGAGTTCTTCCGGATTGTAGAAAAGCATGACCTCTTCGATTCTGCCTTTTCCGCAGAGTTTCAGCAGTTCCGGAATTCGTTTGTCTTCCGCGAATCCCGGATCAATGTAGTAGCGTAAAATATAACGGAACATCGTTTTTTCCTTTCTGTCTGCTCCCGGTTATGGTATGGAAACTTCACTCTCATCATAATATAATGCTCTCCCCCGGGGTTACAAGCACGGGAACGGCTTTCCCCGGGTTTCTCCGCAATTCAATTCTGGAAATTCCGTCTCCGTCTGCCCCGCGTTCCGGCGCGGAAAAGCCCGGAAAACGAAAAGCGGGAGATTCCCGGAAATCCCCTCCCCCGGGAAAAAAAATCAATTTTTTTTCGTTCCGGACTTGCATTTTTCAATTTTTGTATTAATTTTAATTTTGTAATCATTACAGATTATAATGAAATGGCGGAAACGCCGAAATATAACAAACAACAAAAAGGGTGGTAACATGAAATCATTTGTATGCTCCGTGTGCGGGTATGTCTACGTCGGTGAAGAAGCTCCGGAATCCTGTCCCCAGTGCAAGGCTCCGAAATCCAAATTCGTGGAAAAGAAGGAAGGCGAGGCTCTGGTCTGGGCAGATGAACACAGAATCGGTTCCGTGGAGGGAATTGATCCGGAAGTCGTCGAAGGACTCCGCGCCAACTTCAACGGTGAATGCACCGAAGTCGGAATGTATCTCGCAATGAGCCGTCAGGCGGATCGCGAAGGTTATCCGGAAGTCGCCGAAGCCTATAAGCGCATTGCCTTTGAAGAAGCCGAACATGCCGCAAAATTCGCGGAGCTCCTCGGCGAAGTCGTGGTTCCCTGCACCAAGACCAACCTCAAGGTTCGTGTTGAAGCGGAACACGGCGCGACGGCCGGAAAGCTCGAACTTGCGAAGAAAGCGAAAGCCCTCGGCTATGATGCCATTCATGACACTGTCCATGAAATGTGCAAAGACGAAGCCCGTCACGGCTCCGCTTTCAACGGACTTCTGAACCGTTATTTCTCCAAATAATGTTTTCAGCTCCGAAGCTGCCGGGCGAACCGGCAGCTTTTTACTCCCGAAAGGATGTGAAATATGCAGACAGCCTTGCAAATCAATCCGGCGGAACGTCTCCGGGAACTCGGCATCCGCCCTTCGCCTCAGCGCCTGGCGGTCTATGCCTATCTGCTCTCGCATCCGGTTCACCCGACGGCGGACACAATCTATCAGGCAATCATCGCATCCCAGCCGTCATTGTCGCGGACAACAATTTACAACACCCTGAAACTTCTGGTCAGGGAAAAAGCGGTCTCCACGGTCATCATCGAAGACGGCGAACTGCGTTTTGATGCCGATCTCCGCCCACACGCTCATTTCAAGTGCCGGATCTGCGGCGGCGTCTATGATCTTTTCGACCTGCCGGAGCAGAAAACGCCCTCCCTGCCCTCCTCGTTCAAGATTGAGGAAGTTCATATCTGCTACCGCGGAACCTGCGGGTGCAAGTAGTCATTCTCCGCCGGTCAAGGCAAGAAAAATCTCTTCCAGCGTCATAGCTTCCCCGTCGTTCCGCAGGGAACGGTTTACGGAGACATCCGCCACGACATAATCTGTTCCGGCAATCTTTTTCCGGCAGATTTCCCCTGTCATCTTCGCAGTTTCCTCTCCGGGCAGACGAATCCGCCGGAAACGCGATTTCAGGGACTCGGTATCCTGCGAACAAAGCAGCTTCCCGTTCCGCAGGATGCCGACATAGTCGCAGACTCCTTCCACTTCGGGAATCAGATGTGAACTCAGGAGAATCGTATGCTCATATTCCTGAATGGACTCGATGAGCTGTGTCATGAAGTCCGAACGGCTGACGGTATCCAGTCCGAGCGCCGGATCGTCGAGAATCACGAGCTCCGGTCTCCGCGCCATCACCGTAATCAGAGCGGTCTTCGCATACATGCCGCGGGAAAACGAGCCGATTTTCTTGTCTGCGGGAAGCCGGAACCGATGCAGCAGCTCCGTTGCCCGTTGATCGTTCCAGTCCGGGAAGAAATGCTTCAGAAATGCGAAAAGTTCCGGCGGAGTAAGGAAGTCGAAAAGCCGCTCCGTTTCCGCAACGTAGCCGAACCGCAGGCGCAAAGCGGTCGCCTCTTTCACGGGATCCAACCCCAGAACGGAAATCGTTCCGGAGTCCGCGAGAAGCTGCCCGGTCATGAGTCTGATCGAAGTGCTTTTCCCCGCGCCGTTGTTTCCCAGCAGGGCATAGACCGCTCCTTTCGGCACCGTAAGGTCAAAGCCATCCAATATACAGTGTTTTCCATAACGCTTGGCGACACCTTTCATTTCAATCGCATATCCGCTCATTGCCATCCCTCCGAAGTTGATGAAGAATAACCGGTTATTTTATCCGTGATACGGTCTTTTTCTATTTTCAAGTGTTCAGGAAGTTCCGGCGGCGGACTCTTTTCGAGAAAAGCAATCCGCCGCCGCAGCCCCGTCACCCCGAAAACTTTGAGATAATAGTAAGTGTAAACATAAGGATTCAACTCCTTTCTTATCCATGCCTTTTTTCCGTATCCGACGGTCACGAATCTTATAATTCCCTTGACGTAACGCGACAACTCTTCCGGTGTGCCGCACGGTACCGCCCCCCGGATTTCCCGGTTGCATCTGGCAATCTTCCAATAAACAAAGATATGGCGGAAACGCGCGTCCGCACAGCGCCGCAGCAGACCGCCGTCACCGGAAATATCCTTCGGAATCTCAAAGATTCCGGCATTTGACGGCAGTCGCACATCAGGAAGATAGGACAGACTCAGGGAAAGTTTTTCCAATTGTTTCAGCAGTACCTGCATGACGGAAGCCGCTTCAGGTTCATCCCCCGCGTAAATGCAAATCACTTTCAGTTCGCACCGCAGCAGATACAGTTTTGTGAAGAGCAGCTCAAAATACTGCGGATGAATATATACAAAAAGAAGCTCCGAACATTTCAGTATCTCTTTCGCATCGTCCCAGCGTTTCTGCTCCAGAAACGCTTTCAGCGCCATTGGAAAGCAGTTGTAATCCGAAATTGCAAAGTATGACAATGACCGCGGGATATAGCCATAGTAATCCAGTAGGAAAGGCAGATCACATGTCGTCATGACACGTTTTGCCGTATCAGTCTCATTTTGGAGCCGGCGGCAAAACAGCAGCACTTTTTCAGGATCGACGACATAGCGTTTCACGCCTCCCGGCACATGTTCCTGTTTCCGCATAGAAGTCGTCCGGTAAAACTCGGGATACGTAATCCGAAACGGTTTTTCATCGCTCCAGAATCCCGGTTGGCGGCTCCAATAGTCATGCAGCAGACAGTCCGCCCAGGAAACGGCAACATATCCCAGGACAGCCGCCAGGAAAGGAGTTGTCAGCAGAAGAACGGTAAACCATACAGTCCGCTTCATTCCCTTTCTGCCGCGGATTACCTCTTGATTCCAGAGAGACGCACCGGCAAGAGCAAATGCCGAAGCAGACGCCAGGGCAATCAACGGCACGGTAATATAATACTCCGAGGTCGGCAGCGGCGCATTTTCTCCTGTAAGCAGACACAGAACAGATTCGATTTCCGGAGACCAGGATGACAATGCCGCAAGCAAAGCAGTCAGGAACTGGATCAGAGGATAACATGCCAGATACAGAGGAAACAATATCAGCAGTCCGACCACGGAACCGCTGCCGTCCCGACGGAGCAAACCGCCCCAGAACATAGCCGCATGAACAAGCAGAAGCAGGGAAGTCCCGAGAATCAGATTCCGCAGAATAAATGCCTGCGTCAGAAACAGGGTCGAAGCGAAAATGAGGCACAGCAGCAGGGAGCCGGAGTAATAGTTCCAGTAGATTTTCCGGCTCCCGACCGGCAGAGTCAGGAAAAGCGGCAACTGTTTTTTCGCAATCATCAGCGGTATTCCCGAGGCGAAAAACAACGGCGACAGAAATGCCAGTATGACCGGAAACCATTGCAGAACTTCCGGCAGGCTCTCTCTCAACAGGAACAACGTCCCCTGCCCTCCCAGCATCAGGGCAAATGCCCCGAGCCAGAGCCATCTGTTCTGTTTCCCCTCCAGACGCCAGATCATCAGAAAATCACTCATTTCATCCCCTTTCCCTGTTTAGTTGTTTTCGGCAGTTCCAAAACAAAATGGCTGAGATAACCACCCGCACAAGAAACATTTATGAACTTCCAGCGGATTTCGACTTTTTCACCCTGCAGCTGCACAATAAGCAAAGAAGACTCCTTCCGCACAGTCGGCAGAGTTCCGTGCTCCAGATATTCGATTTTGATCCGCAGCGCTTCCACGGCAGTCAGTTTCACAAAAAGGAAAAAATAAGGTTCAGGCACAAGATCATATTTTCTGGCAAGTCTCACCACATCTTCAAGACTCCGTGGAGTCACAGTCGGCGGCAGCCGTTCCAATTCCTGATTCCTGCAGTAGTTCAGGAAACGCGGATGGAAATAAGAAGAAATGAAATCCAGAAAAAAACGTCTTTCGGAAAACATTTCACGAAAAGAAAAATTATCACAACACCACATGACACGGGTAAACTCCGGATACTCCATCTGTTCACATCGTGCAAGCAGGTCTTTCATCATCCGCAAGCCCTCGCGCCCGATGTCAGGCTTCATCAGCACCTCGAAACACTCATAATAAACCCTCTCCCGCGATCGCAATACAGAAGCGCCATACGGTTCCGGATACCGGGAAAGAATCATCATCGCCCGGTAAACTTCCTCCGCTTCCCGCCATTTCCCCGCGTTGCACGAGGACTCAAAATAAGCGCCGAAGCAGGAATCCAAACTGCCCAGATAACGGCAGACGACCGGATATTCCCCTTTAAGCGTGCCCGGGTATCCGACGCAGGAAAAAGTCCGGAAAGAGGTTCCGTCGCCTTTCGCCGCTACGGTATGACAGATCTCAGCCAATACGGTGTCCGGCACAGTCTGTGATACCTTCTCCGGCAGAAGCGGAGTGAAATCCAGAAAATAGGCTGGATATTTCTGTGCGGATGGACGCAAATCAAGCACGCGCTGTTTTATCAGTGCTTTATAATGACGGTTCAAGTGAATATCATAAGCTATGACTCCGCCATAAGCGGCAATCCCCAGGAAGACAGGAAGCAGAACGACGACCACGGCAAAACGGACCAGTTCACGTATCACGGAACGCTGATAAACAATGAAACGGGTCCAGAGGCGCCATCCTTCCAGAAAAAACGTCAGTGCCCCCAAAGGCAGGATATAAAAGAATGGCGAAAGTATATTTGCTTCAAACCAGAACAAGACCATGAGCTTGACAATCAGAAAGAAAGGAATCCAGAGAAAGCACAGAGCAATGAAAAGCAGAAGACCGAACAATATTCCCAGCCGGTCACGGCATGCGATGTTGCCGAAAAAGCAAAGCGCGTGAATGGATATGACAACGATCAGATACGGGAAAATAAAGCTGTCGGCGAAAATATGCCATCCGCACCAGCAGCAGAACGCGGCAAGGAAAGAGAGAAACAGACTGCCCAGGCAGGTGATCCAGTAAAAGCGGTTCGCAGAACAGGGCAAGGTCAGGAGAAACGGCAAAGTCCGACTGCGCAGATGGCAAAGCAGGGAATCCACAAATAAAACAGGAGAAAGACAGCCGATAATCAGCAAAAAGAGTTTGGCAACGGCAGAAATATTCCCGGAAACTGTCTCATAGAAAATACGACCTCCCAGCATCAGGGCAAATGCCCCGAGCCAGAGCCATCTGTTCCGTTTCCACTCCAGACGCCAGATCATCAGAAAATCACTCCACATCTTTCCTCTCCTCCCCGTTCAGTTTTTGTTTCAGAACAGCTTCCACGCGGGAACGCGGAATCTGCAATGCGTCGGTTTCGCGCAGCAGGGCGTCCAGAAGCTCGGAGAGATGCGCCTCACGTTCCGCATGGTCTGTCTCCGACGGGATCGGGGCAATATAATTTCCTCCCCCCGGACGGCTCTCCAGAAAGCCCTCCTCCTGCAAGCAGCGATATGCCCTGGCAACGGTATTCGGGTTGACCCGCAACGCAAGCGCAAGTTCACGTACAGGCGGAATCCGGTCTCCCGTCCGGTAACGTCCGGAAAGACGCTCCGCACGAATCCCCGCCGCGATCTGAAGATAGACCGGAATCCCGCTTGCCATATCCAGATGAAACATGATCGCCCAAAAAGTTAAGAGTTAAGAGTTAAAAGTTAAGAGCTGGAAATGTTCTTCCTGTTGTTTTAAATTGTACCAATAAAATAGTACAGTCAAGTAATGAAAATGAAATTTTCCCATTTTTTTCATTTTGACCAAAATCATGCTGATTTCTTTCGGAAAAGAAATGGACAATCTTATCAAAACTCTCCCTTGACAGAACATATACGGCAGAAAACAAGCCGATTTCACCGGCGGTTCCCTGTTTGTACAGTCAGGCTGTCCCGGCAAGGATTCTCAATTCATGAGATGCTGGTTCATGGCGGCGGAGCAGTGATCTGAATAATAGGCAAAGCGCTGATCTGTCAGACATTGGCTGTCTCAAAAAATTTTGACGGGAATTTAAGCTGAAATGTTGCTTTTGTCCTGTTTTATGCTAAAGTTCCCAGTAGAACTGCGGGGAATGTCGGAAAAGAAGTAAAGACTGGAGATCGGAAATACCGCTCTTGCAGCACTGGCTGTATAATCAGAAAAGGAGAGATTTCGCCGTGACAATGGAATCTGCCGGGCTTGAGATTCAGGATCTCCGTTTTTCCGTCGGAAATATTCCGGCAGTTTCCACGTTCGATAATGCTCCGTCTCCAATCTGAATTCAACAATAAAAAACAGAAAGGAAAACAGGATATGAGGATTTTCAGAGTGTTCGAACCATTCGGCAATGCAATTGATTTGACGATAAAAAAGCTCTTCAAACCGTTCAATCTCGGGTTTTACCTGAAACTGGCGTTCATTGCGTGGCTGGCGTGTCTGGGACAGTTTTCCACCAATATCCATATTCCTGTTAATGACCTGGAACCGTTCCTCAACGCATTCATCGGGGAAGAGCGAGTATTCCTGGATGCTCCCGTCCTGAATACGGCGGACGGCAATGTCACCTATGAAAAGGTCACGGCTGAAGATGAAAAAGAGGCGGAACGCGTTTCCGTAAAAGTTGAAAAAGGAAAAACGGAAGTCACGGCACCCGCGCAGAACGAAAATCCTCCGCTGTCCGTAAACATCTCCTCCACAAAAGACGGGAAACTCCGGTTTTCCGGAAAAGAGGACAAGCAGACGTTAACTTTCCGTCTGCTGCTTTTCATCATCGGCGTCCCGCTCTTCCTGCTCAGCCTGGCACTCATCCTTGTCATCGTCTGGATCACATCCCGCGGACGGATGATGTTCATCAGCGCACTGGCGGACGATACGCAGCAGTTTTCGCTCAGGGAGAAATGGCGCGAAAGCCGCGTCACCGGAAATTCTCTCTTCAAGTATAGTGTCACAGTCGGCATTCTCTCGCTTCTCTTCGTCCTCCTCTTCTGCCCGGCGTTCTATTTTCTTCTGCACCCCATAACCAAAGCATGGATTGCGGCGCCAGACGCACCGATTGCTCCGGCGCCCGCCATCTTCTCCCTGCTTCTGACATTCTGCATTGCAATCCCGTTCATTTTCGTTCTGGGGACGTTCAAGGAATTCGGAACGCTTCTCATGTTCCGCAGGCAAATCACGGCATGGCCGGCTTTCAAGCAGGTATTCGCGCTGGTTGCCGCCAACATCTGGCCGATTCTGAAATATTACATTTTCGTGTACTTTGCGACGGTCGCAACCTGCATCTGCCTGATTTTGCTTTTCATCGTCACATGCTGCCTCTGCTGTCTGTGGGTCGCAATTCTCTGGCTGCCCTATCTGTGGGCGGTCGTATTCCTTCCACTTCTGGTTCTCTATCAGTATTTCGCCATGGAGTTTGCGAAACAGTTCGGCGACGACTATAACGTATATCAGAAGGACGCCCCGCGGGAAGCAGTTCCGGAAACGGCTCCTGCAACCGCTGCGGCGCTCCCGACGGAAGACTGACCGGCATCCCCGGATACGAAAAAGCCCGGCATTCAGCCGGGCTTTTCATTTTCATGCTTCGGGAGATTTCCTCCGAAAACCGCCTTCGGAAATTCAGCTTCCGAAGGAAGAGCCGAACCCCTCCGCATTACCGGAATTTTTCACCGCTTTCTTCTGATAGCGGGACGTCGCAATCAGCTTTTCAAGCCGTGCCGCATACTCGGCGGAATCAATCGGCAGATTCACGGTCTCTTCCTTCCATCCGGAAAGCAGCATCGCGTTGCCGAGTTCCAGCGCATTGATTCCCTCCTCCATCGGAGCAAGAAGCGGCGTTCCGTGAAGAATCGCTTCGGCGACGTTTTCCACAATATCCTTATGCGGTGTGGGGCTGGGCGCGGCGACGGGAATCTCACACCGCCAGATATCCGGAAGCCCGAACTTTTTATCGGTCGTCCTGTTGAATTCGGTTGTTTCGACCTCATTGCGTTTGAATTCCAGCCTGCCGCCCTCGTAAACCAGACGCCCGCGTTCCGCCATGATCTCCAGACGGTTCGTGCCGGGGATTTCGCCTGTGGAGGCAATGAAGTTTCCGGTCTTGCCGTCCGCATATTCGAGATAGGCATTGACTTCGTCTTCCACCTCGATATCATGATACTTTCCGAACTTCGCCGTTGCGCGCACCTTGCACGGCATGCCGAAGAACCACTGCATCAGGTCAAGCTGATGCGGGCACTGGTTCAGGAGAACGCCGCCGCCCTCGCCGCGCCAGCTCGCACGCCAGTCGCCGGAATCATAATAGCACTGAGAACGGAACCAGTCTGTAATGATCCAGTTCACACGCATGATCTTCCCGAGCTCGCCGGAATCAATCATCTGCTTGATCTTCCTGTGCGCGGGAACCGTGCGCTGATTGAACATCGCGGATTTCCTGAGTTCCGGATATTTCTTCGCCTCCGCGATCATGCGTTCCGCCTCCGCCTTGTGGACGGCGATCGGTTTTTCCACGATGATATGCCTGCCCTGCCGCATCGCAAGAATCGCGAGATCAGGATGGGAATAATGGGGAACGGAAATCACAACGGCGTCGATGTCCGCCTCTTTCAGAAATTTCTCCGGGTCCGTGAACAGCTGCAGCCCGGAACGGATTCCCTCATCAATGCGGTTGAACGCTTCGGGGTCAATATCGCAGACAGCCGTCAGCGCGCAGTTTTTCAGGTTGCTGATATTGACGACATGCGCGCTGCCCATGTTGCCGATACCGATCACACCGAATTTCACCTTATCCATGACAAAACTCCTATTTTCTTCAGTTTCAGGTTGAACATGTCATTCCCTAACAATACAGCACTCCGGAAGAAAAGCCAAACGGAGAACTATGTTTTTCAGACAAAAAGTTATATGCTTTTCTCATATAAAAACAAAACTGAAGCCTCTTTGCAGTGAAAAAGAATATCTTCCGTCACAAAAAACTTATCTTCTTGTATTATTTCACGCAGTCATTGAAAATGATTGCCGCCTCTCCATGAACCGCAGTCTGCGCTTCCCGGCGGGAAAAGAGATTCTCCGGTTCATGATTTGTGAAGACTGCCTGGCAGATCCTGTTTCCGGATTCCGGCACCGCAGGATCGGCGCCGGCGAAAAACGACATGCCCCTGCCCCGCAGATTTGCAGTATCCCCACGAAGAATGCCTCTTCCGGAAAAAGTCATCAGGTCTTGTAAAATTATCAAAACATTATCATGATATTTATCATTTTATAATCATATTTTTCTCAAAAAACTTTCATTCATCCATTGACAAAGTATTTTTCCATTGTATAATAAGCTACAGAACAACAGAAAAGACCACGAAAGGAGTCTTTCATGAGCAGTGACATTGAATTCATCGGACTCGGCTACTGCAGCAACGACCACCTCTGCCGCGTCTCTGAAATTCCACTTGACCACAAAACCGAAGCGCTGGAACATCTCACGCAAGGAGGAGGCCCCGCCGCAACCGCGGCTGTCACCGCCGCAAGGCTCGGAATGAAGACTGCATTCATCGGTGTGGCGGGCGACGATGAATCCGGTCAGACAATCGTGAAAGACCTCAACGCGGAAAACGTATCCACCGAAGCATTCCGGATTCGCAAGGGATGCACGACCTCCACGGCATACTGCTGGATCGACAACTCCGGCAAACGCAGTATCGTATGGTATCGCGGCAACGGCGCCGAACTGACTGACGACGAGGTGCCGGAATCTCTTATTTCCAGGGCGAAGATCCTGCATCTCGACGGACACCAGACCAAAGCCGCGCTGACCGCCGCAAAAATGGCGCAGAAACACGGCGTAATCGTCAATATCGACGCGGGGACTCTGCGTCCGGGCGTGGAGGAGATCCTGAAACACACCGACATTCTCATCACATCCGAGTTCTTCGCGAAGCAGCTTACCGGAATCGAAGGATACGAAAAGCAATTGATGGAACTCGTGAAAATCGGCGCGAAGGTCACGGGCATCACAATGGGCTGCCGCGGCTCCATGTGCTATGACAGGGAAACAGGAAAAATCATCACCTGCCCGATTTTCGACGACTGCCCGGTGATCGACACCACCGGCGCCGGCGACGTCTTCCACGCGGCATTCGGAGTCAAGTACATCACCTGCAAGGACTTGTATGAATGTATGCGCTTCGCGTCGGCGGTATCCGGAATCAAATGCGGCAAGCTCGGCGGACGTGCCGGTATCCCGACCATCGCCGAAGTCGAAGCATTCCTGAAGCAACATTAACTTATTCTGCAAATAAAACACGGAGGCTCCCAAATGGAAAAACTGCTCGTCAGACTCGGCACGGAACTGAAAAGCGGATACAATCCGGTATTCAGGAATCACACACTCGGGATGAAGCTCACCTCGTTCGGCATCCTTGCGCTCAGAAAAGGAGAAACCTGCACGGCGGACACCGGCGAAAATGAAGTTGCGCTGGTCATCCTCGGCGGCAAATGTTCCGTCAAAGGCAGGGACTTTGATTTCGCGGAAGTCGGCGGACGCAAAGACGTGTTCTCCGGCAAACCCTACACGGTCTATCTCCCGTGGCATACGGAATATACGGTCACGGCACTGACGGATTACATGGATCTCGCGGTCAATGAATCCCCCGCCACGCGCCAGACCGCGAAACCGACCGTCATCACTCCGGAAGAGACAAAAGAGCTCACGCTCGGACGAGACAACTTCACGCGCAAAGCGACAATCATGCTGGATGAGAAATTCGACTCCGAGCATTTCTACATCGGCGAAGGCATGGTTCCCTCCGGCAACTGGTCCGGCTACCCGCCCCACCGTCACGACATCGACAATCCGCCGGAAGAGATCGACATGGAGGAGACCTATTTCTACCGCTTCAATCCGCGGCAGGGCTTCGGAATCCAGAAGGTCTACACCGCAGACAGACGCATCGACGAAATCTACACGATTGAGGAAAACGACACGGTCGCCATCGCGGAAGGCTATCACCCGCTAGCGACGGCTCCGGGCTATGACATGTATTATCTCTGGACTATGACCGGCGCCAACAACCGCGGCCTGATCTCCAGCAAAGATCCCAAACACGCCTGGGTAAAGTGATGAGCGGCAAGGACATACTGCTTGGCATCGACTTCGGTTCCGGCGGCTGCAAAGTCACGGCGATTGATACGGACGGCGTTCTCCTGGGGGAAGCCTCCGTGGAATACCGCACATACTATCCGCATCCCGGATTCTCCGAACAGGAACCGTCCGACTGGTACCGCGCCATGTGCGGCGCGCTGAAGGGACTCCGGGAGCAAGGCGTTGATTTCAAACGAATTGCATCTATCGCCTTTGACGGATCAACTCACAACGCGGTTCTGATGGACGGTGAAATGAAGCCGCTCCGCAGGACGATCATGTGGACAGACCAGCGCAGCGTCGAGGAGTGCGCATGGCTGAAGCAGCATCATGCGGCTCAAATCTTTGCGACCGCATGGCAGATGCCGACTCCGACCTGGACGCTTCCGCAGCTCATGTGGGTCAACAGGCATGAACCGGAGGTCATCAGGGCGACGGAACACATCCTGTTCGTCAAGGACTATGTCCGCTATCTTGTAACCGGCGTATCCGCAACGGATTACATCGAGGCGCAGGGAACTCTCTTTTATGACATGCGGAATCAGGAGTGGTCGCGGGAACTCGTTGTCTTGACGGGACTTAAAGCCTCCGCTCTGCCGGAGCTCGTCAAACCGGCGGACAGAGTCGGAAGCGTCACGGAATCCGCGGCGCGCGACACAGGGATTCCCGCCGGAACTCCCGTAATATGCGGCAGTTCCGACTCCGCAATCGAAGACTACGGCGCGGGTGCCGTCGAACCCGGAGACTGCATCGTGAAACTCGCCACGGCGGGAAATGTCAATGTCATGACGGACAAGGCGATCCCGCATGAACGCACCCTCACCTATTCGCACATCATCGAGGGAATGTATTACACGGTTTCCGCAACCAATGCGGCGGCGGTCTGCCAGAGATGGTTCCGCGACAACTTCTGCGACAAGGAAAAACGCCTCGCGGCGGAACTCGGTCAAAAGGCATTCGATCTGATGGACAAACTGGCGGAATCCTCCCCGGTCGGTTCCAACGGCGTATTCTTCCACCCGTATCTGCAGGGCGAGCGCTCCCCCTACTGGGATTCAAATCTGCGCGGAAGTTTCATCGGAATCGGCATGGGAAGCACCAGAGGAGACTTCGCAAGGGCGCTTCTGGAGGGAGTGGGTTACTCTCTGCTGGACTGTTACGGGCTGATCGAAGAAATGAAACTTCCCGTGAAGCGCCTGTTTCTCATCGGAGGCGGAGGACGCAGCAGGATCTGGAGTGAAATCGTCTGCAACATCTTCAATCTTCCGCTCACGGTTCCCTCGCCCGGCGACGCCTCGTTCGGCGCGGCGCTTCTCGCGGGAACCGGCGTCGGAATCTACAAGGACAGCCGTTCCGCAGTCAGGCACTGCCTCAAGATCGACCGCGAACTTGTGCCCGATCCCGAAGCGGCGGCAAAATACAGGGAGCTGTTCAAAACCTACAAAGCCGTTCACGACGCAATGGCTCCGGTTTACAGTTCAATCCGCAGATAACCGCACGCTTTTCTTCTGGGGGGCAAGGGGAGACTGCATCCATGGGAAACAAATTTATCACATTCAACCAATAAAAGGAGATACAGTAAAATGTTGCCGTCAACCAGCAATTACATGTTCGAGATGATCCGCAGCGAACTTGCGGACGCCGTCGGAGCCGCTTACGTCGATGTCCGGGAAGCGGACAGATTCGCCCATTCCGTGGATTACTACTGGATTCCGGAGATGTGGCACGACCGCAATATGCCCAATCCGCAGGCGGATTTCATTGTCCATCCCGGCACAGCCGAAGAGGTGTCCAAGGTCATGAAAATCGCCAACACCTACAAGATTCCGGTCGTCCCGTGGGGCGGCGGCTCCGGTTCGCAGGGCGGCGCGCTCCCGATCCTCGGCGGAATCCACCTGGATACCAAGCGACTCAACAAAGTCTGGAAGATCGACACCACGGCATTGACCGTGACAGCCGGAACCGGCATCATCATGCGCCATCTTGAGTGGGAAGTCAACAAGGCGGGCTACTCAACCATGCACCTTCCCGCCTCCATCGCCTGTGCAACAGTCGGCGGCTTCCTGGCGCACCGGGGAACGGGCGTGCTCTCCACGAAATGGGGGAAAATCGAAGACATGGTCATGTCTCTGGAAGTCGTCCTCCCGACCGGCGAAATCATCAACACGCTCCCGATTCCGCGCCATGCGTCCGGACCCGACCTCACGATGATGTTCCTCGGCAGCGAAGGAACGCTCGGCGTGATTACGAAAGTCACGATGAAGATTCATCCCCAGCCGGAAGCACGCAAGTTCCGCGCGTATCTTTTCAAGACCTTCGACGACGCCATGGACGCCGGAGCCTCTCTCATGAGAAGCCGTCTCCGTCCCTGCGCGATCCGGCTTTACGATGAGGAGGAGACCCGCCATCACGTCAAGCGCGTGTTCGGGCTCGACGACATCAGCGGTTCCTATCTCGTATTCGGCTTCGACGGCTATGAAAAGATCGTCGACCTCGAAATGGAGGAGGCGATGAAGATCATGAAGAAATACGACGTCAAG
This sequence comes from uncultured Lentisphaeria bacterium, assembly GCA_949282305.1. GTDB lineage: Bacteria > Verrucomicrobiota > Lentisphaeria > Victivallales > UBA1829 > UBA11452. The sequence continues at coordinate 174,237 of CASDPB010000036.1, read as the reverse complement.
GATCTCGGCAGCAAGGGCGGGGACATGTGGTGGGAAAACAAATACAAGTTCTTCTATCCGCCCTACATGTTCCACATGCCGCAGGCGTTCGGAACCCTCGATACAGTCGCAACATTCAGCGACATCAAGAACGTCTACCGGGCGATGAAGAAAGTCGTCAACGAAAACTTCCCGGAGGCGCGTTTCATCGGGCATTTCTCCCACTGGTATGAGTGGGGCTGCATGCTCTACGCCCGCTTCATCTTTGAACAGGCGCCCGCCGACCCGGGAGAAGCCGCCGCTCTCTACAACAGAGTCTGGGACCTCGCGATCCGCGCCGCCATCGCCAACGGCGGAGTCATCAACGAACACCACGGAGTCGGACTCAAGCTCGGCCGTCTCATGAAGGAGCTCTACGGTCCCGCGAAGCCGCTCATCCTCGACAAGCTCAAAAAGGAGCTCGACCCGAACAACATCATGAATCCCGGCAAAATGGGCTTCGGCTTCTGAGTCAACAACATTTAAGTTCAAGGAGAATATTCCATGTATATCAAAGAATTTGAAGATGCCATGAAGGCGTGCCGCTTCTGCTTCATGTGCCGCCATCTTTCCGCCGTCGGCAACGTCACGTTCAGCGAATCCGACACACCGCGCGGGCGCGCCCTGCTGCTTGACAAAGTCTCGATGAATCCCGATTTCCTCAGGAGCGAGGCAGTCGTCAGCACCATGTACAAGTCCGACCTCAGCGCCTGCTGCCGCTTCCACTGCGTCAGCCATTACGACGAAAACGGACTCGTCCTTGCGGCGCGCCGCGACATCGTCGAAGCCGGAGCCGCGCCGGAAAAGGTCAAAGCGCTCGCAAAAGAACTGGCAAAAGGCGCAGTGTTCAAGGTCGCCGGGAAAAAGGCGGACACACTCTACTTCACGGACAAATACACCGTGAAACAGCCGGAAATTTCCGCCGCGTTCAAAAAGATTGCGGACGCGGCAAAGGTTCCGTTCATGACGATCTCCGGCGGATGTCTCGGCAAGGCGCTGAAGACTCTCGGTTTCGAGGCGGAGGCGAAGAAAGCGGCGGCGGCATTCGCAAAAGCCGTCACGGCATCCGGCGCAAAAGTTCTGGTCGTGAGCAATCCCGCCGCCTACGATGCGGTGAAAAACGACTTCCCGGCGCTCGGCGTCAAACTCAAATGCAAAGTCATGCACACATCCGAATTCATCGCGGAAAAACTCGGTAAGCTGAAACTCAGGAAACCGGCGAAAAAAACAGCCGAAGTCTATTACCTTGAAAGCGACTTCCTCAAGAACTACAACGGCAATGTCGCGGCTCCGCGCGAAGTCCTCGAAAAATGCGGATTCACGCTCAGGCCTTTCGGCACGAACAACGAGGAATCCTACTCCGCGGGAGAAGGCGCCTGCGTCCTGCCGGAACTTGATCCGTGTCTCGTGAAACTTCTGGCGGAAAGAATCGCCTCCCGCTGTGACGATGCGAAGAACGACCGGCTGATTACGGCATCGCCTTACACCAGACACGCACTCGCAACAGAGGCGAAACTGAATGTGAAGACGATTGAAGAAGCGGTCGCCGCACTGCTCTGAAAACGCAATTGAACGCAGGGACAGCCGGCAGGCAATCAGAAGATTCGGCTGTTCCCGTGCTCAGGAAAGATTGAAATCATGGCACTTTATACATTCAATGAATTGCTCCGCCCGGCGCGGAAACAGGGTGTGGCGGTCGCGGCGATCAATATCGCGAATTATGAAACGGCGGTCGCGGTCTACGAGGCTTCGGAACTCGTAAAACGCCCCGTCATCATTCAGATGTATTCCCGCATGTTCGGCAACGGCAAAGCGGAAATGCTGATTCCCCTGCTCCGCAGACTCGCGGAAAAATCCAGTCAGCCGGTCGCGGTCCACCTCGACCACGGAGCAAGTCTGGAACAGGTGAAAGACGCGATCCGCTGGGGCTGCACCTCCGTCATGTTCGACGGCTCCAATCTGCCGATGGAGGAGAATATCAGAATCACGGCGGAAGTCGTGAAACTGGCAAAACGGGCGGGCGTCTCCACCGAAGCGGAAATCGGACACGTCGCAATGGGCGACGAAGGACACCTGACCGATCCCGGCGAGGCGAAATATTTTGTCGAAGCAACCGGCGTGGACGCCCTCGCGGTCGCAATCGGGACGGCACACGGCTATTACAAGGTCGCTCCGAAACTCGACATCGAGCGCTGCGCGGCGATTGCCGAAGCTCTTCCGGAAACGCCGCTTGTGCTTCACGGCGGCAGCGGCACCCCATTGGAAGACGTGAAGAAAGTCATCAGACGCGGCATCGCCAAGATCAATGTCGCCACGGAATTTCAGGACACCTTCCTCAAAGCGACGGAAGCCGAACTCAAAAAGCTCGAAGGCAAATTCATGCCGATTGACCGTTTCATGGATCCTGTCCGGGAAAAATGCGTTGCGCACGCGGCAAAGCTCATGAAGGAATTCGCCTTCATGGAGTGAATGAACCATCCCGGCGGGGAAAGTCGGAACAATGGCGAAAATCCCAAATCGTCCGATGCAGTGCCGCCGGAGGCAAAATCCCTCCGGCGGCGGTTCCGGAGTCCGGGGAAAGGAAGCGGTCTTTCGTCATCTCCACCTGCAATATTCCTGTTTCCGCCGCCTGTCATGACAGAAACGGATCAAGCGTCAGGAGCGTGAGAAAACAGGGAAAGACGCCCGCTCCATGCCTTTCCATTCCCCAAACGGGAACAGCGGAAAGATGACGGAATGGCAGGAAACTGCCCATCAGTCATTACAGTCCGTGTCCCCCGGCACCGGCAGCCGTCAAGGATATTCCGTGATTTTTTGATTCGCCTGTGGAAAAAAGCCGGAATGACTGTATATTATTTTCTCTTGAAAAGCAAGTTGGCTCTCTCTGATTTTTACATAGGATTTTCCGATTCGATGCAAAAATGCCAAACTGCTGAAAATCCCCTAAGCTGGAACGTTCACTATGCCAAAAAGAAACGACATCAAGAAAATCATGCTGATCGGTTCGGGGCCCATCGTCATCGGGCAGGCCTGCGAATTCGATTACTCCGGAACCCAGGCCTGCAAGTCTCTCAAGGAGGAAGGTTACGAAGTCATTCTGGTCAACAGCAACCCCGCGACAATCATGACAGACCCCGATTTCGCGGACCGCACCTACATCGAACCGCTTACGAAAGACATTCTGCATGAAATCATCCGCCGTGAACGTCCTGACGCAATCCTCCCGACGCTCGGGGGCCAGACCGCTCTCAACCTGGCGCTCGAGCTTTACGATTCCGGAATTCTCGACCGCTACCGTGTTGAAATGATCGGCGCCGACGCGGAAGTCATCCGCCGTGCGGAAGACCGCGAGCTGTTCAAGGAAACCATGCGCAATATCGGGCTCGACCTCCCGAAAAGCGGCTCCGCGCACACGATGGAGGAAGCACTGGGAATCGCCAAGGAGATCGGCAGTTTTCCGCTCATCATACGTCCCGGCTTCACCCTGGGCGGAACCGGAGGCGGCATCGCATACAATATGGACGACTTCCATGACATCGTCACGCGCGGGCTTACGGCAAGCATGAATTCGGAAGTCCTGATCGAAGAATCCCTGCTCGGCTGGAAAGAGTTCGAGCTTGAAGTCATGCGGGACAAAAAAGACAATGCCGTCATCATCTGCTCCATCGAAAACCTTGACCCGATGGGCGTGCATACCGGCGACAGCATCACGGTAGCCCCCGCCCAGACGCTGACCGACCGCGAATACCAGAAGATGCGCGACGCTTCGCTCGCCGTCATGCGCGCAATCGGCGTCGAGACCGGCGGCTCCAATGTCCAGTGGGGACTCAACCCCAGAAACGGGCGCATGGTCATCATTGAAATGAACCCGCGCGTCTCGCGTTCCTCCGCCCTCGCCTCGAAAGCGACGGGCTTTCCGATCGCGAAATTCGCCGCGAAGCTCGCCGTCGGCTATACTCTCGATGAGATCATGAACGACATCACCAAAGAGACGCCCGCGTGCTTCGAGCCGTCCATCGACTATGTCGTGACCAAAATCCCGCGTTTCGCGTTCGAGAAGTTCCCGACCGCGGACAGCACCCTCTCCACCCAGATGAAATCCGTCGGGGAGACCATGTCCATCGGCAGAAACTTCAAACAGTCGCTCCAGAAAGCGCTCCGTTCCCTGGAGACCGGGCGCGCCGGACTCGGTGCCGACGGCAAAGACGGCAAATATTCCGGGTTGAGCGACGGACAGCTCCGCGCGGAACTGATCCGCCCGAATTTCGCCCGTCTGTTTCATATCCGCGAAGCGTTCAGGCGCGGCTGGAGCATCGAAGACGTGCACGAATATACGAAAATCGACGAATGGTTCCTGCGTCACATCCACGAACTCGCCGCCTTTGAAGATGAAATCGCATCGGTCAAAACGCTGGAAAATCTGAAGAAGGATCTGCCGCTGTTCCGTCAGATCAAGGAATTCGGCTATTCCGACCGTCAGATCGCGCATCTGCTCCACAGCGACGAGATCGAAGTCTACAAGGCGCGCAAAAAACTCGGGCTGATGCCGGTTTACAGCCTCGTGGACACCTGCGCCGGAGAGTTTGAAGCCTATACTCCCTACTACTATTCCACCTACGGAACCTGCGATGAACCGGTCAGGGAATCCGGCAAAAAGAAAATCATGATTCTCGGCGGAGGCCCGAACCGTATCGGACAGGGTATCGAGTTCGACTACTGCTGCGTCCACGCCTCCTTCGCGCTCCGCAAAGCCGGATATGAAACGATCATGGTCAACAGCAATCCGGAGACAGTCTCCACGGATTACGACACCAGCGACAAACTTTATTTTGAACCGCTTACGCTGGAGGACGTCCTGCATATCTACGAACGCGAAAAATGCGACGGCGTCATCGTGCAGTTCGGCGGTCAGACGCCGCTGAAGCTGGCGTTGAAACTTCAGGCATGCGGCGTCAAGATCATCGGGACTTCGCCCGGGGACATCGACGCGGCGGAAGACCGGGACGAATTCAACAGGCTGGTCAACCACCTGAACATCAGACAGGCGCCCGGCGGAATCGCCACGAATATCGAACAGGCGGTCAAAGTCGCCGAAAAAATCGGTTATCCTGTCCTGGTGCGTCCGTCGTTCGTGCTCGGCGGCCGCGCAATGGTCATCGTCTACAATGAGGAGTTCCTGCGCAAATACATGACGGACGCCGTCGAAGCCTCGGAAGAACGTCCGGTGCTGATCGACCGCTTTCTTGAGGATGCCACGGAACTTGATGTGGACTGCATTTCCGACGGGGAGACCAGCGTGATCGGCGCGATCATGGAACACGTCGAGCTTGCGGGAATCCATTCCGGCGACTCCGCCTGCATGATTCCGACGGTTTCGCTCAGCGATGAAATCCTTGCGAAAATCCGCCGCGACACCTATGCGCTGGCAAAAGCCCTGAATGTCTGCGGACTCATGAACGTGCAGTTTGCGGTGCGCGAGGGTGAAGTCTACGTGCTGGAAGTCAATCCCCGTGCGTCGAGAACGGTTCCGTTCGTCAGCAAGTCGATCGGCGTTCCGCTGGCGAAGCTCGCCTCCCTCGTGATGGTAGGAAAGAAACTCAAAGACCTGAACTATACGGAGGAAGTCAAGCCGGAACATTTCTGCTGCAAGGAAGCGGTGTTCCCGTTCGTCCGCTTCCCCGGAATCGACGTGGTGCTCAGCCCTGAAATGAAATCCACGGGCGAGGTCATGGGCATCGACCTTTATCCCGGCATGGCGTATCTCAAAACCCAGATCGCCGCGGGAAATCCGCTCCCGGACACGGGAAATATCTTCCTCAGCGTCAGGGAGATGGACAAGGAGCACATCATTCCGTACGCGCAGGAGCTCGTCAATCTCGGATTCACGATCTATGCGACATGCGGAACGGCGACCAGACTCTGCGAAGCGGGGATTCCGGTCAATCCGATCTTCAAGATTTCGGAAGGACGTCCGAATCTGATCGACTACATCAACTCGCACAAGCTCAGATGGATCATCAATACGCCGTCCACGGGAGTGACGCCGCGCATTGACGAGATTCACATGCGCGCCCATGCGGTCATCAAGGGAGTGCCGATCACAACGACACTCAAGGGACTTCAGGCGGCGATCGACGGACTGAAGGCGCTCCGCGTCATGGAGCGCATGGAAGTGTGCAGCATTCAGGAATATCACAGACAGTCCAGGCATCTGGACATCTAACCACGGGAAGCCCGATGAAGACACCGAACATTCAGTCAATGAAAAAGAAATCCGTATGGATCTGGTTTGCAGTCGGAATCATTCTCCTGCTGTTTGCGGGATCCGTGCTTTTCATCTGGAAGATGTCGGTGAACATGTTTGAAGGCAATCCCCGTTTTACACTCACCGAGGTGCGGATCAACGGAAACAAACACGGATTCTGGACCAATAAAAAGGAACAGATCTGTTCCATGCTCCAGCTCCGCCCCGGTCTGACCAATCTGTTTTCCCTGAATCTCGGGGCGCTGAGGGCGAAACTGATGAAGGAGCCCAGCATTGAAAGCGTCACCGTCAGCCGCATCCTCCCGGATACGGTTGCAATCGACATTGTGGAACGGATTCCGATCGCCCTCATCAACAGTCCGCGCTCCCATTATGTGACGGACGCCGACTGCATCCTGATGCAGAAAGGGCGCTGCATGGATATTTCCTACAGTCTGCCGATCATCATCGGTCTGCGCAATGAGCAGAACTTCGTTCCGGGCATGAAGGCAAGTGCCTTGAAAGGAGCCGTGGAGCTGATTGAACTGACCCGGACCAGATGGCCGGAAATGCGGATCGTCAGCGTCTCCATTACAAGACCGGATACTTTGATTTGTGCGCTTTACTACAGGAACCGGATCGGAAACAATGAAATCTTCCGGGTCGTCCTGCCGGCTGCCGGCATTGAAACCAGCCTGAAACGTCTTCTTCAGGTTCTGGAGCATATTCTGGAAACCGGAAACAAGGCGCGCCACATCAATCTGTATTTCAAGGGACAGGCTGTCCTGACCATGCCCGCGGAAGGATGACGCCATCTTCCTGCTCCGACAGCGCAAAACCGCGGGAATGCAGGGCAGAACCTGATTTCCGGAGGGGCGGGAATCAGGTTCTTTTCCGTTTACGGCTGTTCCTTGATCTCTTTCAGTTGCAGATTATCGAACCATACAGTTCCCGTGCCGGGGAAAAACTGCAGACGGATGAATGCGGGGTGTTCCTTTGTGAAAACGCCGGTCTTGAACGTCATCCCCTGGGAAGTCCACGGCATCGTGCCGAAGTAGCGGTTCTTCGGATAGAAGACATTTGCAGGGGCACCGAAGTTGATTACGACGCCGCCGTCATTTCCCGAGGATTTCACATTCTCCATCTTCAAGTCATAGGTCAGCTGGTAAGTCGTGTTTGATTTGAGCTTCGGGAGCCATTGCGTCACAAGCCGCCGTTTCTTTCCGTCGTTTCTGATGCGCAGACTCCGCCCGCCTTTGCGGAATATCTTTTCGTCATACGCTATGAATCCCTGGTTGACCTCATTCTGATCCGCCCACCAGCCGCCGAAATAACGCCCGGAAAAGGGAACGGTGAAATCTCCGTTCTCAATCAGCTTCTCCTCCGCCGGGACATCGAAGCGCAGTCTGCCGTAATTCAGGGAATCATGAAATCCTTTGATATAAGGACTCCATGTATAGAGCTTCACACCGCACGGAGACTTGAGATTCCGGTTGCGCGCCATATTGAAGACCGCCTTCTCCGGGTCGAATCCCGCCAGTTCTTTCAAGGGGATGCGGAATTCAAGAGTCCATGCCTCTTTCCCGCGTCCGGCTTTCACCTCGGCGGAAGAGTTCCATGCGGCGTCCGCGCGGCTTTCGCCTCCCATCCGCTCGCACTTCGCGTCATACACCGCACCGTCGGCATTGATGATGAAATGAACGTAGTTCTGGCGGTCGCCGTCCGGCGAGAGGAAGAATTCAATGCCGGAATCCTGCCAAGGCGGAAAGGTTCGCCGGAGCATTCCGTTTCCAGAACACTATGCTGCGTTCGATTACGGCTGGGTGACGACGTCGCACAAGTCGCAGGGGCGGACTGCGGAACATGTGGTGGTCGCGGCGGAGTCGTTGGATAGAAAAGCGTTCTATGTGGCGTTGAGCCGGGGAAGAAAAGAGATGTCGCTGCATTGTCCGGACAAGGAGCATTTGAGGCGGAGTCTTGCGAGGCGAACCGGCGAACGGACAAGCATTCATGATCTGATCCGCAATCGGGAGATTCCTCCGAATGCGATATTTCCGCTTTCGGAGAAAATCCGTGCTCAAAAAGCGAAGATTCTGCCGGATTTCAGCTACAAGGAGATTGCAAAGCGGCTGAAACGCACGGCGGATGCTCTGAAGCGTCTTGTTTCCGACAGGGCGACAGTCCGGAAGATGCGGCAATACCGGGAACGCCTTGCGGCAGGATACCGTGCCGAACAGGAAAAGAAAGCCGAAAATCTGTTCGGCAGAATCGCAAAACTTTTCAGGAAGTCTGTTCCGGCTCCTGAAGTTGCACAGGAGTTTGTTCCTGAAAAAATAATTCCTGCTCCACGCCGCCGCAATGCGGAACTCTGGAAAATCTGCGATTGCGCATGGCGCGAATATGAGTCGAAACGCCGGGAGTATCATGCTCTTTTCGGCAGAGGCGGATTCGAGTTGACGGAGACGGAGATATCTTATCTGGAACATCAGGAACATTTGCGCGGTCTCGGCAAAGCTCCGGCGCAGCTTCCTGACTGGATGGCAAACTGGAAAACGGTGGCGGAACGTGAGGCGAAACGTGCGTTTGAGGCGCATCTCAGGAGAATGTTTGAAAAACGCTGGCAGGCGGTGGAACAGGAACTTTCCGCCATGAAAAACATGCGGGAAGCATGGTGGAAGTCGCGGGAACAAAAGTTCGAGTTGCCGGAATGGAAGGAATATATACAGTTTCGCAAAACGCAGGAAGAACGGAAGTTCTCCGGTCTGGAGCCGCTGGAGCTTCCTGACGGCATAGCCAATTGGAAGGATTCTGCGGAAGTTTCCTATCGGAATCTCTGTGAGGCAAAGCTCCGCAAGTTGAAATCTGAACTGGAAATTTTTGTGAAGAAAGGTTTTCTTGAAAAACTTCCGGAACAGCTCAGTCTCTCCGAAGCGGAAAAGCTGCTGTTGCGGTGCCGCAAGGCTGAGGCGGAAGCGAAGCGTCTTGCCGAAGAACATGCTCTTGGTGTTCTGGAAGAGGAGCGGAAACGCGATCCTTGGACGGAAGACCAGAAGGACGAGATTCTGGAGCTTGCCCGCAAGGGAGCCAAAGTTCCCGGAGCATATATGATTTCCCGCCGGGAAGCGGAAGAGTTCATCGAATCCGTCATCGGACCGAAAGCCGCGGCAGTGCGTCGTGAAGAACACCGTCTCCGTGATCCGGCGGTATTCACCGGGACAAAGGAACCGAAGAAGCAACAGGCGATTTTGCGTTTCCATACAGCCGCCCTGATTGCCGCCGGGAAAATTGCAAATCAGGATTATGCCGCATGGAAGCGTATGCCTGTGGAAGAACAGATACGGCTGATTCTTGCCGTTCCGAAAGAGGAGCGTGAGCCGATTATTGAGAAAGCCTTACAGGAACAGCAGGCAAGAGAAGGCAGGCAAAGAACCCGTTCCCGTCGTTCGGGGCAGGAACGTTAAACAAAGGGAGTTTTATGAATACGGACACCGAAGAAAAGCCGTGGAAATGCAGCAGAAGCATTCCTCCGGAACCGCGTGTCTGGCTGATCACAGAAGAAAAGAATCGTCTGCTTTCATGGGCGATGATTCAGAAAATCGAGGCGGCGGAAGATTTCCTGTCGCTCCGGTTTCTCTGTGAATACGGTTTGGTCACGCTGGCGTCGCAGGAATCAATGAAGGAATTATTTGAGCTCATGCGTCTGGAGCGTGTCGCCTGCCTTGACGGGCGCCTTCTCCACTGCAGGATTCAGGAGAGTGGAGAGGACGCATGACCGAAAGCATAAATGATGTAACATTCCTCTTATAAAACAATTTTACAAGAGGAATATTTTATTTTTATATATACCAGACTGGAAGCTGAATGATATTTTCACGTAATAACCCAGGTTGTGGACAGCAGCATATCACTGCACCTGTTCCACGCTTGTGAGAGTCCAGTTTATCCAAAATCTGGAAGGCGGCCGCATCCATTGCCGTTACACTTGCATTCTGCTTGATCTCAACGGGATAGAGAATGCCATTTTCTTCAATAATCAGGTCAATTTCACCTTCTGCTTCTATGATTTCACCATGGAGTGTTTTCTTTAATTTATCACGACCTCTGTAATAAGAGACAAAATGCCGGTAATCAAGTCCATTGTTGGAAAATGATTTGAGGATTTCTGAAATTACAAATGTTTCAAAAATGTGACCATTCATGGCGCCATATGCCAATGTTTCGGGTGTAAGCCATCGAGTCAGATAACAGACCAGTCCCGTATCTCTGAAGTAAAGTTTAGGAGTTTTTATGGCACGCTTCAAGGCATTGTTGGCATAAGGCTCCAATAAATAAATGATACCGGAAGCCTCCAGTATGGAAATCCAGTTCTTGATTGTGGTTACATCTTTACCGATTTCACTTGCGATATTGCTGTAATTCAAGACCTCACCGGTCCGGGCGGCAGCAGCAATGACAAAACGCTTGAAAGAGTCCAAATCCTGCACGGCGGACAATTCCCGGACATCTCTTTCGATGTAAGTTTTAACGTAATCCGCATAATAAGATGCCCAATCCATTTCCGGATTCTGCAATTCAGGGTAGGAACCATGATGAATGAGCTTCCAAATATTCCGAGGAGCTTTTGCCGTTTTTCTCCTTTCCTGCAAATACTCCATTGTCGGCAAAAATCGTTCCGAAAAACTGTCATGCTGAATTTCACGCAGGGAGAGCCCATTCAGTTCCATAATCGAAATACGTCCGGAAAGCGTTTCTGAAACATTTTTCATCAACTTGAATTGTTGTGATCCGGAAAGAAAAAATAAACCGCGTTGTTCCGATTCATCACATTTGATCTTGATGAATCGAAACAGTTCCGGAGCATATTGAACCTCATCAATAATCACGGGAGGCGGATTCAGCATTAAAAACATGCCTCCGTTATCCTTTGCCTGCTGTTCAAGAAAAGGATCGTCCAAAGAAATGTATTTATAGGCAGGAAACATCTTTTTCAGGAGTGTTGATTTTCCCACCTGTCTTGGTCCGGTCAACAATACAGTTTTATAGCTGTATGCAGCTTGAGATAAACGATGTTCCAATGCACGTTGTATATATTTCATAATAAACTCCTTGGCATATTTAGAATTGAAATCCAAATTTATCAAATATAGTTGTTGAAAATCTTATTTCAAGTCACAAACTTTATTTTTTATAATCGCTTTCCTGTTTTCCTGTTCTATAAAAATCTTATGCCGGATGTCCACCATTCCAAATCATATATATTGCGATCAATGGTTGCAATGAAGATGTTTCCCGGGAAGATTTTGCTTGCTTCGGTCTCGCGGGATATGCGGGACCGAAGCAAGGCCGAAGGCACTGCACCATGATATTTCTATTTCATTGGCAAGGAAAATCGCAGGCGGAAAAATGTGTCAACATTTTTCTCGGATTAAGGGCTCTGCCCTTGTCGCAGTCCAGCGCCGACGCGCTGGTTGTGCATCGCACGAAATCCCCGTTTCTGCTTATTCGTTCTCCTTTTCCAGAATTTCTTCCAGAAACTCATAATCGGATTCGCTGATATAACAGTCTCCGCCAAGTCTGATATAGTCTTCGGCATGTCCTTTGATCTGATCGTGATTCCATGTGGAAATTCCATAAATTCGAGCATAATCAGCCATTTTTCCAAACTCCTCTTTCGTTTTTTCTCTTTGGGGAACCTTGTCCTTACACCATAGGACCGCGCACCGGACGGGTCATCCGACCGGTGGACAAAGCGGTACAAGGACAAGGTACCTTTCCGCATTCATGACTTTTTGCAATTCAAAAAGGCTCTGTGATAACGCCGGATCGACGAGCCGGAATGTCCCGGCAGGTTCTTTGCACCTGAATCGCTGTAAGAATGCGCTTTCCTGAAATCCCGGTGAGCGGCAGTCTTCGCCGTTTTGTCGCAGAGTCCTTCCGCACGGCGTTTTTGCAGAAAAGCGTCGTATTCCCGTCCCCAGAGAATCCTGCGGGTTGCGTAATTTTCAGATTTCGCGTGGTGCTGTTTCCGGAACTTGAGAACACAGCCGGCATATTCCTGCAATTGAACGCATGCCTCCGGAACGGAAAGACGCAGCAGTTTCAGCAATTCCCTCCGAAAGGACAACGGTATCTCCAGACGCCGGATGAGCTGAAGGTAAGTAAGCATCATTCGCCTCCGCTTTCAGACTCAAGGGAAGAATCCGGTTCCGACACACTGGAACTGTCATTGAATCTCCTTGTGTCAGATAGTGTTTCTTCCTTCCCGGAAAGCACGGCAATCTCCTGTTCCACGGATGAAACATTGGACACTTCCGGTGCAGAATCTCTTCCCTTTTTCCGAGTCTTTCTGCCTATGCCCGGACTTTTAATCTTTTGACTGCCGGAGGAGTCTGCGGCCTCGGCATTTCCCGTTGCTTCTTTCTCATTTTCCATTTCCGGAATTGTCACGAAAGACAAATCTCTTACTTCTCCTTTCCGAAAGCTCCGCAAAACCGAGTCATCCCGCAAAGACGGATGATCTGCGAGCAGTTTCAGTGCAATCAGGGATTTGACGGATTTGATGATCTGCCTCCGTTTGAATCCGCATTTGAGCGCAAGTTCATCAAAGGTGATCTCAAGCAGATCATCCTCCATCAGCGTGGCGATTACGCTGTAAACGATTTTGTCGTGCAGCTCAATATGCGGATTTTTCAGAATTTCAAAGGAGATGGTAAGTCTGGACTTTTCTTTCATGATCAAGCCTCCGGATTACTGATTCTGTTCCGTTTCAACGGGAACGCCGTTGTCGAGAAGATTCTGCACGCTCTCCGGATCAATCCGGATCAGGCGCGGACCAATCTTCACCGTTTTCAGATAACCGGCATGGATGTAGCGATGAAGGGTTGTCTGCGAAATATCGAGGATCTGGCAGCATTCCGTCCGCGTCAGTTTCCTTTTGACGATTGCTTTGGTCTCCGCTGCGTCTCCCGTGTAATGATATTGCAGGATTGCAGCTTTCAGATACCTGGACGTGATCTCCGGGACATACTGCTGGAGGATGGTTGCGGCGGCGTGCATGACGGCTTCAGGGATGTTCAGTTCGTGTTTCATAAGAAACTCCTTGGGTTAATGGTTGATGAGTCCGCATTTTTGCGGTTCATGTCCCATGATAACCGGGGGTCTCTGAACTCCTCTGAAAAAAAGAGGCTTCAGGAAGGTTCTTGCGATTTTTTGAGTTCAAAAAAATTGGAAATATTTTTGATTTTCTCTGAACTCCTCTGAATTCCCTCAGTTTTCCTGTTTTTTCATCCGTTTCAGGTCATGCCGCGGAGACGCAATTTGATTGAATTCCGCAAGAAAAGAGGCTCTGGTATATTTGCCGGTCTCTTTTGCGGCTTCACTGGCTATGTCCATCGTCTGATAGAAATTTGCATTACAACTGCGCAGCACTTCCGCGTTGCGTTCCTTAAGACGCTTTTGAATGTTGATGCGCACTGTATCAAATGGAAAACCGGCACGGCCTTTATGTCCCAGATAACCGTCTTCTTCCAGCATGTCGAGAATTTTATTGACGCAGTCAGGCACCGTCGCCCAGTGGTCAAGCTCCTGAGAAATATTTTCCGGACGGATATGCTGTTTCAAATCACGGGTCACTTGTCCGGCGGTATCTGCCAGTTGATTGCCCAGGGATTTCAGCGACAGATCAGTCACCGATGCCTGCTGCTCCAAGGACATATGAACTCCCTTGAAGCCGGAATTTATCGTGCTTTGCAATGCGTGCCCCGTTTCCAGAAGAACCTGGGAATTCTGCAAAGACTGATCGGCTTTTTCATGGAGTTGATTCAAAGAATCTCTGATGGGAGCTCTTTTCTGCCAACGATAGTAACAATATCCAAGCAGCAGGGATACCAGAAGTGCGCTGATGCCGCAACCAGCAAGACAGCGCCAATCTGCACTCTGCCAGTAAAGGACTGCAAAAACGGCACTCGGAAGGAACGCCAGACTGTGCCCAAGAAGCAAAAAGGGAACGGAACGCGGATTTTTCAACTGGAACGTCCGGAAATTCACTCGAAGCATGACTCCGGTCAGGATCAAACCCAGAAAAACTACAACCAGAATTGCCGCCGGAACATCCCAAAGTGCGATGCACAAGCCGAAAAGCGCAATACAAAACCATCCAAGCACGTAAACGGAAAGTTTATCCGGGGAGTCGTTCGGGAAACGGAACGTATAATACTCGAACAAGGGAAATTTTTTCATCATGACCTCATGAATTATAAATCAGAGGAGATTTTCTGGCTCACGCCTCCAGTAAAGCATCCGCCGAACATCCAAGCGCAACACGCAGTTTACGAATCATTGCCAGAGTCAGGTTGCGTTTACGGTTCAAGACCTCGTAAGCACGGTGCGTCGATCCGAAACAATCAGCGATGTCTTTGACTTTCAGGCATTTCTGTTCCATCATAAATTTGATGAATTCAATCGGGTCCGCTTTCGGGAGCGGATAATGCTTATTCTCATAATCTCCAATAACCAAAGCCAGCAAACGAAATTCACGATCGGCTTTTTCTGGAAGACGGTCCAATTCGTCCGCATGTGCCTCAAGAAAATCATCCATCCGCTTACAGGCAGCCTGATACTCCTGTTCGTTATTGATCACTGTAATATTCATACTTGATTATCTCCTCAAAATTCTTTTCTGCTGTATTCCGCATGAGTTCCGATCCATTTCACAATAATCGTTTCAGCCGTATAAACAACAACGACTACAAGGCGGTGTTTGTTTTCTCCGATGTTGAAAATTACACGATTGCCGGACAAAAAGTCTGCACTTCGAATCGCGTTTTTTATATCTTGCGGCGTATGCCATCTTGCAAGCTTCACCAAATTCATCCAGTTCGTCAATGGGATGCGGCTGTCTGCATGTTGACGCTGATAGCCAATCAAAAGTTTTCGTTTTAACAGTTCCACCGGAGGCTCCTCATATTGATTATAATATAGTCCCATATAGGGACTTTGTCAAACCTGAGTTATGAAAAAATTATGCACCAGTCAGTAATTTCACTTCAGCATTGAGCTGTTTTGCCGAGTCGTTCATCTGTGCGATCAGGACATTCAGCCTCAGGATTTCCATACTGGACGCCGTCTGAATATACTCTGTCAAATTCTGCCGGAGCAGACTGTCCGGTGTTCCATCTCCTGCGTGATTTCCGCCAGTCAGACCACGCATCAGCGCCAATCCCTGCATACGGGCTTTCCTGTCGGCATGGCTCTGATAATGCTTCGTCATGCTTGCAGTCAAATGTCCCACAATGCTCTGCACCACAGGAAGCGGAACGCCGCGCAGTCCCGCGTAATAACAGAAGCAGTGACGTAACGAATGAAAGTCCTTCACGCTCTGTTTTCTGGTTCGTCCGGGAATGCTCCGCTGGGTCTGGATTCCAAGCGAGTGCAGATACCCAAGAATCCGGTTGTTCAGAACATTCTGATGCTCCAGATACAGCTTTGCCGCTTCCGGAAGAATATACTCCTCTGTTCCGGAGACTTCATACTGATCGTGCAGATAATCTGCCAGTTCCCGCTCGATCGGAATATGAACCACGGTTTTGGTTTTGCGTGTCAGGCGGATAATCTCCCGACCATGAAAATCCCACTTGATTAGATCGGGCGTGTATCCCTCAATATCACTCCAGCGGAGCGTTGCCACATCTCCGAGTCTCAGGCCGCAGCAGATGCCGATCGTAAATAAGCCGCGCATCAATGGCGGTGGATTCTGAAAGATCAACTGCAATTCTTCTTCCGTAAAAATCTCACGTTCCGCAGGAGCAAGTTTCAGCGGACGGATAAAGTAGAACGGATTCTCCTCCACCGAATACCCAAGATCAGGCAGAAGGAACGTGAAAACCGCCTTGCAGACCGACTGATAACGGTTCAGTGTGGTTGCGCTTAAACTGCCTCCGAATTCATAATCCTTGAATTTCTTCCGTTTCGGACAGCGTGTCTGCTGTTCTCCATGTTAGAAATTTAAATTGAATTGGCGACATCTGATCTTTTACAATTCATGAATCATCCATTTCCGATTCCTTTTTATTGACCGGTTATTTTCTTTTTCCCGCACTCAACAGCCGCAGCATTTCCACACGTGCCTGCGCGACAGTCTTCGCAAACGCGTCCGTATTCCACGCATCGCGGACTTTGGACGCAATCTTCTCTGCGCGCAGACGGCCGAAAGACTCTTCCACCATCTGCAGAAGCAGATAATCTTCAATCCCGCTGCGCCACTGCCACCAGCGGCGGCTCGGCTGCCGATGCTGCTCCGCATCAAGATAGGTAATTCCCCAGCGCTCCTTGCCGGGGTGGGCACGGTCCGGAGAAGCCAGCACCGACCAGTAGCTGAAACCGTCGAGATTCTCCAGATAGGCAAGATACGGCATCAGCCGGTAATTATCCGGCGCCAGACCTGCGACGGAATCGCAGCTGTAAACATACAGAGGCTTCCCGCTTGCACGCATGAAATCCCATGCCGCCGCATAAGAAGAGGTAAACGGCGGCAAGGTGCCTTCCAATGGAGACCATGCGTCAACGACTTGCGAGAAACGCCGCAGTTCATCCACTTTTCCCATGTGATCTGAAAAAATCCTTACGGACGGATTATGCCGCTTGATTGCCTGAGCCACGGAGAAAAAGGCGTCGCTGAACACTTCATCATAAATATGCAAATACCAGTCGTGATATTCCAGTCCCAGTTCCTGAGTCTTTGAAACGATTGCATCCAGCCATGCCTTGTCGTTTTCGTCAAAGGAGTTTTTCTCGCGCAGGTGCCAGTCTTCAAGGAACAGAGTGTAGTCTCCCGGCTCCAATCCCCGTTTCCGCAGATTGGAGACAGTTGTTTCAAGAATATTCAGGTCAACAGGCGCAACGCTGAAAGTATTGACCCGTCCGTCAAGCAGAAAATCCAATTCCTTCAGTGACTTCGCCGCGGAGTAATCCCAGTTGAAGATCATCTTCTTTTCAACCCGTCCCGGCAATTCAACAGGAACAACGGTAAAGCTGCAGGGAATTTCGTAGACCGGGACGATGACGTTCTGCGGCAAGACCTTCAGGACGCCGCGGTATTTTCCAGCCGGCAGGTCATGCGTCTTCAGTTGCAGAGACAGACCGACAGTCTGCTCACGCCCGATTTCCATCAACCCGTTTCTGTCGAGCGGCAACGGGCGGTCGGGGCTTCCGTCCTCATAATGATAACGATACAAAGTTATCCGGTCATTCAAAATCCTGTCGCCTGAAAAACGGACCTGAAATGACTGCACCTCGCGCGAGGGGTTGCGCAGCAGCAGCAGCAGTTTTTCGGCATATCCCCCGATCGGCGCAATCAGGGACAACTTTTCAGGGGCAGACCCGTCGATCGGCGTATCCGCCCGGAAAGCGGTCAGTTCCGGAACGGCTTTGATCTGAAAGAAATCCGTTCCGTTCAGAACGGCGGAAAATTCCGCCGGCATTGTTCCGGATATCTGCGGGGACGGCGTGCTAGCAGACCGCGCGCCGGGGACAATCTCTTCCACAACCGCATCGGCGATCAGGCACCAGGCTCCGGGCGCCTGATAGTCGTATCCGACAGCCACGCTGACGATCCCGCCGGTCTGAATCTCCTGTTCCACGGAAATCCGCTGCCAGGAACCGGCAGTTCCGGGCTTTCCTCCCGCAATCGCAATCCGCGGACATGCGTCACCCCAGCCGGCTCCATCCGATATGACAATGGCAGTTTTTTCCGGAACATTGCTGAAGATCCACGCGGATGCACGAATCCGACACGCCTTTTTTCTGACTTTCCAGTCAAAATTCGCCTGAAGAAAACCCCAGCTCTTCGCAGACGGCGACAATAACGCGACCGGCTGTCCGGGATGATGCAGGAAAACGGACTGTCCGTCCCCCGCCGGATGGAACTGCCATTTGACAATATCCCCCGAACGGGCAATAAAATCTGATACAGACAGGAACGGTTGAGCCGCCCGACCGACGGCAAGCGATAAACACAGAAGTGAAAACAGCCAGAATTTCATAATGCTACTCCCTGGGTGGAATGACGGAAAATCAGTTCAGGAACAATGGTTTCGGGTTCCGGCAGCGCAACGTTGTCTTCAAGGCGGCAGCGCAGCAACTGAACTACATGGCGCACCTGCGGCGCAATCGGAATCCTGATGGTGGTCAAAGGCGGCGAAATCATACTTGCCAGAGGCACATCGTCATGCCCTATGACAGAAAGCCGTCCGGGAATTTCAACTTGATTGGCCAGCGCCCATTGCACGATTCCGCAGGCAATGGAGTCGTTCCCCGCCAAAACGGCGGTGGCCCCGCAAGTCAGGATGTTCGGAGCCAACGTGAATCCCGTGGCTGAATTTTCACGGTCCGCGACAAATTCCAGTGCCGGAAGTTTCGCGTTTGCAGTAAAGTCCCGATAGCCGACGGCGCATGGATCGTCATGTCCGGATTTGCCGCGGGAAGGACAATGCACAAAAGCAATTTTCCGATGTCCGAGCGAATATAAATAATTCATTGCCTTGTAAATTCCGGCGGAAAAATCAATTGACAGATTCAACTGCTGGTTGCGCATGCACGTGACAATCGGAATGGAGCCGGAATAGCGCTCCACGGCGTCAGTGAACTGACCCGGCAGACCGTTGATAATGCCGTCTACCAGTCCGCCGGAAAACTCGTGCATCACCCGTTCCATGTTTTCAGGCTGTTCCGCCAGCGTCAAAATCATCTGCAATCCGCAGGAGGCGAGTTCCCGATTCAGCTCAGCCGCAAACTGCACTGAATGCGGATTGTCCAGATTGGAAACTAAAAACGCAATCAAACCGGTTTTACGCGTATTCAGAGCCCGGGCTGCAAAGCTGGGGCGATACTCCAATTCGCGAATTGCCAGTTCAATACGTTTCCTGGTTGCCGTCCCGATGGGGCGTTTCCCGCTTAATGTATGTGATACCGTGCTTTTTGCAACATGAGCACGAGCGGCGACATCGGCAATTGTCACTTTATTCTTTACTGCTGCCATAATCTCCCTTACTGTAATCAAACCGGTTTTATTCCCTTTATTAGATTATAATGATTTTTTTCTGATTGTCAATACCCCAACAAAAATAAAATTCAATTTTTCCCGAAAAATAAGTTGCCGGCTTGTATTTTCACCCTGTCGGCATATAGTATCGTAACCTTTTTGATCTGTCTTTTCCGGTTGCTTCTGCGGTGTCCCTGCGGGAGCAAAAACATCATCATGGAAAAAAAATCCAACATCACTTATCGTATTCCGCCGGCTTTCTGGAAGTCTCCAGGCCGTTTTCAGGCATTGCTGGAAGAACTGAAAAAACAACGTTCCGGCTTTGACGATGTGGCATTGTTCTGCGGATTCACTCATTCGATCCGGCAGCTGGACACGATACGCGGGGAACAGCCAAGATTGCGTGCCGCATTGGCAGAACTGCGCCGGAACGGCATTCCCTGCGGGATCAATCTGCTGTGCACCGTGGGGCATCATCCGGAAAATCTGCCGGACATTCCCGGGGGCATGCAGCCTTTCACCAGTCTGGACGGCAGAACCTGCCGGGGAAGCGTCTGTCCGCGCGACCAGCGGTTCCGCAACGATTATCTGCGCGGACTGCTGACCGTGCTCTGTGAATGTTCGCCGGATTTTCTCTGGCTTGATGACGACATCCGATTTTACGGACACGGCGATCTCAAACTCGTCTGCTTCTGCGACCGCTGCATGGCGGAATTCAATCAGCTTCATCATACCGCATTTTCCAGAAAGACTCTTGCGGCGGCATTCGGCTCTCCGGATCCGCAGAAATCCATTCTCTGGCGCAGACGATGGCTGGAATTTTCCGGAACTGCCCTCGCCGGACTGTTCGCCTATGTGGAACAAATCGTCCATTCAATAAATCCGGATATAGAGCTGGGGGCGATGGACGCGGGCATGAGAGTGGGCGACAGCGCGGGGCTTGATGTGCTGGCAAAGGCGTTGTCCGGTCCCGGGGCGCGGCCTGTGCGCTGGCGTCCCGGCGGAGGCGCTTATACCGATCGCGCTTTCGATGATTTCCTGATCAAGGCACACTGCATCGGCTGCGAAGCCGCCTGGCTGCCGGACTCGGTTCACAATGTTCAGGCGGAAGTGGAAAATTTCAACTACCAGCGCCTTGCCAAGTCGGTTCATGCCACTTGTTTCGAGGGGGCGGTTTACATGGCAGCCGGCTTGACGGGATGCGCCTGGAATGTTTTGGATGCGGAAGACCCGCTGGCGGTTTATCAGCCTCTTCTGAAGGAACTGACCGCCCTGCGCCCCTTTTTGGATTTACAGGCAAAATGGGCGGAAATACGTCCTGTCGGAATCTATCACGGCTGGGTGCCGGAACTCCCGGCAGGAGCTCTTCCGTCCCCCGGGGCAAGCTGGGAGGATACCTTGTGGCAATGGCCCAATCCGCATTTTTCAGGGCTTTTCACAGCGGGATTTCCTCCGGCATACCGTCCGGAAGACGCGGCAGTCACCATTTTGACATCGCAAAGCGCCCGTATCCTTCCCGAACCGGTTCTGCTGGAAATCTTCCGGCGCGGGGTATACTGCCCGGCTGACGCATTGCCTGTGCTGGAAGCCCGCGGACTGGGAGACCTGACAGGATTCCGCATCGCTGAGCGCATAGAAGATGATGCAATTGAAGAATTTGTCGAACATCCGTTCCATCAGGGCGCGGCGGGATTCCGCCGCGATTGCCGCCAGAGTTTTCCCTGGGGACACGAAAGCGCTTATTCGCTGGTTCCCGTTGTCGATGGAACGGAAACACTGGCGCGGCTGGTCAATTACCAGGGAAAGGAATCGGCGGCATGTTCGCTGGGGATTTCCCGCAACCGTCTCGGCGGCAGAGTGGCGGCAGCAGGATACTACCCCTTGCGCGATCTGCAGTTTGCATCCAAGCTGAACAGTATGAAAAACTTATTTCAATGGCTTGCCGGAAGTGCCGGCCTTGCGGAAATTGCAACCTATCACAGAATCGCCTTATGGGTGCGCCGCAGAAAGCCTGAGGGAGAAACCGCGGTTCAACTGGTCAATGCTTCACAGGATCCGGCACGGGAAGCTGTTCTGCGTCTGCCGGACGGCTCCGTCAACGCGGAATGGCAGGACTGGCGCGGCGGAAAAAGAGAATTGACCGGCATGGCAAAGGCAGACGGTTCAATTCATTTTTCTCTGCCTGAAATGCCGCCGTGGTCCGTAGCGTTGCTGACGACCAAATCAGTGGTTAGTGGTCAGTGAGCAGTGGTGACAAGAATCTGCGGAAAACATTCGCTGTGAAATGAGGAAAAACGACGGATGTTCCCTCCGGGGCACTGTTCAGGTCCGGCTTTTCCGGCGCGAAAGCGAAGAGAACTCCGGGAACCGTTCAACGTTTCGCGGGAGCTCTCTTTTTGAAAACCGGCGTCAATTCAGCCTGAACACAATGGGAATGCCCTGCGGGATGGAACCCGAAATGCCGGCATGGACTGCGCTTGCCGGAATTCCGGGTGCATTTCCGCCTGTTCCGATGAACCGGGAAACTCCGCTCTCAGTTTTCGTTGCCCGGCAGCACCGTAACCCTTACGCCGTAAGGAGGCAGAAGCCCGTCGGCAGGTCCCGCGAGAGTGCACCCCGGAAGCATATCCGCCTTAAGAGAAGAGTCGGTATTGTTCAATCCGAAGAACAGCCGTCCCCGTTCCGAATAACGTTCGATGACTTCCAGTCCATCCGGAAGCCCCGGCAGAATCGGAGCCAGTTTTGCCGCATCGGCTAAAAGCGGCACCAGCGTTTCAAGAAGAGCGCCAGTCAGATAAGTCCCGACGTAAAACACTTTTCCCTGTCCGAACTGATTCACGGCAATGGCGGGAGCACCGGCTAAAAAGCGGCTGTTCCAGCAAGCGACCGCCGTGGCAGTCCCGAGTTTCAGCACTTCGTAGAAATGGTCCGCCCGGACAGACTGTCCCGACAGCATCAGGGCATGTTCCGAATGCGGATCATCAGGAATCAGCTTTCCGTATTCTTCCACTGTCGCACCGGCTAAATGCGTCAAAATCCCAGGCCGCGGTTCGCTGATGATCTGGTTATCCGCGGTGCGGGTTCCGGAACGGGCTCCGATCACCAGCGTTCCTCCGTTTTTCACGAAATCGGCAAGATTGTCCACTGCCTCCTGCCGCAGCAGTTCCCAGTGCGGCAGGATATAGAGTTTCAGCGGACTTAAATCGTCTTCAGGATGCACCAGACCAACCGGATAATGACGCAGCAGGAAAGCACGGTGCAGTTCTTCCGCCACAACATCCGGAGACGGGAATCCCATCGGGTAAATTGCATGAACCGCGTCCGCATCGGCGTCGGCGGCGGCAATGCCGATCTCCGTCCGCACTTCACTGCGCTGCAGATAAGGAGCCAGCGCCTTCAGTTCGCGTGAAATCCCGGACACTTCATAAAAGCGACGGCGCGGGATATTGTCATGGTCAAGAATGCCTCCCCAGTATTCTTCCGACCCGAACCGGCAGCTCCGCCAGCGGAAATAAATTAAACTGTCCGCGCCATGTGCGATCGAACGGAAAGTCAGCTGCCGCAGCTCACCGGGTTCCGGGGTGGCAAGGACATAGCCGTTTTGACCGCCGAAGCTCGTCTGATGCTCCGGTATGATGAAATTTCCATCAATTGCCCTCGCCCGGTCCAGAGTGAAGGCATGACGTACGGGGCGCCGTGAAGCGTCTGAAACAAATCCGGGATAACAGTCAAAACCGATCAAGTCGAGATCTCTGCTGAAATCACTGCGATAATCCACGACCGCCATCAGTCCGTTGTGGAAAATGATCCAGCCGGGATTGGCGGCGCGAAGGATCTCGACCTGTTCATGCTGAAAGCGTGTCGCCATGGCGGCATGAAAACGCCGCATATCAAGCATTGCAGCCGGATTGGGCCAGGCAGGCGCCTGCTCTCGGGGCAGCTCGATGTCGGAAAAATCGTGATAGCTCTGCGCCCAGAAAGCGGTTCCCCACGCCTTGTTCAACCGGTCGATGGAAGTATATTTTTCCCGCAGATAGTTCTGAAACTCCTCCTGGCAGCTTGAACAGTAGCAGTAAGTGAAGTGACAATGAAGCTCGTTGTCCGTTTGAAACGCTATGATCGCCGGATGCTTTTTGTAATGTTCCGCGATCTGCCGGGTAATGCGCTTTGAATATTCCCGGAATTCCGGATTGGTGGTGCAGACATGCTGACGCGAACCGTGCTGCATGAAAACGCCGTTTCCGCTGCGCCGTAAAAATTCCGGATGTTTCCGGGTCATCCAGCGCGGCGGCGCCGCAGTCGGGGTGCAGAAAATCACCTCGATCCCCGCATGAAACAGGCGTTCAATTTCCTGATCGAAAAAGTCAAAGTCAAAAACTCCGTCCTCCGGCTCCAGCATATCCCAGGCAAACTCTCCCAGCCGCACCAGGTCTATGCCGGCTTCACGCATTCGCTCCGGATCACTCTGCCGCTCTTTTTCGCTCCAATGTTCCGGATAATAGGCGGCTCCCAGCCGGAAACGGTCAAAAACTCCAGTGTGACGATAAGATAAGGTTTTCATTGCAATACCCCGGTTGCGGAAAAATATCATTCTCCAAAATTCAGTGAAAAACATTGACGGTTTTCAACGCCGATGACAGCGCTGCCGATACATCTGTGCTTTTTTGTCAATCCCCTCCCCTGTTTCAGCGCCGGCAAATCGTTTTCATACGATTCGTTCCGTGTTCATCGCGCGCCGGACAGTGACGGCACGCCCCCCCGGTTCTGAAATCAGGAACATTGCCGGACTCATTCCATCCGGCGTTTCCTGAAAAACGGAACCATCGGCAAATCTCCGCCGTTGTACAGATTGGCTTCTGCGGGATATCCGCACCATGCGTAGCGCACGGCGCACGGTTCCGATACGGAATCAGCAGAAACACAGACACAGTCTCCATTGATTTCAGCTTGCGCAGGCACAAATTTTCCATCCTCTCCGGCGATTTCCAGACCGCCGGGAACTCCGTTTCCGGCATGCAGACCTTCCGCATGTGCAAATCGAATGCGGACTTCTCCCGCTCCCCATTGAATTCCGCTTATTTCCGGACCATGTCCTTCCAGCGGACAGTGATAGGTGTCCTGCAGGGCGCGCAATGCAAGCCGTTCACCTACGGAATATTTATCAAGCGGATGAATATCGGCGGGATCTCCAATGTCGGTCGCGCTGGCAAAACCACTGCCGGTGTCCTGTGCCGCGAGAACTTGCGCTTCCCGAATTTCCGGCCAGGTCGCGGAAAACGGATCCGCAAAACCGGCAAGCAGCACCTGGTAGAAATCAAAATCCGCCTGTCCCCAGCGGAAACGCCAGTCCTCAATCAAATCGCGCATCAGCCGCCGATAGGCGTTCGGCGCATCGGCATTCGATTCCCCCTGATACCAAACGGCGCCGCGCACAGCATAGGGAATCAGAGGAACAATCATATTGTCAAAAAGAATTCCAAAGGAGTTCGGGAAGCCGATACCCATGCAGAATCTGCAGGTATTTCCCAGACTCTGTTCCAGCTGCCAGCGCCATTCGCCCGCCAGCGGAATCCCCGCTTTTCCTTCGGGGTCTTCCGCAAGGCGCAGACGCATCGCGTCCGCGGGGCCGATCAAACCGCCGCCGTACATAAAAGAATAAACGCGGACGGCAATCACAGCGCAGGAATCCCGCACCAGTTCCGCCGGAATCGGATAAGAGCGGGCGACATTCCAATGGCATATCTCAACCCCTTTTCCGGTGGCGCCGACCTGCACGCCGTTAAAATAAGTCACATCGTGCTTGTCCGCCGAACCGATCTCCAAAACCAGCGGACGATTCTTCCAGCTTGCGGGGAGCGTCACCTGTTTCCGGAACCACAACGCCCCGGAATCCGGGAAAAGCCCCAGACTCTGCCAGGTTCCCGGAAGTTCCGCCGCCCCCCAGTCACTGTCGTCGAAGGCGGGTTCCTGCCAGTTCCGCTCCAGTCCGAGATTGGCGGGATATTCCGGATAGAGCTTCTCAATCATCCGCGCGGCATGTTCTTCCGGGTTCAATTCCTGCCGCACCTCCTCCTGAGAAATATTTTCCCAATAGGAGACACTGCTGACCCGTTCTTCATAATCCAGCAATGTCTTGCGGCAGTCAGGATTCCGGATCAACATCTCGCGGCTCATCCACGCCTCGGCAATCGTGCCTCCCCAGTTGGAAGAAAGAATCCCGACAGGCACCTTCAGTTCACGGCTTAAGCGTGCGGCAAAAAAAGCTCCTGCGGCACTCCAGCCCATCAGGTCTTCCCCTTCCGGAAGCGTCCAGACCGCACCCGCGTCAGCGCGTCGCGTCAAAGAGGTGCAGCGCGGAACGGTCAGCATCCGGACGGGAGCGCCGAATTTCAGCGCATCCAGATCGGGTATCGGCGTCTGGAAGCCCTTCAGCGGCATTTCCATATTCGACTGTCCGCCCGCGATCCAGACTTCCCCGATGTAGAGGTCACGCACCGTCAGCGTTTCTCCGGCGCCGTTTTTCACGGTCATCTCCAACGGTCCGCCAGCTTTCATTGCCGGAAGGCGTACAAGAAATTTCCCGTCATCCGCGCAAACACCCGCCGCGCTCTCTCCAGAACTGAGCGCCACCTCAACCGCAGTGCCGGGAGTGCTCCATCCCCATACGGGCACCGGCATTTCCCGCTGCAGCACGGCATGATCGCTGAACAACGTCGATAATTGAAGCATCGTAAAATTCTCCTGATTCAAAATTTGTGCTTTTTTCCGGTTCCAACAACTTTTCATTGAAAGACTGGCGTAACGATTTCGGGCTTACTATATTCCATTGTCTGCCGATTGCAAGCCGAAAAACGGACTTCGTCCGCTCCGGACGGAGATTTCGCGCTCTGCGTGCCCGGCGGACCGCCGCCGAACCGCGCCGGAAGCACTGCATCAGGGCAAGAATCATGCATCCCGCGAAATCACCTTGATCCAGGTGTAACGGTTTACCTTATAAGCGGCAACCGCACATTTCAGAATCTGATCCGATTTCAGGCAGATGAAGACAGCCAGCGGTGACAGACGGAAAACAAAAGCGGCGAGGAACGAAGACGGAAGAACCAGGAGCCACATGAAAATCAGATCGTTTTTCAATACGAAATCCGTTTCGCCTCCGGCACGGACAATTCCCGTCAGGCAAGGCATCTGATACGCCGTTCCCACGGTCGTCACGGCAAGCACCGTCATGAACTGAAGCGTCATTGCGGCGGATTCCGGCGACAATTCGGAAAACAGGACAATGACAGGATCTTTCAGAAAAAACAGGAAAAACCCGCTGACAAGTCCGATACCGAGGAAAAGCCCCTGAAAAGTCCTTGCATAAGGACGGAGTAACGCGATATGCCCCTCGCCGATCGTCTTGCCGATCATGACCGCGGCAGCGCTCGCGGAGGCATAGATAAACACGGTCACAATCTGAAATACCGTCGTGGCAACGGAATTCGCCGCAATCGCCGAACTTCCGAGATGTCCGAGAATACCGGTCTGGATCGCCATCGCCACCCCCCAGATCGCGCCTGAGAGAAAAACAGGCGAACCGACCCGGATATAGTCGCGCAGCAGCCCCATATTCATCCGGCAGAGAATATGCCGAAGCCTCAGATTCACTTTCCGGTCCATCAGACGTGTGTATCCGACAATCAGAAACAGTTCCAGCGTCCGTGCGCAGAGCGTGGCAATCGCCGCCCCCCGGCATCCAAGTTCAGGAAAGCCGCAGTTGCCGAAGATCAGAAGATAGTTCAGAGTCACATTCGTCACGAAAGTCACGATTGAAAGATAAAAACTGATTCTGACCGTCTCCACACTCCGCAGCATAATCATCAGAATCTGCGATACGGCGAACACGGGATAAGAAAAACTGATGATCCGCGCATAACGCGCTCCTTCCGCGACGATCGGCTGATCTGTCGCCATCAGCCGCAGGACGACTTCCGGTGAAAACAGCATCAGCGCACCCAGTCCGCAGGCGAGAACCACGCCGAACTTCATCGCGATATTGGTAATTTCATGGATCGGCTCAATCCTGCGCTCTCCCCAGCTTCGGGAAGAAAACACCAGCGCGCCCTCCGCAATGCCGAAAACCAGCATCTGCAGCAGAAACTGAATCTGATTCAGCAAAGCGACTCCCGCAAGCGCCGTTTCTGAATAACGGGAAAGCATGACCGCATCCGCCAGATTCACAGAAAATACAATCGCGCTCTGCATTGCGATTGTCAACGTCATGGTAAAAAACAGGGAATAGAATTTCCCGTCCCTCACAAAGTATTTCATTTTTCCTTCCAGTCTCTTCACTTGCATATCCTGACGAACTGCCCGCGGAACACACGGTTTTACGGGAAACCCCGCCCTTGCGCAGTCGGAACGCGGCGGAACGGAAAGTCTGCATGGCTGCCTTTCCGCAATCCGGGCATCGCGGAAAGACGACCGGCAAAGGCAGATTACTCAAACTTCTCCAGCATCACATCCGGCATCTTCTGAATCAGCATCAGCAGATGATTCTCATCATTGGAACTGTCAAGCGACTTCACCAGCATTGTGACGCGGATCAGATCCTCCCGATCCTCTTTCAGCGTATAAGTAACGATATGATAACCGTTTGCATTCAGTTCGCCCAGAATCTGCTTCACCTTTCCGATGTCGTCAATTGTAAAGATCAGCTTCGACACCTTCAATCCGATCCCGATGTATTTGAAGATATAACGCAGGAGCTCAAGCCCCACCAGCGTAAGGACAGTTGCGGCGACGCCGAGCCAGTACAATCCGCCGCCGACCGCCAAACCGATTCCGGCAGTTGCCCACAGTCCCGCGGCAGTCGTCAGGCCGCGCACAAACTGTTTTTGCAGAATGATCGTTCCGGCTCCGATGAAACCGATTCCGCTGACAACCTGAGACGCAATCCGGCTCGGATCAAGCCCGACATGTTCATGCTGAAGAACATCGCGAAAGCCCCACTGCGAAACAATCATGAGCAGGGCGCTGCCGAGCGATACCAGAAAATGAGTCCGGAGTCCCGCCTCCTTGGCGCGGTACTCCCTGTCGATCCCGATCATCCCGCCGAGCACCCCCGCCAGCGCAAGGCGGAAAATAAATTCCCATGTCATAGTAAGAAAACCCTCCGCAGCCATTCTGCCGCCGTTCATTGTCACAAGGAAATATAGTATAACATGAAATCATGACAGTGCAACTGTTTCTTCCCGGAAAAATGAAGGATTCATCAATCCCGCAGCAGATGTTCTCCCCAATGAAAAAGAACAATCCTCCGGGCACATTTGATTTTCAGTAAAAGGCAATTATGAACTTTTTGTAATCCAACTTTCTGAAAAGAAGCCTTGAAAAAATGCTTAACTGCTATATACTATGCCGAACGAGCGGCACATACGGTGCATTATGTGTAAGAATACCATATTTATACCATCCGCAGATATTGCGGATGCAGCTCAGCAATGTAAATCAAATGGTCACAAGACAAGGAACAGATATGAAAACAAATGTCATTGAGGACAGAAAACCCTTTTTTTCAAAAACGAATCTTCCCGATCTGATCTTCTGGATCATGGCGGTGATCCTGCTATTCCTGAATCTCGGAGTGAAAGCGATTTCCGGTTCGGAAGCAAGATGGACCGGCATCGTCAGAGAGATGTTTCTGAGCGGCAACTTCGTGCAGCCGACCATCAATTTCGAGTTGTATTTCGACAAGCCGATCGTCAGCTACTGGCTTATCGCAATCTTCGCGTTTTTCAACAAAGGCGAAGTGACGGAACTTCTGGCACGCATTCCAAGCGCGCTGGCGGCACTGGCGGCGCTCTGGGCGACACGCGTCATTGCATTCCGTCTCTGGAGCCGGGACGTCGCCGTAACGGCGTCCTGGATCTTCCTGACCATCTACAGTCTGGCATTCTGGGGCAGACTTGCCGAAGCGGACATGCTGAACATGGCGTTCGGCACCCTTGCCATCGCATGGTATATCGTCAAGCGCGATAAAACCGACGTCTTCTCCTATTTCCTCTTCGGCACGCTCTGTGCGGTCGGAGGACAGACCAAAGGGCTCAGCGCGATCGCGATTCCGGTGCTTGTGGTGCTGACGGATCTCGTTGTCAACAAGACCTGGAAGCGGCACCTCAACTGGCGGCTTTTTGCCGCCGGCATTCTCTCCCTGCTGGTCTATTTTCTGCCCTTCTTCCTGATTGCGACGAAAAGCAGCGAAACATTCATGAACGGTCTTTATCAGGTATTCCGGGAAAACATCACGCGCTTTTTCAATCCTTTCGATCACAAGGGACCGTGGTATGATTACTTCAAATATCTGCCACAGCTTTTCATTCCCTGGACACCGTTCCTCGTCCTGGCGTTCGCATGGGCATGCAAAGAGTGGAAGCGTCTCTCCGGCGACGAACGCTGGCTGCTCGTGTCCAACATCGTGATTTTCACGGTCTTTTCGCTCTCCGGCTCCAAACGGGTCTATTACATTCTCCCGATCCTGCCTTTCTGCGCGCTTCTCACGGCACTTTATCTCTGCCGGAAGGAAAACGGGTTCTGGGAAAAGATCAAAGTCGTTCTGCTGCAAGTTTATGAATGGGTCTTCTTCATCGCCGGCTTCATTCTCCTTGTCGCGCCCCTGATCTGGCATTTTGTGAAACGGGTGCTCCCGTTCGAGCTCCCGCAGGAGGTCAGCACGTTCCTTTACGCTTTTCCGATTCCGCTCGGAATTCTCTTCCTCTTCATTTTTCTCTATTTCAGGAAGCGGAATCCCGCCGGGACCAAATGGGATTTCTGCGGTTACTCCTCCTTCACCCGGGCGGCGGTTTCATGCGCAATCCTGATGATATTCGTCTTCGGAATCGCAATTCCGGTCTTCGATGTCACTCTCAGAACCGGCAAACCGTTCATCCTTTCCGCTGTGCGGATCATGGAGGAGAACGGCATCACCGGAAACAATATCGCATTCCCCGTGAAAACCTACACGACGATGACTTACTATCTTTCCCGTCCGCACCATATTCCCGTGCTGGCGGAAGAATCGCAGGAAAAGGATCTGGACAAGGTACTTGCAGAATTTTTTGCAAAGGCGGGCACAACGCCGGTCGCCGTGATTGCAGAGCTCCGGGACTGGCGCAGGGTGCAGGATCCCCGGCTCCGCAAAATCATTCAGGAAAATATTTTCCTGGTGGAACCCCTGATGAAATGGGAAAAGAAAAAGGCCGCCAGAAAAAAATTTGTCATCATCGCCCTGAACGCGCCCGGCCCGCATCGCGGGAAAATACAGATTTTTCAGTAATTTCGATTTGGAATATTCCGTGCCCGGCAGTATATTGCGCGGGTACTTGTTTTTAACTTATTATGGAGTCCCAGGATAATTATGGCAACGGACACACTTGAGCTTTCAGTTGTAATTCCGGTTTACAATGAGGAACTGAATCTTCCGGAAATGATCAGGCGGACTTTGGACGCCTGCGAAGCGATGAAACGCTCTTATGAAATCATTCTGGTTGACGACGGCAGCGTGGACAAGTCCTCGGCAATGATTGAAGAAGCCTCCGGAAAATATCCGCATAAAGTCATCGGCGTGATCCTGACCACCAACTTCGGGCAGCATGCGGCGGTCACGGCGGGGCTGGCGCAGTCACGCGGCAGATATGTTGTCACCCTGGATGCCGATCTTCAGAATCCGCCGGAGGAAATTCACAAACTGGTCGAGAAGCTGGAGGAAGGGTATGACGTGGTCGGCTCAATCCGCGAAAACAGGCAGGACACTCTCTTCCGCAAACTCGCGTCGAAAACCGTCAATCTGATTGTCCGCAGACTCACCAGAGGCAAAGTCATGACGGACTACGGCTGCATGCTGCGCGGTTACAGCAGGCCCGTCGTCAACGCGATTCTGGACTGCCGCGAACAGGGCAAATTCATTCCGATGCTGGCAATGTCCTTTGCGAGACGCTCCACCGAGGTTTACGTCAAGCACGCGGAACGCGCCGCCGGCGAATCGAAATATTCCGTCTGGAAGCTGATCGCCCTGCAATATGACCTGCTTACCGGCACATCCACATTTCCGCTGAGAATGCTGACGTTTTTCGGTTTCTTCATCGCCCTGCTCGGCGTCATTTTCGGCATTGTCATTTTCATCATGACCCGCATCTATGACAACGACTGGGGCGCGAACGGCGTATTTGCACTTTTCTCGATCGCGTTCATCTTCATGGGCGGACAGTTCGCCGCGATGGGGCTGCTGGGAGAATACATCGGAAAAATCCACCTGAATGCACGCGGGCGCCCGCAGTATTTCGTGGAAAAAGTCACAGGCACAGAAGAGAAATAATTTAAATTTACAGCTATCAGGAGATCACCAATGAAGGCAGTTGTTCTTGCTTACAACAATATCGGATGCGAAGGCATCAAAGCCCTTCTCGGCAACGGATTCGAGATTCAGGCGGTGTTCACGCACAAGGACGATCCGAATGAAAATATCTGGTTCCAGTCCGTCGCGGAGCTTGCTTCGCAGAAAGGGATTCCGCTCTATGCGCCGGCAGACATCAACCATCCGCTCTGGGTCGCGAAAATCAAGAAGATGAATCCCGACTTCATCTTTTCCTTTTACTACAGGGATATGGTCGGGAAAGAGATTCTCGGCATTCCCGCGAAAGGCTGCATCAACCTTCACGGCTCCCTGCTCCCGAAATACCGCGGGCGCTGCCCCCTCAACTGGGCTGTCATCAACGGGGAAAAGGAAACGGGCGTGACTCTGCACTACATGACGGAAAAGCCGGACAACGGCGACATTCTCGCGCAGGAGAAATTTGCAATCGGAGCAGACGATACGGCAAAGGACGTTCACCTGAACGCCGTAAAAGCAGCCGCAAAACTGCTCAAGACCGCTCTGCCGAAACTCCGGAAAGGCACCCTGAAAGCGGTCAGGCAGGACGAAAAGAAAGCCACCTATTTCGGCGGGCGCAAACCGGATGACGGCATCATCGACTGGGGAAAGACGGCTTCGGAAGTCCGCAATCTCGTACGCGGCGTGACCCGTCCCTACCCCGGCGCATTCAGCTTCCTGGGAGAAAAGAAATACATATTCTGGGATGTTTCCGAAGCCAGGGGCGCGGCAAAGGCATTCCCCGGAACCGTCCTTTCCGTCAATCCGCTGACAATCGCCTGCGGCAAGGGCGCGGTCACAGTCAACTACGCACAGCAGGAAGGCGGTCTCTACTCCTCCGGCGCACAGCTGGCGGAGGACTGCAAGCTCGTTGAGAAAATGACATTCACAGGCACTCTCCGGGGCACCGCGCCGCGGCATAAGAAAAGTGTCCTGATCCTCGGTGTCAACGGATTCATCGGCAGCGCCATCAGCGAACGCCTTCTGGAAAGCGGCGAATACGAAGTCTATGGCATGGATCTGCGTTCCAATTATATTTCCGACCTGCTCGGCAAGCCGGATTTTCATTTCTTTGAAGGCGACATCACGATCAACCGTGAATGGATCGAGTATCATGTCCGCAAATGCGACATCGTGCTTCCGCTGGTGGCGATTGCAACTCCGATCGAATATACCAGGAATCCGCTCCGCGTATTCGAGCTGGACTTCGAGGAGAATCTCCGCATCGTCCGCTACTGTGTCAAATACAACAAACGCATCATCTTCCCGTCCACGTCCGAAGTCTACGGAATGTGCACGGATGAAAATTTTGACGAAGACAATTCCCCGCTCATCACCGGACCGATCCGCATGCAGCGCTGGATTTACTCCTGCTCAAAGCAGATGCTCGACCGCGTCATCTGGGCTTACGGAGCCCAGAAACAGCTTAAATTCACCCTGTTCCGTCCGTTCAACTGGATGGGACCGAAACTCGACAGCCTCTCATCCGCGCGTATCGGCAGCTCCCGCGCGATCACGCAGCTGATCCTCAACCTCGTTCAGGGCACGCCGATCCAGCTCATCGACGGGGGACTGCAGAAACGCTGCTTCACCCATGTCACGGACGGCATTGAATGTCTGTTCCGCATCATTGAGAACAAAGGCGGCAGATGCGACGGCAAGATCATCAACATCGGCTGCCCCGCCAACGAGGCAAGCATCAAGGAGCTTGCCGAAGAGCTGGTCAGACAGTTCAGCAAACATCCGCTCCGCAGGAAATTCCCGCCGTTCGCCGGTTACAAGGAGGTCGAAAGCAGCGCTTTCTACGGCAAGGGATATCAGGACGTCCAGCACAGAAAGCCGAGCATCAGAAACGCAAAGAAATACTGTGACTGGGAGCCGCAGGTCAAGTTCAAAGACTCCATCAAAATGACGCTGGACTTCTTCCTGCGGCAGGCGGTGGAATCCGGTGAGTTCACAACAAAATGAAGATTGCGCTTCGAGTTGACGTAGACACTTACCGCGGGACGCGCGACGGCGTTCCCCGCCTCTGCCGCGTACTCGACAGGCACGGCATCAGGGCGGCGTTCTTCTTTTCCGCCGGCCCGGACAATATGGGGCGTCATGTCTGGCGCCTCCTGAAACCCGCGTTTCTCTGGAAGATGATGCGCACCAGGGCGGCAAGTCTCTACGGCATGGACATTCTCCTGATGGGGACGATGTGGCCGGGACCGAAGATCGGCAGAAGACTTGCCCCGGTCATCCGCGCATGTGCCGAAGCGGGACACGAGATCGGCGTGCACGCCTGGGACCATCACGGCTGGCAGGCGCATGTCGATAAAATGTCTCCGGAAGCAATTTACGAACATATCAGAAAAGCGTATGAGGAACTGGAACGCATCACTGGCAAGGCTCCGACCTGCTCCGCGGTTCCCGGTTGGAGATGCGTGGAAAGCACACTGGTCGTGAAGGAGCGTTTCCATTTCAGATACAACAGCGACTGCCGCGGTTCCGGAATTTTCATTCCTGTCGTCGGCGGCAAAGAACTGACTACACCGCAAATGCCGCTCAATATGCCGACTTATGATGAGATGCTCGGCAAAAACGGTGTGACCAATGAGAATTACAACGAGCGTCTGCTGGCGACCGTTCAGAAAGATTCCTACAACATGCTCACGATCCATGCGGAAGCCGAAGGCGGCGCCTGCATGAAGATGTTCGATGAGTTTCTTACGATGGCAAAAGCGCGCGGGATCACGTTCACCGCACCGGGCGATCTGCTGCCCGCGGATACGGCGTCCCTGCCCCGCGCCCCCATTGTAAAAGGAGAAATTCCGGGGCGGGAAGGCTGGGTCGCTCTAAAGGGATGACACATTCTGTTTCCCGGAAAGGAGCATTATGACAAAAAAATGGATTCTGATTGCCGCGTTCATTGCGGCATTGTTCTTTATTCTGCCGATCGGCGGACGTCCGCTGATGGCACCCGACGAGTCGCGTTATGCGGAAATCGCACGGGAAATGATTGCCTCCGGCGACTGGGTGTCTCCGACCTTGAACGGAGTCCGCTATTTTGAAAAACCCCCGATGGGCTACTGGCTCTGGGCGGTCTCCATGAAACTGTTCGGGCAGAACGCCTTTGCCCTGCGTCTGCCGGGAATGCTTGCAACACTCGGCAGCGCACTTCTGGTATTTCTCCTCGCCCTGCGCTGTCTTGACCGCAGAACCGCCCTGTTCGCCACGGCGGTCTATCTGACCTTTCCGCTCGTCTTCGTGCTTGGTTCGGTTGCGATCCTTGATCCCATACTGACTTTTTTCCTGACGGCGACAACGGCATTTTTCTTTCTTGCCCTGGAGGAAAACTGTTCACGCAAAAAGAAATGGGGACTTCTGTTCGCCTCCGGTGTCATGTGCGGCTGTGCGTTTCTGACAAAAGGCTTTCTGGCATTCGCCGTCCCTGCGGTCTGCATTGCGCCCTACCTGCTCTGGGAAAAAC
Source organism: uncultured Lentisphaeria bacterium (assembly GCA_949282305.1). Taxonomy (GTDB): domain Bacteria; phylum Verrucomicrobiota; class Lentisphaeria; order Victivallales; family UBA1829; genus UBA11452. The sequence goes on along the minus strand of CASDPB010000036.1, from coordinate 139,061 downwards.
GCTGGAAAGACCTTCTGACTCTGCCGTGGCTTCCTCTGCTCGGCGTGATTGCAGTCTCCGCGCCCTGGGCAATTGCAGTGCATCAGGCTCAGCCGGACTATTGGCGCTACTTTGTGTTCGTTGAACACTTTCAGCGCTTCTTCGGTCAGGAAAAGGCACAGCACAGCGAACCGTTTTTCTATTTCATTCCGGTGCTTCTGCTCGGGATGCTCCAATGGGTTGTCATGATTCCCGACATCGTGCTCGGACTGAGGAAAAGCATCTTTTCCGGCAAACTGCTGAAATACAGCTTCTGCTGTTTCCTGATGCCTTTTCTGTTCTTCTCCCTGTCCAGCGGAAAACTGGCGACTTACATTCTGCCCTGCTTCGCGCCTCTCGCAATCCTGATCGCCGCAGGTCTTTCGGAACGTTTCTTCATCGAGCGGAAAAGCATGCTGAGTTTCAAGATCACCGCCATTCTGTTTTCCACGGTGCTGCTCGCCGGCGTCGTCGGACTGAGCATCAACCAGATTACGGGCTGGCCGGTAAAACTTTATTCCGGCGGAGAGCTCATAAAATATGTCATGATCGTGCTTGCGGCTGTTCTCTGGGCTGTTTTCATGCTCGCCGCGCTGCGGAGGAACATCCAGCCGGAACGTAAAATCGCGCTTTATATTTTCGGTTTTCTCTACGTGATCGTATGCTCGCATTTTATTTTTCCCGACATCGTGGCGGAACGCAAAGCGCCTTCCGAATATCTGGCGACCGTTCCGATTCCGGAGAATGCCACGCTGATCACGTTCCGGCGTCCCTTCCAGGACGTCTGCTGGACCTACAGGCGTTCGGATGTCTATATGTTCCTCTCCCAAGGTGAAATCAAGTATGGACTGGCATATCCCGATGCGAAACACCGCTTCATTCCCGGCATTGAGGAACTGCAAAAACTGATTCAGTCGGAAAAATCGAAAGGCAGAGAAGTCTATTTCGTGACGCGCACCGATCTTCTGACGGAAGACTTCAAGGACAGCTTCCCGCCGTTTGCCTGGAAGCTGTCCAGCGGAAACGGAGCGGACGATTGTTACAGCGTGATTAAATTTTAATCGAAATCCAACAAATCCGCTGTTGCAAAAGTTCTTTCGCAAGCTAGTGTACAATGATTGCAATCAGATAACGAAAGGAAGAGATTTTGCCATGGATTCAAATGACCTTGCCCTTGGAATCGACCTTGGCGGCAGTAAGATCTACGCCGTCGTCACGGATGCCTCAAACTGCGTTCTGTCAACAGCCAAAACCCAGACGGAACCCAATTCCACTCCAGATAAAATCGCACAGGCGATGATCGACACCGGAAAACTCGCCCTCGCGGAAATGAACCTGTCCCTCGCAGATGTCAACCATATCGGCGCGGCTCTCCCCTCGCCCGTCGATCCCGTTACCGGAGACGCCCATTTCGCCACCAATCTCGGACTGAAAAACTTCTCCATGAAGGCGATATTCAAAAAACTGACCGGCAAGGAAGTCTATCTCGGCAACGACGGCGATCTCGGGACCCTGAGCGAATACCACTCCGGCGCGGCAAAAGGCTGCCATACCGTAGTCGGCTATTTCATCGGAACGGGGCTCGGCGGCGGTCTTGTCGTGGAAGACAGGCTGCTGAAAGGCAACTGCGGACTCGCGGCGGAACTCGGACACATGATTATCAAAAAAGGCGGACGCCGCTGCGGATGCGGTCACAAGGGCTGCATCGAAGCCTACTGCAGCAAGATCGCCTACGTGAAAGCCATCAAGAAGGAAATCCGCAAACGGGCGCTGCCCACGCTTCTTCCGACAGACAAGTTCAATCTCAAATCCACGAACATCAAGAGCAAATACCTTGCCCGCGCTTATGCGGCAGGTGATCCCGTTGTGCGCAATGTCATAGACAAAGGTTCCGTCATGCTCGGCATCGCGGCGGCGTCGACCTGCGCGGTAGTCGCTCCGGAATGTATCGTGCTCGGCGGCGGCGTCGTTGCCTCCATGGGCGAAGCAATCCTGCCGGTCTTCAGGAAAAGTTTTGAATCCCATCTTTTCGGCATCCCGCCGTCCAAGATAAGAATCCGCCTCAGCGCCTACGGAGACAACGCGGTCGCGGTCGGAGCGACCATTCTGGCACGCAGAAAGGGCAATGTCTGAAATGCCTCGGAAGCCGGAAAAAAAACTGTTGGCGACAATTGACATCGGAGCACATTCCGCACGTATGCTTATTGCCGAAGTGAACGTTTCCGACCGTTCCTTCGTTGAACTGGAGGAACTGGAAATGCCGGTGCCTCTCGGCTCCAACGTGTTCCGGACCGCCATGATCAGCGATGAATCTATTCAGATTCTCTGCGGCATTCTGCGCAATTTCAAGCAGAAAATGGAAGAATATGGAGTCATGCAGTACCGCGCAATCGCAACGAGCGCGGTGCGGGAAGCGGGAAATGCGGAAATCTTCATTGAACGGGTCCGCCATGCCACCGGAATCGAGATTCAGATCTTCGAGGGGACGGATGAGGCGCGTCTTGACTACATTGCCACAATCAGCGATGTTCCGGCGAAATACGGATTCGGCAAAAAAGCGACGCTTATTGCAAACATCGGCACAGGCGCCTGCCAGGTCAGCGCCTATGACTGCGGACAGCTCTGCTTCACCGAAACGTTGAAGGTCGGCACACTGCGCGCCATTGAACTCATGCCCGGCACATTTTCTTCCACAGCCATGGTTCAGTTCATCTCCATGTTCGTGGACAAATCCCTCAGCGAACTTGAACATATCTCCGGGCGGATCAAGGCGCAGACCATCATCGCCATGGGCTCCTCGGTTCGTACTCTGTTCAGGCTGACCGGGCGGCGCGGCATGATTGCCGCAAGCATTTCGCGCGAGGAATTTTTCAGGCTGCGCTCCGCAATCCTCAACATGAGCCTGGAGGAAGTCAGCGAAAAATACAGAATTCCCCCCGATCTGGCGGAAACCATTGCCCCCTGCTGCATGATTCTTGAAAATCTCCTGCGCCTCACGGAGGCCGAGTCGATTGTCATTCCGATGGCGTCCACGAAAAACGTGCTGATGCGCGACTTCATCCACACCGAGCTCGGAATCAAAGACATCTTCGACGATCAGATTCACAATCTGATCAACCGCACCGCCGCACGTTATCTCTGCTGGAATGAATACAGCGAGCGCACCAGTTGTTTCGCGGAACGGCTTTTCACCCTGCTGGAAAAGCTGCATGGGCTGGGCAAGCGGGAACTTCTGATCCTGCGCATCGCCGCGCGCCTCCACAGAAGCGGGCTTTTCATCAACAATCAGGCATATCACAAGCACTCGTATTACATCATCATGAATACGGAAATTCCCGGCATCTCCCTGCGGGAACGGCGTCTCGCGGCGCTGGTCGCGCGCTATCACCGCAAAGCCGAACCCAAAACCCTGCATCCGGAGTATGCCTGCCTCCCTCAGGAGGATCGTTCGATCCTGAACAAGCTGGCGTCAATCCTGCGTATCGCCTGCGGGCTTGCCGCCATGTCTTCCATCCCGGATCACATGAGTCTCAAGATCGAACCGGAGCGCATCGTGATACGTCTTGAAGACAACATTTCGCACTTCACGGAATCCATGGTGGAGATTGACACGAACTACTTCCGGAGCGTCTTTGCGCGTAAAGTCGTATTCTATTAACGGAGCCTTGACATGAGACAGAAAAAAACAAAAATACAGATGCAGTTCCTCAACCGCGACATCAGCTGGCTGGAATTCAACGCCCGCGTGCTGGATGAAGCCGCCGACAAGGGAAATCCCCTCCTGGAACGTCTCAAATTCATTGCCATTTTCAGCAGCAATCTTGATGAGTTCTTTATGGTCCGCATTGCCGGCATCACGAGCCAGCTCGACACAAAATTTCACCGCATCTACAAGGAATACGGCTATGAACCGGCGGAGCTGCTTGCGGAACTCGACCGCCGGATCAAAGAGCTGGTCGCACGCCAGTACCGCTATCTCAACAACGACATCCTGCCGGAACTCAGGAAGCATAAGATCAGCATCGCGTCATGGGACAGCCTGACGACACTCCAGAAAAACACGGCGCTCAAAATCATGACAACGGAAATCTACCCGGTTCTAACGCCGATCGGCATCGACCAGTCGCATCCGTTCCCCCTGGTTCCAAACCTCGGACTGGAAATCCTGATCCGCCTCATTCCCGCAAAGGAGACGGCGGAAAAGTTTGCAATTCTGGAAGTCCCCCCGGTGATTCCGCGCTTCATCCAGATCGAAAGCTCCGCAAACGGACTGGTCTACATCACGGCGGAAGAGCTGATCAGAAACAATCTCAGCCTCTTGTTCTCCGGTGCGGAAATCAAGGAATGCGCCCTGTTCCGGGTAACGCGCGACATGGACTTTTCCATTGACGAGGAGTCCATCGCAGACCTCATGACGGAAATCCAGATCGCACTGCGCAAAAAGACGAAACGCAGTCTAGTCCGCCTGGAACTCTCTTCCGGCATCTCCGCAAAATCCAGAAAATGGCTTCTCGAAAAACTGAACATCAACGAGGCGGGAAAACGCCTGATTCAACCGGTCAGCGGCATCATGAACCTGAAATCCATGTTTGCACTGGCGTCCCTGCAAGGCTACCCCGAACTGATCGACGAGCCGCTGCCGCCTCTCCAGTCTCCGCATCTGCTGAAGACAAAGGACATGTTCGCCGCAATACGCGAGCAAAGCCCGTTCATAGTGCATCATCCCTACGAATCCTTCAGTCCCGTGGTCAAACTGCTGGAACAGGCGGCGGAGGACCCGGATGTGCTGGCGATCAAGCAGACTCTGTATCGTGTCAGCGGAAATTCGCCTGTGGTCAAGGCGCTGGTCAAGGCGGCGCGGAACGGCAAACAGGTTTCCGTACTGGTCGAACTCAAAGCGCGTTTCGACGAGGAAAACAACATCATCTGGGCCCGGGAACTTGCGGAAGCGGGAGCGCACGTCGTTTACGGCATCGCCGGACTCAAAGTCCACTGCAAGGCGCTTATGGTGATCCGCCGCGAGGACGACGGTATCTGCCGCTATGTGCACCTCAGCACTGGCAACTACAACGACAAGACTGCGCGTCTCTATACCGACATCGGCTATTTTTCCAACGACAAGGTGCTGGCAACCGACGTCTCCGCGCTGTTCAACGTCATCACCGGCTTCTCGGCTCCGCCGGACTGGAACAAACTCATCGTCGCGCCGTTCAACATGCTCGAAAAGATCATTTTCCTGATCGACCGCGAAGCCCGCATTTCCACGAAGGAAAATCCGGGCCACATCATCATCAAGGTGAACTCCGTCATCGACTATGAAGTGATCGAACACCTCTACAACGCGGCGCGCCATCATGTGAAAATAGAGCTGATCGTGCGCGGAATCTGCGGCATCACACCTTACTGTCTGCCGCCGGAATTCGCGAAAAACATCCGGATCGTCAGTATTCTGGACCGTTATCTGGAACACTCGCGCATCTATTATTTCCTCAACAACGGCTCCCCGGAATATTACATGGGCAGCGCCGACCTCATGCCGCGCAATCTGCGCCGCAGAATCGAAACATTGTTCCCCATAGACTCCAAGGAAATCCGCGACGAGCTGGACTTCATTCTGCAGACATGCCTGAACGACCGTCGCAAAGGAAGGCGTGTCACCGGAATCAATCAATATTCCAAGACCGTCAACATGGGGGCATACGAAAAAACCCGGAGTCAGAACAGTCTTTACGATTACTATAAACAGCGTCTGAACAAGGCAAAGGAGGCTGTCAAGCCCGCCAACGGCAACATTACCGTCTTCAAGCAGCCGGAACAGAACTGAAACATCATCCGGAACAATTGTGACGGCATCAGCTGCAGGCAGAAAGACACTCCGCGGAAAGAGGTTGAATTCACGTTCATCGTCAAAATGGAATCCGCAGAAAAACCGGGCGCCATCCTTTGAATTCTTTCCCCGGTGTGTCTCATCTGCCGGCTTCGCAGCGATCTGCGGCCTCAAGACGTTTATAAATCCAGCAATGCGACAGATATTCAAGCAGACTTCCCGCAATCCGGTATTTCTGTTCATCGTCCGCCGCACTCAGCAGGGACTGCATATACTCGGTCAGGTAATAAAAAAATGAATAGTAGCAATAATAGCAGAAACACTCCGGGCGGAACCTGCACTCAATGCCGTTTTGCAGCAAGACGGAATGAACCCGGTCGGACAGCCTGTCTTCATACATGAAAAACCAGGCATCACGTTCAATCGGAGCATACATGACGGAATCCCAGTCAACGATGAAAAAATCGTCTTTGTTCAGAATGCAGTTTCCGCCCGCATCGCCATGCGTAATGTGGAAATCTTCGATGCTGCCCCTGCAAACCTCGGAAAACAGTTTCAGTCTTTCCGAATATTGGAAAACCGGGGCTTGTTTTGCATCAAGCGCCTTTTTTACCGCAGACGGCAACGCCGGAGCATTCCGCAAGGTCCGGAACCGGTCCAGAATTTCAGTGCCGAAAGTTTCGGAACCAAGCCGCACGCCGGCCGCATCCAGCCGGTAGACCTGTGCAAGCCGCCCGAACAGCTGCTCAAGCGGATAGTCTTCCCTGTTTTCCCCCTGAACATATTCAAAAACCGCCGCAATTCCATGGCGGATGATACAATACAGTTTGCCGCACCTTGTCTTCACAAGCCGCGGAATGAACGGGATTCCATGGGCACTCATATATTCGACCACGGCAAGACTGCTGCGATAGCTCTCCTGATGATGTTTCCAGAAGTCAATCTTCAGAAAGTAATCACCGGCATCCGTTTCCAGTTTCCATGTCTCGCCGAAGAACCCGCGTTTTGCGGTGCGGACGCGCCGGATTTCAAAATCATATTCCTGAGAAAGCCGCCTCAGCATTTCGCGCATATCAAGTCACTCCGTGATTTTCCGGTTTTCTATTGCGCCATGCCCCGCAACCCAGTGCTCCGCGACATTCAGCATCTTGCGCCCGGTATCCTCCTGCCCGGTCTGCAGCAGAACAAAGGAAGTGGAAACCGTCTGCAGAAAGCCCCATTCCCAAATTGCCTCCCGGGGAACACCGGTCAGATGATGCAGGTATTCACACCGCTCTTTCCCTTTTTGCAAAGGGGACGGCATATATTCCTCCACCCATTCCCGCATAAGAACGCCCAGATCATAAGCCCTCTCGTAAAAAATGCCGTCCGGGTCAATCAGCTTGAATGCCTGATTCCCCGACAAATCCTGAAGGGTGTTTCCGCCATGTGCGTCTCCATGGAGCAGAACATATTCCGCCGGATTCATATTCTTTTCCCTGGAAGCCAGATACAGCAATGCCTGCCGGATTACCTGCGACGAACAGGGACGGTTCAATGCTTTCCAGGTATCTTCAATAAATTTCCGGAACCACACAACACTGTCGATCCCACTGGGAAGCCCGGTATTTCCCGCAGTCTTCTTCCAGGATGACCGCAGCGCGGAACAAATAATCCGCAACTGTTCATCAACCGGGCAGCCAAGCTGGTTGACCGGCTTTCCCAGACGTTCCAGCAGACATGCCCTCTTCTCCAAATCATAAGCAAACAGCTTCGCATATCCCTGCCCGTTGGCAAGTTCCAGCACAGCAACGCCATTGCGGAAATCACCGCCCAGATCTTCCGGCATATCAATTTTCAGAACATATTCTGCTCCGTCGATCCCGTCGGCATGAGCCACATAAGCATGTGTCCCCCCGAATAACACTCTGCCGGCAGCGACGTTCCACTGTTTCTCCAATGCTGTTATCAGGCTGTCCAGATTTTCCAGCCACTTTCTCCCCGGCTCTCCCGCGGAAAGCGCCCGCTTCAACACCAATGCGGGAATGGATCTCTTTCGTCCCTCCCCCGAAGTTATTTCAGACAACTCCCGATTCATCGTCTCATCTCCTGTGTTCCCCTGAAGTCTCACTCAACCGGAATGGCGCCGCGCTTCGGAGCACATTCATGATATGGCGGCTGTGATATAATACCACAGAAAAGGAAAAACGCCAGCGGCAGAAATAAACTTTACGGCAGACAGCCAGGAACATCGCTCATGAATCCCCCCGCCCGGCAGCAGACGGCAAGCTCAGAAGCTCCGGAATGCACAAAAAAACGGCACCGGAAACCTTTTGAATCCGATGCCGCCATTAGACTGTCAGGACAGCCCGACGTTATTTTGCCGCGGTTTTGTTTTTCAGCTCTTTCGCATAGGCTTCCATCTGGGCCGTGACTTTCTCCACGGATTCCCCGATCTTGGAAGCCTGTTCCTTCAGTTCCTTGGCTTCCGGCCCGAGCATGTCTTTCAGAGAAATTTCGCCGATCTTTTTGGCAAGTTCATCGGCTTCGACCTTCTTGGCTTCGAGAAACTTTTTGCAGGCCGCGATCTTCGCCTCAAGCTGTTTTGCATCCAGCTTTGCGGCTTCCGCCTGAACATCGGCAATCGGCTTGTTTTCATCAACACTTTCCCCGCATCCGCAGAGAATCCCGACAGAAATGAATGCACAGGCAAGAGCCCCCATCATTCTTTTCATTTTTACTCTTCCTTGTTTTTATTGATTGTTTTTGCGGATAAAATAGAACATCTGTATAACAATATAGCCAAAACTGAAAAAAAATCAAGTCTGCAAACATGGGATTGCATAAAATCTGAATATATTCACAAATGGTCCGGCGGGTAAAAAGCAGGACATCATCCGCTCCGAAGCGGTGATCATCGAGACAAACATGCAGTATCCCGAAGGTATCTGAACTGTCCTGACTCTCCAGATTCATTCTCTGCCTGTTGCAGACATCAGGTGTCAGCATGTGATTCAGTTGAACGGGAAACGGCAGTCGAATGTGCGTTTCGCTGATGTCAAATCTGCCGTTGTTCAAAGTCCTGGCATGAAATCGGAAAACAATCGAAGAACCGCCGGACAGGATTTTGCCGGAACAACCGGAACGTTTCAAGGAGTCTTCAGCATGATTTTTCCTGCCGCCGGCAAATGGTGGAACGATGGAATCTTCTGCTCCTTGAAATTTTCTATTGTATGGCTACATTACGCTGAGAGGAAAACATTCTCTTGCCACATATTGAAATTAACAGTGACAGAAGCAAAAGAGTTTGAATGAGCATTGTCTGTAAAGATATTGATGCAGACTGTGAAGACAAGGGAGAACGAAATGAACACATCTCTTTTTGAATTAGAAACAGGATATAAACTGTTTGAAGGGCAGGACAGTGTTGATGATTTTCTTGCGGAAATAGATAATTTTCATGATTGTTGCTGCCATGAGATCAGGCTTCTATATGATGCATGTGTATTTTCTGATAGAACAATGCTGGATAACACAGGCTTGCATATCAAATTGCTGTTTCATTCCCAAGATAAAAAACACCCCGCTTTTGAGATTATTTTTTCCGATGTTCAAAAATTTATAATAGGGGAAAAATATTTGGGAGCATCCTATTCATATTCTATGGGATTTGAATCTTCGCATTTTTTTATTCGTGGATATCCGGAATCTCTTCATATCGAATCTGACGAGGCATGTTATAAGATATTCCCCTTGTATTCACTTCCTTTGAAAAATGGTAATACAGATTTGGATATTTACGGAAATCCGGATATTTCCGCAGTAATTGCAAGATTCGCAGGAAACGATAGAAATTAAGTGTTTGCATCATTGTAAGATACACTGTAAGGATGTATTTTATATCAATGAATAACGATAAGTGCGAATGGAGAGAACCGTCTCCTGTGTTATTTGAAAAATCATACGCAAGTTCGTCAGTTGTATCTGCCTTGACGCCTTGCATCTTATGAAGCGAACGGTAATATGCTGATGGACGAAGCCTGAACTTATACATGGAGCAGTGAACACCGTCTGATAAAATCGGAGAATTCCGCAGCCGAAGTAAAGTTGAAATCTGATTATGACTATATGGAACAACATAATATCGAATCAAGGGGGGCATTGCACAGTTTTCATAAACATTCACTTTTTATTTTTTCTATATAAGTTCTTATTCTTAAAGCATTTTTACGTTCAAAATCCGGTGGATTCACTTAATAAAATCAAAAATTATTTGCAAAGGAGAATAAAATGTTCAAACTTAGGAAGAAAATATTTCCTTCAAGAGGATATAAAACCTGCGATAGAATATATCAGGATTTTTTATCAAAAAACAAAAAATATATAGATGAGGACTTTTATAAAATGTTCTCTTACGATTATTTCCATGACGGAAGATTAAGCAAAATCTCAATGGATATATCTCAAGGGGAATTGATTCTTGATCTGAATTGTCCTAATTATATAAATAATAGAAATGAATTTGTTGATGTTGATTTTGCTCTGAATTTTTCTGAAATATCTTATTTCTGCCTGGAACCGGAACATTCTGCTTTTACACAAGATCTTATTCTTGACAATTCGATTTTCTTATGCGCAGAAATAGGAACCTTGACTTCTCCAAGGCGGGCGCAATCTATAATAATGAAGTGTTTATCTGATTCCAGCAATAGGATTTTTTATCTATCCTTGGTTTTTAAAAAAATAAAAATTAATCCGAAAGAACCATTGGCATTAAAAATGTTAGAGCATATAGAAAAAATCCGTCTTGAATAATACTGCGGTCAATCCTTGAAATTCTCCATTGCCGACTGCATTATAAGGATGTCTCTGCCATGATAAAAGAATTCAAATGTTTTGATCGAGCTTCGATCACAGGTCTGATCCATGATAGATTTTTCGATATAGAAGCAGTTTCTGTTAATCATAATACCCGTCAGATGCAGTTATGTTATTACGCAGATGCTTCACTGACCGCAATAGAAGGCAAGATAACGGTTGAACATGTTATAGATGTAAAGATTATTGACACGGAAAGAATTCAATATTATGATTTTAATTATATACAATGGATAGAAAAAGAGAAAAAGCTGAAGGTTATCACAAATATTCCACTAATTTTTGAGATTTTTGCAACAGAATTTGAAATAAAAATTGAAATTGACAGCATCTAAAGCAGAAAATTTTTCCGCAAATCGTTTATTTTAATTCACGCAGCATGCTGAAACGGACTTTCGCACCCGCAATGCCTCGGCAATATTCGCCTCGCTCCGGACAGACACGCCCGCCGGATACAACATCTCAATCAGGTTTTCCTCGACGCTGCTTTGCTTCGTCTTATAACGCTCAATGAACCGCGTTTCAAATGGCAACGTTCACAAACATGGAAAGCGAACCTCCACTTTGTCCGCTTTCGTCTGAAACTTGCGTTTATCAATCCCCTGCATATCCTGCCGATCCGGACTGTGCATAACTCGAAACCAGACAGATCGCGTCAGCTTCCGCATTCAGCGTATCCTCGACTGACGAAATGTGTCCGAAATTCTTTTTCATCTATTTTAATTGTTCCGTGAATTGCTTTTTCATCTTCTTGCACTACATTTTCCACGGGTTGTTTTCTTTTGATTGCGGTCTGGTCATTGCAATCAATTCAGAAAACAGGTCATGTTTCGAGTTCCCTTTTTCAAAATGTGCGCAATTTTCCGGATGTTATCAATCAAGGAGATATGTCATGCTTGATGTATCAGTAAGAAAATGGCTGATAAAGCAGTCTTATGAGAAAATTCAAGAATATTTGGAACAAAAGGATTCGATTGAACTAATAGATTATCTGAATTCACATTCTGCTAAAATTGCAGGCACTGCCATAGGAGTTCTCATTAGACGAACTGATTTTTGGAATGTAGTCAATGAAATCCTTACAAATAATCTTTTGACGGATCGCTTAAGCAAGATTTGTTTTTTGAATGGAGTATATGTTTTTGGTAAGAAAAATCCCAATACAATAAAAGCAGCTCTCCATTTCTTGTATGACAAGAACAAAGAGGTTGCTTCTCAAGCATTATTTGGCATTGTTTTTTATAATGATCCAAAGTATATTCCAACAGTAAAAGAATGTCGTGATACTTCCTGCAGTCCAGGAACGGAAGCATACCATGATTTTTCTCTTGCATTACGTGCATTAGAAGAAGGAAAACCATCTTTGTATTCGCCTTATTTTTACGATGTCGACAAGGTATGGGAATGAATGCTGAGAGTATGATTCGGCTACCGCCGAAAACCGGACAACTTGACTTGGTGTAAAATGCCCGTTCAATTGACTTTGAATAAGCTGAAGGGGAAAGATTGGTCGTCCCGAAATCTGGAATGACTTTTTTACGAAGTATGTTCCTGAGATGGATACGCCGCTTTATGGATTTGACTGCGGAACTGAAACGCCGTGATTGCAGGGAAATTCACAAACGGATGTGCCAATTGCAGAATCATTGAATTTTCGGACGTTTTATCCACGTCCACATCAGCAAGGATTCGGTGTTCAGCCTTATGTGAGCTTTTGCAATACCAGGCGGATTCATTCGGTTCTGCAGTATCAGAGGTCAGAAGAAATTTATTTCGGGACTTGCAATCAGCAAACAATGTAATATAGTAATTCAAAGGCTTTTCACTGGTCCTTCAATAAAAAGTTGTCCGAGTTGCGGAAAAGGCGCAATATTCTGCAATTATTTCAGTCATACTTCATATTTCAGGAAGAAACTCATGCCGCATAATGATGAAAATATAAAAACAATGAGAAGGCAACAAGAAGATACAGCAGCAGAAGTTTTGCTGTATAATATTGCTGCAGAGAAAATTTTTCTTCCTCTAAAAAAAATAAAACCGTTATTTTCCTCCGGAAGTCCTTTTGTGCGCGTTGCTTTTCTGGAATGTTTATCCCGATATGCTCCGGAAGAACAAATAAAATATTTGTTTGCTGCATTGAAAGATAAAGAAGAGATCGTCAGGCTCACTGCCAGCGAAGAGCTCTATGATTGCGTTTTATCCCGCGAACAAACCAAAGAGTTGCTATTGGAGTATAATAAATCAAGAAACAGTATTGTCAGAAGAAATCTAGCAATCGCTATTGCACAAAACAATTATTCAGAATATATTCCTATCTTCAAATCGAAGTTACAAACAACAAAAAATGAACAGACAAAGGCGGGGATATATATTGCGTTAATCCTCTTGGGAGAAAGAGGATTTTTAACATTGCTGTCAGCAATGCTAAATTCAGCAGATTACAGGGTTGTATGTTTCATTGCAAACAGCATAGGAAATATATTGCCCATTACCCAGACTGAAGCATCCTTTGTAAAGACAGCGTTTAAAGGCGGTCTTAAGAAGATAAAGTCTCACGCAGCCCGTTTGGATCTAAAAGACGCGCTAAAACGTCTGCAGAATAGTGATAGCACTGAGTAAAGAAAAGGTTTGACATGATATTGCAAATAATCGGGAAAAACAAGATTTCCTTGTTTTTTGTGGCTGCCTGTCCAATGCAGAAGCAGTGGCTCTATGCCAAACTGCATATCTCAAGGCTTTTCATGATAGTGAAATTGATAACGGTTTCCCTATAAATAATGGGAAATCAAACCTTTTCAAATTAAAAAAGAATATGTTCATGAATGCCGACCGACTTGATCTTTTGTCAAGCGAGGAAGGATAATGAGGGGAAATAATGAACAATAAAGATGACATTGATTTTTCGTCAATTATCTCAATTGAAGATTTAGATGAGAAATCATTATATGAAATTTCTGAGACCTATCAGAGTGCCAGAGAATATATGGAAAATCAGAAATGGTGCCTCAAAATACTTGAATCGTTTCTGGGGATTGATGAAGGATATATTCTGGGCGTTTTTCTGTTTAAAATCATTCCATCAGATGAAAATATTGAGGAATATTTATGGGTCGTTGCCGGAGATCTGCCACCGCTGTATCTGGTGACAGAAGCAGCTGCAACTCCCGCTGACGCTTTATCAAGGTATATAGAAGTAATGACTGTCTGGGCAGAGGCAGCGACAGCCCAAACTTATCGTCCCGACCTGCCACCGGTAGAAGCTGATTTTTCAAAGGAAAATGGAATTGCGCTGCAGACTCGCCTGAAATTGTTGAGGGAATACCTTTCCGAAAACTTCTCTTTATGAGCAAGCGCCAGTCAGCTGCATGGAGAAGCGGATGCGGGAGGGGGAAAGATTTTTGAGGCGGAAATCGCATAACGGAAAACGGTTCGGAAAGTGTCGGAGCATGAACACAGTCCGCATCCATATGATCCCTCCCCCGCGCAAAACCAGTTCAGGGGCGCCGCACAGAGACGAAGGAATCAGGAAATCTTCAACACCGCTCTTGACTTCACGGCAAAAGCGGTGTATCTTCCAGAGATTGTCAATTAATTATTACGGGATTATTTTTTATGAAGCAAACACCGGAAACTATTGTTCTTCTGAACTTTGTCTGCGAAGACATCCAGAAGATCGCACGGGCGATTCGCGACAAACACATCTATACGATGGTCATGCCCTACACGGTCAGCGTCGAACGCCTGATGCAGGAAAAGCCAGTCGGACTCATTCTCTGTACGGATGCCGGAGCTCCCGAGCATCGGCAGGAACTCGAAAAATTCACGGCACTCGGACTGCCTGTCATGAAAATCATGAACAGCAAGGGAGCCGATCTGACGGAAAAGATTGAACGCGCCGTCGAATTCTGCCACAACCAGTGCGGATGCAAAGGTTCCTGGACCATGGAACATTTCATCGAAGAAGCCGTCAGGGACATTCGCGAACAGGTCGGGGATCAGAAAGTTGTGCTCGGGCTCTCCGGCGGGGTGGATTCCTCCGTCGTCGCCGCCCTGATCCACAAGGCAATCGGGAAACAGCTCACCTGTGTTTTCGTCAACCACGGACTGCTCCGCAAGAACGAGCCGGAGATGGTGCAGGAGGTTTTCGCGCGCAACTTCGACATGAATCTCTGCTACATTGACGCCTCCGACCGCTTCCTCGACAAACTGCAGGGGGTGAGCGATCCCGAACAGAAACGCAAGATCATCGGCAAGGAATTTATCGAAGTCTTCGCCGAGGCCGCCGCAAAAATTGACGCCCCGTTCCTCGGACAGGGCACGATCTATCCGGACATTCTTGAGAGCATTCCGCTGGACGGCAATCCCGCCGGAGTCATCAAGAGCCATCACAACGTCGGCGGGCTTCCCAAAGATATGAAGTTCAAACTCGTGGAACCGGTCGAACGTCTGTTCAAAGATGAAGTCCGCGTGGTCGGGCGTCTTCTCGGACTTCCCTCCGAGCTCATCGACAGACATCCCTTCCCCGGTCCCTCTCTCGGAGTGCGTCACCTCGGCGCCATCGACCGCAGCACCTTGAAAATCCTGCGCGAAGCCGATGCCATCGTCACCGAGGAGCTGATGAAGTCCGGCTGGTACCATAAAACATGGCAGACATTCGCCATTTTCGTTCCGGTCAAGACGGTCGGCATGAAAAACCACAAGCGCACCTACGACTATGTGATCGCGATCCGCTCCATCAACAGCGTGGACGCGGTTACGGCACAGGTCGTGCGTCTGCCGTGGGAACTCCTCGACACCATGACGGAACGGATCATCCGCGAAGTCGAAGGCGTCAACCGCGTTGTCTACGACATCACATCCAAGCCCCCGGGAACAATCGAGTGGGAATAAAAAGTTCAGCCCTGCGGGTCATCGGATCCGCAGGGCTTTTTTCGATCTGTCCGGCGGAGACGCAAGCCGGATTCCCATGCTTCAGGGAAGGATTTTCAGAGTATAACTCAGCCGGTAATCCATCCCCTTTTTCCAGACGGACGGCAGCCTGAGATTGAAACTGCTCATGGCGGCGGCAATGCTCCGGTAGCGGAGCGGCGTGGAAGTGATGAACTCATATTCCCTGTCGAAAACAATTTCCGCACCCCTGCCGGAAGGTGCTGTCAGAACGATTCCGGAAGCCCGGAAACTCATCGTATCCCCGGCAAACCCTTCTGTCCGTCTGTCATACGTCATCGTCGGAGTCACACGCGCCGCGGGAAGCGGCATCCTCCTGCCGTCAACAGTCAGCTCCCGCTGATCGGCAAAAAACGGAACCGCCTCATAAAGACACTTCATGCGGAAATCCTTTTCCGCAAAGAGCGCGACATCCACTTTCAGTTCCGTCTTTCCGACCGTGATCCGGCGCTCGAAACGCAGCGGCGTATCGGGAATCACCCCCTTGCGGACGAATACATTCTTCACTGGGTCAAACCCGGCAACCGCATCGCAATAGGCATCCGCAGTCACGGCGGAATTCACATTCGGTGCGGAATTCTCCGCCGCCGGAGACAGGTTCTCGCCCCAGAGCGTATTCCCGTACATCACATTGTGATTGTTCGCAAGGAGCAGCGGCCCGCATCCGGGAATCCAGACGGCGCACAAGCCGCCGGACTTGTTCGGGGAAGCCTGCCAGCCGCCGTATCCCATGCCGTTGAATCCGGTATACTCCATGCCGTTCCCGTCGAATTCCGGCGCGCCCCATGCCTGCCAGCGGGGATAGGAGGGACCCGTGTAGAACAGCGCGTAATAAGTCCCGGTGTTCACGGCGCGGTAACGTCCTTCCAGATCGCGGCTGAACGGCTCCTTTTCGAGACAGGGCCACTGCGATTTTTTCAAACCGCTTTCATCGTTCCAGAGATCGCCGTAAGGGATCAGGTCAAGAAGCGCTCCCGCCTTGTGGGTGTAGAACCGGGTGCGGAAATTGGCGTCCGTCGGACTGCATGTTCCGTTGAAAAGATTCGCAGGAATCCCGCCTGTCCGCGAGAGGGTCAGATGTGTTTTCAGGCGGTAATACGCAGTCTGGTAATCGACAATCTCCCGCTGTTTCGTAGTCCGGTAAACCCGGCTCATGTGGGCGTCCGTCTCAAGATTGTATTCGTTGTCATGCCCCAGACACTCCGCCATGATCCCGTTGTCAATCCGTCCGGAATCCGGCTCATACCCGGATTTGAAGGAATCGGGATCGGGATTCACACGCCCGAGCGAGTTCTTCGTGCACATCCGTTTCACATTGTACCGCAAAGCCTCCAGAATCACCGGACTCTTTGTGAATTCATACATCGCCGCCATGTTTTCCAGAATCTTCCCCCATTGATTCGTGCATGTGCCGAGCTCCATCACATAACGGTTGAGCGCCCACTTCTCATACAGATCGGTCAACGCCCGCTTCACGTCCGCCGGCACCTCTTTCGGAGGCACAACTCCGTTCCCGTCTCTGAAGTCCCACCAGGAGGAACGCCAGAGAGCGGGATTCTCTTTTTCCCTGATCGTCAGCCCCGAACCGTCATAGTCCCTGAATCCGAACGCGCTGCCGAACATCCGCACATGTTTCAACCAGTCGTCCCCGGAGCCGTACCGCTCCACAGTCTTCAATGCGGGTTCCCGAACGCCGCCCGCTATTTTCAGCGCCGTCGCCGCATCCTCGCAGACAATGAAAGGGATTCCTTTCACGTGGAGCATCGCCCCTGCGGTATCGCCGGAGGTCTTCAGGCGGAGCACCTTTCCGGGCGGCAGATTTTTCAGCACGCAGTAATGATAAAACCGCTTCATCTGAACTTCGGCAAGTCTCTTTCCGTCAATCTCCGCGGAAACACGCCAGTTGAACGGCGGGATTTCCCCGGTCAGCGCGATCCCCGCATCCTTCGTTCCCGCGGGGATATAAAGATACCCATCCCGCAGCTGATTACGGTGCAGATAAACGCCGCCCTGCCCCGGATGAAGCGCGGCGGGCATTCTGCGCGATGGAGTCACGGAAAACCAGTGATCCCAGCATCCCGCGACGGCAAGCCGGTAAATGCCCTTCCCCGCGTCGGGAATCTTCAGGGAGAACGTGCGCGCTCCGAGTTTCCGCGGCTCCGACAGATACGGGGAACGCTCCTTGCCCGGCGGAGTGCCGTTTTCCGAATTCAGCCGATGATATGCGCGGTAACGGAAGTCCAGACCGATGTCCGCACAGCCGTCCTTATACCTGGGATCATTTTTCGTGATTCCGTCATCCGGCAGAAGACGCCGCGCAAGAATCCTGCCGTCCGGCGCGATCACAAACACGTATGCGTCACGCGCCCCCTCGCAGTAAACGTTCATATCGCGGAGATCAATCTTCAGCTCGAAACCGCCTCCGGTTTCATCGTTGAGGTAAAACATCATATTTTCCCTCGGACGCCAGAACCGGTCCGGCCCGAGAAATTCAGCCGCCGCGAGAACCGCGGAAGCCGCCGCAAGAGAACAGGCTGCAATCAGCTTCAACATTTTCCATCCTTCTGTTTTTGATAAAGCATTCCCATAAAACGCCGGCGCCATTCCTCCGTCCCGCCGCTCAGTGTGGAGAGCCGTTCCGCGGCACCGGGCACGCCCAGGCAGTATGCCTCCATTGCCTGACCTTCCTTCCGGCACAGAGCGTCATGCACGGGAAAATATTCCCGCAGCAGGAAATGGATATATTTGACGAGACGCAGGGAGGCATACACTTTCACCGGAGCCCCGGGCAGGCTTTCAACCGCGCCGCAACGGCAGTCCAGAACCGCATTCCGGATATCCTCAAACGAGGTTGATTCCGAAAGAAGCACGGTGGAATACCAGTCGAACTCCGACTTTTCCCCCCGGCAGCGATGCGAGTCATTGACACCAAGAGGCGGAATCCGCCGTCCCTCCGCCCGGCTCTCAAACCAGCGGACAAGCTGCCAGTTGTTATATTCGGCGATATCATAATAGAAACCGCTGACGACCTCCATCGCGTCAAACCCGCCCCCCCGGATCAGCTCCTCCGTCACAGCGGGAGACACCATCAACCCGGCAAGCGGATTGTAATACCAGAACGGATGCGCCAGAATCGCGAGCCCGCCCGCTTCCCGTATCCGCGCAAACGCCCATTGCGACGCGGCAATGACAAACTGATCCATCCGATCCGGCAGGCACAGCTTTTTCCGTATCTCCTCCACCTCCCGGTAAAACTTCTCCCTGTCGGCTTCGATCAGCCCGGTAATGCTGTGACGCCCGCCGAAATTCACGATATGCTGACTCCACTGCATCGGATGTACCTCCTCGCCGGGGAACAGAGCCAGATCAAGCGGGACATCCGCATACACTGCCTCCGCTTCCCGAACGGAGTCATAATAGGAGTGATCGCTGATCGTCGTGAAATCCATGCCGATCCTGCGGCTCTCCGCGGCAACATGGGCAGGAGTATCTTCAGGCGCATGACAGCAGCGGCTGTTCGTGCTGTGCTGGTGGAAGTTGCCGCGATAAGGCTTCAAACCGTGAAAATCCTCTTTCAAAGAATAAACCCGGAATGCGGCAAGCACTTCGGGCCGCGACTCGCTTCCCGGACGGATCAGGTCAATGGAATGCTCCTGTTCTCCGGCGAAAAATCCTTCGATCACAAGCTGTCCGTCCTCCTCACGCCATGAAGGCAGAGGATGTTTCACCGTATCCGGCGTAATTCTTCCGTCGCGGAGGAGATTCTCATGGGCGCGGTAATAAAGCGTAAAGGCACCGAGTTCATTCAATGAATGACCGGCACGCGGCACGATGCGCAGAACGGAACTCCGGTCCGAGGGAACCAGTCCCGGAAAAATTTCAAAGGAATCCGTGCTCATTCGTGCCAGTCCACCTTTGCATTGGCATAAAAGCCGTCCTGCATATTCACCTGCCGGGACTCAGGCTGTGTCATCAGCGCGACATGACCGTCAAAATACATGACATTGGTCTTTGCGCCCGGTCCATAGTTCAAAGTTCCCGGCGCGCGCAGGTAAGTTCCGCCATGCCGGAAATACCACCAGTTCGCACTGTCGATCCGGTAATTCATCCCCCCGCCCTCCGCCACATGGAGCACTCTGGACGGCTCCTTCACGGAGGAGGTCTTGCGCATGAACGCCCCGTAAGTCGCGTCGGAACGCCATGCGACACCGGTGAAAGCGCAGTTGATTCCGTAGGAAGTGTAAGGAAAATTTTCCGGGGCGGGCTCCGAAGGACAGTTGAAAATCTTCGCGCTGTTTTTCCCTTTCTGACCTCCGGCATAATAAAGAATGCGGCTATGCCAGTACTGTCCGACTCCGCCGAAAACCGTTCCGCGGATGTCCCCATTGCAGATGAATTCCTTATTCTCGTCCTGATAATTGACGGTGCCGAGGAAAATCTGCCGATAGTTTCCGACACATTGAATCCTGCGCGCGTAATTCCGCGCCTTGCCCAGAGCAGGCAGAAGCATCGCCGCCAGAATCGCGATGATCGCAATCACGATCAGGAGCTCCACAAGGGTGAAAATCCGATCTTTCCCGATACGCCCCATTCTCATTTCTCCCGTTCAATGGAATAAGTCAGCAGAAAACGGTCTCCGGATTTGAATTCATTCCCCAGATGCAGACGCAATACGCCCATCTTCTGGTTCTGATAACGGCACTCCGGACCGAAATCGCAGAACAGCGGACGGGACAGCTTGATCCGGATTGAGTCATTGACGCGAATCTCATTCGCAATGCCCGGCACACTCTGCCATTTCCCGTCGACGAGGAACTCGAATTTCAGTTTTTTCCCTTCCATCAGGAACGGAATCTGCTCATACAGGTCTTTCACCCGGACATCCTTCCGGAAGTTCACGATCAGTTTCTGGGAAATTCCGTTGTCGAGAAAGTTGATGATCCGGTCGAATACAACATCTTTCAGGTTGAACATGCTGCTCCTGATGAGCAGTTTGCCGTTTACAAACTTGCCGGAGAAATCCCAGTAGTCGGGATAGGCACACTCGCCGTTGTCAAGATCAGCGCGCAAAATCTGCGCGGTGTCGCCGCTCCAGTTCATTGCAAGGACAAAGGAGCCGAATCCCGGAAACCAGAGCATGGAAAGCCCCTGGGTCTGAGTCCATTTGTTGTTGTAGTGATACTTCTCCGGTTTCTTCGGACGCTGCGAAGCGGTCCACTTCGGCGCGGTCTGCCCGATGTAGGCGAACGCATAACAGGCAGGTCTGCGGACTGCGATAAACTCGTTGTTGAAGTTTTTCGTGAAGCTGTCGCTCCGCATCACCGGCAGTTTTGCGTCTTTCAGCAATCCCGACGGATATTTGAAATCGGAGTAATAAGGCGCAATCACATGAGTCGCATAGATCGCCCCGTGTGAGCACTCCTGCGGTTTGAACGTTTCCCCGATGCTCTGATTTTCAGGCTCGGAAAACCACACCGCCGCCTCCGGAAGTTCCCCTTTCATCATCTGAAGCCCGCCGCCGTACTGACGCTTTACCCATGAGCCCATCGTGCGGTGCGAGAAATTGCTCGCGCCGAAAATACTGCCGTCCGGCTCCGGCGCGACGCTGTGATTGAAGAAATCGTAAATCGTGCGGAGCATGTTTTTTGCAACGGGATTGCCGCTCATGCGGTAATAGAGCGCGAGATAACACGCGCCAAGCCCCTGATAGGTCGCATCGGGACCGTATGCCTCCTGCAGATATCCGGTCTGCATAAAGGGATCGCCGCCCTCGCGGCTCATGCCTCCGACATAATCCTCCGCCATTTCTCGGTATTTCTCATTGCCCGCCGCCTCATACAGATTCTGATAGATGAACGGCCAGTGCGAAGACTGGTTCTCGCAGCTTACGCGGAACATCGAAAAACGGTCGGCGGTCCGTCTTACCGCATCATACCAGAGCTCCGCGGCCTCCCTGTCCTTCAGAGAACGGTATGCCTCATGAAACACCTCGTATTTTTTTACAACCGACAGCGCGTCCCCGCCGGAATAATTCGAAGACGACTGCGCCCAGGTTTCATTTTCCGTCATGCTCAGAAACTTCTTCAGTTCCGCAATCAGGAAACGCTTCTCCAGAACCGGATTCAGGTAATACGGATTGTAGGGTTTGTTCATGGCGTAGGCGGCGGCAAGGGCATCGGCGTATTTCGTCTCGCCGAACGCGGGACTCGCCGGGTCGATATTCTGTTTTGCAATCATGTCGTTCAGATAAGTGAACAGCCCCCACGGACCGATCAGTCCGCGTGCGGCGGGGTCTTTTTCCATCTCCGGCACGAATTTGCGCAGATCGACGGTTTCCATTTTCAGATCCGTCTTCTTCGCGTTCTGAATCCAGTCGTGAATCCTCACCTGAAACTTATGCGGATAGAGCGTCCCGTCGGACGCCGTCTCCAGACTGCCCCGGATCCGTTCTGCCGTTTCCGCGTCGGGACAGAGAATCAGCGTTGCGCCGTTGAAGCCGAAACGCTCATATTTTCCCGGCTTCATCGGCATACTGAACTGCCAGACTTCCCCGCGGTGCGCCGCCAGATCAATCTTCCCCGTCTTTCCAACCGCCTCCCCTTTTGCATTTTTCACCGTCGGCTTTCCCCCGATTGACGCCACGCTCAGTTCCGAAGCATTTTCCGGAATATAAAACCAGGTCCCGGAAAACTGATCCGGAGCAGTGGCATTCACAGTGCATCGCAAGGGCGCCGCACCGAATTTCCTTTCGGGAACCGAGGACGGCGTCACGACAACATTGGCGCCGCTGTAACGAATCTGGTAAATGCCCGCCGGCGCACTCTCGCCGAAATCATGGGAAAACACCGTCTCCGTCCCCGCCTTGACCTTCCGGTAATCCCATTCAGCCAGTTTCTCATCCGCATCGAAAATGCGTCCGACGAATGCACCGTCCCGGCGCAGATAGGCGGGTGCGTTCTGGTTCTCTCCATCCGTCGCAACCTTCAATTCCAGCTTGAGGGGTCCGCCGTCATGGACAAAGTAAAATGCCATCGCCTCCGCGCGGAACGGCGGTTTCAGGTTCGCGCCGCAGACGCACCAGAAACAGAGCATCAACAGCATCATCAGGGTTTGTTTCATCATCTTGCCTCAATCCGGTCTTTTACTTGTATTCATACGGAATCACAGTCCAGAGAGGCAGGGCGATTCCTCCGCCGACGACGTCCGCTTTGACCCAGATGTCATTCACTTTGAACTTTCCGTCCAGCGGGGCGACCGTCAGTTCCCCCGTCCAGATCCTGCCGTCCTTGTCCGCCGGTTTCAGCTGCAGACTCGTCCCGCCTCCCAGCTTGACCTGCGGCATCGTGTAGGACTTGAAGAAGGAGAGCACCACATCCTCCGCGGGGTCTTTCAGTGTCACGGTGAAATTCAGTTTATCACCCGCTCCGAACGCCTTTTTGCTTTTGAATGCTTCGGACACGCACTGGATGTAATTCTCCGGCGTCTTCACCATTTTCATGTAACGGTATGTCAGTTTTGAGCCGAACTGGTCAATCCGCATGAAAGGTCTCCCTTTCTTTTCCAGAGCAGAGTTCTCATAGAGGTTGAACGCATAAACACCCGGAAAAATCTTGCCGATCTGCGCATGTCGCGCAACCCGCTGGAAACCAATGGCATTCTGGCAGTATCCTTTTTTCAATTCAACGTCGGAAATCTCATAGACGAACCACGGATATTCTGCCGATACCTCAACATAGCGCCCTCCTGTCGGCTTCCCCTCAAACTCCACGCTGAAACCTTTCCCGTCGGGCATAGACTCATATTTCAATGCATTGTTCCAGCCATTGCGGGAATTTCCCGCCTGCGTGACAATCGCCTTTCCATCTTCGCACCAGAGGGTGTTCGGGTCAGGGTTGTTTTTCATTTCGGCAACAGCCGTGACTGCGAATGCGGCACCGGCAAGACAGAAAACTGCTTTTCTCATAATTGAAATTCTCCTGTTTTATTGATGATTTTTGATTTTTATTTGAATGCGTTGTATCCCAGCAGCCAGGACGCATACCATCTTCCGCCGTTGTCCTCCTGTTTCAGAAAACTTTCCAGCAGAGTTTCCGCATGACCGTCGGGAAAGAAAGTATTGCTCTTCCCGCCGTGTCTGCGCCGGGAAATATTCTGCCCGCCGTTGCTGACATAATAAATACCGGAGTTGGTCAGCGGAGAAAGATCCATTCCGCCATTCAAAGGCCCGGCAAGAATGGATGGCACCGGATAAACAGAATCCATCAGATAGGCAACTTTGGACGGCTGCCTGATTTTGTGGAACTTCAACCCCGCCGTTGATGTACCGTAGGCGACACGTCCCCCAATGAAGTATTGCAGCATTCCATAGCTGACATATCCCAGGGAATTGACACGCCCTCCCGCGGCAGGACACTTCATGACGCCATGCCAATACTTCGCCGGGACATTGATCGCATACAGTGCACCGGTATCAGGATTGTCAATGTGAATCCCTGCATAACTCCTGGCATAATAAATCCAGTATTTGAATTCATCGCCGGGCCCGCCTATATTCCGGGTGCTGTCCTCCTTGTATCCGACGAAAGGCAGGACAATGTCCTCATAATCCATTCCATAGCCGATTGTCGCCATTCCCATCTGTTTGATATTGCCGAGACAGGCAATCGTTTTCGCATTTGCCCTCGCTTTATTCAACGCCGGAAGCAGCATCCCGGCAAGAATGGCGATGATCGCAATTACAATCAGAAGCTCAATCAATGTGAAAACTCCCGTTTTCATTCTGAAAGCGGGAACGGAAGCGCCGGAAACGGGGAAGCATCGGAACAAGCGGACACCGGGCAGACGGAATGTATCAGCAAGGCAGACAGCGGATTGACTGCGCCCTCCGACGGAAACCGTTCCGCGCCGCGAAGAGCGGAGCGAACACATCATCCCCCTGTTTTCCCGTTCGGACTGCAAAGCAGAAAATCCGTGTCCACTGCTCATCTTCACTCCTCCTTCTCTTCCATTTTTAAGATTTCCACCTGATACAGACGTTTCAATACCGGCACGGCAGGGTCCGCCATCTTCGCGGAAAGATAATTCACCGCGTCCGCCGCCATCTCGTGTAGCGGCATCTTGATATAATGGAACGGGATCCGGTAAGTCTGGTAAAGATAGGCGATGTCGTCGAAGCAGAGCAGTTCAAGGTCGTCCGGCACACGCAGCCCCAGACGCATGCACGCAAGAAATGCCGGCACGCCAAAACTTCCGTTCGGGAGAAACAGCGCGCTGAAATTCCGCCCCCGCTCTTTCAGAAACGACTCGATCCGGTCCGTATAATACGCATCGGAACACTGCGGTTTGACACGACAGGTCAGATCCGGGTCGAACTCGCGCAGTTCCATCGCATCCAGATAGCCGGACTCGCGCAGCCCCGTCGAGGTGTTGTCCTCCGTAGGCACCGTTATCACGCCGATCCTGTCATGCCCGAGTCCGCGGATGAACCGCACCGCCTTCTCCGACTCGTAGCGGTAATTCACCGAAACATAGGCGATCTTCTCATGCGCAAAAATACGGTTGAAAAGAATCGTCTCAATCCCCGAGGACTGAAGCATCAGAAGTTCTTCACGCGAACCGTTGTAGCACAGCAGAAGCAACGCGTCCACGAAAGCCCTGCCAAGGAGCCCCACTTCCTTCCTGCCGACAACGCTCAGACGCAGATTGCGTTCATTGCAGACAGGCAGGACAGACGCCATGATCTTGGAATCATACCAGTTCTCCTTGCCGTCCTCCTGCAGCGGAATGTTGATCCCGATGGTCTTGACCGCGGATTTCGAGGGCACATTCTCCTCCGTGCAGTCCCGCACGAACGTCCCCTTCCCCGCGCGCTTCACCACAATCCCCCGGGTCTCCAGAAGATTCAGCCCCAGACGCACCGAGGAACGGCTGATTCCGAACTGTTCCGCAAGCAGATTTTCCGGAGGAATCTGTTCGCCCGGCGCCAGCTCCCCCCGCCGGATCGAAGCCTCAAGCTCCTTCACCAGAGGCGAATACACCACTTCGCTGTTCTTGCGGAAAGACGATCTTTTTATCATGGAATCCAGCATCGCAGCACCTTTCCATACATGTATATTATCCTTGTATTTAATTATAAGCAGATCAAACAAAAAAACAAGGGGCACATCAAAAAAAATCGGAAAAAAAAGAGCCGCCGCGCCGATGCGGCGCACACGGGCACCGTCTCCGGACGGCAGATCAACGGAAAACGGCGTCGCCGGCAACAGGAGCGGGATCAATCTTTGAAAGGCAGTTCCAGTTCAAGAGGAGAATCGGAAAAAACCACCCCGGTAAAGGCTTTCCACGCGGACGGCAGGGATATTTTTCCGCGCAGAGTTTCACGAGTCACCCAGTGAAACCGGGGAACCGGTTCCGCGCACTCAATGAACCAGCTCGACATGTGCCACTCCAGGTGCGTGAAAACATGTTTTGCACTTACCGACGGCTGAATATGAAGAACAGAGAGCCCCCATTGCGCCATCAGCTCCGCAACTTCACGCCTGTCCGGGGAACCTTCCACGTTCGGAAACTCCCATAACCCGGCAAGCACTCCCTTCTCCGGACGTCTGCAAAGCGCAATCCTGTCGCCGCAGCGTAGCAGGAAAACGGTTCTCCGTTCCTTGCGCCGCGCTTTTTTCCCCGCCTTGACAGGAAGTTCCGAAGCAGTCCCGTTCCTGAAACCGCGACAAAGCTCCGCAAGCGGGCATTTTCCGCATTTCGGCGCACCATTCGGCAGACAGACCGTCGCCCCGAGTTCCATCAGGCTCTGCGTGAAGTCGCCGCAGCGCCCCGCCGGGTAAACCGCCTTCAGACGCGAAGCGATCTCCCTGCGCACTTTGTCCTTCATCATATCTCCGCGGTTCTCCGTCACCCGCGCAATCACACGCAGTACATTGCCGTCCACCGCGGGACAGGGCAGACCGAACGAAATTGATGCAATCGCCCCCGCCGTATATTCGCCGATTCCCGGCAGAGACATCAGCTCTTCGCAGGAAGCGGGAAACACACCGCCGTAACGTTCCAGAACCACTTCCGCAGTCCTCCGGAGATTGCGGACGCGATTATAGTAGCCGAGCCCTTCCCATAACTTCAGAAGCAGCTCCTCCGGCGCGGCGGCAAGCGCCTTGAGGTCAGGCAGCTCCGCAATGAATCGCTCGAAATAAGGCTTTACCGCCTCGACACGGGTCTGCTGAAGCATGATTTCGGAAATCCAGACCCGATAGGGCGCCGGATTCCCGCGCCACGGCAGAATACGCGCATGGGCGTCATACCATGCCAGCAAAGGCGCAACAATATATGGAAAAACATTCTGTTCCGATGCCATGCTCATTCCTTTACGGATTTTTACGGTTCACCATAAAAAACTCCATTTTTTCAAAAATTCAAGTTCAGCAGCGGGGGAATCAGCAAACTTTTTCGCGGATGAAACCGGAAAGGAGACGCTTTTCCGTCAGCACGTTCCGATTCTGTCCTGCGGATTTCCGGCAAGTTCCGTCGGAAATGCTCCGGAAAACTCTGTTTTCCGACCGGAAGTCTTGCAAAAGAGTGTGTCCCATGCTAAATTAAGTTCATCCACCCGAAAACAACAGAAAAAGGAGGTTGCCATGAAAAAAGAACTTGCAAGCGCTCTGAACGACCAGATGGTGTTTGAACTCTACTCCAGTTACATTTACCTGGGCCTCGCAGCCTGTCTTGAAAAAATGAAACTGCCGGGAGCGGCGCACTGGATGAGGATTCAGGTGGACGAGGAGATCATCCATGCAGGTATTTTCTACAACTATCTCAACGACCAGGGCGAAGATATCGTGCTCGACACAATCAAAAAACCGGAACTCGGGAAAGTCAAAACTCCGCTCGACGCTTTCAAAGAAGCGCTCAAACACGAAAAACTCGTCACTGCCAGAATCAACAAGCTGGTGGAACTTTCCATCAAGTCCGGCGGCTATGCCACAATGGCATTCCTGAACTTCTTCGTCACGGAACAGGTACAGGAAGAACGTTCCGTTCAAACCATCATAGACAAACTTGAAAGAGCCGGAACCGATGAAAAGGCGCTTCTCTTTATTGACGCCGAACTGCAGACACGTCCCGCGGCAACGCCTCCGGCGGCGGCTCAGACAGTGTAATTTCCGCCGGTGATTCACTGTGCATAAAAAACTCCGGTCTCCAGTCTGATCCCGCTGTCCGACAGGATTCAGCCGGAAACCGGAGTTTTTCATTTTGCAGAAGATTCCGAACGGCGGTCCCCATGAGACCCCGCCCGCCGCAGCGTGGCACTTCTCTCCTCACCGGACCACTGCGAAGAGACAGGAACGCGGCGCCAGTTCCGCGGTAATCCGTCCGTTCCTGATTTTGACCGGCTTGTCATTCCAGAAGTTGACCGCCTTGCGCCCGGCGACACCGGCTTTTTCCAGATCCATCGAAAGCTCCGCCGCTTCGTCCTCCCAGTTAATCAGCAGGACGCGATGGTAATTCCCGACTTTCTGAACCCAGTATTTCGGAAGAGCCGTGGAAAAGAGATCCAGCGGAATTGCCGCCTCCCCGGATTCGGCGGAAACGGTGCGCCGCGCAAGATCAAGCCCGGATTCATTCAGGCGCGTCATCTTGTCGGAGAGATTGACCGCGCCTCCGGCGGCAATGACGAGGCTCAGCAGGATTTCCGTCTGCGGACGGTACACATCGACAAGCGTGAAAAGCCCCGGATGATTCTTTTCCGTGCTTTCCGGGGAAATATACACCAAGCACGGCAGCAGACGGTTCAGATCCGGATCGTCCGCCGTGTCAAAACCGCGGCAGAGCGCAAAGTCGGGATCGTTCAGCCAAAGAGTCTTATTCGACCAGAAGCGCGCGGCAATGGAGGGCGTATTCCCCTGAATTGATTTCCATTTTGCATGAATGTCCCCACCGACGCGAACCGAATCGACGGGTTCCGAGCCGCCGCAGAACAGATAGTTGCATCCGAGCAGGCGGGCGCGTCCGGCAACCGCCCTGCGCGCCGTGCCGATCGTCAGATCCATCAGTCTGCCGCGCGTCACGGTTTTGTCGGTGAACTGTCTGGCGTTCAGGACGCCGCCGAGGAAATCCAGTTTGAAATGACGGTAGCCGTAAGACACAAGGCGCTCGAACGTGTCCCTGATAAACTTCTGCGACCGCTCCACTGTCGGATCGAGAATGAACCCATGCCTCTGCATACAGGACCAGCAGAGGGTCGGGAGCCCGTTCTCCGCCTTCGCCAGCATATCCGGGTCCAGCTGTGCAATGCGCGCATGAGGCTCGACAATCACCGGCGCCACCCAGAGCCCGGGTTCAAACCCCAGTTTCGTGATTCTGTCCGCCAGATATTTCATGCCGTGCGGGAAAAGACTGTTCGCCTCCCACTCCCCGTAGGCATACTGCCAGCCGTCGTCAACGATGATCTTCTTCACATGTTTTGAAAGAACGGGATCCGCCGCGATGAATTCGGCATTTTCCAGCACTTCATCCTCCGTGACAGTCCAGCGGTAGTAGTCCCATGAATTCCATCCGGGAGCAGCCAGGTCGGAAAAGTCCTTTTTCTCCGTCACGTTTTCAGCGGCATATTCCTTCATCAGGGCAAAACCGTCGCCGGTGCGCAAAGTCAACGGCTCCAGCGCAAACTTTTTCAGAGAGCAATGCCTGATGACGGCTCCCGTCTTGAACTCGCAGATCCTGCCGGGCATCGCCCTGCCGGAGAAAAACGGCATGAACTCGCAGCGGAGCGGATAGGAGAGACGGAGCTGTTCGCCTTTTCCCGTCACGAGAAGCTGCATCGCGCCGTAGAAATCCTTCTTCGTGCCTTTGACCAGGGGAATCGCGGCACACCCGCCCATCCTGATTCCCTGCGAAAGGAGATGATCCGCTTTCATGTTCAGCCCGTCAAAATAGAGAAGCTCCACATCGTCGCAAGCCTTTTTCAGCCCGCCTTTCAGTCTGAGAGTCAGCGCATCGCCGGGAGCAAGCCTGCATTCCAAAGTCCAGTCTCCGGCTTTGCCTTTCGCGGAAGCCGCAATGGTACTCCCCGTATGCTTCGTCACTTTCCAGCGCCCGAAGGAAACCGCTTTTCCGTTCAGGCGCAGGACCGGTCTGCAGCCCGCCAGCGAAAAAGAAGATGACGCAATATGATATTCTCCCGTTCCCTCGTGAAATGTGAACGACGCCGCCTTTCCCCGCAATTCAAATTTTTTCATTTGACTCCATCCTTTTTTCTCTGTTTCAGAAAACTCCTTTGCAGAGTCAATATAAGACTTTTCAGCTGGATTGAAAGAGCGGGGAATGCACAATTATGTAAAATATGTGCCGAAATACAGTATTTCTGTGCTTTTTCAGGTGATTTCTCCACCTGCCGGGGACGTTTCCCCGATCAGGAATGCGCGGTGCCGGAATCAGTTCTCCGGATGTCGAAGGCTCATCGGAAGGCACGCCGGCGGCGGATGCTTTCCCCGTTTTCTGCGGCAGACAGGAACTCGCGTTCCGCATCCTGCACAGACCGGAATATCCGCAGAGCCCCTCCCCTCACAAACGGCCGGAGAAAGATTTCCGGAAAGTTCCCCCTCTCCAAGATAACGCGAGTAATTATTTTTCCGTTTTTTTTATTTTCAGGTATTGCATTTTCAGGAGTTTTGCATATAATAGAAATAACGCGAGTAATTAAAATCAGAAAACAGGGACAATTCAGAATGCCTCTTGATGTTCGGAAACCGGTTACGATGCAACAGATAGCCAAACTGGCAGGGGTGTCCCGGCCTGCGGTGTCGGCGGTGCTGAACAACCGGGAGAATTCCAGCATCAAGGTTTCCCAGGAAAAACGGGAACGCATCCTTGACATTGCCCGCAATCTGAAATACCGCCCCAATCTCGCAGCCATCCAGCTGACAGGCAAAAAGGACAAGGCAGTCGGCATCGTCCACAGTTGCTATGTGCTCGGCATTCATGATGAAATGATTCGCCGTCTCGCCATCCAGCTACGGCTGGCCGGCTACAAAAGTTTCTTTGTGCCCGTTACCGATCCCCAGCAGGAACTGGAAACGCTCAATGAACTGGCTTCGCGCGGATTCGCGGGAGTTCTCGCCAGTTATTCGCTTGCCAACCTGAAACAGCAGGATTATCCGATGCCGGTTGTCATGATTTCGGAAACTCTCGCATCCTATGATATCGGCGTTGACCTGAAAACAGGTTTTTACACCATGACGCGCCATCTGCTGGCGCACGGACACCGCAGAATCGCATTTCTCTGTTCCAGCCTGAAATACAATGCCATGAAACTGGACGGGCTCAGGGACGCTCTGGCGGAAGCGGGCATTCCGTGGAATCGGGAATACCTGGTGGAGCTCTCCTGGAATACCGGTTTCGCAGATCAGCTGTTGAATCTGATCGGGAAAAAACATGTGACGGCTTTTGCCGTCGCCGGAGATCTGCTTGCCAACCGTTTCATGCACTGGCTCAGACGGCAGGGGCTGAGCGTTCCCGGGGACATCGCCTTGTTCGGAGTGGACGGTCTTGAAGCCGCCAATCAGGGAGTGGTCCCGCTTACCACCATCGTACAGCCGCTTGACCATGTCGCACGCCGCGCGGTCAGCCGGCTGCTGGAAAAGATGGAGCAGCCGGACAGGCCGCACTCTCCCAGCGGACCGGAACTGATTCAGCCGCTTTACCGCATCAGCCGGAGCTGCGGCTGTCCCGAACATCAGGAAAAGATCATCTACTGGGAAGGATTCCCGCTGACGCTGGAGCACTCCAGCCCCTATATCGAACCGCCTCCGCCGGAACTGGCCTCGGAGGAGGTATTATTGACGCAACAGGATGTTTTCAAACTATTATAACAAGCGGAGGCCGTTATGAGAAGGAGTTCCAGGTTGATGGAGTTGTCCATGAGGAAAAGTCGCAGACGGGATATTTCATTCCGGCTGCAGGGCAAGACGCAAACGGACTGCATTGCCCCTGCAAAGTCTGAACCTGTTCCGCGGCACGGAACAGGAAAGAAGCAGTCCCTGCCCGTTCTTTCCCCTTCATCCGGCTTGTCCGCCCGTATCCCCGTTCTTTCCTCTTTCCTCGTCCCTCGTTCGGAATTCCGGCCCTGCCGGGTGAAAACAGAGACGTTCACGTTGATCGAGCTCCTCATCGTGATAGCGATCATCGCGATTTTAGCCTCAATGCTGCTGCCCGCGTTAAGTGTGGCACGGAAAAAAGCCTACAGCATCAACTGCATCGGCAATCTGCGCCAGCAGGGGGTGAGTTTCATGCTTTACAATGACAATTATGACGGCTATTTTCCGATTTACGGCATGAAACGGGATGCGAAAGACATCACATGGATCAATCTTCTGCTGGAAAACGGCGGTATCACCGTAAAATCAATCGTCGATCCCGGATTGAAAGCGGTCATAGCGCAGGATAAGACCTACGGCGGATACAGTTATTCCGGTTACGGTTACAATTTCCGTTACGTCGGCAGTTATGCCGGCAGAGGAATTCCCTCCGCAAATGTGGACAGCACCAGATCCGCCAAACTTCAGGAGTTCAAGCGCCCGTCGGAGGGCTATCTGGTCATGGACGCCGCCAAGAACAACGGGCGTTACGACACCGGCAACTACCGGGTCATCGAATATCCCGGCAGTTCTTCCGGAAACGGCACGATCGACGCAGTGCGTCATGACGGCACAGTCAATGTTCTTTATCTTGACGGACACGCCGTCGGCGTCCGGGTGCAAAGCCGCCTGAATCCTTATGCGACGCTGGGAACCAACAACACAATCAACTGGACCGGCGGACGACGGGGCATAGAAGTCAACGGTATAATGTATTGAAAATATGATATTGCAGAAAGGAAATCCGAACATGCTGAAACAATGGTTATCAGCCGCACTCGCCGCCGTCACCCTCAGCGCAGCCGGAGCCGATTACTCCAGGGAACTGGCGGAAATCAAGGCGGGGCGGCGCACGGAAGCCAAAGCCAGCTGGTGGGGCTTCGACAAGACCAATGCAACTGAACACCTGCAGGCGGCGCTGAATTCCGGCGTCAAAAAGCTGATTATCGACCAGACCGGCAGCGACTGGATCATTGATCCGGTCATCCTGCCCGGCGATCAGGAAATCGTTTTGGAAAAGAATGTCCGCATCATCGCCAGGCGCGGAGGGTTCAAGGGCATTCGCGACAGTCTGATGTCCGCCTACGGAAAAAAGAATATCGTCATCCGCGGCGAGGACGGGGCTGTCATTGAGATGCACAAAGCCGATTATCAGGACAAAAAACAGTATAAACGCTCCGAATGGCGTCATGCAATTGCACTCTGGGGATGTGAAAATGTCGTGATCCGCGACCTGACCATCAAATCCAGCGGCGGCGACGGCATTTATCTGGGGGCGAACTGGTATAACGTCAAGGAACTGAAGAACGCCCCTCCGACACAGCGCGGACTCTCCCGCCCCGGCAGAAACATCCTGATTGAAAATGTCATCTGCGACGATCATCACCGGCAGGGCATCAGCGTCATCAGCGCAAGCAACCTGCGCATCCGCCGCTGCGTCCTGAAGAACACCAGGGGAACGGCACCAGCCGCCGGAATCGACTTCGAGCCCAATGCAGCCGATGAAATCATCCAGGACTGCATCGTGGAGGACTGCCGCGTGGAAAACAACTCCGGAGGCGGCATTCTGGTGGCAACGGAAATCAACACCCCCGTAGACCTGAAAATCCGCCGCTGCGAAATCATCGGAGGCAGCCGCGGCATATCCTGCACGCCGCCGACGGACCGCAGACGCACCAATCCGGGCAGCGTGGAAGTCACCGACTGCCGTTTTCGCGACAATACCAACAGCGGCATCGTCGTGGGCAATCACCTTGCTAAATTCTACCGGATCACGTTCCAGAACTGTCATCTTGAGAATTCCGGAACAGCCCGCGGCATCACCCCGATCAGCTTCACTTACGACCGTCCGACGGCAGGCATGGCAGGCAATGTCCACTTTGAATACGTCACGGTCAAAACCATTCCAGGACGCGAGCTGATCGCATTCAAAAACTGGACGCCGAACACCTATCTGGGCAATGTGACAGGACAGATCACCGCAGACGGAAAGGTCATTGATGCGGCCGCCTTCATCAAGGAACAGGGATTTGATGTTCCCCGCGAATACCGGACCGGCAAAATCGAACCTGCGCAGCTGACGGCTCCGCCGCAACCGGGAAAATACCGGATGTCGCCCCTTCCGCTGATCCGTCAGACATTCAACATCCTGATCTGGGGGGAAGCCGGAAAACCGGTCTCATTTGAACTCGCATACCGCGATATGCGCCAGCGTGTAAGAGATGTCCCCGTCACCGTCACCGGCCCGCAGAATGCGGTATTTGAACTCGGCAGAATCGAACCCGGCGACAGACGCAAATTCACGTTCACCCCGAAAACCGCAGGCGTCTGCCGGCTCCGGATGAATATCGCATTCAACATGATGTCTTTCCGCATGCTGACCAGTCAGGCATGGTCCGTAACGGGCGATACCTCGGGAAAAGGATATGTCAATTTCTTCAGACCCCGCAGCAATACGCGGCTGTATTTTGAAGTTCCCGCCGGAGTAAAGGAGTTTCAGCTGGAAGTGACCGGCTATCCGGGAGAAACCGTCACGGCGGCGGTTTCCGGACCCGACGGGAAAGTGCAGGCTGTGAAGAAGGATTTCGACGGTCCGCAGTTTTTCACGCTGAAGCGCACCTCGACGGAACGGGAAATCTGGTCCGTCTCCCTGAAAGACGTGGTTGAAGATGTGCAGCTCCGCTTCATCGAACCGCTGAATTCAGTTTTTGCCATCGCGCCCGAAAATCTGCTGAGATCGGGAAAATGAATTCCCACGATGCAAGGCATACGGGTAATCGGAAAATTCCGTCTGCGGCAACCGGCATTTCAGCGCAGACGGATTGCCGCAGAACTGAAAATCCCGCGCACATCTCTTCCGGCAATGCAAAGCATCATCTATACAAAAAAGTGAGTCATTCCGTAAACTCTCCGGAGGGCGGCTTGCGCCGTTGCCCGACCGGCCTTAGAATGACTCACAGCAATATTATAATACAAAAAAATAAAAAGTCAAGGGGGATTTCAGCATGGGAATTGAAAGTTCATGCTGAAATCTGAAAAACAGATTCAAGACTGCGAACTTGTGAACATCCCGCCGGAGAACAGCCGGATATCCTTTGCGGATTACACCGGCAGGTCCTGCTGCCCGGCGGTCATGCAGGAAAGCCGGTTTCAAGATCCGTCAGACAGATTATCCCGAAGTTTCAAGA
Source organism: uncultured Lentisphaeria bacterium (assembly GCA_949282305.1). Taxonomy (GTDB): domain Bacteria; phylum Verrucomicrobiota; class Lentisphaeria; order Victivallales; family UBA1829; genus UBA11452. Next base: position 104,085 of record CASDPB010000036.1, on the reverse strand, counting down.
TCCACTTTAATCACTTCAATTTCGGCTTTTTTCAGTTTTTCGCAATCCTCATCGGACAGCCCGGAGTCTGTAACAAGCAGGTCAATATCCTTCAAGGCGGCAAAACGAGTCAGCGCCTTTCGGTCGAATTTAGTACTGTCCGCGACCACGGCGACATGATCGGCAATCCCGATTGATCTTTTCTCCAGATTGGAAAGACTGATGTCCGACGTGTAAAAACCATAATCGGCAAATGCTCCGTCACAGCCGGTAATCAGCCAATCCACATGATATTCTTCTATGTTCTTTTCGGATATGGGTCCGACCAGATCCAAAGAATTTGTCCGCAGCTCCCCACCCAGCAGAATGACCTTGCAGCAGGAACGGAACAGAGTTGACGCCACCGACAGAGAATTCGTCACAACCGTCATCGGCAGAACATTCTGCCGTGCAACGATCTTTGCAAATGCAAGACTTGTCGAGCCAGTGCTGATGAAAATCGTATCCGTCGGAAGAATCCGCAGAAAAAGCGCTTTGGCGATCGCAAACTTGCGTCCCAGCAATTCGGTTTCCGTCTGCTCCGGCTCATAGCGCGCGGGGTGGGAAACGGCGCCGCCCTTCACGAGAAGCACCAGTTTTTTCGCCTCAAGCTCCTTCAAATCCCGGCGCAGAGTCATTTCCGTAACTCCAAGCTCAACGGCGGCATCCTTGATCCGCAGTTTGCCGGACTGAAGCATGTCCAATATTTTTTTATGACGCTGGTGCATTCCGCCGTCTCCTCTTTGATGTTATAAATTAACATTATATTCTATAAAAAACAAATCTTCCGGATTTTTTTTCTTGCGAAATTCCTTTTGCCGGATATTTTTCCAGCATGCAAGCATGAGTTCTCAAATCAACCAGAGGAAAGACAATGAGATTCATCAATGTGGTCGGGCTGTTTCCCGACAAACTGGATTATATGGTCAGCGAGGCAAAACGTCTGCAGAAGGAATCGGGGCTCAATGAAGTCGCCTTAAGTCTGACGCTTCACCCGGAAGGATTCCCGGCAATCGAAAAGCCGATGTATTATGTAAAACTTTTCAGAGAATACAAAAAAGCGCTTGAGGGAACCGGCATTCACGTGGGAATCCTGCTCCAAAGCCTGATCGGACACGGCTGGCCGGGGGCTCCGGTCTCGCAGGAAAAATGGCAGAGGACACTCAATATCCACGGCAGTCTGGTCCGCTGGTGCCCGCTTGACCCCGGATTTCAGGATTATGTGAAAAAGACCGTCACCATGCTCGCAGAAGAAGAGCCGTATTCCTTCCTTGTTGATGACGATGTCCGCCTGATTGACGGTCACGGGCTGGAGTGTTTCTGCCCGCTTCACATGGAGCGCTTCAACGCACTTTCGGAACGGGAATACACCTCGGAGGAGCTTCGGGAACTCGTGAAAAACGCGGAACCCGGCGATCCGCTCCTCGAACGTTTTGAAAAGGTGCGCACGGATTCTCTTCTTGAGTTCGCCGGCATCATCCGCAAAGCGATTGATTCGGTCAATCCCGCCATACGGTGCGGCTACTGCACACCCGGCTCCGAGTTTCTCCTTACAGGCAGGATGGCGAAAACGCTTGCCGGCGGCACAAAACCGTTTCTGCGGATCAACAACGCAATGTATCTGGAAGGCGATGCGAAATTCTTCCCCCTCCGGATGGCATATACTCAGTCCCTGCGCAGGATCAACAGCGACATCCCCGAAGTTCTGGATGAATCGGATACGTTCCCGCAGCACCGTTACAGCAAGGCGGCGATCAGTATGCACGCCCATATCACCGGCGCAATCCTGAACGGACTCAACGCGGCAAAGCTCTGGCTGACAAATCTCGGCTGGCCCGACCCCGTCACGGAAAAACCTTACGATGAAATCATGGGAAAGCACGCCGGATTTTACCAGGTATTGGAAGAGACCATGCGCACGGCAGAACTTCAGGGACCGATCACTCCGATTCACGACTGGGGGAAATTCTGGCATCCGCTGAAACCGGAAAACGCATTCTGGAAATCCGACTGGCAGCCGCAGGTTCTGGGGCAGACGGGAATTCCCGCACGTTATGAATTTCCGTCCGAACCCGGCATCCGTATGCTCGCCGGGGAAGACAGCGTCGCGTTTTTCTCCGACGATGAACTCGGGAATATGCTGTCCGGCGCTCTGCTTCTTGACGGCACGGCGGCGAAAGAGTTCTGCAAACGCGGTTTTTCCAGAGAGATCGGCGTCAATGCCGAAACCCGGGAATTCCGCTTCAGCTATGAAGAAAACTGCGAAACAAAAGAGCAGCTGAGCCTGATGAACGATTTCGTCTGCCCGTTCCTTACGGTCAACAGCCCCGATACGGAGATACTGACGCAGCTTGTTTCAAGTCCTTACCTGAAGTCTTCCGAGGAAACCGTCATCGCTCCGGGCACAACATTCTTCCGGAATGCTCTCGGAGGAAGGGTTGCAGTCTGTACGGTTCATCTGCAGATGCCATGGTTCAATTATCTGTCACCCGGCAGAAAGCGCCTGCTGATCCGGGTGCTGGACAAACTGAACGGAACTCCCTTGCCCTATGTTGTCATGGAGGAGCAGAACATTTATGCGCTTCATGCGATATTGCCGGACCGTGCGGATCTGCTGGCGGTAGTCAATCTGAACTTCGACGCGCTTTCCGGCATTCATATCCGCGCCCACAAGCAGGTGACAAAAGTCCAATATCTCGCAGGTGACGGAATATGGAAAGAGTCCGCCTGGGAGCAGGACGGCACCGCGCTGGAAATATTCAGAGACCTGGCAAATTACGAGCCGGCGGTGTTCAGACTGGAAGGGACAGCAGATTGTTAAAAAATGACATTATTTTAAAGATAAAATAACACATCATACTGTTTGTCTCTTGAGAAAAAGGGAAAAAGGGGTATAATTTATCTTAGCAAAACAAATCATACCGATTTATTTTTTAACATCTATTCAGAAGGAGCAGAAGAATGGGCAAGTACAATCCCGCGCCGTATCAACTCGACCTCAACCATTATCCGCATCTTGTGACGGATACGATTCCGGGGCCGAAAAGCAGAGAACTTCATGCCAGAGCCGCAAAATATTACCGCGGACTCTCCGGACAGGTCAAACTGTTTCCCGTCGCATTTGAACGCGGCTCCGGCTGTATGCTGGAAGACGTTGACGGCAATCAGTACATCGACTTCTCCAGCGGCATTTACGTAACGACGCTCGGTCACTGCCACCCGAAAATTTCCGAAGGGGTCGCCAAGTATGCAAAACAGCTGATGAACGCCCACGACTTCACGACTGAAATCAAAGTCAGGCTGCTTGAAAAAATGGCGTCCGTCCTTCCCGGCGACCTGAAATGCTTCCAGCTCTATGACAGCGGCACCACAGCAGTCGAAGCAGGTCTGCGCACCTGCCGCGCGGCAACAGGCAAACATGAGTTCATCAGCTGTTTCATGGATTTCCACGGCAAGAGCGGACACTCCATCGGACTCGCCCGCATGACCAAATTCAGCGGTTCGGCGCGTCCCGAAGGATTTTATCTCGTTCCGCGTCCCGACACCTACCGTCCGTGGTGGACACGTCCCGACGGCACGCTCGACACGGAACGCTATCTGGAATTCTACGACAAGTTCATCAGGGAATCCACCACCGGACAGGTTGCGGCGTTCGTCCTCGAACCCATTCAGGGCTGGGGCGGAAGCATCATGCCGCCGGACGACTTCTTCCCGAAACTCCGCAAGTTCCTTGACGAGCGCAATATTCTGCTTTTCGCAGATGAAGTCCTCACAAGCATGGGCAGAACCGGCAAGATTCTCTGCTGCGAACACTGGAACGTCCTGCCGGATGTCGTCACCATGGGCAAAGGCTTCGGAAACGGCTTCCCCGTGACCTGCATGGCGGTGCGCACGCCGTATGCGGACGCAGTCGACAGGATCAGCGCCTCGACCAGCTACGGAGGCAATCCGATGGCATGCGCCGCGGCTCTCGCCTGCTTTGAAGTCATCGAAGAGGAAGGACTGCTGGAACATGCGCAGGAACTGGAAGTTCTCTTCAAAAAGCGCATGGCGGACTGGACCACGAAATACAAAATCGTCGGCGACACCCGCTGCAAGGGATGTCTGCTCGGTATCGAACTGGTCAAAGACAAAGTTCTCAAGACCCCGTTTGACGAAGCGGGCAAGATGGTCTACCAGAAAGCGTTCGGCAAGGGGCTGGCATGGGTTCCCGCCGGACACATCCTGCGCATGAGCCCGCCGATCATCATGCCGAACGAAGTCGCCCTCAAGGGAATGGACATCATCGAAGAGGCGATCGCGGAAACGGAAAAAGAACTGCTGGGCTGATCCCGTATACGGCAGAATCGCTCCCGGCGGCATCAGCCATACCGCCGGGAACGGCATTGTTTTCCGGAATCTTCGGAAAAAATCCTGGAAAAAACGGGATTTATGCGCTAGATTCAAAAACACCAGCATCAACGGGAGAAAATAAAGTATGGATATTTATAAAGTCGGAATGGTCGGATTCGGATTCATCGGAAAAGTTCATGCCTACGGGCACATGAACATTCCGCTGTTTTACGATCAGCAGGAGTTCAAAAGCAAAATCACGCATGTCTGCACGTCGAAGACCGCCACCGCGGAAAAGGGCGCGGCGCAGGTCGGAGCGGAACACGCTGTCACCGATTACCGTGAAATCACGGAAAACCCGGATATCGACATCGTGGACATCTGCACTCCGAACAACCTCCATTTCGAGGCGCTCATGTCCGCAATCCGGCACAACAAGCACATTTACTGCGACAAGCCGCTGACGGCGACGCTCGACGAGGCAATGCAGATCCGGGAAGCGCTCAGGAACTACAAAGGCATCTCGCAGATGACGCTGCAGAACCGCTTTTTCCCGATCACGCTCCGCGCGAAGCAGCTGATCGAGGAAGGGAAGATCGGCGACATTCTGGAATTCCGCGCGTCTTACCTGCACTCCGGCAGTTCCGATCCGAAAGCGCCGCTGAAATGGAAACTGTCGGGAGCATCCGGCGGCGGAGTCGTGGCGGATCTCGGCAGCCATGTGCTCGACCTTATGAACTATCTGCTCGGAGACTTCAGCGAGCTTTCCGCGGTCACGCATACCGCATATCCCGAAAGACCTTCCGCCGACGACCCGTCGAAAATGGTCAAAGTCGATGCGGAGGACAATATGCTGGCGACGGTGCGTCTGCCGAACGGAGCCTGCGGCAACATCAATGCGTCAAAAATCGCGACGGGCACCGAGGATGAGATGAGCTTTGAAATCTACGGAAGCAAAGGCGCGCTGAAGATGGTGCCGATGGATCTGCACCGGCTCTATTATTACGACTGCGCCGCCGCCTCAAAACCAATCGGCGGAATGCGCGGCTGGACCGCCATCGACTGCGGACAGCGTTATGACAAGCCTGCAGGATTCCCGACGCCGAAAGCGCCGATGGGCTGGCTGCGCGGGCACATGCACTGTCTTTACACGTTCCTGAACTCAATTCACAGCGGCAAGGCGCTGGGACCGACCCTCGAACAGGGTATTTACATTCAATATCTCCTTGAAAAAGTCAAGGAATCGGCGGAAAAAAGGAGCTGGGTCAAGTTATGAACGCCCCTGCGCGGGAGATCAACTGGAAAAAGAACCTGTTCTTCCTGTGGCTGTCGCAGATTCTGTCCATGGCGGGATTTGCGGCGGTCATGCCGTTTATCCCCATCTATCTGAGGGATCATCTGCACATCGAAGACGAACAGATGCGCGGGCTTTGGGTGTCCGCATTCAATTTCTTCGGTCTCTTCAGTTTCTGCCTGTCGTCGCCGCTGTGGGGAGTGCTCGCGGACAAATACGGCAGGAAACTGATGCTCCTGCGCGCAAATTATGTTTCCGGTTTTCTCTTTCCCTGCCTGATTCTCGCGCCGAACGTCATTGTCCTAATCATAATCCGGTTCTTCATCTCCGCGTTTTCAGGCACAGTGACGGCGGCGCAGACCCTTGTCGTCACAAACACTCCGGAAGCGCACCACGGATTCGCCCTCGGCACGCTCAGCACAGCGCTCTGGAGCGGCAATATGGTAGGATTTCTCGCGGGCGGACTGATCGTCAACTATTTCGGGTTTGCCTGTGCATTCACAATTTGCGGGATCATGTACTTGGTCGGCGGAATCCTGGTTCAATTCTTCGTAGATGAAAATTTCGTCCGCGCGGAAAATCCCCGCAGAGAAGAGAAGAAACAGGGAATGCTGAGCGGCTTCTCCACCGGCATATGGATCATTCTGCTTCTCTTTGTCATGATGGGCGTCGCCCGGAGATTCGATGAGCCTTACATTGCAATGATGGTCGAAAAAATACACGGGATGGAGAACACAGCCAGCTATACGGGCTGGATCAGCGCACTGGCGGCGGCGGGCGGCATTCTGTCGGGCGTCCTGATCGGCAGGCTCTGCGACCGTTATTCGCCGCAGAAAATCGCCCTGCCCTCGCTGCTCGTCTCCGCGGCAACCATGCTGCTGCAGGCATATGCCATGTCCCTGACCCTGTTCGGCGGGGCACGTTTTCTCAATTTTCTTGCGGCGGGCGGACTTGAACCCGCGTTTCAGACCATGCTGTCCCGATCTTCGCCGGAAAGCCGCCGCGGAGTTCTGTTCGGGCTTGCCTCAAGCCTGCGCATGATCGGCATTCTGCTGAGTTCGCTGTTCGGCGGGGTGGTAATCTATTTCTTCGGTACACGCAACATTTTCCTTGTGGGGGCGTTCCTGTTCCTCCTGCTGGTACCGACCCTGTTTCTGGCTGCAAAATACATTGACAATACAAAACAACAAAACTGAAAGGCAGTTTCTTATGAACGAAAAACTGATGATCGGATGGAGCGAAGCGGACATCACCCCGGACTCCCTCGGCAAAAAGATTCCGCTTTACGGACAGTATTACACCCGGATTGCGACAGGGATACATTCCCGGCTCAAAAATATTGTGCTGGCAGTCAGTGCCGGCGACGATTATTTCATTACGGGCTCAATTGACAACTGCGGATGCCCTCAGCAATTCGTGGACCGTCTGCGCGAAGAAGTCGCAAGGCGGGATCCCTCCATCGACACGAAAAAGATATTTCTCAATGCCATCCACACGCACAACGCGCCGTCCATCGCGTTCCAAAACACGGAAAAAGGAGTCCTCGATGTCACGGCAAAGGCATGGGATAAAATCAAAGATGAGACGCTCAGCCCGGAAGAATATGCGGATTTTGCAATTCCCGTCATCGCGGACAACATCATCAACGCATGGAAAAACCGGAAACCCGGAGGAATCGCAAGAGCGTTCGGCAATGCACGCATCGGACATTGCCGCCGCGCCGTTTACTCCAACGGAAAAGCGGAAATGTACGGAGACACGACACGTCCCGATTTCATCGGTATGGAAGCGGGCGAGGACACCGGGATCGAAATGCTTTTCACGTTCGACGAACAGGGAAAGCGCACCGGCATGATTCTCAATGCGGCATGTCCGTCGCAGAATATGGAATCCACCTACGTGGTGTCCTCCGATTTCGCGGGGGCGACGCGCGAGCTTCTCAAAAAGGAATACGGAGAAAATTTCCATACGATTTACCAGATTTCCCCGGCGGGCTGCCAGTCTCCCCGCGATCTTGTCAGACACTATACGACGGAACCGGATTTCTGGCATGCGGACGGAGTTCCGGTTCTTGCGGAGCGTCTGCTCAACGCAGTCAGATCCGCCGTTCCGGGCACGGTGGATTACGCGCCCGTGTTGAAAAGCGGCGTCGTGACCGTAACGCTTCCGCGCCGCCGCGCATCCTATACGGATTTCAAAGAGGCGCAGGCGGAGCTTGCGCGCCTGACGGCGATTATGCCGGAAGACAAGGCGTTTGAAGAGTTCTGCGCGGAAACCCATGCGAACGAAAAACTTGACGGTCCCGGGCCCTATGACAGCAAACTGCATCATTTTGTCCTGATAAAGAATGCGCAGGCGGTAATCAAGCGCTATGAAGATCAGGATGCAGACCCGGAATACATCTTTGAGATGAACGTGGTCCGCATCGGCGACGTCGCCATTGCAAACAATCCGTTTGAGCTGTATCTCTATTACGGTCAGAATATCAAGGCGCGCGCTCATGCGTTCCAGACCTTTCTCGTCCAGCTTTCCGGCGGCGGCAACTTCCACGCGGGCTATCTGCCCAGCCCCGACGCGGAAAAATTCGGCGGATACGGCGGACTCATCATCAACGGGCAGGTCGGTTCCGACGGCGGATACAAGCTGGCGGACGTCACAGTAGACGAGATCAACAAACTGTTTGACTGAACAGGAGAGCAGTTTATGGCGGATCATACTGTCACAGAAAAGACAGGAGCGGCGATTCAGGCGGCGGTCGATGCGGCGCATCAGGCGGGCGGCGGCAGAGTCTGCCTTGAGCCGGGGCTTTATCTTTCCGGCACGATCTACCTGAAAAGCAATGTGGAACTCCATCTTCCCGCGGGCGCGAAGCTCAAGGGATATTCCGATCCGGAACAGTATGACGATTTCCGTGATCCGGGCTTCGACAACGTGTCGCCGGAAGGAAGCCGCAAGTGCCTGATCGCGGCGGCACACGCCGAGAATGTTTCGATCACCGGCATGGGAGAAATCAACGGTTCAGGCACCGATTTCTATGATACGGACGTCCCCGCAGGCACAGCATTCGCAAAGCCGCCGCACCCGCGGCCCCGCATGATTCAGTTCTTCGACTGCAAAAACGTATTGTTCGAGGGGGTCTCCTTCGTTGACTCCCCCGGCTGGACCTTCTGGCTGCTGGGATGCGACGACGTGCATGTCTCGCGAATCCGCGTCACGGGCTGTCAGCAGATGATCAACAACGACGGAATCGACATCGACGACTGCCGCCGGGTCACGGTCAGCGACAGCTTTTTCCGCACCGGCGACGACTGCATCGTCCTGCGCGCGATCCGCCGTTCACCGGACCACCATGCCGTCTCTGAAGACGTCACGGTCAGCAACTGCACTCTGGACAGCTGGTGCCAGGGAATCCGCATCGGATGCCCGAGCGACGACACAATCCGCCGCTGCACCTTCAGCAGCATCACGTTCAAGGGGCGCGGCAACGGAATCAGCATCGACAATCCGGTGCGCTATCTCCGCAAGGGATGCACGGGGTATCTTGACCTGCGCGACCTGACGTTCACGAATTTCGTGATTGATTCGGAGAGGGTTCCGCTGTGGATCAATGTGGAAGACTCCGTCCGCCTCCGCCACATCGGCGCAATGACGTTCTCGAATTTCCGCATCCGCGCAAAACAGCCGATCCGTCTGGAGGGCAGCCGGGAGACATGGATTGACGACATCCATTTCAGCGGAATCGTTTCGGAAACCGCGGGCACGCAGGCAATCGTGGCAAACCGTGTCCGCCGTCTCATCATGAATCAGGTGGAAATCCGTTCCACCCGGGAAAGCGATTAAGATTATGAGCGACAAGTATTATCTTGGAATTGATATTGGGACAACCGGCATCAAAGCCGCGGTGTTCGACGACAGCGGCGCTCTCTGCGGAAGCGGCCTGTCCGAATACACACTCGAAACACCGGCGCCGGACATTGTCGAACTGGAGGCGGAACAGTATTGGACTTCCACCCGGGAAGCCGTAAAGACCGCCGTTGAGAGATCCGGAATCGCCCCGGAAAACATCCGCGCGCTGTCCGTCACGGGACAGGCGGAAACGCTGATTATGACAGGGGCGGATCACAAGCCGCTCCGCAAGGCGATTGTATGGCTGGACAACCGGGCGGGCCGCGAGGCGAAAATCATAGAGAGAGAGTTCACCTCCGGCTCGCTCTTCCGTCTGTCCGGACAGACGGAAATGCTGCCCTGCTGGCCTGCGGCGAAGATCCTGTGGTTCCGCGAAAACGAACCGGAGCTCTTCGCGAAAACGGAAAAGTTCCTGATGGTCGAGGATTATATCGTCCACAAGCTGACCGGACGCTGTGCAACCTGCCGCGGACTGATGCCGTCAAGTCTTTATTATGACATCCGTACCAAAAAATACGATGCGGATATGCTGGATTTTCTCGGGATACGGGAGGAGCAGCTGCCTGGACTCAGGGACTCCGGTGAGATCATCGGGGAATGTATCGAAAACGATTCCGTGATCCCGGCAGGCACCCCGGTGGCGGCGGCGCCGATCGACCATGTCTGCGGCAACCTCGGAAGCGGCTGTGCGGGAAAAGGGATGATCTCGGAAACCACCGGATGCACTCTTGCGCTCTGCGCCGCCTTTCCGTCGCTGGTCTATGATGAGGAGCGGCGCCTCAGCACCTATCTGGGGTTCGCCCCGGACACCTTCGTCCTCCTGCCGTGGGCGCCGACCGCCGGAATGCTCCTGAAACATTTCCGGGATGAATTCACGGGGGGCATGAGCTACAAAGAGTTCGATGAAGCCGCCGCGACGGTCAGGGCGGGAAGCGAAGGGCTGATTCTCCTGCCCCACTGCGCGGGCGCGGTGTCGCCGGTCTGCAATCCCGAAGCGCGCGGAATCGCCTACGGGATCACGCTGGCGCACAAACGCGGACACTGGGCACGTGCGATCATGGAATCCGTGGCTTATCTCCTGCGCGACAACATCGAAGTCCTGCGTTCTCTCGGCGCGGAAATCACGGAAATCCGTTCTCTGGGCGGCGCGGCCAGGAGCCGCCTGTGGCTTCAGATCAAGGCGGACGTCCTGAATCTGCCGGTCACGGTCACGGAATGCGAAGAGGCGACTTCGCTCGGAGCGGCGATTCTCGGCGCAGTCCCCTGCGGCGATTTTGCGGATACCGCTGCCGCCGCCGCGCGCATGGTCAGGATTTCCGCCCGCATTGAACCGGACGGCGAATCCGCCGCGTATCAGGAATATTTCAGACAGTATCAAAAATTAAATTCATTGTTAATGCCAACATTCGGAGGTAGATTATGATCCGTAAAGAATGGAAAATCCGTGCCGGTTTCGTAGGATTCGGCGAGGTCAACACACCGCGTGAATTCATCGACGGCAGATGCAGAACCGCCGCGGATGAGCTCAAAAAACGCGGCGTGGAGCTGGTCGAAACAGCACCGGTCAGCGATGATCCGGAGGGGAAACAGGCGCAGCGCGCGGTCGAAGAACTCTCCAGAGGCGACTTCGACGCCCTGGTCGTCTGCATCGCTGGCTGGATTCCGACCTGGGCGGTCATCAAGGTCATCGAACCTTTCAAGCATAAACCGATGCTCCTCTGGGGACTCAGCGGCTGGCGCGACAGCGGTCATTTCGTCACCACCGCTGATCAGGCAGGCACCACGGCGCTCCGCGCCCCGATGCAGGAGATGGGTTACAACTTCAAGTATCTCGTGAATTTCAAAGACTCCGCCCCGCGCTATGATGAAGCCGTCTCCTACCTGCGGGCGGCTTCCGCGACGGCTATGATGCACCATGCCTTCATCGGCATGAGCGGTTATCGAGACATGCGTCTTTTCGGCACGCTTTACGACGGAAACCTCCTCAAAAGGAAAATCGGCGCGGAAATCGAGCACTTCGATCTGCTGGAAATCGACAACCTCATCAGGAAAATCCCGCAGGATGAAATCGACGCTCTTGCGGAGAAAATCAGGAAAAACTGGGAGTTCGTGCGTGCACCGCAGGAGGGCACCGTGGAAAATTCCGTGCGCCTCGCCCTTGCGTTCCGGAAGAAGATTCAAGAGCGCGGATATGACGCATTTTCCTTCTGCGATGTGGACGGCGTGAAGAAACTGCTGAAATTCGCTCCGGCAGGTGCTCTGACGCTCCTGCATGACGAGATGGACATTCCGTCCGTGCCGGAAAACGATTCTTACGGGGCAGTCACGGAACTCATCATGAAATATCTCACGGGAAAATCGCCTGCGTATATGGAGTTCTATGAATTCACGAAAGATTCTGCGTTCATGGGCGTGCCGGACTACGTTCCCGCATCCGCGGTCGATGGAAAAGTCACCGTCATGCCGAATGCGTTCGGCTCTTTCGGCGAGGGGCTGCTGAATGTCTCCAAAGTCAGAACCGGCACCGTCACGATCGTGCGTCTGGCGCAGGTCGGCGGCGAACTCGTGATTCACGCGGTCAAAGCGGAAGCGAAGACACCTGAAAAATGGGAGGAGGCAGGATGGGCGCCCCCTGCCCCGCAGCTCCCGAGCCTTGAGGTCTGTTTCGGCAGACCGTCCGATGATTTTCTGAAAAACGTCATGAGCCAGCATTACATCGTCACTTACGGCGACAATCTGGAGCTCATCCGGAACTATTGCGCAATCAACGGCATAAAACTTATCTAAAGGACAGGGGGCTATCATGGCAGATCGGACGCACTCCAGGATTTCCGTGGATTTCACCAAAAGGCTTGGCAGAATCAAACCGATGAACGCAGGTAACAACGGTCCCAAAATCCCAAAGGACGACCAGACCAGCGGGAATTTCGACACGTTCAAAATGCTGCACATTCCATATGCCAGGCTGCATGACGCAAATCTCTGCAGCGCATACGGTGCGCCGCATACCGTTGACGTCCGCGCAATCTTCAAGGATTTCAACGCCGACCCGACCGATCCGGCAAGTTATGATTTCGTCATGACGGACCTTTACCTGAAAGGCATCGAACGTGCCGGAACCGAACCGTTCTTCCGTCTCGGCGGCAGCATCGAACACAATCCGAGAAAATGGTTCACCTGCGCTCCCCCGGATTTCAGGAAGTTTGCGGTCATCTGCGAACATATCATCAGACACTGCACCGGCTCCTGGGCAAACGGGCTCAACATGAAAATCACCTATTGGGAAATCTGGAACGAAGCCGATCTGGATGGTGACGATTCCCCCAACAAGCGCAACTGGCAGGGAACCGCCGAGGAATTCCGGCAGATGTTCTGCATCACGGCAAAGCATCTCAAAAAATGTTTCCCTGAACTCAAAATCGGCGGTCCAGCCTCCTGCGCCCCGATCAACAACTGGCGCGGAGACCAGTGGACCGAAAAGTTCTTCGCCGAACTGAAAAAACAGCACATCAAGCTGGACTTCTACAGCTGGCACCGCTATGCCTGCAATGTATCGGATATTTTTACAAGTGTACAGGAAGTCCGCGACTACATGGACACCCACGGTCAGCCGCAGGCGGAAAGCATTCTGAACGAATGGAATTACGTGAAAGGCTGGACTGACGCCTGGGGTTATTCCCTGGAACAGGAGGCGGGCATGAAAGGCGCAGCATATGCGCTCTGCGCAATGCTCGGCTGCCAGAAACTGCCGCTGGACATGCTGATGTATTACGATATGCGGGTCGGCTGCGGAATGAACGGACTCTGGCATCCCGTCACGTTCGACCTTCAGAAACCCTGGTATTCCTACTTCATGTTTGAAAAACTGGCAAGTCTCGGCACGGAAGTCGAATCCGGATCAGACGATGCAATGGTGCAGGTTCTCGGGGCGACGGACAAAAAAGGCAGGAAAGCGGTCGTGATCGGCTCTTTTAGCGATGATGACAATTTTCGGTTCAAGAAAATGGAAATCAAGCTCAAAGGTCTGACCGGAGAGGAAAAGGAAACGTTGACCGTCCGCCTTCTGGACGCGAAAACAAACTGTTTTGAAGTTCCGTTCAACCTGGCAAACGATACGATTACATTCAATTTCAACATCAGAGCCTGTTCCGGACTGCTGATCCAGTGCTGAAACTGATTCAGACTCCACCACCGGCAGGGAGGCGAATACCCATTCCGCCCCCCCTGCTTTCTTATTTTTTCCGGGACTTCCCGGCAAATTGTTCCATAAAATCAACCGCGGCATCGGCACGGCGGCAGAAATCGACTTCGGATGCGTGCTTCAGCGCTCTCCTGCGATATTCTTCCCGATGCTCCAGAACTTCGGCAAGCGAACGGTTGAACGCCTCCTGATCCCACGGCTCCGCAATGACCGGACAGCCGGCATCCTCCACAAAGTTCCGGAATCCGCACACACCGGATGAAATCAGCGGAAGCCCCGCCGCAATCGCTTCGGCAAGAACCGTCCCCGTCGCCTCGTTCCGCGCGGGATGCACCAGCAGATCCGCCGCAAGCAGCAGCTCCGGAACATCCTTGCGCCCGCCGAGAAAAACAACCTGCCGTTCCAGATGCAGTTCCCGCGCCAGGGACTCTCCCGCTCCGCCCTCCGGCACCCCCGCAAAAAACAGCCGGCAACGCTTCCGGAGGCTTTCCGGCAGGGAAGACAGCGCTTCAATTGAACGGTCGCCGCCTTTCAGTCTGTAATTGGACGCAACCTGAAGAAGCATCCGCTCCTCTTCCGCGACGCCGAGTTCCCGGCGTTTCGCCGCGCGGATTTCATCCGCATCCGCAGGACGGACACATTTTTCATTGATTCCGGGGGGCAGATAAAGAAAACGTTCCTCCTGCGTTCCATAACTGCGGATGAAATCCTCTTTCTGATGCGGCGCAATATAAAATATGCGAGTGGACGACTCCGGAGCGAAGACCGTTCTTTCCTGCTTCAGAAAAGCACGGTAGCGCGGCAGGAGCGACAACACCCATTTTGAATGTTTCTTCGGCATCTCGACCGCGTAACAGTTGTCGGCGGCAAAATAAAAGTCACATCCTCCGATCCTGTTGAAGGCGACTTTCACATCAAAGACACTCTCTTTCACAGCCTGATCGAACTTCTGTTCAAACTCACGCATCCTGCCGTGATTGGAAAAGCCTTTCAGCGGGAGAAGTTTTACTTCGATATTCTCCGGCAGCCGGGCGTCATCCTCCCACTTTGAAGTGTAAATCACGACGCGATGTCCCCTTTTTGCGGCACATTCCGCCATCCGCAGCATATCCCGTTCCAGTCCTCCGAACGGAAAATATTTCAATACGGCAAACGCAATCCTCATGAGGACACCTCTTCACAAAACAACGGTCAAATCTTCCAAAACAGCGTTCCGGCAAAGGGGAAACTGCTGCGGCGACCGCATAATATATCCCGTCGCCTGCAAGTTTCAAACACGCCCATGGGAGGACGGAACAAAATAATCCCGATTCTCCCGCCGGAAACGTCTGCTGCGGCGGGGGCCGCCCTGTCTGAAAATGCACTTCCCCGGAAAAAAGACGGAAGAATAAAAAACCTTGCTGGAATCACGGCATTTCCGGGTGTATTGTATCGCATCACGATAAAAAACAGAGGCAGGAACATGAAAAAAACAGCATTTCAAGGTTGGAAAAACTGTGTGGAACTCAAAAGCGGCGATTTCAAACTGATCGTCACAACCGATGTCGGACCGCGCGTCATGGGCGGTTTCGTCGGCAAAAACAAACACAATATTTTCAATGTCGATAAAGACCTCGCCGGAACAAGCGGCGCGAAAGAATGGGTCAACTACGGGGGGCACCGTCTCTGGCATTCCCCTGAAATCATGCCCAGAACCTATGCGCCGGACAATTCCAAAGTGACAGTCAAGGAACTCAAGGACGGCGGTGTCTCTTTCTCGGCTGGCAGGGAAAAGACCACCGGCATCACCAAAACCATTGTCATCACGCCCCTCGGCGGAAACAAATTCAAAATCGAACACCATCTCCGCAACGACAACATGTGGGAAATCGAAGTCGCGGCATGGGCGATCACGGTCATGGCTCCGGGCGGTGTCGCAGTGGCGCCGCAGAACAAGGCGCCGTTCGCGCTCCTGCCGAACACCTTCTACGCATTCTGGCCCTACACCCGCATGAACGATCCGCGCTACACATTCGGAGAAGACTTCCTGCTGGTTCGCCAGGATCCGAAAAAATCTCCCTGCAAACTCGGATTCAACTGCGAAAACGGCTGGCTCTCCTACATCAACAAGGGAACGGTCTTCACCAAAAGTTTCGAGAACTTCATTGATGCCGAATATCCGGACAACGGATGCAGCGTTGAAATCTACACCAACGAAAAAATGCTTGAAGCGGAAACCCTCAGTCCGCTCTATCAGCTCGGCCCCGGCGAGGAAATCGTCCACGTCGAGGAATGGTGCGCGGCGGACGGAGCCCCCGAAATCAAGAATGAAAAAGACGCGGCGAAGTTTTTCTCCCGCTGATTTTTCAACGGTTTGAACCCCTCTTTCCCCGCTTGAATGCGGGGAATTTCATTTTACGGACAGCTCACTTCATGAACAACCGCATTTATCCGGCGGGGACCGCAATTCTCGCTCCGCTCGCAGGGCACACCGACCTGCCGATGCGTCTTTCCGCAAGACGCCACGGCTGCTGTTACGCATTCACGGAAATGGTGGACGCGGGATCCCTCGTGTTCGGCAATCACAAGACCATGACTCTGATCAAACGCGCTCCCGCCGAAGATTTCCTGGGAATCCAGCTTGTCGGCTCGGAACCGGAGATTCTGAAAAAGGCGGTCGAAATCATCAACGGACTTGATTTTTCCGTTCTTGACTTCAATCTCGGATGCCCTGCCCCGAAAGTTGCGAAAAAAGGAGAAGGCGCAACTTTCGTCGTCCGGCGCCCGGATCAGGCTGTCGAAGCCTTTTCCATTCTTGCGGAACATTCAAAAATTCCGGTCACGGCAAAGATGCGCATTCTGGACGAGAATGATCCCGCACCGACCGTCGAGTTTGCAAAACGGCTGGAAAATGCGGGAGCGCGGACGATCACAATTCACGGGCGCCTGATGAAAATGTTCTACTCGGGGCCGGTGCACCATGAAATCATAAGAGAAGTCAGGAAAAACCTTTCCATCCCCGTCGTGGCGAACGGAGGGGCGCTGTCCGCCGCTCTTTACCGTAATCTTGTCGCGGAAAGCGGCTGTGAAAACGGCATGGTCGCGCGCGGCGCCCTCGGCAATCCCTGGATCTTCCGGGAAATCGCGGATCCGGAGGCGGAACCGCCGACTCCGGAAGAACTCGCGGACGAAATGGAGACGCACTTTTATTCCGCAGTTGATTTCTACGGGGAGGAACTGGCGCTCCGGATCAGCCGCAAGACCATCCTGGAGTATCTGCGCGGACGCGGTTTTCCCGGCGAGCTCCGCGCCTCCGTGCCCTTCCTGAATACCCTCGACGCATTCCGGGCTTTGATGCGGGAAGTCCGCAGGGGTCCGTCTCCGCGCTACTGGCAGACTCTGGAACAGAATCCGGCACAGGAACGCAGGCTGTCCAGAGGGTGACGGCCGCCGTATCAGTGCCCCGTTTCCCTCAAAAAAAAGAAAAATCGGAACGACGACTTCTTGAAAAACAATGCCGGAAACCGTATATTATCAGGTTATGAGAAATTACAATCGGCTAATTGACATAAAAATAAGGAGCGTGATCCGATGATTACGGAACAACAGGCGTTGGATGACCTGATCGTTACCGCGGCACAAGAAAACAACGATGCGGCGGTAATCAAACTTCTCTCGGAGATAAAAACTTGTGATGTAAAACTCTTAAAGGACTCGGCGGCAAATTTCGATTTCCTTTTCGAGGCATGGGACGACACCGTCGCCAAATTCGATGACAAAGCAGCCGTTTGCCTTTATCTTGCAGAAAATTCAGTTCTTGACACGCAGAATTTCCGTACGGCACTCCATAACGCAGTCAGAAAATTCCTTCCTCCTTATATCTCAAGCCCGGGCATCGCAAAAACAGTGGGGGCAAGAGACCAGTCCGTTCCGGTTCACGACGTCGCGGCGCGCATCAGGAAACTTCAGAAACTCAAAACCAACGCCTTTGTCTATCAGATTGATTCCCAGAGCTGGGGCAGAGTCGTCAACGTCGACAAGGTTGTTGCAACCATCGCGGTCAATACTTTCGCAACAGGCGCACAGCTCTCCATTCCGATTGCGAACGCTCTTGCGGGCTGCCTCTTTTTCGAGCCGAGCGTTGAAATGACTTCCATCATCGCCACGGAAAAACGCAACCTCAAACCCTCTTCCTTCTACCGCCAGAAACTTGAAAAATACTCTCTCGGCGATCTCTCCGAATCCAAGATGAAGGAGATTCTCTCCAAAATGTTCATCCCGCGGATTCTTTCCCAGGAGGAATTCGGGACATGGTGGTCTTCCACGGAAGCACCGGCGGCGGCAGTGCGCAGACAACGGGAATTTCAGGATGCCAGAAGCATTCTCGAACTTTCCACGCTCCTCGCCCCGCTGGATCCCGCGACAGTCAAAGTCGATCTGCCGGCGGCGCAGAAACTTTCCAAACTCTTCCTGCACCTGAAACCGGTCATGTCTCCGAAAGACCTCGAAATGCTGGCGGAATGTATTGCGCTCCTTGCAAATTCGGCGGACGCGGAGACACTGAAAGTCATGTATCAGCCGCTGCGCGGCAAAGTCGCATTCTGGCCGCAGACGATCAACGACTCCATTCCGCTGAAACAGCTTGAAGTCTGGGGCAGACTTCCCGTCAAGCATTTCACCGGCTTTCTGAAAGCCGCAAGCCTCGTTTATGACCGGCTTGAAATCGCAAAACTCGCCACCATGCTTCCGCTCCGCTGCATCTCAATCATTTTCGAGACACTGACCGTGGATGACATCAGCGACGCAGTCTTCGCGGCAAACAATCTCAATTCCGACATCATCCTGGCAATCTGGAAAAACAGAGCGAAATTCCCGAGCGAGCTTACAGACTTCATCACAATGGCAAACATCTCCGCTGCACTCTCCGTCGAAGGACTCCCGAAAGAGTGGGCGGCGGCTCAGCGCGAACTCAAAAAATCGCTGTTTGACAAAGCCGAATTCCAGAAATTCGTGCTCGCCAACGCAGGTTCCAATATCCCGTCCGTCATCAACGCCATCCAGAGAATGCGCAACATGGCTCCCGGCGAATGCCAGAGTCTGCTTGTAAAACTCTCCCGTCATTCCGAAGCGCTCAAGGAGCACATCGAAAGCGGCGAAGGCAGAAAACTGCTCGCGGCACAGGAAGCGGAAGCGGGCAAGAAGCCGAAGGAAGGACCGCCGATGACCTCCGTCCGTTCCTACAAAGGACTCGTCGCCGAACTCGACGACATCGTCAAGGTTCAGGTGCCGGAAAACAACAAGGCAATTGAACATGCGCGCGGCTTCGGCGACTTCCGCGAAAACGCCGAATACGATGCGGCAAAGGAACGCAGACGCTTCCTCCAGAGACGCCGTTCCGAACTCGAAACGCTGATTGCGACTGTTCAGCCCATTGATTTCCGCGTCATCAAGATCGACCCGGAAAAAGTCTCTTTCGGCACGACGGTCACGGTGGAAGCCGCGGACGGAAAAACAACCGATTACTACATCGTCGGCGCATGGGACGGCGATCCCGATAAAAACATGGTCTCCTACAAGACAAAATTCGGAGAAGCGCTCCTCGGCTCCAAAGTCGGTGATACCGTCCGGCTGCCGCATGGCGACAGCGTCAGAATCAAAAAGATTTCCGCCCTCCCGGAAGCCCTTGCAAAAGAGCTTTCCCCCGAAGACTGAACTTGAGAAAGCAGGAAAAAAGTGCTCCGGCGTCCTGGCGCCGGAGCCATGCCGGTGAATTCAGGAATATGCCGGAGCGCGGATTGCGTGCTGTCACGCTGAAAATCCAGCTTCCTCCGCGCCTTTCTTCCCTGCACGGCCGCAAACTGCTCTTCTTCTCCGACATTCATCTGCGCCCCACGGGAAAGGCACCTGCCGGGAAAAATCTTCCGCCGTGGCATAACGCCGGCTTCCCCGGAGACGCGATATTGCGGGTGGCGGAAGAGTTTCAGCCGGATTATACGCTGTTCGGCGGAGACCTGATCCGTCACATCTGCTGTTTCGACGCGGGCATCAGTTTTCTGAAAGCAATGCCGGGCAGACGGAAGTTGTCTGTTTACGGCAACTGGGACAAACGCCGCGCATCCTGGTTTCCCTTTCAGGTGTTCGAGCGGGAACTGGAAAGCGCCTCCTTTGTTCCGCTGGTCAATGAGGCAGTCACAATCGACGGAATCCGTTTTTTCGGGCTGGACGACTTCAAATCCGGTTTTCCGCGTTATGAAGCGCCGGAAAAGAAACCGCTTTTCAACTGCGTCCTCTCCCATAATCCGGATGCCGTTCCGCTTGCCATGACGGAACAGGATCTGCGTGGAACCGATCTCATTCTCTGCGGGCACACCCACGGCGGACAGATACGAATCCCCGGATACGGCGCGGTTCTGACGTCCTCCATTCACGGTAAGCGTTTTGAATACGGGCTTTACGAAAACAAAGACACCGGCACTGAAATGTTCGTAAGTGCGGGTCTCGGCATCACATTCATTCCAGTCCGCATCTTCTGCCCGCCGGAAATTGTGAAGATAGAACTGACGGCACAGCAGGGATTCCATGCCCGGCAGCTCCGACGCGGAACACACGGAAGCCGGGAGTTTTGTCAGCGCTAAAACATCACGGAAATCAAATCGTTTTTGGGGATGAAGCAGAAAAGCCGTGTTTTTTTTCAATAATCTCTTTTATATAGCCAAAGTTGCATTATATTATAAATCAATGTTGCACCGGATCGTAGATATTCAGACTATACCCGGGTGGATTATGGAGATTAAGAAAAAATTATGGAAGAAATCATGGCGAATCAGAACGAAATCAATGCAAGCAAGGCGCAACTGGATTTTATTTGCGTGGAACCCGAATGTAACGGCGTGGTAAAATTTAACCTGATGGACCTTGCGGCAGATGATTTTCAGGTGCTCTGCCCGAAATGCCATCGACCCTATGCGTTTGACACCGCGTTGAAAACGAAACTGAACAAACTCAAAAATCTGATTCTTGCTCTTCGCGACGCCGAACCGATTCTCGGAGACTGCAATGTCGCGGTCACAGTCCCCGCCGGTGAAGTCAAAATCCCCTATGCTCTGCTCCTGACACGCCTGAATACCATGATTACACTGAACATCGGAGACAGAAAAGTCGATTTCCATATCTGGATCGAACCGACCTCCGCCAATACATTCCGTTAATTCCCAACATCTTATAGAAGGATCATCTAAACTATGACTGATCAGGAAATCATCAAAACATTTCAGGACGTCGGGGCGCTTCTCGACGGACATTTCGTTCTTCGCAGCAAACTGCACAGCAACAAATTCTTCCAGGCGGCGCTTCTGTTCAAATATCCTGACATTGCGGAAAAACTCTGCCGGACCCTCGCGGAAAGAATGAAAGGACTCGGCGCGGAAACGGTCATATCTCCGGCAGTCGGCGGCATTCTCGTCGGGCAGGAGCTCGCACGCGCTCTCGGAATTCAGGCGATCTTCGCGGACAAGGAAAATGACGAACTGGTTCTCAAGCGCGGCTTCACAATCCGCAAAGGTGAAAAAGTCATTGTTGCGGAAGACGTCGTCACCAAAGGCGGCAGAGTCCAGCAGACGATCGACCTGGTAAGATCGCTCGGCGGCGAACCGGTCGCCGTCGGCATCATCACGGACAGAAGCGGCGGCACCGTGGATTTCGGGATTCCGCTTTTCAGCCTCATCAAACTGAACCTCCCCACTTATCAGCCGGAAGAATGCCCGCTCTGCAAACAGGGAATTCCTTTAGTAAGACCTGGATCAAAATCCTGATCCGTTATTTATAATTTATCTCAGGAAGGCGGTATTTTTCAATGCTGACTAAGATTCTAAAAGCGGTTTTCGGGAGCAAATCCGGCCGCGACGTGAAACGGCTGCGCCCGTTGATCAATAAAATAAATGAGCTCGAAGTTTCCTATCAGAAACTTTCCGAGGACGAGCTCAAGGCGAAAACGCAGGAATTCAAGGATCGCCTCCAGAAGGGAGAAACGACCGACGACATCATGTGCGAAGCCTTTGCGGTAGTGAAAAACGCCTGCCGCAGACTCTGCGGAACAACAGTCACGGTCTGCGACCATGAACTCACCTGGGACATGATTCCGTTCGACGTCCAGATGATCGGCGGCATCGTGCTTCACCAGGGAAAAATCGCGGAAATGGCGACCGGCGAAGGCAAAACTCTCGTCGCAGTCTTCCCGCTTTACCTCAATGCGCTGACCGGGAAAAACTGCCAGCTGGTCACGGTCAACGATTATCTCGCCAGACGTGACTCGGAATGGATGGGAACCGTATTCCGTTATCTCGGACTCACGGTCGGCTGCATTCAGAACGAAATGGATCCGCCCGAACGCCGCGCCCAATATGAATGCGACATCACTTACGGCACAAACAGTGAGTTCGGTTTCGACTATCTGCGCGACATGGGCATGGCGACCGATAAATCACATCTCGTTCAGAGAGATCACTTCTATGCGATCATCGACGAAGTGGACTCGATCCTGATCGACGAAGCCAGAACCCCGCTCATCATTTCCGGTCCGGTGGCGGTTTCCACACACCAGTTTGAACAGCTCAAACCTGCAATCGCGGATCTCGCCAACCGCCAGAGTCTCCTTTGCAGCAGACTCATTCAGGAAGCGAAGGCGATTCTTGCCAAGGAAAATCCTTCCGACGAGGAAATGGATACGGCCATCACCAAACTGCTCCAGGTCAAGCTCGGCATGCCTCAGCACAAACAGCTGATGCACATTCTGGAATCCAGCGACATTCTCAAGCGCCTTGAAAAAATGGAAATGTTTGTCAAGAGCGATCAGAACCGCGGCATGCTCCAGGAAGTTCAGGAAGAACTTTTCTTCGCCATGGACGAAAAACAGCATGAAGCCGACCTGACGGAAAAAGGACGTGTCGCAATTTCCCCGTCCGATCCCAATGCGTTTGTTCTGCCGGATCTGCTGGAGGAAATCCATGCGATCGACACCGATCCCAATCTGACCGATGCGCAGAAAATGGAAAAGAAACAGGCATTCCAGCAGGAGTTCTCCGAAAAAAGCGAACGTCTTCAGAATCTTTCCCAGCTGCTCCGCGCCTACTGTCTTTTCGAGAAAGACGTGCATTATGTCGTTCAGGACAACAAGGTGCTGATCGTTGACGAGCACACGGGCCGCATCCTTCCGGGACGCCGTTTCAGCGAAGGTCTGCACCAGGCGCTCGAAGCAAAGGAAAACGTCACGATTGAAAAGGAAACGCAGACTCTTGCCTCGATCACAATTCAGAACTATTTCCGTCTCTATGAAAAACTGGCGGGCATGACAGGCACCGCGGAAACGGAAGCCAATGAATTCCATCAGATCTACAAACTTGATGTCGTCGTCATTCCGACCAACAAACCTTGCAAACGGGTGGACTACAATGACTGCGTCTACAAGACGAAACGTGAAAAGTTCAACGCGATTGTGGAGGAAACCGAAGCCGCATACAAACGCGGACAGCCGGTTCTGCTCGGCACGATCTCGGTGGAAGACTCCGAAATCGTCAGCCGCATGTTGAAATACCGTAAAATTCCGCACAACGTCCTCAACGCGAAAAACCATGAGAAAGAATCCGAAATCGTGGCGCGCGCAGGACAGAAGTTCGCTGTCACGGTGGCAACCAACATGGCGGGACGCGGAACCGACATCAAGCTCGGCGAAGGCGTCGCGGAACTCGGAGGACTTTATGTGATCGGCAGTTCGCGCCACGACTCCCGCCGTATCGACAGACAGTTGCGGGGACGAAGCGCGCGTCAGGGCGATCCCGGCGCATCCCGCTTCTATGTCTCCCTGGAAGACAATCTGATGCGTCTTTTCGGTTCCGACCGCATTGTCAAGATCATGGAGCGTTTCGGACTCGAAGAAGGAGAAGAGCTTCAGCACCCGTGGCTGACCAAGTCCATCGAAACAGCACAGCGCCGTGTGGAACAGCATCATTTCTCGATCCGTAAACGCACCCTGGAATATGACGATGTCATGAACAAACAGCGTGAAGTCATCTACGGGTTCCGCAAGCAGACGCTTTTCAATGACAACTGTCAGGAGCTGATCTTCTCCATCGTCGACAACGAGGTCTTCCGTCACATCGAAGACGCGATTGCCGCCGCCGACAAGGAATCGGACAGCAATATCAACCGGGAAGCGCTGCTGACCTGGCTGAACATGACATTCCCGATCGGTTTCAAGGAAGATGAAATCTTCATCTTCCGGGAAAACGGCGCACCCGATGCAGATGCCATGTGCGACAAGATTCTTGCGCGCATCAGGGAAGTCTATACATTGAAGTCCTCTTTTGAGGAACCGGAGGCGCTGCACTGGCTCGAACGCAATATCATCCTGAACGCGATTGATCGTCTCTGGCAGGATCACCTGTATGCCATGGACAATCTGCGTTCCAGCATCGGGCTTCGCGCCTATGCGCAGAAAGATCCGCTGGTGGAATACAAGCAGGAGGCGTTCAAGATGTTCGATGCGCTGATGCAGGAAATCGATCAGGAAATCCTGACGAACATGTTCCGTTCGGCGACATCGCTTCAGGCTTTTGAGAAGATGTTTGAATCACTCCCGCAGACCTTGACTCACCCGAGTCTTGACCAGTTTGCCTCGGATAATGCCCCCGGAGAACAGCAGGAGCAACCGGCGGAGGAAGAGATTACAATCTCTTTCAAGCGTGAAGTTCCGAAAGTCGGCCGCAATGACAAATGTCCCTGCGGCTCAGGCAAAAAATACAAGAACTGTTGCGGGAAATAATTTCTCCACGCACAAAAAAGCGGCGGTCATGCAGACCGCCGCTTTTTTATATCTTCCTCATTTCCCTTTTTCCGAAGTGCTCAGAGACCCCATCCGGCGGTTTAGAACCTTTCCCCTGTTTCCCTCTCCCGGCATTAGCAGTAAAATCCTTGTTGCAGTGAAGTCAGCCAATGTCGTATGCTGCCGATTTCCGGAACGCATCCCTGCGTTTTCATGGATGAAGTCTGTTTGAGACAAAGCCGGGACCGGCGAAGCTCAGAATATTTCGTGCTGACGATGGTGACATTCATGTCTTTCAGGATACGGCAGCACACATTTCAAAGGCGAAATGGGAAACGAGAAAGAAAAGCGCACTTGCAAACTCAATGAATGTGGAGTAAGGTAAGGAAAAGTTGCGTCAAGTCACATTTGGAAATGGGTAATGGAATTATTCAGCAAAAAGGTTAAAATCATTGTAAGTGACCCTTGGGATTTTCAAGATGTCTTTGGAAGTCCGTATCTGTTTGGGACAATCAAAGATATTAATGCAACGGAAACGCAAATACTTGTTCATTTAGAAAATTCATTTTTTTATAATGGAATTACGTCATCACAAATTACATGCAGCAATAGATATATTAATGAAACAATGGAGCTTTTATCCAAAAATAATTATGTAATCGCAGCAATGCTAATGATCGCGGATGATTATTTTAAGCAGGAGAATCCATTTCAACACTATGACATGAGATATACTGTGGGATTATTAGGTAGTATAACTTTGTTGAAAGGATAAAATTTAATAAAAGCAGTCTGAATATTTATGTATATGTTCTTTTATTTATTGTCTCCGTGACATTAATATGTTGTCAATGGAGGGTGCACTGTTGGAGAAACAGAGTATGGCTGGACAAATTTGCCAGATAAGCTGGATCCCCAAAAATGACAGGATCAGACAATATATGAATGAGGACCATTATCAAAATGACACAGCAGGTTCATGATTTGATCTTTCAAGCCGACGATTGCTATGACAAAAAGAATTTTGACGAGGCAATCCGTATATATACTCAGTTAATTGCAGGAGAACCTCATAATCCTCGTTTCTATGCGCTGCGGGGATTATGCTATTCCAAAAAGAAAGACTGGGAAGCCGCAATACGCGAATATTCTATTGCCCTTGACTTGAAACCGGATGCTCCCTCAACTTTATATAATCGCGGCAGAGCTTATCAACATACAGGACAATGGAATAAGGCATTATGTGATTACCGGAAAAGCAGTCATCTATTGCCGGAATATGATGTTTTTCTTAATATGGGAATCATATATGAATTTTTATATGAATTTGAATCAGCTCGACAGTCCTATCTAAAGGCTTTGCGGCTAAAGCCTGAAGATATAAAGATACAGAATACGTTAAAGTTACTTATGCGGAAAATAAAAGAGATTGCAGGACTCAGGCAAATAACGATTAAAGCTCCAATAAGGTTGGGAAAGAAATTGAATCATGCTGAAAGTCTGACAGCAAAAGGTGAATGTGAGCTTGCTCTTTCGGAATATGAATTCCTCATAAAGAATTTCCCGGCGCAGATAAAATTATATCATTTTCGTGGATGCTGCTATTTTTATATGTCAGATTATGAGTCTGCTGTTAAGGATTTCTCTGTATTTTTATCGAATGCTCCCAAAGATGCAAATGTATTATTTAACAGAGGGCAGGCTTATGCTTTTCTGCAGAATTTTAATGATGCAATAATGGATTTCATTGCAAGTGGTGAGATTCAGCCTAAGGCGGACATATTTTGTAATTTGAGATCTATTTTTCAGTATGATAAATCTCATGAATATAATCAGCAATATCCCGAAGGACGGTGAAATGAGCAAGGAAGTGATAACATCAGAAGTTGAACTGAAAGCCCTGTTGTCTTTGCCTGTAGTAAAATTACAAAACCTGGATTTTTTGATAAATCGAGAAAATAAGACAATAGATTTAAAAATCTCCTTCAATAATCATATGTCCCTGATATTTGTAAATGTTCAGGGAGTAGAGTTGACAGATCAATTTAACTATGGCAATGTTGAAGACGAATATTATATTGATATTCGTGACATTTCGTCTTCACAATTGGAACATATTTCATGGGAGTTTGATGAATATGAGAATAATTCTTTACATTTCTTTTGTGAAAGCATTTATCGTGAATCATTTTAAGATTTTCATAACGCAAAACAGTTCATTCCGTTCAGGACATATCCCGCTTACAAGCATTTTAGACAACCGGTTTCAATCATAAAATGAAGACAACGTTTTTTTGACAAAAAACAATCTTTTTTTAAGTAATGAAACCATGAAGTCTTCTGTTTTGCCTCTTGAAATTTTCTATTGTCTGGCTACTTTATGCCAAAAGATGGGGCTCTTCCTTGTGGAGGATAGACGTAAAAGAAATCCCTTTCGTTTCAGCGGTGAATAACTGACGCAGATATTATTCCCCTGGTTTTCAAAACAAGGCGGATGGAATTTTTATGAAATGTGTGGGGGGCAGAAATTGATGTTTCAGATTTACATCCAAAGAAGCGATAAAATGAATAAACAAAAAATCTTGATGAAACAAGAAGTGATATGTCTACTGGTTTGTTATTTATTTCAACATTACCGGTTATGTGCATATTGTCATGACTTTCATCCTAAGCAATCTGAATCTGCCTGGCTTACGGGAAAGCAATATTATCAGAAAAAATATTTAGCGAAAATGAGCCTTGTAATTAATAAATTAGAAAACATATTACCGCAAAAGACTGAATCTGCAGATCGTATCATCAAAATCTCTAAATGGGCGTCTTGGCGTTACAGGGTAATCACTTATTTCTGCAATAGAAGATTGCTCCAACATATTTATAGATTTATATTTCGCTGGAAGAGAGATTATTCAATCCCCGTTGGGTTAATCTATGAAATGTTATCTTTATTTAAGAGTGTTAAATTTGTTTACAATGATGCTCATGCGGAGCCAGCAAATATTCCTTCTTTAGTTTCCCAGCAAGGTAGGTTATTAGATAAAATTGATACTTTGACATTCTATCGGTATATATCTGGTACTTATTCAATTGAAGAGTTTGGGCACCCGGATTTCCTGCCATTGACAACGATCAATGAACTTATGCTCAGTTTTTTTATGAAAAGTGAAGAGGAAATTCTACAGGATTCCTGGTAATCGACAGACGTGAAATACGATGATTTCGGCATCCTGCCAGCGATCAGAGGAAAAGACGCAGAAAAGAATCCCCTCCTGCAGATATGCCTTCCCGTTTGACCTCGGAACAGAATCGACGTGAATCCAGAGTAAATCATAAGCGGGGGCTCAAGTTGCAGAAATCGTAGAATTTGCGAACGGTCAATCCACGTCCGCATCAGCCCAGATTCGGTGTTCAGCATTTGTGAGCGTTTACAGCTCTGATCGGATTCGCCCGACTCTGCAATATCAAACTCCGGACAAAGTCTATTTCCGGACTTGCAATCGGCAGTCTGCAGGATATAGTAACTCAAAGGAGCTTTACACCGATCTTTCAATAAAAAACTGTCCAACCAGAGGGGAAAGCGCATTATAATCCTGGCATTTCCGGTTCTGATGTTCCAGAATAATTTCAAGGGATACAAGGAAACATCATTTTATTGATCTATAAACGAGGAAAATGGAAATGGGAAAAATATTTACATGTTTACTGCTCTCCCTCTTTTTGCTGAATGGACTTTTCCTGAATGCAAAAGAAACATTCACTATTACAGGGGCTGTTGACCTGAATAACACATATGATCTTGATGTACTGCTTGACCGTATGGAAAAAGCTGATACTAAATCTCCACAAGAATGGAGCAATTTATTCTTTTCATTACGGGAAAGTTTGCCGCGAATCAATTATAATAAAGTTACAGTTTATCTGTCCGGTAATGGGGAAAAGCAAAAAACTAAACTATTGAATCAACGTGGTGATTTTATATTTGATCAGGTTCCCTGTGGAGAATATACAATAACGGTCGAAGCTCCATTTTGTTCTTCCTCAAAGAATATTTCCGTTCAAAAGCTTTCTGTAAGTAATATTGTGTCAGAAAAAGATAAATTTCCCATAGTATTACTCTTAAGTTTGGAATCTGTAAATTTAAAAGGAAAATTGATTGATCAGAATGGGAACCCTATTGCGAATGGGATGGTTATCGTAACAACTCGCCCGTTTTCCGAGTTTCATGCGCCTCCGACTTGGAGAGCCCGATCAAATCATGATGGGATTTTTGAAATTAATGGAGTTACGGGAGCTCCCAGTCTTATAGTTTCAAACTATTTGACCAGCGAAAAAGTACATCTGGGCGGTGCAATGGCAAAAATACGTTTTTCCGTTGAAGGCTATCAAGTTCCAAAGAAATATCATAATTTTGAATTACCAATGGTAAGTGAAGATATTGTTGAACGGGCAAAACGCCTTATACCAATTGCTGAACGGTTGCTGAAGCAGTGGAAACGAACAGAAAAAATTAAAATTTTGGATCGGACATTTCCACCTAGTCAAGGGAATACCATTTTATTGGGAGATATTGTACTTTATCGGAAATAAAATTTTCATTTCGATCAGGAAAAGATTGTTTCTCCAAAGATTGAGGGTGTATCAAGAAATAACCTGACCGAATTGCAAAGTTTTTATTCCCAGATCACCTAAAAAACAGTTATGAGGAGGAAATCTATAAGCAAGTGCTTATTATGCGATTACATATTTTGGGGTATGCGGGTAAAGATATTATTCAAATTTCGATACCTGCAATCTGCGAACAATAAAATATATTGATACAATAGAAAACCCAAAAATTATGAAACGTCTGCTCATAACAATATGTTTTGCAATTTCCGCGATATGCAATGCTCAGAACAATAATCTCGGCATTATTACCGGAACTGTTGAAGGATATCCAAAGTCGGATGTTAATTTACTGCTCAATACTTTAGAAAAGACAAAACCGGAAACCGAAGGCGAACTGGATAAAATTTTAAATGATTTCAATAAAAAATATGGACAAAAAGTCCCATTTTCCGGTTCTATGGTAATTTTACAAGGAGAAAATATACGCAGAAAAACTTATGCAGACAATCAAGGTAATTTTACCTTTGATCATTTGCCGTATGGCAAATATTCAGTTACGACCTGTGCGGCTGGTCGTGCCGGAGTTTATCCTAATACAAAAATGACTGCAACTGAAAGTAAATTGATAACCGTGAAGGACAGACATCCGCAGCATGTTATTTTTACTCCTGATATTTTTCATGTTGACTTATATGGAAAAGTTGTCAATCAGGCGAAACAACCTGTCGCAAACGCAAAAGTCACTGCAACATGGATTTATCCTCAAACGTTTTTGGAACAAGGAAATGTTCCGACATGGGAAACAGTTACAGATGAGAACGGCAATTTTGAATTGAAAGGAATTCCTCCGTCAAACTGGCTGCTTATTGCCAGTGCACTGTTATCAAAGCAGCGCTCGTATGACGGCATAGAAATTAAAATTACAACTGCCGAAGGAGCAAGAAGCACTCCCGTAAAACTTCCACTGATAAGCGAGGATATTTTATATTTTGCCAGACGTTTTTCTGCTGTTTTAAGGAATATATATAAACCCGCAGAGATAAAATGTCCTCAGGACGATAATTTTATCAAGTCTTTGCCAAAGAGTGAAAGAAATAATATTTACATCGGTGATATTGTTGCAGACAGATAACAAACTGCTGTTCCATGAGAACAGGGGCGGGTGTGTCGGGCTCCAGTAATGAAACGCCGCCTGCTCTCTAAGCGAAACCGACAGTGGGTATACCTGCATCGCGATAATTCATTCAAGTTCTTATCTATAGAAAAATGCGTCTGTAAATGTCCTTTGTGTTCACTACGTTGCTCCAAAGCACCTTGCAGCGAACCGGTCAAAGATTCCGAAGTCAGGCAGAAAACTCCGCAAAGCAGTATATCCACTGACATGGAACTTCATAAAAAGTCATTCCCGATTTCGGGACGTCCGCTCTTTTCCCATCAGATTATTTACTTTCTTTCCGCTCAATCCTAGACAGAAATATCTCGGAAGCACCTTCTACCATGAACTTCTTTCTCAACTGCGGTATCTGATTCGGATGAATCTGATATTTCCCCGTGCAGCGCTTCCAATGCGGCTTTTGAATTTGGAGTCATACGGTCTTTTCATAAAAGTCCCCTCCCCTTTCCAGGTTCATTTTACGGGCATTTCACACCAAGTCAAGCTGTCCAGCTTTCGGGAGCAGCCGCAACTATCCCATCGCACGGAGGTGTTGTGAAACATCTGTCGTAAATCTTGTCGGAAATGTTTGCATTTTGCGAAAAACTTTTTATATTTCTTTAGTATAAGGAGGTTGTTATGAACTGTTGCGAACCGAAATTTTCTCTGATCTCATTCCTGTGGAGAGCATTCAAGCTGGTGTTCATTTTCGCGCTGTTTTATATCATCCTGCCTTATACTTTCTTCAGCGAGATTTTCCGCGAGATCATCAAACTGTTTCAGTAAGTCTGCGCCAAGCGCGCGGTTCACGTCTGCACCCAATGTTACGGATTCCCCCGTGATTTCTGTTTCTGCCATACCTTTTCCTTTCCGTTTCCGCGTTACTGCCGGAATGACTTTTGCGCAGTTCGCACTTTCATAAAAAATGCAGTTTTTTCAGAAAAGGGTATTGACAATACCATTCTAGTAAGCTATAATATAAAGCAGACACAGAAGGGATTGGATGCCATCGGATGAGCAGCAAAGGAAAAAGCATTGAACTGGCGCAAAGGTTCCGCGGAAAAATCCGCTCCGGAGAATGGACGGCAGGAACAAAATTCGAGCCGATCCAGAAACTTGCCGCGGACTGCGGCACATCCGTCGCCACCATCAGCAAGGTTTTTGAAATCCTGGAAAACGAAGGGCTGATCGAACGCCTGAACGGACTGGGTGTCTATGTGAAGGAAGAGGTGAAATGCCGCTTTGCCGTCATCTTCGATTCGCGCGCCGAGCTGGGCGCCTTTGCCCACAAGGCAATCTTCATGAAACATTTCATTGAGAAATGCAGAAGCGGCAGCATGAGTTACACGGTGTTTGAAAACGTGGACACTCCGTCCGACTGCCTCCGGGTACAGAAGCAGATGAAGATGAATATTTTTGATGTCGTCATCATTGCCAGCCGATGTTTTGCGGAACACTGCGGAAAGTATCTGAAAGACCTTCCCGTTTTCGCAATCGGGCTGTATCCCTACAAATGGCTGAAATGCACCATGAGTTTCACGAACGACTGGATCCGGGACGCCGCGCGGCGTCTTCGTCAATCCGGCTGCAGCCGGATCGCTCTTCTCAATCACACGGGAGACACCGCCAGCTGGGAATCCCCGGAAGTAACGACATTTGAAGGACGCTACAGAGAGCTGACGGCGGAGGCTCCCGGAATTTTTCAGGACACCTTGTACAAGGAATCCGACACATCTCCGCGCGGCGGTTACACCATGGCACGGGAACTGCTGCGCGAAAATGCGGACTGCGACAAGCTGGGAATCATCAGTGTGGACTCAGTCTTCACAAACGGGATCATCTCGGCGATCTTTCAAAGCCGGAATTCACTCTGGAAAGACGTTTTTCTGGTATCCCATGCGAATAAAGGTTCGCCGCTGTCGGATTTTCCGGTTCCGATACTGACCTATGAAGCCGACATTGAACAGCAGTGCGGCAGAATCTTCCAGCTTGCCGCGCAATACTCCGCCACAGGCAGACAGCCGGCGGGCATTTTCATGCTCCCCGTTTCATATCACAATCCCATACCAACAGTTATGAAGGAGGTTTGCAGAAATGAAGTTTCGGCATAGTCTTGCCGTATGCGGCATTTTCTTTCTTGCGGTTCTGTCCTGCCACGGGTCCAGTTTCATTTTCCAGAACGGGAAAACGGATTACCGGATTTATGTCTCGCCGGACGCCACACCGGCGGAGAAGAACGCGGCGGCGGAATTTCAGAAATACTGGAAGCTGGCAACGGGAACCGGGATTGCCGTCAGCGACAAATATACCGGAAACCGGCAGATTCTCATCGGTCTTTCGCAGGAAGCCCAGAAACTGCTTCCCGGAATTGACCTGAAGTCGCTCAGAGGCGATGAAAT
This sequence comes from uncultured Lentisphaeria bacterium, assembly GCA_949282305.1. Taxonomy (GTDB): domain Bacteria; phylum Verrucomicrobiota; class Lentisphaeria; order Victivallales; family UBA1829; genus UBA11452. The sequence continues at coordinate 71,379 of CASDPB010000036.1, read as the reverse complement.
CATCATCGCACCCGCGAAAGACATGCTGGTTCTTTGCGGAGAACGTCCCCGCGGCACTCTGTATGCAGTCTACGAGTTCATGAAGCAGCACATGGGAATCCGGTTCTGGACGGCAAAGGAAGAGTCGGTGCCGAAATCCGAAACGATTGCCATGCCGGAAAAAATCTTCCGGTATGCGCCGCCCGTCAAGGTCCGCCTCCCCTATTTCCGGTCCCTCCTCGAAAATCCGGACTTTGCCGCGAAAATGCACTGCTTCGGCCCCAATTACACAAGCTCTCCGGAATGGGGCGGAGATCATGTCAATCTGATCGGTCCCTGGCACACTTTCGACCGTTTTCTTCCGGCTTCACAATATTTGGAATCCAATCCGGAATACTTCAGTCTGCGCAACGGGAAACGCACAGGCGGTCAGTTTCAGGGACAGCTCTGTCTGAGCAATCCGGCGCTCAGACGGAAATTTCTGGAGATCGTCAGGGAGGAACTCAGGAAAAATCCGGATGCGAAGGTCATTTCCGTTTCCCAGAACGACAACGACAACTACTGCCAATGCCCGGAATGCGAAAAAATCGACAAAGCGGGAAAGTCTCCCTCCGCGTCTGTCATCTCCTTCGTCAACTTCATTGCGGAACATGTGGAAAAAGAATTTCCCGGCGTCGAAGTGCAGACTTTTGCCTATCAGTATTCCCGCACTCCGCCAGCGGGAATCGTGCCCCGGAAGAACGTCAGCATTCTGCTGTGCGCCATTGAGGCGGACTTCTCAAAACCGCTTGAGACTCCGGACAATCCGGACAATGCGGCTTTCCTGAAAGATCTGAAGGCATGGCAGAAAACCGGTGCAAAGCTCGCCATGTGGTACTACGTCTCGAATTTCAACAACTTCCTGCTGCCGCATCCGAATCTGGAATCCTTGAAAAAAGACGTGGGATTCCTGGGAAAACTCTCTCCCTCCATGCTGCTTCTGGAATGCGACGCCGCCAACATCAATCCGATCGGTGATCTCCTGCCGCTCAAGGTATGGCTCGGAGCACACCTCTTATGGGATCCCTCGCTTGACCCGGAAAAGCTGGAGGACGAATTCCTGAACGGATATTACGGAAAGGCGGCGCCTTATGTAAGAAAATATCTCAATGTCCGCCGTGCGGATGCGCTCAGAAATCCGGAGACCGTCGGCTGTTTTGAATATACCGCAAAATGGGTTGCGCCGGAACTGCTGTTCCAATGTCTTCAGATACTGGACGAGGCGCAGAAGGCAGTTGCCGATGATCCGGTGTCGGCGGAACGGATTTCAATCCTGTCGAAGCCGTTCGAGTATCTGCTGATCTCCGATTATACGCGCTGGCAGAAGGAAAAAGGCTGCCCGCCGTATGCGGAAGCGGCAAAGATTGCAAGAAACTATCTTGATTTCCTTGCCCGCTGCCAGGTGACGCATATCGCTTCCACCAATGAAATCGGCGCCACCCGCAGACAGTTTGAGCGGTTCATCAACTATCCGCCGGAAAAAATGAAGCAGCATCCCTTCCTTGCAGGATTCAGGAACAGAAAGACACTCATTTTTGAAGAAGACGCATTCATCATTCACGGGGACACCCACGCCGAGGTCGTGCGGGATGAAAAAGCACGAAACGGCTGGACGATCATGCTGAAACACATCGGACCGTCATGGGCGGTAAAGCTTCCCATACGCCCGGAATTCAACCTCGAAAAATCTTATGAGGTATACGCCGCCTGCCGTCTGGACAAGAAGGCGAAGCACGGTCTGTTTCAGTTCGGGGGCTATGATCTGGTAAAACGGGAACTCTACATCAATGTCCACCCGGATGCCGACACTCTCGCCGTCGACCGGTATCTCTACATACCTCTCGGGACGCACCAGTTCCGGAACAAGAGTTACCTGTTTCTGGACTCCAAGGTAAATCCGGAAATCCGGCGCAGTTATGTCGATCATCTGCTGTTTGTTGAAAAATAAACTGTCCCGCCGCAGACTGCGGGAATCGGAACACTGAAACAATGACGGATCCCCGGGACAGCACTGCCCCGCTGCGGCTCGGCGGAATCAGCCGGAATGCGGCGGGAGCAGACATCCCCGGGCTCGGAAAGAGTGCTCAGGAACGGGGGAAAAGTCAGTGGAGTAAAAACCGTCGATCGAGCATGGGGTCAAATCCATCAAATAAAAATTCAATTCAAAGGGAAGGAAAGGGAGCCAGCCATGAGGAATGAATTCGGAACAGGCGAAAAGCCGGAACGCAGGACAAACCTGATTCAGCCGGAAAGCAATCGCAGACACACGACCATGAGAACCGGTGAAATGACCATCCAGCTGTCCGGGAAAAAGAAACGGCGGCGGACTGCGTATTTTACTCTTATAGAACTGCTTATCGTAATAGCGATCATCGCGATCCTGGCGGCGATGCTGCTTCCCGCGCTGAACAAGGCAAAAAACAAGGCAAGCTCCGTCAGCTGCCTGAGCAACATGAGACAACTGGGCAACACCTTCCTGCTGTATGCCTCCGACTCACACGATTTCGTTCTTGCCAACATCGCCAGCAACCGCTCTTATTACGGAATCAATCAGGTCAACCCGTATTTCACAAGCCTGGCAAGGGATGGAAAGATTCAGGTATTGCGCTGTCCGGTGCAGCCGGTGAAAGACATAAACGATTATCCCAACGAATGTTACGGGATGGCATGGGACACCCCCAACGTCCCGGCGGGAGCTGCCACATACGATTGGACCAACAGCATCACATATATAAAGATCACCCGCGCCAAGAACAGTTCCGCATGGGGATTCCTGTTCGACAGTTTTGATTTCGGCACACAAACGCAGCGTCCCTACATCGAGCCGCAATATGAACTCTTCTGCTCCTACAGCAGACGCCATGCCGGATTCTGCAACAGTTTCTTCATGGACGGTCATGCCGCGGCACTGCACAAGCAGGGGCTCATTGATCTTTCCAAAACCGCCGCATGGCCCGATTCGGTCATTTACTCCTACGATGAAAAGAACAGACCGGAGAAGCTCCGCTGATGAACACGATTTCCTTGAACATTTGCAGTTTCGGCGCGGACACTCTGCATCCCGACAACGCTCCGTTCATTCAGAAAGCGGTTGATTCGGCGGCGGAATCCGGCGGCGGCCGTGTGATCGTTCCTGCGGGGACGTTCCGTTCCGGGATGATCGAACTGCGCAGTCATGTGGAACTGCATCTCAGTCGCGGAGCCTGCCTGAAAAGTGTCTTGAAAGCAATACCGGATCCCCTGTCGAAGGCGGTTGAGCCGACGACCAACAACCGCCGCTGGCTGATCGGGGGAATCGGCGTCAAGGACGCCGCCATTACCGGAGACGGCATCATCGACGGCAACGGAAGCGACTTCTGGGAGATAGACCCGGAGAAAGAGTATCCGCTGTTCGGGCAGAGATACTGGCCGAAGTTCCACCGTCCCAAGGGGCTGATCCATTTCCGCAGTTCGGAGCACGTCACCCTGAAAGATTTCACCCTGAAGAACGCCCCCTGCTATGCGGTCTGGCTCCTGGGATGCGAGGAATGTTCCCTCGCCAATCTGAAAATCACGGCGCCGCTGGAAAGTCCCAACACAGACGGAATTGACCTAGATTGCTGTTCGTCCGTCAACGTTTCCGGCTGCGACATCAGCACCGGCGATGACGCAATCGCGATCAAGAGCGACATTGATGAACTCGGGTATCACAAGATCTGCGAAAAGATCACGGTCTCCAACTGCCGGCTGCGCACAAGCTCCTGCGGCATCCGTGTGGGATACGAAGGTGACGGAGAACTGCGGGACTGTGTTTTTCAGGACAATGTCATCTACCAGTCCATGATCGGAATCTCAATCATGTCCGTACTCGACCCGGAAAATCCGCGCGGAACCCTGATCAGACATGGAGCCCGGATTCACGACATCACCTTTTCCGACATGGAGATTGACGCGGAACAGACCTTCAATCTGCAACACCTGAAAATGGGCGGAGATGTTCTTTCCGGAAAAATCAGCCGGATTCATTTCGAGAATCTGAACGCGACGGCACACAGGGGAAGCTACATCGGGGGACTGAGAGACCGGAAGATCGAAGAGCTGGATTTCCGTCATATCCGCATGACGCTGTCCGGTCACATGGGCGGTGATTTCTGCAACCGTATTCCCGAACCGTATCCGGTCTGGAATGATCTCGCCTATTCGGGAATTCCGTGGAGTTTTTACTTCCGGCATGTGGAAAATCTCACGATGAAAGACTCCGCCATCCGCTGCGAACGGGCAAGCGGGCACTGGCAGGATTGTTTTTTCCGGAGCGACAACGTCTCCGGGCAATCGTTCTTCAATGTATCCTACAGCAAAGAGGGCAATGAACATGTCCATTGAGAAATCATCCAGAATCTGGGCGCGCGATCTGGAAAATGTTCCGGATTTGTATTTATGCTTCCGCAAGAAGTTCCATCTGGACAAAATAACGGTTCCGGCAAAGGCGCAGATTGCCGCGGAGACGGATTTCTCCCTGTATGTGAACGGAAACCGCGTTCCCGTCACGCAGTTTCCTGATTTTGAATGGGAAAAGACGTTTTCAGAATTGGATCTGTCGCCGCATCTTCATGAGGGCGAGAATACCGTAGCGGTCCTTGTCTGGCGCCTCGGCATGGGCAATGCGACGCACCGGCTCTGCCCCGGCGGACTCCTCTTCGCACTGAGTGCCGGAGGAAGTGTCATCCGCTCAGACGGCAGCTGGAAAGTCCGCAAGTCCGCAGACTACCGCAGCGGGAACTGCCGCTTCTCAAGCATCCCGGTCGGATACCGCTTTGAATTCGATGCGAAAGCGCGGGAGGACTGGACGGCGGCGGATTACGACGATTCCGGCTGGGAATATGCGGCGGAACTGCCCCGCCCTGCGGCGGACGGAAGCTGGAGCAGACTGAAACGGCGGCCGCTCCCTCCTTTGCAGGAAACTCCGCCGGGAGAAGTTGCCGTCATCTGGCAGGGCGAAGTCCTTTTGTCAGCCAATGCTCCGACCGGCGGTTCCGGGGAACCCTTTTTGCGTTATATTCTCCCGGAAGACGCATTCTCCGGCTGGAAAAAAGGCTGGAACGGCGTCAGCGACGAAAACGCCGGCTCGCCTTATCCCCTGCCCTTGTCTCCCGGCGGCAGCGGCATCCGGCTGAAACCCCCGCGACAGGGACTCGACGGCATTTCCGTCATATTGGACATGGGACGCGAAACCACCGGTTTTCCGGAAATCGAGGTGGAATGCGAAGGAGAACAGGACGCCGTCACTCTTGAAATTCATCATGGAGAACATCTGGATGACGGCAGAGTGCGCTCAAAGATATTGTGCGCCGACTTTTCCGATACAATCCACTGCGGACACGGGAAATTCCGGTTCTGCCACACTCTGCGGCGCATCGGGGCAAGATACCTTCAGCTTTTCTTCACCGGAAAGATCACGCAGTGCATCCGGCTGATTTACGCAGGAGTCCGGGAAACCCTTCCGGTTCTGCCGGAAGTCTCCTCGTTTGCCGCCTCGGACACGTTATATGAAGAGTTCAGGGAGTCCGCCATACGCACCCTGAAAAACTGCATGCACGACCATTACGAGGACTGCCCGTGGCGTGAACAGTCCCTTTATGCCTATGACTCCCGCAACCAGATGCTTTACGGCTATTACCTCTGGGGCAACTATGATTTTGCGGAAGCGTCTCTGGATCTGCTGGGAGAAAACTATTTCGCCGATACGGGCTACCTCGCCCTGTGCGCGCCGTCGCAGGACAAAATCACGATACCCGTCTATACTTTTACATGGATCTGCGCGGTCTGCGAATTCGTCCTGCACAGTGGACGCACCGGTTACATCGGAAAGCAGCTTCCCCGGATCAACGCCATCCTGGACGGGGCGCTGAAACGGAAAGCGCCGGGATATGACGAGCTGTATTCTCCCGGGAAAACGGAAGATTTCTGGGCGCCGGACGCCCCGGACGGCACAATCTGGAATTTCTATGAATGGACGGGAGACCTTTCCGGCAGCGGCATTTTCCCGCAGGCGCTTTACCAGATCTATCTGTCGGAGGCGCTGATCTGCGGAAGCAGACTCAATCATTACGCCAGCAGCGAAGCTCAGGCGGAACGTTACAGGACAGCCGCCCATGCCCTGCTGAAGGCAGTCGACAGAATCTTCTGGCTGGAAGAATGCGGCTGTTACGGTCAGTTCACGCCGGAAGCCGCTCCCCGCCAGAAACTTTACGAACATGTTCAGGCGGCGATGCTTCAGGCGGATATGATTCCGGAAGCGCGAAAACGACTGATATTGCAGAATCTCCTCCGGCATAAAACCCGCACCTGCACCTACAGTTCCATGATGTATTTCATACGGGGTCTGATGAATACGGATGAGCAGGGACGACGCTTTGTCGCCTCCCGCATCAGGGATGTTTTTCTTCCCATGCTGAAATCCGGCTCCGACACTCTCTGGGAACTGCCGGAACCCAGGGCGCTGTACGGCTACAGTCTGTGTCACGGCTGGTCGGCTGTCCCCGCCTATTTCGCAAACTGCATCGTGCTCGGAGTATCCCCCCTGTCCCCCGGCTTCAAAACGTTCAAAGTATCCCCGTTCGCCGGCAATCTGCTGCACGCTTCCGGCAGTGTCCCTACGCCTTACGGCAGCATCCATGTCAAATGGAACATCACGGAAAACGGGAAGATGCACGTGGAGGTCGACGCCCCCCGGGAAACGGAGCCCCGGATTGAACTGTTCCCCGAATACAACTGAGGATGAAAGAATATGAAAGAAAAAGAAATGCCTTTCCCGCTTGGGAAAATTGATGATTTCCAAGTCTACCTGCCCCCGGAAGACCTTGACGAGAAAACCGCCATGCTTCAGGTTGAGCGCTTCAATCATGCCAACCGCGCCTTTGCGGAAAACTTCCATTGTCCCGGAGAAACGCCCCGCATCTCCGCCAGTTTCGTCTATGCCCATCCCGCGGACTACCGGGGCAGACCAATGCTCCATGCCGATGTCTTCGCCTGGAGAACGGAACTCCGGCGGCTCAAGAACATGCACATTGACACCGTGATCTTCCAGGCGGCCTTATGGCGTGAACTCAATGAATGTTTCTACCGTTCCAGCTCTTATTCATTCATGAAACAATATCCCGTGGTCGAAACTCTGCTGGAAGCGGCGGAACAGGAGAAAATCAGGGTCTATCTCGGCGGATACGGCTCCGTCGCAGGCTGGGCGGCACATTTTTCCGAAGAGGAGCTCAAAGAGGAAATCGCCGAACACCGCCGCTGCTTTCAGGAGCTGAAAAATTTCCCGTCCGTCGCCGGATTCTATTTCCCCTGCGAAACCTCCTACACAGATCGGCGTCTCCCCGAAAAAGAGCACCGTATGCATGTCCTCTACCGGAACTTCTCCGACATGGTCAAAAGCTGCAATCCGGACCTGGAGATCATCATTTCCCCGGCAACCATGCACCGCCCGGAACACAATCCCGAGTTCATCGAATTCTGGAATGCGATCCTGGAAGATACGCAGATCGACATTCTGATGCCGCAGGACTGCATCGGCAACTGCTGTTCCCATCTCGAAGAAATTCCGGCTCAATGGAGGGCATGGCGGAAAATTGCGGATGAAAACAAGATGAAACTCTGGTCGCATACGGAACTTTTCGAGCGCAGAAGTTTCTACGAGCCCGTCAATCTTCACCCCGCCTCCCCCCGCCGCATAGCGGCTCAACTTGCCCTGACCGCTCCGTATGCAGAGCGTCACTGCTGCTGGGAGGCGCTCTATTTCGCATCCGCCGATGCCGGTGAGGAAGGCGTCATCCTGGAAAAATATCTGGGAAGCGGAAACATCGCATGATCTCCGCCGTTGTTCTGCTGCTGGCGGTCAGCGCCACATTCATGGGAATCGGGATCGTCTACAAACGTGTTCCCAATACGGTAAAAGGCGAAGATGTCATGTTCTGGTACAGTCTCTTCTCCCTGGTTCTTCTCCTTCCCGTCGAACTTTATTCCGGAACAATATCTTCCGTCCCGATTCCCTGGGTCGTCGGTCTGCTGCTCATCGGGAATTTCAATATTTTCGGAATGCTTCTGCTGCAGACTGCGATGAAGTGCGGCAATTCCGGCATAGCATGGGCATTGACGCAGTCCGCATTGATCGGGCCTTTTCTTTTCGGCATGTTCTTTTTCGGGGAGAAGCATTCCCTGTTCGGAATGACCGGTCTCTGCCTGGTTCTTCTTGGAATGGCATGTCAGGCTGAAAGCGGGGGAAAAACATCCGGAGCAGTTCCCTGCCGCATCCACAGCCTGATTCCCGCTTTCTGCGCGTTTCTCTGCTGTGCCGTCACCCAGACAGGTCTGACGATCTCCGGCTATTCCGCCATCCCGATGAGCGGAACCGACAAAACGTTCCTGCTTGCGCTCGGCGCAGTTGCCGGACTTCTGATTTTCAAGCTCTCCCGGCGCAGCACCTCTTTCGCGCTCTCCGGGAAAATGACCGTGACCGCTCTGCTGTTGTGTGTTCTCTCTCTCGCCTCCACGCTCCTTCTGTTTCTGGCGCTGGATAAACTGGCGGCATTTTCACTGGCGGGGCTGGCATATCCCGTCAGCCTCGGAAGCAGCATTGCCGGATTCGCACTTTACAGTGCATATATAGAAAAAGAAAAACTCTCATGCAGGCAGACCGCCGGTATCATTTCCATCATTGTCGGAATTTTCCTGCTCGGTTTTTAACTGTTTCCGGAATTGGACACGGCAAAGCTGCAATGCCCCGTTCAGCAGCATTCAAAAGACGAAGACTTCATTTCTGACAGTTTTCCGCGTCCCGGCACACTCTCATGCGGAAAGCATGGGCGGGCGCCCCGCACATCTGGACTGTCCATCAGACGGGGTGTCATGGATCGCCGGGGCTTGTGAAACGTCAGCGCAGTTTGTTTCCTGCGCCGTATTTGACTTTGGCGGCGTTGTAAATCTTCAATGCCTCCGGCAGATTCTCCTCCATCGCTTTGATGCGATCGGAGCCGGGTGGATGCGTCGAAATGAACGCCTCCAGAAAACCGCCGGAACTGCCGCCGAATTTCTTCCAGAAGGCAATCGCGTAATTCGGATCGTAACCAGCCTTCGCCATCAGCATCATGCCGATTTTGTCCGCTTCGCTTTCATGCAGACGGCTGTAGGGGAGAATCCCCGCCAGATTCGTCGTAACGCCATAGGCGCTGACCGCAAGATCCTTGTAGGCGCTGCCCGACATCAAAACGGACACGACTGCCGCCCCGGCGTTCTGAAGATACCCCTGCGACATGCGTTCACCTCCATGGCGTGCAATCGCATGGCTGACTTCATGCCCGATCACAACCGCCATTTCAGCATCGTTGTCCATATAAGGAAGAATTCCCGTGTAAAGCGCAACTTTCCCGCCGGGCAGACAGAACGCATTCGCCTGCTCCGACTCGATCACTTTGAACTCCCACTGGAAATCCTTCTGCGCGGACGCCTCCGCAATCCGCGGTCCCACACGGTTCAGCGCATTAACCGCTGTCTGGTTCGTGGAAAGTTTTTCCGTCTTCAGGATCTCTTTCCATGCCTCGGCACCCTGTTCATTCTCATAGGAAACCGAGGTCAGCATGAACTGCGACCGGTTGGAATACGGAACCGACTGACATGCGGTGCACACAAACAGCAGGCATGCGGCAGCCAGAAAAACCGGGACCATGCGGAGTTTCATCATTCTCAGACCCTGATCTCTTCCGTTCCCGTCTCTTTCACCTCTTTGGAAAGCGAGGCAATCAGCGGACGGACCGTTCCGGCAAGATAATCCTCGACCTGCTGCGGAGCGCGCCCGATAAAGAGTTTCGGATCAAGAATGTCCTGGAACATCGGAGCGACTTTCGCAAACAGCGGATCGTTCGCCAGCCGTTCGATCAGGTCGTTCGGCTTTCCTTCCGCCTTGACGACCTTGCCAGCCTCCATCGAATGAGAACGGATCGCCTCGTGGAGATCCTGCCGGTCTCCTCCCGCCCGGACTGCTTCCATGAGGATGTTTTCCGTCGCCATGAACGGAAGCTCCGCCATGATGTGCGCATGGATCACCTTCGGCCAGACCTGAATGCCGTTGCAGATGTTTGCGACAAGCGAAAGAATCACATCCGCCGTCAGGAACGCTTCGCCAAGCACAATTCTCCGGTTGGCGGAGTCGTCCAGCGTCCGCTCGAACCACTGTGTGGAATGCGTCATGGCGGCATTGACCGGAAGACTCATCAGGTAACGGGAAAGCGAGCAGACCCGTTCCGAACGCATCGGGTTGCGTTTATATGCCATGGCGCTGGAACCGACCTGCGACTTTTCAAAAGGCTCTTCGATCTCCTTGAGATTCGCAAGCAGACGAATATCACCCGCCATCTTATAAGCGCTCTGGGCAATGCCGGAAAGCACGGAAAGGACATAAAAATCCACCTTGCGCGTATACGTCTGCCCGCTCAGCGCAATGGAGGATGAAAAGCCCATTTTTTCGGAAACAAGCCGATCAAGCCGGCGCACCTTCTCCTGGTCGCCATGAAACAGCTCCATGAAACTCGCCTGTGTCCCCGTCGTGCCCTTGACGCCGCGGAAAGGAATCTTTTCTAACTCCTCGCGGACACGTGTCACGTCCATCACAAAATCCTGAAGATAAAGTGAAAAACGTTTGCCGAGAGTCGTAAGCTGTGCAGGCTGGTAATGGGTGAAGCCGAGAGTCGGCATGTCCTTGTATTTTTCCGCAACATCGGCAAGGATCGTAATGACTTTCAGGAGCTTGCCGAGGATGATCTTCAATCCGTCGCGCATCTGGATGAGCTCGGTGTTGTCCGTCACGAAACAGCTTGTCGCGCCGAGGTGAATGATCGGGCGGGCATCGGGGCAGAGAGCGCCGAAAACATGAATATGGCTCATTACGTCGTGGCGAAGCTCGGCCTCCTTCTTCGCCGCCGCTTCAAAGTCGATGTCGTCCAGATGCGCACGCATCTGTTCAAGCTGAAGGTCGGTGATCGGGAGCCCGAGCTCCTTCTCGGATTCCGCAAGGGCGAGCCAGAGTCTGCGCCAGGTGGAATGCTTGCGCTGCGGCGACCAGTTGTAGCTCATTTCCCTGCTGGCATAACGTCCCGTCAGCGGATTCTGATATGAAGTGAATTCATCCTGCATAAATATCTCCCTGTCTTTACTGTTTTATCAAAATGAAAATATACATGGAAAAAGGACAAGTTTCAAATCGGCTCCGGAAAGAAAAAACGGAGAAAGACACCCGGGCGTCCTTCTCCGTTCCTCCTCCGGCAAGCCGGATCAGCGGATATTCATCTGAACACAGCGCCAGAGAGAACCGTTCGGGTCGATCTTCTTGCGCTGCTTCGTCGCCATCTCAATCGGCACGTGCGTGAAAACATCGCTCCAGTGCCCGATCAGCAGATCGGTCTTCCCCGCCATCGCCGCATGAACCGCATTCTGGGCGAGAAGAAGACAGAACACCGCATCGGTTCCGTTCGCGGGAATGCCGCGGATCAGATAGGTCGGATCGAAATACTTGATATTGATCTCGAAATTCTGTTTCTTGAAATATTCCTTCATCTTCTCCCGGATGAAGACGCCGATGTTGTTGTTCAGCAGATTTCCGGATTTATCTACCTGACGTTCGCCCTTCATCAGCTCCTGCCCGGCGCCTTCGGCGACAATAATCACGGCATGATGACGGCGTTTCAGGCGGTCGTGCAGGATCGGGAAGAACGAATCCGGTTCGCCCTCCAGAGTAAACTTGACCTCCGGAACAAGACAGTAGTTGATATGCGGATTGGCAAGCGAGGAATACGCCGCGATGAATCCGCTGTCGCGTCCCATCACATGAATCAGCCCGACTCCGTTCGGAGCGCCTTTGGCTTCGTTGTGCGCCACGGTAATCATCGGATTCGTGGCATAGACGGCGGTCTCGAAACCGAATGTCTTATCGATATAGCAGATGTCGTTGTCGATCGTCTTGGGAATACCGATGACGCAGATGTTCAGGTCGCGCTTCAAAGCCGCCATCGCAAGGTCGTGCGCCGCACGGAGCGTGCCGTCGCCGCCGATGCAGAACAGCATGTTGATGTCCATCCGCATCAGTGTTTCCAGCATCAGATCCGTATCCTGCTGTCCGCGGGAGGAACCGAGAATCGTTCCGCCCTGCTCGTGAATCCCGTCCACTGTCAGTTCATCGAGGATGACCGGACGATAGCCGAGATCGGGATTCAGCCCCGCATATCCGTAAGGGATTCCATAAACGACAGGCACGCCGTAGACCTGTTTCAGGGTCTCGGTCAATCCTTTGATCACGTTGTTCAATCCGGGGCAGATGCCTCCGGCGGTCAGGATTGCCGCCTTGCACCAGGAGGGGTCAAAGAAGATTTTCTCGCGCGGCCCTGCTTTCTGAAACGCATAAATCTTATTGTTCTCCTCAATGCCTTTCTTCACGCCGACAATGTCATGTTCATACAGAATCTGAGACTCATCGGTCACAAAAGGAGAGGTCTTATCCAGAGGAGAAGAAATTTTGCACTCTCCTACGGTCTTAATCGGAAATGTCTCGACATCAATCATATTCACACCTTTCTATCGTTAAACCAAAAGGGAAACTTAATGTAGCACAGAATCAGGAAAAGGGCAAGAAAAAAACAGAAAAAAAAGACGCTTTTGACGAAATTCTAAAAGTTTCACGATAAAAAAGGACGATTCCATTTTAAAATCCTCCGGCACAATGCTATTTTACTATTCCAACCTAAAAAGGAGGATGCCATGCCAGGAAAACTCGTGTCATTGTTCGGAATCGCGGCGGCTTTGTTTCTTGCCGGATGCACTGTAACCTCATCGCTCGTTCCGCCCTTTGATGAAAAAACCTCTCTTCCGCCGCAGGAATTTTATGGAAACTGGGTCTGCCGGACAGATTCGGACACTTACAATATCGCAGTCTCTCCGCTCAGGAACTCGCAGGACTCGATTCTGATCCAGATTGTCCAGACACCCGGAAAACAGCAGAAGGACTTCAACGGGAAATGGGCTCCGCTGGTCGGGAAAATAATAAAGGTAAAAGAGAAATGTTTCCTCACGGCAACAGTTCATATCGCCCAAATATTTCAGGATGCAAAATATAATGAAAGCGCCTTCTGGATGCTCTCCCCGCGGTTCTATCTCCTGCAGCTGAGCAGGAAAGACGACGGAATAGACCTGCAGTTCGCCACTTTTGCAACATTCAGCAACAACAAATGGAGTCCCGTGGGGAAAACGGTAAAACTGCAGGGCGGCATTGTACTGAACTCCACACGGGAAATCCAAAATATGCTGGACAGCGGTGAATATGCCCTGGACCAGAAAATCTATCATCTCACCCGCCGGCAGACAGACGCGGGGCAGTAAGTCCGGTCTCGGAAAAAACGAATACCGTCAGAGCTGCCGTTCAGATTCCGCGTTTGCCACTGCAGAGAGCGGCGGCAACGGCAACACATTCGGAACAAGGGGTTCCGGTCTGTTTTTTGATGGTTCGGCAGTCGGCGGCTCCGACCTTGCGGATAAATTCCTGTCTGGCGGTCTCCCTTTCCTGTTCGGGCAACAGCAGCAGCGCGGCATACAAGGCGCCGCAAAGCCCCTGCGGAGCGCGTCCGCCACCGCATTTGCCCAGCTCCTCCACCAGCTCTTCATGACCGCAGCCCGCGGCAACGGACTGAGCACAGTTATGGGTCTTTGGAACCCGTGCGAAAATCTCTTCCGCTTTCATATTTCCTTTCCTCCGGGAATCAGCCGGGGAATCTGCTCCCCGGCAGTCATACACTCAGCCTGATTCCGCAGTCAGAGAAGCCCGGCAGCCTCGTCCAGACCGAAACGGATGTTCAAATTCTGCACAGCCTGTCCGGAAGCACCTTTGGTCAGATTGTCGATCACGGAGCAGAGAATCAGATTCCCGGTATGGTCGTCAAGGACAAAACCGATCTCGCAGGAATTTGTCATCGTGACATGCTTCGTATCCGGCAGTTTGCCTTTCGGAAGCACGCGCACGAAACGCTCCGTGCCATAGGCCTTTTCATAAGCCTCGGCAACCGCATCCATCGTGCAGCCGGCGGATGCTTTCAGAATGATCGTTGAAAAAATGCCGCGGTTCACCGGGACAAGATGCGGGATGAAATTCATCGCCAGCTCCTCGACCCCTGCGGCAACGGCGAGTTCCTGCTCAATCTCAGGCAGGTGACGATGTCTTACGATACCATAAGCCCGGACGCTTTCATTGCATTCGGGGAAGATATAGGACAGATCGACCTTTCTGCCGGCGCCCGTCACTCCGCTGTCCGCGGAGACAATGATGTTTTCAGGAGACGCAAGCCCGGCGGCAAGAACAGGCGCAGTCGGCAGGATAATGCTCGTCGGATAACATCCCGGACATGCGATCAGATCAGCCTTTTTAATCTGGTCGCGGTAGCGTTCGGGCAGCCCGTAAACCGCTTTTTTCAGAAAATCGGGTGCGGGATGATCCACTCCGTAATACTCTTTGTATTTTGCGGTGGAACGGATACGGAAGTCCGCACTGATGTCGATCACCTTCACGCCCGCCTCGACCAAAGGAGCCGCATATTCAGCGGCAAGTCCATGAGGCAGAGCGAGAAATGCGACATCGCAGGTTTCGGAAATCATTTTGACATCCGGAGCGGAAAATTTCAATTCATAGTCGCCGAACCGCGGAAAAATGTCGGAAATATTCTTTCCCGCCTCTTTTCTGGATGTAATCACGCGCAGATCGACTTCGGGATGCCTGATCAGAAGACGGATCAGTTCCTCGCCCGCATAACCTGAAGCTCCGATAATAGCCGCACGAACTTTAGACATGATAATTTCCCACTCCCGGCAGACGTTCCAGCCCGCCATGTAATTGACAAAATTCGTAATAAAGAAATAAAAAAGGGGAAAGAACTTCTTCTTTCCCCGAAACCGTCGTGAAAACGATTAGCGTTTGGAGAACTGGAAGCGCTTTCTGGCACCGGGCTGACCGGCTTTCTTGCGCTCTTTCTCTCTGGAATCGCGTGTAAGCATTCCGCTGTTCTTCAGAACAGGGCGGAGGGACTCATCAAACTTGATGAGAGCTCTTGCAATACCGTGACGGAGTGCACCCGCCTGCCCGGTCTTGCCGCCGCCGGTGATGTTCGCGCAGACGTCAAGCGTGCTGCCGAGCCCGGTCAGGGTAAGAGGCTGAAGGATGAAGCCGCGGATTGCTTCGACATTGAAATATTTATCAAAGTTTTCGCCGTTGACTTTAATTTTGCCGGATCCCTGGCAGATGCGAACTCTTGCGCTCGCGGTTTTTCTGCGTCCGGTGGCACCGATTTCAGATTTGGACATTGCTGCGTTCATTCAAAAATCTCCATCAAAGTTTTACCGGTTCAGGATTCTGAGCCGCATGCGGATGCTCTGCTCCGGCATATACTTTCAGTTTAGCATACTGAGCTCTGCCAAGACGACCTTTCGGAAGCATGCCCCAGACAGCCTCGCGAATCATCAGATCAGGCTTTTTGGCGCGGACCTCGCTGGCCTTTGTGAACTTGTGACCGCTGCGATAACCGGAAAAGGACTCATACATCTTGTTTTCATTTTTTGCGCCGGTAAGGAGCACTTTCTCCGCGTTGATGACGATCACGAAACTGCCGGTGTCAACGTGCGGCGTATATGTGGGACGGTCTTTGCCGCGAAGAGAATTCGCGATTTTCACTGCAAGACGGCCCAGAGGGACATTCGCGGCGTCAAAAAGCACATGTTTGCGCTCAATTTCGCCAGCTTTTGCCAGATACGTCTTCATTCTTTTTTCTCCGCTTTTCAATTCTTCAAATTAAAGCTTTTTCTACTTACTCAAAACTACCTACAAGTTTTTGAGATTCATGCTGCCAGGCCATAAATCTCGGAACACCGGGCTGCGATCGGGATATGCAGCCGCAGAAGCATATAATTTAACATCGGGAACTCTTTTTTCAAGATAAACAGAAAGGGAAAAACGGATTTTTTTGCAATATTTTCCATTCCAAAAGAAAAAAGGTGAAGGCCTCTCGACCTCCACCCCCACTTTTTTGATCTCCTTTTTAGAGTCAGGAGAAGACTTCCCCGTCAGCAGGCTCTCTCTAAAACCCGCCAACGGCAACGAACGGGACCTCTCAAATCCCATCGTAAGAACAATCTATCATGCAAAAATGAAATGTCAACCTTTTTTTGCTCTTTTTTTCAAAATGTAATACCGCAGCTCTGCAGATGATACTGTAAAATCAACAGAAAGGCGGCCTTTGAACCCTATTTTTCCGTTCTTCCTAAAAACTCCATCTGCCTTTTTCCGGCGCTCCGGCACTCTTAACCCTTCTGCGAAAATTCAGAGACAGCCCCCAGACTTCGGGAAAAACATCAATGCCTGATTTCTCTGTTTCCCTTTTTCTGCAATAAAATTATGATTTTTCCGTTGACAGGGACTTGACAAAATTGCGGAGTTCATTATAATATAAGAAAGGAAAACGTTTACCTTATATATTGCAAGGGAAAAATACAATGGCAATGACAATGATGAAACTGGCGGAGAATCTGGGGCTCTCCGTTGCAACAGTATCGCGCGTTCTGAACGGCTGCGACAAGAAGCGTGTACGCCCGGAACTGGCAGAAAAAATCCGCGAGGAAGCGCGCAAGGCTGGGTTCCAACCGGATCGTGCGGCCGGTCAGTTGCGCAGACGCCGTTCCAATCTGATCGGTATCCTCCTTCCCTCTCTTTCCATTGTCAATTTCTATTCCGAGCTGGCGGGAGAACTTCACGAACTGATCCTGAAGCGGGGATATTTTCCTGTTTTCGCATTCTGGATTCATTTGGAAGAAGCGGTCAAAGCCTATCGGAATATCGTTTCCTGGAGAATCGACGGATTGATCACCGTTCAACCGGACATAATCGAAGGCAAACCGGAGTTTCCGGTTGTTTCCTACTACAACGAAGACCCCCGTTTTGACTGTCTCATAACGGATTCAGAGCAGATTTTCAGGGAACTGCTGGAATACCTCGCTTCGCTCGGACACAGGAATATAGTATGGGTTGGCTGTAATTTCGACGGGCGCCTGCCATGTCTCATACGATTGTGCCCGGAATACAACATCAAACTAAAATACATGGACTGCGACAACTCAATCGGTCTGCTCTCCAGCTCGGCGGGATATAGCCTGACGGAAAAAATGCTGAAAGAATTTACTGACGACCTGCCGACTGCCATCGTTGCATCAAGCGACGACATCGCATTCGGTGCCTTCCGGTGCCTTGCAGACCATGGATACCGTTGTCCGGAGGATTTCAGTGTCATCGGCAGTGATAATGTCAAACAAGCGGAACTTTATATTCCCGCACTTACAACAATAAAGCATTCAGACAAGAGTTCCCTTGCGGAACTCCTGACAAATCAGATTTTCAAAAAGATAGAAAATCCGAACCTGCCGCGGGACAGAGTGGTGATCAAGAGAAGTCTTGCAGTACGAGACAGTTGTGCTCCTCCGCGGTCCCATGAATTAACATCCAACCTGAGGAGGCAATAACAAGACTTTGCAGTTTCGGCACATTCTACTGATCTTTCCGTTTCAAAAACTTAATCCAGTGAGAGGATTCCATGAACGACGACAAAAAGCAAAAGATGATATCCGGCGCCAAAGATGTTTTCCGGCAGACACTTCATCTGAATATTTTCACATTGATAGAATTATTGATCGTTATTGCAATCATTGCAATTCTAGCGGCAATGCTTCTGCCTGCCCTGAACAAGGCACGTGAAAAAGCACATACTGCTGCATGTCTGTCAAACATCAGGCAGATCGGGATCGCTTACGCCATGTATGCAGGTGCCAACAAAGACTATGGACCGATGACCACAACTCAGGGACATTTGGCACTGGAGTGGATGGACTGCAGCATTATCAGTGAAAACAAAACCTTATGGAGAGAACGTCTGGCAGGATTGCTCTGCGCAGACGGCTATCTCACACCAAACGTAATGAGATGTCCCGCGTTCAAAGATGCCGTGATGGAGCAAAGATATTCCCATACCAGAATTTTCAAGCCTAATGAATGGAATATGACAGATAAAATTGTCGAAGGCAACTATGTCATGCGCACAACCGACCTCAAAACATATGAGGAGATGCAGCCGACGTATGACACTGCCGCCATGTCAACTTGGGGCTATAAGTTGGGGAATTCTCCAAAAGCAGCAATCACCTGGGATAGAGCTACAAACGAAAATGGTCCGGGATGGGCGCATCAATCCGTAAACGCCGGTTATGAGGATGGAAGCGCCCAAAGCATTCCAAATCTTTCTCACAAGATGATTATGGTGGGGCTTACCTCCTACAGCTACTCCATCAACAATGGAGATTCAAAACTTTACACAACCAAAGAGGTCATAAGTCGAAATGGCATCTATGGGCAAAGATTCTGCAAATAACTTTAAAATTATTCAAAATGAAAAAAGAAAGAAGGACAATGAAATTATTAACGGTATTACTGCTGTTCACGCTGTCAGCTGCGGCATATGCAGAGGTGGAACTCTTTAATCAAGGAAAAACAAAATGGAAAATAGGGATTTCGCCTGATGCCACGGCTGTGGAAAAGTATGCTGCGGAAGAATTAAAAAACACCCTGAAAAAAATATCCGGTGCAGATTTTCCAATCATCACCGTCAATGCAAATCCGGCAAAAGACATCATTCTGATCGGAACTCCGGAGACAGCGGATTTCATAAAAAAACAGACTGAAAAGTTGCAAATCTCCGATGGCAAGACAGAAGAAGTCACAGTGCGCACCATAGACGGGAACCTTTATCTTGCAGGCAATCAGCCGCGCGCGGCACTTTATGCCGTCTATTCCTTTTTGCAGAATCAGCTTGACGTGCGCTGGTTCTGGCCTGGTGATGACGGAGAATTTCTTCCTGCACTGAAACAATGGAAGCTCGGCAATATCAATTACAAGTTCAGACCGGTTTTCCGCTTTCGAGAAATGACTCCCTGCGTAACTGCGGCCCATGCGCCGACGGAAATCTGGATGGCCAGGAATTTCCTGAACTGCGGCTCAAGAACACTGTCCATCCGTGACAAGGCGGGTTATTACAAATATGATCTCGGGCATTTCGTCGGAGTCTATCAGGGACTCTTTGCGGAACACCCCGAGCTGTTTGCTCTTGTTGATGGCAAACGTATACCGGAAGGATTTGTCGGCTGCTGGTCAAATCCGGAATTCACGAAATATGCAGTGAACAGAATTATCGGAATCATAAAAAAGGGGAATCTGGACTTGATCAACGCCTTTCCGGAGGACATCCGGGAACGTTGCGAATGCCCGGAATGTACGAAAAATCCGGATCGTTCCTCACGTTGGTATGACTACTATAAGATTCTGATCAAAGAAATCAGAAAGCAATGCCCGAATGTCATGTTTGCCGGAACAGGATATGCAGAATACTACCAAATCCCCCAAACGACCATAGAGGGGCTTGAGTATGTCGACATCTGCCTGAACAGATGCTATGTGCATAAGCATGACAATCCCAACTGCCCGGAAAATCAGAAAGGATTCAAGCATCTGAAAAACTGGCAGAAAAAGACCACAATCGGGCTTTACGGATATGAATTTGATGCAATTTATCCGAATCCGGTCTATATGCCTTTCTGGCACATGCTGGAAGATCAGCTGCGCGTCTGCAGAGATATGAATCTAATCCATGTAAAAACAGAACAATTGATCCAATGGGATGAAAATGCAAGACGCGAAGATATTTTCAATCTTATCCACCGTATCGCTTATTACATTTATGCCAGGCTCGCCTGGAATCCGTCCGCAAGCGCCGATGAGATTCTCCGCGACTTCTGTCAGAAAGTCTACGGCCCGGCAGCAAATATCATGTATGAATACCATGACTCAATGGCAAAACAATGGGATTCCATGAAAATACACATTGCAACAGATACCGGAGCCTCCGCTTTGCCTGTGGCTCCGGCATTCATCAATGAGTCGATCATAGCCATGGCGCATGATAAATTCAACCGGGCGCTGAAAACTGCGCAGGGAAATCCGCGAGTCACTGCCGATATCGAACTGGACCGGAAATTATTTGCAAAATGGGAATCGCTCTATTTGAATGTCACAGCAAACGGTCTTTCCATCTGTGCTCAGCAAATGCCAGAAGGAAACGGATTCAAGGATATCCCCAGACAGCGCATGGTGGATAAAAAAGGACAGCCGACAGACTCTACTGTGGCTGTCTACTGGACCAATAAGGCGCTCCATATCAGGGTAGAAGGCCCCGAAGACAATATGGAACTTCTGAAAGAAGGTCCCAAGGGCAGAGATGTGAATCTCTGGCATCGCGATAATAAATATGACAATGTCGAGATATTCATTGAACCGCATGACGGGATAGGTTACCGTCAGCTGGCAGCCAATCCGGCGGGCGGCACATACGATGCCATAAAATGGGATAAATCATGGAATCCGGAGTGGAAGGTAAAAACAACCATGGGAAAAAAATGCTGGACCATGGATTTCACGATTCCGTTCAAAGCAATCACCGGCTCCGCCCCCAGACACGGGGACCAGTGGCACATCACCATCATCCGCAACAATCAAAAGGAGGTAGTCGCATTTCCTTTCGCATCATACCATGCGTCAATGACCGGAGCCTCACTCTATTTCAGCAAGGCGTCCAAATATTCCATTGTCTGGATTTCCTCAAAAGGCTTCAGCAACGGCATGCGCTGCACTTACACCGTTCCGAAACTGATTGAGCGCAACTGGAAATTCACCAATGTGCATGGTGTGGAGGGAGCCAACAACGTAACTCTCAAAGGAACGGATTTCATCTATATCGAAAATTACCAGAACCATTTTCCGCAGAAGTTCTTCGATGAAAAACTGATTCCCGCAGTAAAAGACGGCGCGGTCGTCTTCTTCGGAAGCTATTTCTTCCTTGACAAACTGGAAAAACAGTTTTCCGATCCGACCTATGCTGTCAAATTCACGGAAAATGCGGGAAAAGTCAGGAAACCATCCTACATCCGCAACGACGCGTTTGCCACAACTCCCAATAAGATATCAAACCATCTGGTTTTCACGCCTTCGGGAACTCTGGAGCCGAAATATCCGGACAAATGGGTGGTTCTCGCGGCTCAGAAGACCGCTGCAGGAGAGGAGAAACCGTTCATGCTGGCACGCCCCCTCGGCAAAGGAATGGTAGTCATCTGCGGCGACATCCTCGGACTGCCTCTCTTTGAAAACCTTCTGGAATACAATAAGCACATCAAACGCTGAAAAAACATGTGCCGGAGGGTTTCTCCGGCACAAGAACTCTCCACGCACATCCGGCACAGAGAAAACCAACATGAAATGCACACCCTTTTACTGAGGCAGCATGTTACTTTTTCCGGTCAATTTCGTTTTTCCGGGACAAATTCCACTTTCTCAAAAAATTCGCGGCAGATCACATCCAGGAACTTCAGGGCATTTTCCTTTTCGGAAGTGATTTCACGGGAATACGTTACGCGGAGTTTCACAATTCTGGAACCGGAGGGAAAAATCACCAGCTCGGAAAAAAACGGATCCTCGCCGATCGAAAAGGAAAAGGAACAGCGTCTGCCCGCAAGATTGGAATCCAGCATCTGCTTCCGGACAATTTCATCCGGCACTTTCAAGGCAAATTCCCCAAGAACCGCAACCTCTCCCAATGGAACGTTTTTCCCAGTCAGATGCGCAATATTCCCCTTGACCTCTTCGTAATGTTTCCGCCACTGTTCCGCACTCAACTTCATGGTTTTCAGATCCAGGGCATAAATGTAGACGTCCGCCGAGGAGCCATAGTCATTTGCATAACGGATCACTGTCCCATAATAAGGATTCTGATTCTTTGTGACATTGGTTTTGGTGAAGGAAGCGACGCGAGCGGGAAAAACAGCTCCCGTCGCATCATCCGCATAAGGAGTGTCCTTCGGCAGACTCACCATGTCCTGTGCTTCTGTCAGGGCAGCCGCGGAAAACAAAAGCGCCGTCAGGCAAACCAGAGTTCTCGTCTTCATTCTCACTTTCCGTTTTCCGGTTCCGCAAGCTCTTTCTTCCAGAATTCAATTTGAGATGCCACCTGACGGAAGCCGGTGCCTCCGAACACCTCGCGCCCGGCAACCGCGTTCTCAGCGGAAAAGACATGAAGCATCGACTCATCCGCCTCGGGGAAGACACTCTTCATCTCCTCCAGCGTCACCTCGTTCAAAGCCTTGTTGTGTTCTGCGGCAAAACGCACCAGCGCACCGACCTTGTGATGGGCATGGCGGAACGGCACACCCTTCCGGACAAGCTGTTCCGCTAGATCAGTCGCCATGAGCCCGGGATCGGACGCCGCCTGCGCCATACGGTCGGGGAACACCTTCATGGTCTCGATCATGTGCGGATAGACGGAGAGAATCGCGTTGACCGTATCAATCGCGTCGAAAAGCCCCTCCTTGTCCTCCTGGAGATCGCGGTTATAAGTCAGCGGCAGCCCCTTGCAGACCGTAAGGATCGACATCAGCGAGCCGTAGACGCGCCCCGTCTTGCCGCGGGAAATCTCCGCGATATCGGGATTTTTCTTCTGCGGCATCAGGCTCGAACCCGTGCAAAACGCATCGGACAGCATGATGAAAGAGAATTCCTGCGACATCCAGAGAATGATATCCTCGGAAAGACGCGAAACATTCATGGCGAAAATCGCAAGCGCCGCCAGCACCTCGCAAGTGAAGTCACGGGAGGCGACGGCATCCATGCTGTTCCGCGTCATGGCAGGGAAGTTCAGCTTCTTACGCACAAATTCACGGTCAATGGGAAGCGTCGTCCCGGCAATCGCGCCGGAGCCGAGCGGAAGCACGTTCAAGCGTTTGCGCGCGTCGAGAAGACGCCCGCAGTCACGGTCCAGCATTTCGACATAAGCCAGCAGATGATGCGCGAACAGCACCGGCTGGGCATGCTGGAGATGCGTAAAACCGGGCAGAATGGTATGTTTGTTCGCCTCCGCCTGCGCGACCAGCGCTTTCTGAAGGGAACGGATGCCGTCCACCAGATGAAGAATCTCATCGCGCAGATAAAGCCGGATGTCAAGGTTCACCTGATCGTTGCGGCTGCGGGCGGTGTGGACACGCGCGCCTTCGTCACCGAGCATTTTAATCAGTTCGGACTCAATGTGCATGTGAATGTCTTCGAGTTCCACCTGATACTTGAAATCGCCGGCTTCGATCTTTTCGCGGATCTCGTCAAGTTTGGCGCAGATCGCTTCCGCGGACGCCTGCGGGATGATCCCGGAGGCGCCGAGCATGAGCGCATGCGCCTTGCTGCCTTCAATATCATGCTTATACAAACGTCTGTCGTAAGAAATCGACTGAGTAAAATCCCGGACGCATTTCTCCGCGTCCTGTGCAAATCTTCCGCCCCAGAGAGCCATGACATCACCTTTCTTTATTATTGTGCAACGGGGAATATAGCACGCAATCGGCTCCACTGAAAGAGGAAAAACCAAAAAAAGTCGACAAAAGAATTTTTTTTTCGCCGCAACACCTTGCTTTCATGAAAGAAACTGCTATATTCTCAGGTAATCTTAATCAAACAATAAGGAGACTTATAATGAAAGTATGGAAAAAAGCGCTCATTTTCGCCGCATCAATCCTGACGACCGCAGTCATCACGGGCTGCGCCACACCGCTTCCGCTCGGACTGGTCTACACGAAAGTCACTCTTCCCGGCGCAGTCGGCAACAGTGAGCTTCAATATTCCAAGACAGGAACCGCCAAGTGCTACAGCATCATCGGCTGCTTTGCCAGCGGCGACGCCTCCATCAACGCTGCATGTAAAAACGGCGGCATCACGAAGGTTTCCTGGGTCAGCTACAGCGTCAACAACTTCCTCGGAACCTATGCGACCTATACGACAACGGTTTACGGCGACTGATCCGGTTTGACTGTTTTATCATGAATGCAAGACGGGCGCACGCTGGAGGCGCCCGTTTTTTTTATGTGCGGAAACGATGAATCTGGACGTTTTTCAAAAAGAGCTTGAAGCGGAATTCAAACGGAATCAATTTGAATCCCCGGAACTTGAAAGCGCTTATATCATATCGGAAATCACGTCTGTTCCCTATATTGAACTGCCGTTGAACAGAAAACGCGAACTGACGGAAGCCGAGATGCGGAAGGGGCGCGAATTTTTAATGCGCCGTCTTGCCAATGAACCGTATCAGTATATTTTCGGATGGACACAGTTCCGATTTCTCGATCTGAAGATCGGGCGGGGCGCCCTGATTCCGCGCCCGGAGACGGAGATGCTGCCGGATCTGCTCGCCGGATATTTGAAACGCGGGGCAAGCGTCTGCGAACTGGGAACCGGTTCCGGCGCAATTTCACTGGCACTTGCATCGGAACGTCCCGATCTTGAAGTATGGGGCTCGGAACTGTCCGAAGAAGCCTTCCGCTGGTCCGAACGCAACCGTATGGAGCTGTCGCCGGGGAACGTCCGTTTTTTCCGCGGTTCCCTGTTTGAACCCTTCGGCGGGAAAAAATTCGATGCGGTCGTCGCGAACCTGCCTTACATTGCCTGGTCCGAACGCGAAAATCTTCCTCCGAATGTCCGCGATTATGAACCGGGCGAAGCACTGTTCGCCGCCGACGACGGTTTTGCCTTGATTGAGCGGGCGATTCAGGAAGCGCCGCAACATCTGAAAGAACGTTCGGCACTGTTCTTTGAACTCGGAGAAGAACAAGGTTCGCGCGCCCTGGACTGCGCAGGGAAAACCGGATTCTTCACACGCGCCGCAATTCTGCACGACATGTATGAAGTCCCGCGCTTTCTGGCGGCTTACAGAGAATGAATTTACGGGACAAGAAAACTGCGGATGCCGGTGAAAATCATCTGGGACGCCATTGCGGCAAGAATCAAACCGGTGACTTTGCTCAGGATTACAATGACATGACGCCCGAATTTCTGTTCGATCCATGTCGCGGCAAAAAGCATCGACGTCAGGCAGAACAACGCCATTGCCAGAGCCCCCGCGCTCAGCAGATGGGTCTTCAACGTCGAAGCGTCCGCCCCGATCACCAGCAAAGCGGCGATTGTGCCGGGACCGACGGTAACAGGAATCGCCAGGGGAACCACGGCAATATTCGAGATTCTCGCCTCGGAATCATCTTCCACCGCCGGCGTTTTCTTGTCCTCGACTTTGCCGTTGACCAGTCCGACGGCGGACAGAAACAGGAGGGCGCCGCCGCCAATGCGGAACGCATCCAGTGTAATGTCAAACGCCTCGAAAATCCATTTTCCGAAAAACAGCAGGATCATGCAGGTGAAAAACGCGGCAATGCCGATCCTCAGCGCAAGCAGACGTTTCTGCCGCACCGCCCAGCCCTGCGTCATGGAAAGAAACATGGAAAGCACGAAAAACGGAGTCAGAAGAAACACAAACTTCAGGAAATTATTGATGAAGTAAGCCATAGATCCCTCTTATAATTTTTTGCCTGGTTCCCCGCATATCGGACACCTCGCGCAAGCATGAGGAAGAAAAGGGAATGACACGGTTTCAGCCGTGCCGTTCGCCGGAAATTCCACCTGCAGCCAATGCGGCGCACCCCTGTAAACGGGGGCAATCTGCGGAATATTATACAATCCTTTTGAAAAAAAGCAATTATCATCTCATGAATATTTGTTTTTCCTGCAATAAAGCAGTATGTTTATGAGACGGAAAAGAATTAAAAAAAGGAATTTCGGCGGATGCAGGGTGATTTTGATGAATTTACACCGGAACAGTTTCTACCGGATGTGGAAAAACTGCTGGGGGCAGAGCTGACCGGATACGCATGTGCATTCACCAGTTACGTCAATAGAGTCTACGAACTCGAAACGACCTCCGGAGACCGTCTTGTCGTAAAATTCTACCGTCCGGGGCGCTGGACGCCGGAAGCAATTCTCGACGAGCATGATTTTGTGTTCGACTGCGCGGAACGGGAAATAAACGTCGTCGCCCCCTATGAACTCACAAACGGCTCGACGCTCGGTTTTTCCGGCGGAATACCGTTTGCGGTTCTTCCGAAGAAACGCGGGCGCGAGGCGGAATTTGAAACACGGGAATCCCTGCATAAAATCGGGGCGCTTCTCGGGTTCATACATGCCGCAGGAGCGCAATATCCGGCGGAACACCGCATGACCATGACGCCTGAAAACTTTGCCGGCGGAGCACTGAAACGGCTCTTCGATTCCGGGGCGGTGCATCCGGCATGTGAAAGGGAACTGGGATCGGTCTGTCTCGACATTATGGACGAAGCGGAACGGGTCTTTCCAGCCGAAGAGACTTTCATCCGCATCCACGGAGACTTCCACAGGGCAAATGTGCTTGACCGCGGCGGGGAAGGACTTCTCGCCATCGACTTCGACGACATGCTGAACGGTCCGCCGGTGCAGGACATCTGGCTTCTTCTTCCCGACACGCCCTCAAAGAGCCGCGGGGAGCTTGCCGCACTGCTGGAAGGATACGAGCTCTTCATGGATTTTGACGACTCTTCGCTTCGTGCCGTCGAATCCCTGCGCGCCATGCGAATGATGCACTTCCTGTCCTGGTGCGCCATTCAGTCCGGCGACCGTAATTTTCACGCGACATTCCCCGACTGGGGGTCGGAAGCCTTCTGGCGGCGCGAACTCGGCGATCTCAAACGCCAGCTGGGGCAAATCCGTCACGAACGGCGGAACTTCCGTCTATGACCGAAGGAGAATCCGGTTTGAAACGCGAACAGCTTATGATTCTGCATCAGAAACTCGCCCCGTGGCTGAAGCTCTCGCTGCTGACGCTGGGGGCGCTGGGAGCTTTTCTCTTTTCCGCTTTCCTGTTCCGGCAGATTGTTTCATGGCAGGCATCCTACTTCCGCAATCTGGCGGCACTGCGCAGCCCCCTCCCGGTTGCCGAGGAGCATCATACGGCGGAAACGGCAGATAATCCCGGACAGGAGACGGAAAAAGAATCCGACAGCATGGGCAGCGATACGGCCCGGGGTGCCGCGCGCAAAGTCTGGAACTGGCCGGATTCCCCCGCACTCCGCAAAAAGGCGCTGGAAGAATTCACCCGGGCGCAGAAATGGGATATTGCTCTGAACATCGGGGCAAATATGAGCCGCGACGAATTTTTCCGGGAAGAGGTCTTTCAACTGGTGGAACGTTCCTACCTGGCCCATGCGGGAAAAGCCGTTGCGGAGGAAAAAGAGGAAATGCGCAGACAGAATTCCAGAATCACGCTTTTCGATCAGGCGGCATTTCTCGTCAATCTCCGGCTGAGGCTGCAGAACGACGTAAAGGTCTCCTCAATCACGGACATCATGTTTGAATCCTACCTGCCCGCAGTCTCCGACCGTTTCGCGGTATGGCTGGCGCTCTCTCCGGAACTGGCAAAGCGCCAGACGCCCCTTCCCTACGGGAGTGATTCCGAATCCATCTTCCGCCAGCTGATTGAAAACGATTTGAGCAGCATGGGTCGCTATATGAAAACCAGATGGGATCTTTTCGCGGGAGAACCGGCAAAAAACCAGGAGCTCGTCTCCGCACTCAATGCGGCATCCGCCACGGAGCGACAGCGTGAACTCCTGCAGGATTTTTCCAGCCGGAGCCGCCGGGAAATCAAGGCGGAGGAATACCGCGCCCTGCCGGACATCTGGCGCTGGTTCTTCGGGAAAGCCGCAATTCACGCATTCGGGGGGAATGCCGGTTACGAAGAACTGAAGGACGTCTTCGGCGGCAATCTGAGCGGACAGGAATGGCTGGATGCGCTCGGCAGAGGCATCCGCCTTTCTCCGGCGGTCCGCAGTTTTTTCCGGAGCCGTCCTCAATGGCTCGGCGCAATGAATGCGCGGAACTATGACGCGGCGCTTGACCTGTTCCGCGGCAATGCGGAAAAAATGATTCCCGGCGGCGGCGATCCCGAACTGGAAGCCTGCCTGAAAAAAACGGCGGAACTTGAAAAATCCCTGATGGCGGAATATTTTTCCGACAGGATGTGGGAAGACGCGGTCAAGAGAAAAACGGAGGCAAGAGCGTCCGCCGAACTCGGCACACAGGATTTCATCGACATCGTGAAAACGCTGCTGAAGCAAGTCCCGGAGACAAAAGCCGGCGAAGAACAGAAAAAAGCATTTCTTGCGCTCTGCTACCTGAACCGGGGCAGAAACGGGAGAAGCGTTTCCACGCTGGCGGGCACAACGGACGAAACATTAATTCAACATAATATCCCGGCGGAGGAACTGGACAATGAGCAATGAAAACGAATCGGTTCCGGTGACGCAGCTGAAAGTCTATTCCAAGGAAGGAACGCTGATTTCCACCCTGGAACTGAAGG
The DNA here is from genome assembly GCA_949282305.1 of uncultured Lentisphaeria bacterium. Taxonomy (GTDB): domain Bacteria; phylum Verrucomicrobiota; class Lentisphaeria; order Victivallales; family UBA1829; genus UBA11452. The sequence goes on along the minus strand of CASDPB010000036.1, from coordinate 42,958 downwards.
ACGAAAGCTATGTCATCGGAAGAGGCGAGGACTGCGATATTCAATGCGAAGGCGCAGCCAATGTCTCGCGCCACCATGCGGAACTCACCATCCGCGACGGCGAGGCGTTCATCAAAGACTTGAACAGCACAGTCGGCGTAATGGTCAACAGCAAGGTCGTGCAGGCTTCTCCGCTGGTGACGGGCGATGTGATCCAGCTCGGAATGATGAAGTTCATTATCGAGCTACCGCCGAAACGGAAAAAAAACGACGGGGCGAAATCAATCGTGCTGAATGCGGTCACGGAGGAAGCCGCCGACCACATGGAACAGGATCTTGCGCTGCTCTCCGGGCGGTGCGCGGAAATCCGCGCGGAAGTCGGCAAGGTGATTGTAGGACAGCAGAATACCGTGGAAGGAATTCTTGCGGCGCTTCTCTGCCAGGGACACTGTCTCCTGATCGGTGTGCCGGGACTCGCCAAGACGGTGATGGTCTGCACATTCGCAAAGGTTCTCGGGCTGGATACGCAGAGAATCCAGTTTACGCCCGATCTCATGCCCTCGGACATCATCGGAAGCGAAATCCTCAAAAAGAACAGCGAAGGCTTTCCCGAACTTCAATTCAATCAGGGACCGATCTTCACTCAACTGCTGCTGGCGGACGAAATCAACAGAACGCCGCCGAAAACGCAAGCGGCGCTTCTTGAGGCCATGCAGGAACGGCAGGTGACGGTCGCAATGAAATCCTTCCAGCTCCCCCTCCCCTTCTGCGTCATCGCGACGCAGAACCCGATTGAACAGGAAGGAACTTACCCCCTGCCCGAAGCACAGCAGGACCGCTTCATGCTCTGTCTCTACCTGGACTATCCCTCGCAGCAGGAAGAGCTTGAGATCATGGCACGCACCACCGCACGGCAGTCCGTCGAATGCCGCCCGATCATCGAACAGAATGAAATCATCCGTTTCCAGCAGATCGTTCAAAGCATCGGCGTGCCCGAGGAGCAGCTCAGACTCGCAGTCAGCATCATCCGCGCGACGCGCCCGGACTCCCCCGAGGCAAAAGCCGCGGGAGTTTCCGGATTCATCGACTGGGGAGCGGGTCCCCGTGCGGGACAGGCTCTCATCAAAGGGGCAAAAGCCATCGCCGCAATGGACGGGCGCCCCGCGGTCGCTCCCGAAGACATTCTCCATCTCGTGATCCCCGTCCTGCGTCACAGAATATCCTGCAATTACAAGGCACGCGCCGAAGGCATTGCGGAAACGGAAATCATACGCAGGATCGTCGAAAAAGTGCAGAAATAGCGATCCGTGACCGACGGTGAAGGTTATGAGGAAGACAATGTGGAAAGTGATTCTGAGTTTTACAGCGGCTCTGCTTTGCATGACGCCGCTCAGGGGGCAGTTTGTACTTTCCCAGGAAATTGTGGACAACGAGGTAAAAAACATTGTCGCGCAGCTGAGAAAAATGCAGTCGCGGGACGGTTCCTTCAACTACGGGACACAATACAAGGTGGGAACGACCGCCATTGTCGTCTACGCCATGGCGTCCGCCGGGTATGACGAAACGGACCGGACTGTGGCGGACGCTCTCGCCTATATTCTGAACAACCAGTCGAAATCCACTTATGAGGAAGGACTTGTCATCTGCGCGCTCCAGCGTCTCGCGGGAGACAAATACAAAGCACGCATCCGCAATGCCTATCAGTATCTCCTTGCGACGCAGATTCCCATCGGCGGCTGGGGCTATGGCGACAACATCAAACTTCAGCCGGATTACGCGGACGAATCATGCAGTCAGTATGCCATCCTCGGACTCGCGGCAGCAAAGGATACCGGGCTGGCGCTCCCGCGGAGAACCGTGGACGAAGCCCTGAAGTTCTACGGCAAAAGGCAGAACGCCGACGGCGGCTGGCCCTACGTCAAAGGAGAATCCACCTATTCCATGACCTCCGCCGGACTCGCCAGTCTGCGGCTTCTCGGCAAAACGCTGGAGCTTCCGGTGCCCGGACGCTGCGGCAGCTACAGAATGAATCCGGACATGGGCAGGGCTTACCAGTGGCTTGTCCGCAACACCCGGGGCTTCCTGAATTCCTTTCACCTGCGGGGCATGAACGGATATTACGCGCTCTACGCCCTTGAACGAGTCTGCATCCTGAACGGACTCAAGGAGCTGGACGGCATTGACTGGTATAAGGAAGGCTGCGTCAACATCATCCGCAACGGAAACTGGCGCACGGACATCATCAGCACATGTTTTGTATTGCTGTTCATTGCGAGGAACTCCGCTCCGTATGCGGTGACGAAGTGGAAATGGAACGGCAGGTGGAATCCGGATAAATACGATGCGGAAAACTGGACGAAACATGTTTCGGGACTGCTCAGGAAACCGTTGGACTACCAAATCGCCGAACTTGGAACAACGGACGGCAATCCGGGGCTCTCCAGCATGATCTACGTCACGGGGCACGGCAGGTTCACTGCCGCGAAGAGGGAACTCGCCGAACTGAAAAAATACATTGAAGACGGCGGAATCGTCGTCGCGGAAGCATGCTGCGCCGACCGAACCTTTCTGCGCACCTTCACGGACGTCATGGAAAAAGAGCTTGACCCCGGACGTCCTCGGAAATTCGTCTCCCTGCATCCGGCGCATCCTCTTTACAGCAGCTACTACAAGCTGTCTCCCGATCAGCTCAAAGTCAAAGCGCTCAAGCGCGGATGCGGCACATCGCAGGTCTTTCTTCTTTCGCAGGAAATCTCCTGCGCCCTGAACGGCGACCAGACGGACCCGGTCAAACGCCGGGAAGCCTTCCAGGCGGCGACCAATCTGATGGTGTATGCGCTCAACAGACGCAAACCCAAGGCGAAATTTGAAAAGATCAACTATTCCACTCTCGAAGTCGATGCCCTTCTGAACCCGCAGGCAAAAGCGGGAACCGGCGAAGTCTTCCGGTATCAGGCTCCGCTCGGCAGAATCAGGCACGGGGGAACATGGGATACGGATCCGGGATTCTCGAAACGTCTCATGCAAAGTTTCGCAGACAATCCCGATCTGCCCGTTTTCGATGCGGAACTGCCCGTCGATCCGGAAACAAACGATATCTTTGCATGTCCGGTACTGTTCATGACCGGACACGGCGCACCGTCACTGAGCCCGAAAGCGGTGTCCAACCTGAAACGCTATCTTGCAAACGGCGGAAAGCTCATCATTGAAGTCTGCTGCGCGGACATGCTCTTCAACGATGCGGTTCACAATCTTCTGCCCGTCCTGAACAACGGACGGAAACCGCAGATCATCCGCGCGGACGACCCGATCTACCGCACACCGTATTCCATCACTCCTTCCGCAGTGGAAACGACTCAGGCATGGAAGACGAACTTCGGCTCCGCAATGCCCGCAGTCTACGGCATCAGGGGCACGGACGGCGCATGGAGCCTGATCTACTTCCCGTATGACGTAAGCTGTGCCCTGAACGGCGATCTGGAGGAAAACATTCCCGCCCTGCGGGAAAAATCCGCGGCAGAACTTCTCGCCAATGCAATCGCGGCGCTGATGATGCCGCCGGAAACGGAGGGAAGCCGATGAACACGGAAAACCGCTGGAATCCCGAGGCGCTGAAAGCCCTGGGAAGGCTTGACCTGATCGCGCATGAAGTCCTCGACGGCATCCGCCAGGGGCTTCACCGTTCGATCCGGCGCGGATTCAGCGCGGAGTTCTTCGATTACCGCAGTTACGAACCATCCGACGACGCGGCAAAGATCGACTGGAGGCTCTACGCGCGCACCGGAAGATTTTTCATCAAACGTTTTGAAGCGGAAACAAGTCTGGAGTGCATGGTTCTTCTGGACGTCTCAAACTCCATGCGCTGGCGCTGGGAAAAGACAATCAGCAAACAGGAATACGGCGTCATTCTCGCGGCATCCCTTGGACTGCTTCTGACCAGTCAGCGCGACCTAGTCGGACTGCATACCTTCGGAATGACTCCCAACAGACATCTTCCCGCAAAATCCTCGCGCGCTCATATCGACGATTTTTTCGGAATGCTCGCATCGCAGGGGGCGCCAGCGGAAAGTGCGGCGGAACTGCTTGAAACCGCACGCGCCATCGACAGTCTGCGCGCCCACAAGGGACTGCTGATCCTGATCAGCGATCTCGAAGTGCCGGAAACGGATCTGCGGAAAAGCATCTCGCTTCTCCGCGCCCGGGGCGATGAGCTGATCGTGTTTCATCTGCTGGACAGAGCCGAGATTGAACTTCCCTTCCACGACGCAACGCATCTGGAGGATTCCGAAACAGGCGAAATCATCCGTTTCGACGCCGCATACCGGAAGCGCCAAAAGGAAATCGCGGGGGAGTTTCAGGAAAAAGTCCGAACGATCTGCATGGAAAACGGTGCACTCTCCATTGCTGTCGACACATCCTTGTCGCCGGTCGAGGCAATTCTTGAGATGAATCACCGAAGAAAGGGGATGCTGTGATGATCTCCTTTCTGCATCCCTGGGCATTGACGGGAATTCTCGCAATCGGAATTCCGATCGCGATTCACCTGATCCGCGAACGCCGGAAAATCGCAGTTGTTCCGTCCCTTCTGCTGTTTACGAACATGAAGCGGATCACATCCCGCAGAAAACTGGAGAATCTGTTTCTGCTGTTCCTGCGCTGCCTTGCAATTCTCCTGATCGTATTGTTTCTTGCGGGTGCGTATCTCAGAAAGCAGGCGGATGCCTCCAGTGCGGGAAAGGCGGCACAGGGAATCACGCTGGGCGTCCTTCTGGACGATTCGCCCCACTCGGAGGCAACGATTCAGGGGCGGCGCGCCTTCGACCTGATGAAGGAAGATTTGCAGAAAAGGATCGGGGAACTCTCTCCGGACAGCACCGTCCTGATCGCCACCTCTGCGGCCGGCGCCGTTTCCCCGCCGCTTACCCCCCAGGCGGCGCTTGAGGTTCTGAAAAATATGCGGACACAGCCTCTGCAGGGCAATCTTGCGCACGCCGCGGCAGAACTCAAAAAAGCGCTTCTCGGATTCAAGGGAACATTCTATGCGGCAATACTGATTGAGGCGCTGCCGTTTTCCGGCATATGGCGTTCCTTCAGCCCCGAATCACTCGGACTGCCGTCTTCACTGTTCCATACGAATCCTCAACTCATGGATGTGCCGCCCGATCCGTTCATCGAATCCGCGCAGAGAACGGAACAGGGAATTCAGATCACGCTCGGCGGCAGCGGCGCCCTGCCCCCCGGACTCGCACTGGAAGTCAGCTCCGAAGATGGCGGCATGATACAGAAATTCCCGCTTCAGCCGGGACTTCATCTGAAAAACACCATTGCAATCCAGCCGGCCGGTTTTAAGAAAAACGAACCGCTCCGACTCGCTCTCGCAGAAAAAGGCACTCCCGGCGGCGCCCTTTCCCGCTGGTTCCTCGGCAGGGATGCCAATCAGGAAAAGTCCTCCGTCGTCCTGCTCCATGACGGCACACCGGAAACCGCCTGCGCGGTGCTGACGCTTCATGCGGCACTCACACTTTCCGATGCGGGTCTGACAGTTCAGACGGTCAATCTTCAAAATCCGGAGGCATTTTCCGAACCGGGCAATGTGCCGGGCTGCATCATCGTCCCGAGCATGAAACAGCTCCCCGCGGAGATTCTGCAAAAACTCTCAGAACTCCTTTCCGAAGGTTCCAGCCTGATGTTCTTCGCACAGAATCATGAACCCGCACTCCCCGGACTCGCCCCCGAGCTCCGCCCGCAATGGCGCAACACGATCCGTTCCGAAACAGGCTTTGCCCTCGCCATTGCAGAAAAGTCCACGGCGCGAAACCAGTTTTTCCGAATCTATGCAAAAGGACTCCCCGCAGTGCGCATCAAAGAGCTTGCGGCACTCAGGAGCACTCCCGGAGACACGGACATCCTGCATCACGCATCCATGCCGATCCTGAGCATCCGCCCCATTGCCGGTGCGGGATCGCTGATCCTATGGGGCGTTCCGACACATCCCCTGCCCCTGGCGCTGACTGCCGTTCCGATGTTCCCCGATCTCCTCCGGCAGGCTGTGCTTTCCGTTTCCGCCGGACACGGGGGCGTGCTGTTCGCCGGAAACGTCATGAATCCCGCTGAAATCCTGGGAATCGCTTCGGCATCAGGCACACTCCGCTATCCGGACGGTCAATTTCCGCACAGCCGGTTCCAGTGGACGCCCACTCAGCCCGCTGAAATCTATCTCCCGTTTCCGGGATTCAGCACGTTTGAGCTTTCGATTTCCGGGAAAAAGACGGAACAGCGGCTGCTCGCAGTCAATCTCAGAAGGCAGACAGGCGGTCTGCTCCCGCAGAAAGAGCGGGATCTGCTTCCGAAAGCGGTGCCGCCCGACGGCAGACTGCCTGTTTCCACGCTCACCGGCGATGGTTCAGGCGGCGTCACCGTAACGGACGGAGAGGTGCTGAAAGTGCCGCTTTCAACTCAACTCATCCTTGCCCTGACCATAGTGCTGGTTCTGGAAACCATATTCTCCATGAGAAGTTCATACCGGAGAAAGGAGACGGAATCATGCTGAACCTGCTGTTTCTTCCTGAAGTTTTTCTCGGACTCATGTTCCTTGTTCTCATCGTATGCGGAGTCCTCGAATTCAAACGGGCGCCGGGCGGACGTCTGCTGATCTGTTTCATCCTACGCGCCGGAGCGGTTCTCCTGCTCTACACGATCTTTTCCCATTCCGGCATGGTCAAATGGGAAAAAATCCGGGAACCGCTGAAAGTCGTCCTGCTCAGGGATGTTTCGGACAGCATGGGACTTCTGCCGGAAAAAACGCGCCGGGAACTCAATGAAGTATATGACGATGCGCGGCGCGCACTCGAAGCCATTCCGCATACGGAAAGCACGGAACTGGTTTTCGCCGCGGAAACCGCACCGGCAGCCGCCCCGAAACCATCCGGGGGAAGCACTGCCCTCGGAAATGCCTTGGCATCTCTCATGAAACAGCATTCAGGCGCGCAGATTCTCCTGCTGAGCGACGGGCGATCCAATTGCGGCACCCAGCCGGCCGCGGCGGCGTCCTTCCTGAAAAATTTTGGTTCCAGACTTCATGTATTTCTCGCGGGGCAGAATCAGGCGGAAGAACATCCCTCGCTCTCATTCGGCGATGTCAGACCGCCGGACACGTTTGATTCGGAGCTCTCATCCGTCTTTACGGCATCCCTCTTTCTTTCCGGGGTATCAGACGACAAACCCGGAACTCTGAAAGCGGAACTTCTGATTGACGGAAAGCGTGCCGCGGAACTGCGGCTTGATGCGGACAGCCCGGTCAAAGAACTGCGGTTCATCCCGGAAGACACCTCTCTGCTGAGTTCCGGCTGGCATGAATTTGAGATCAAGGCGGAACTCGCGGTTTCCGGTTCCGCTCCCGTCGCAGGACGTTTTCAGGATGTCTTTCAGGTGCCGGCGGAAAATGCCGCCATGCTCCTCTGGAACCGCATGGATCCGGAACTGAATGCGCTTCTGCCGCTCCTGCGCGAACGCTATCAGCCGTTCCACTTTTCCTATGCGCCGCTTTTCGGAAAACAGCCGGAAGCCCGGCAGCTGAAACGGATTGACTCTCTCCAGCTTTTGATGCTCGGTCCGGTCCCGCCGAATGCGCTTTCCCAAAACGTCAGAAAACGAATTGCGCGCAAACTGCATGAAAGAACTTTGACGCTTCTCTTTCTGTCTCCATCCGTTCTGGGGGCATGGAGCCGCGACCTGGAAATCGGCGTCTACGTCCCGGCGGCTTCCGTCTCCAGACTCCGGCTTTCATCTGACGCGAAATACAGTTTCACGTCGGGAAACCGCAGTTATTCTCTCCCGCTCACAAACTTCTGGGGCATGGTGCCGAAGGCTTCGGCAGTCGCAAAACAGGTCATCGGAAACGGGGAACATTCCCTGCCGCTGCTGCTCTCTTCCGGAAATGTTTCGGCGTTCGCACTCGGCGGAACCTGGCGCTGGCGGCTCTCGCCCGACCGTTCCTCCGCACTCGCCTATGCGCCTTACTGGAACATGATGCTTGCCTCATGCGACAATTTCGACAAGAGCGATCTTCATTTTTCGATCACCCGGGAAGATCCGCTTCTCTCCGACGGACTTTACCGTTTCACGGTGGAGGATTACGGCAGAAAACCGATGCGGGAACTTTACCTGCTCCGCCGGGCGGACGACCGGAACACGATGAAACGTCTCTATCGTTTCGGCAAAGCGGAAAACCATGTTCATTCCCTGCTGCTCAAGATCACGGAACCGGGCATCTGGTGGTTTCAGGCGGAAGACGGAAAACAAATCCGCCGCTCCCGCAAAGTTCCGCTGGTCATCCGCCGCAATGAAAAGGAATTTCTGTTCCGCACGCCGGATCAGGAAACCCTGCGTATGCTTGCCGTTCTCGGAGGAGGCTCCGTCATCCGCAGGGAAACGCTGCAAAATGCAATCGGGGAAATCAGGAAACAGGCGGAACAGTCCGCGCAGGTCTACCGCAGAAAACGGCAGACGCCGCCGTACCGCCTGCATCTTGTCTGCGCATTGCTGGCATGTGCGCTGCTCTCCGCGGAATGGATTTTAAGGAAAAAGGAGTCCTGCCATGTCTGATGAATCTCTCCACACCCTGCGGAACCTGCCGCCGGCATTCAGAAAGGCATTGTGTTTCTACCTCTGGAGACGCATGATTCGGGCTCTCCTGATGCTGTTCAGTGAACTGGGACTCCTCATTGTCCTCTGTTATCTGTCTGATGATTTCTGTGCGGACTGGAACGAGACCTTAAAGAAACTCCTCGTTTATGCGGTGCTTCTCGGCATCTTCGCGCATATTCTCCGGGACATGCTGTCCCCCTGGTTCCAAAAGGAGGGAACCGCCGACTTCTTCCGCATGTTGTCGCGCGGTTCGGAAAAGGCGGGCAAGATCGCGGCTCCGCTCCTGACCCGGAACATGCTGGCAAAAGATACCGGCACTGTAATCCGGGTGCTGACACGCGGCATCGGGCATTTCCTGCCTCCGGGAGCTCTTGCGCGCGCGGCTTCCGCCGACGGTCTGCGCGTGGCGGGCGGTGCCGCCGCAGTCCTGATCCTTCTGCTGCTGCCCCTCGGACAGGACGGCGGGTTCACGGGGAAAATGCACACCTTCCGCTCGTGGCTCATGGGGACAAAATGGGCAGACAACGTCCCGTTGAAAATCCTTTCCGTCTTTCCCGGAAGCACAATCATCAAGCCGGATTCGGAATGGCTCGTCAAAGTCGTATTCAACCGCGAACCGGAAGATGCCCGGCAGTCCGTCCGCCTTGAAATACAGGGAGAAAAGCAGGAAATTCCGCTGGTCAGAATCTCCGAAAAGGAATATCAGGCATTGATGCCTCCCTTCTCCGGGGAGTGCCGTTATGCGGTCTGTGCGGAAAACCGGCATACGGAACCCTTTGCAATTCGCGCGGAACATTCCCGCCCGCTTGTCATCCGCAGCATGGCATTCCGGGCGGCGGAAAAGGAAACGGAGCTGCCGACGGGCCGCCGGAAATGGTCTCTGCCGAAAGGGGCAGTCGTGACACTTTCCGTCGAAGCGCCGGAAAACTGCATCAGTATTCTGCTGACGGGATCGGGCGGACTGCGCAAAACTCTCGCAAAAAAAACGCAGACGGGACTCTGGCAGACCTCGTTCACCGTCTGGGAAGGCGGCGCTTTTTTCTTCCGCACACTTGAGGCGGACGGCACGCGCGGCGGTTCCGATCTCTATACGTTGGAAATCCGGGGCGACAATCCGCCCGCAGCCAGAATCGCCGAACCGAAAAATCTGGAACCGTTAATCCATCCCGCCGCGCCTCTGATCGAAGCATCCGACGACACAGCGCTGAAAGCTGTATTCCTGCACATCAACAATCTCGACGGCAACGCGGAAACGATCAGACAGGAAACACCGTCCGACGCCAAAGAGTTCAGAGAAAACTTTCCGCTGTCGACTGCAAAGTCCGCGCGTCTGATCGGTTCCGTCATAGCCCTTGCCGCGGAGGCGGAGGAAAACTCTCCCACGCACAGGAATGCCTTCTCGGAAATTCAGTTCCATCCTGTCATTGTCGAATCGGACTCCGAACTGCTCAACGATCCCAAAGTCAGGCAGGCTTTTCAGGACTGGTTCAAAAACAAAAAGTATGAAGCGCCGAACAGACAGATTCCGCCGCCGGAAAATCCGGAACGGGAAAAACAGAAAAATAATGAATCCGCTGAAAACCGGGAACGGAAACAGAACCGGGATGCAGACGGAAATTCCGCGAATCAGGAAAAAGACAAGCTGAAAGACAAAAAGGGGTCAAGATACGGCAGGGCTGGTAAATCCAACCGGGCACAGCAGGAGAATTCTTCCGGCGGTTCGGCGGAAACACCCGACGGAAGAGCAGACAGAGAAAACCGGAACGCTCAAAAGACGTCTCCGCAGAAAAACAATGAAACCTCGCAGACACAGACTATCGACCAACAGGCATCTGCGCAGGAAAAACAGAACGGCAAAGAGGAGAAAACCGGCGGGGAAAAGGGTAATGCCGTGTGTGACTGTCCCGGAGGCAACTGCCGGAATCCGGCTCATAAGCAGGAAACAAAGTCCGGCGGAGGACAGCAGAACGGGCAGACTTTGGAAAACCGGCAGCGGAAACAGCAGTCAGGTTCTACCAGCAAGCCCGGAGCCGGGCAGGAACAGCGGAATGCGCAGGGGCAACAGCCTGGAAAGGAGCAGACACAGCGGCAGGATTCCTCCCCGGCAGGAAACCAGTCCGGCAGCCGGCAGAATTCCCGGCAGGGCAGTCAGCCGGATCCGCAACAGGAAGCCGCAGTTTCGGAAAACCGTCAGGGCGCGGGAAGAAACACGCAGCTGAATCCCGGCGGCAGCAGAAAGGACCTGGAACAGCCCGATAAAACGGCGGAAGTCGTTGTCGGCACGGCACGCCGCGGCGATGAGAAAAAACAGGACAGACAGCAGGAAAATCCCCTGCCTGAAAACAAGGAAAAAGACAAACCTTACTCCATGAACGGAGCCGACAACCGTCTGCAGCCGGAAACCGCCGGAGCAAAGCGGGACGCATTTCTTCTGGAAGATGCCAGAATGAAGATTGTCCCGGACAGGCGGCAGAATCCGCGGGACAGAAGTGAACTGGAAACAGAAATCCGCCGGTATGATGCGATCCGAAACCGTCTTACAGAGGAAGAGCGCCGGACGACCGACGAATATTACAGACGGCTCCGCGAAATTCTCAATCAGTGAGCCTGCCCGGGGGGGAAGACTCATATCCGGAATATTCTTTTTGACTCAAAAAGACAAAAGTCTTGCGGAATCTTGTCTTTTCATCGGATTAAACGTGCTCCTCCGGGGACTGTTGATGAATCTCCTCCGTGACACTTCCAATCCGCAATTATCATACAAGAGATTCCAAAGCCACTGCCGGACTAAAATTTTCGCATCTTCGGCACTTTGCTCGAAAACTTGTCTTCAATGACGATTTTGATATTGTCGTTCGGCAAATTGCAAAGTATCCCCGATCACAATTCGCCCTCATTATGAGGAACTGTGAATTGCGGTCAACGATCATAACAAGTAATCACCGCCCGGCGAAGATTGGGAAAAGTTCATTGGCAATGTCGCTGCCGCCGGGACCATACCGGTTCGTCTCTTACAAAAGGAGCTATCGCTTGAGAAAGGGTAACAGGAGAGCAGTGGATGGTGTCAAAGCTGTTGCCGGAAAGAAAAATTCTTCGGAATTTGGCGTGGAAAACTTTTTCCCCAGGTTCAAAAGAAAAAATTCTTCCAACCCCTTGAAAAAACACGGCAGATGTGTAAATTATTCATAATGCAAGGTAATGCGTTTTCAGATGCCCGGTGACAATAACCAAATTTTGGGAGAGAAAACGAACAATCTGTCGAAGCATTTGCTTGATAATGGCAACCATTTTTTCCAATGCCGGAAGAAAAAAATTGGCGCAATATAAGTGCCCAAAACAGGAATTCGTGCGAATTGTTGGCGGGGAGAAGACGCGTCGCAAGAATACGCTGAAACTTAAGTCCAAAAAGAAGCGCGGCTGAAAAAGAAAAGTGAAGCTAGTGACAATAGCGGGAAATGGCTGAAGCCCCAGATGACGGCTTGCACTCCAAACGGACTTTACCGGAAAATCTTGAGGAACTGCCGAAAGGCTGCAACTTGGGAGGAAAACGTGACAGCAAAAGGATAAACTTCTGACATCTGATGTCTGGCGTAATCGCCATCCCCCATTACTGTAAAACAATTGTTCAACATGCTTGAATGGCTTAATTCAGTGTTAAGCATGGATGGATAGAGAAAAGGAGATTTGCACTCAGAAAATTAATTTTTTACGACTTGTTAAGAAAAAAGTCGGCTGGATGCGCCAAGATGGGGTTGACGCATGAAAAAAACGAGCTGTTAACAAGAAAAAGCCAATCTTTTTGAATTTGGCTCAAGATCTATAATAAAAGTCAGCGAGGGCAAACCTATGAAAATCAATGGCAAGATGTTAAGCGGCATACTATTTACGATCAGTTTGATTTCAAGCTCATTTGCTACGGATAATAGAGCACATGAAATTCTTTCCAAAGCTCAAGAACTTGCACTTTCCAGAGAATTTACGGCAGAGCTTGTAAATCCTGACCGCCCTTTACCCAAACAATATATTTGGTTCAAGAAAACTGCAGACGGAACAATCTGCAATCGAATAGAAACTATTCTGGCATCTGGTGATAAAATGGTTTTGCTTACTAATTCGACTGGAAAATTTACAATAATAGGTAAAAAAGTAATTCGTAATGCACCAATCCCCAAACCTGAAAAAACAGTGACAGCATCATCTAAAATAACTAAGCGTTTTTCTTGCTTGGAGGGAAAATATGGGGCAATTCCATGCTATATTGTAACAGAAGAGTTTCAGAATTCCCCTATTCAGAAAATCGTATATAGTATTGGTCAAAAAGACTATTTCATTTATCAAAAGAATATTTATGATAGCAATGGTGCTAAAATAAGCACTTTAGCATACACCAACGTGAAATTAAATCCGCATATAAACGACAGCATATTTGAATTGCCTGAAGATACGCAAGTTCAAATGCCTGAGAATGCGAAAGAAGAAAGAGAGATAATTACAAAAACTGTCTCTTCGGCACTTTGCTCGAAAACTTGCCATCAATGACAATTTTGGCATTATTGTTCGGCAAATTGAAAATCTTGAGACGCATGTATTCGGGATCTCTGTATCCATACGCCTGGCGAAGCATAGTTCCGCACTTTGTCATTGAATCCTTCCATGGCGGCATTGGTCACATTTCCGGAATACCGGAATCCAGGAATTCCATTTCAATTATGAGGCATACGATTCCAGTATTATGGCATGACCGCGTCATTTACATCAGAAATCAACACCCTGCTCGGAGAGAATGTTCGACTTTCCGAAGGGGGTAAGTTGCAGTGCATTGCATTATCGGCCGTTACTGGACTGCCGGACTGTTTTTAACGAAAAAGGACTTGCAATCGCCTGAACGTTGTTTACAGTAACATGAAAATGGATTGTTTCTACTGGGCGAAAAGCCATCCGCTTCAAAAGAAAGGAAATATGATGAAATGAACAACAGTCGCTGGAATGGATTGTATGATTTTCTGCAAGGCGGAAATGTGCCGCAATTGCCTTTTATGCCGATCTTCATGCGTTTCTGCGCAAAACAGGCGGGAGTGAAATATAGAAATTTCATCCTGGATGTGGAGACGCACTGTCAGGCCAACATCCAGATTGCGGAAAGATTCCAGTCGTGCTGGGTCAATGTCATGAGCGATCCCTACTGCGAACTGGAAGCATACGGCGCCCGCATTGAATATCCGGAAGACAATCTTCCGCTGGATAAAATTATCCTGTATCCGGAAATTGACCGTCTGAAGCAGTTGCCGCGTATTGATTATGACATGGCAAAACGCTGCAGGGACCGGATCGAACAAATCGCATACTACAGAACATCCGCCGCAGATGCCTTTCTGATTACCGGATGGGTGGAAGGCCCAATTGCAGAGTATTGTGACCTGCGGGGCATGGAAGGCGCTTTTCTGGATTTTTATGATAATCCCGCGCTGATGAAACAATCTATCCGCATCATCCTGGACAATGCCAGAGAATTTATCGGCAGGCAGATCGACGCCGGCGCAGACTGCATCGGCATCGGAGATGCGGCGGCTTCGCAGATCGGGCATGACCTTTATATGGAATTTGTATTTGACGGGGAATGCGAACTCGTCGAATATATCCATTCCAGGGGGGCTCTGGCAAAACTGCATATCTGCGGAAATACAGGCGGGATTTTACGTGACATGATAGCAACGGGAGCCGACATCATTGACATTGACCACATGGTGGACAATTATCCGGATCAGATGCAATATCTTAAGCCGACGCAGTTCTTTTGCGGCAATATTGATCCTGTGAGCATCATTCGCAACGGCAGTGAAGAACAAATTATTCAGGCGGTGAAAAACATTATTCACGTCACAGGAAAGAAAATGATTATTTCAGGCGGATGCGAAATTCCGCCTGACACACCCCCGGAACATATTGACGCGATGAATCATGCGATTGCCTGCTGCCCGCTGGAGAAACAAAATTAAAAAATGCAGAAGTGACGGTATCTTGTGACGATCTGCCACTGTCGACATTCTCACAGCCTTGTCGGGCAGTAAAACTGAGAAGGGGAATCACATTGTGCTATCGGATGCGGCAGTTGCATTCTTCCGGTTAAAAGTCTGGCAAATTCCAGGATTGAACAGGCATCAATCACGGTTTGCCGGCAGAGGCGCCCGTCTCCATTCCCATTGTCGGCATAGAACGCCTCTTGCGCGTCAGCTGGCATAATGCCCTGTCTCAACGTTGGAAGTATCCACCTTGACTCTGAAGCATTGTTTTTGAAGACCTGTGCAATATTACAGGTCTCTCCAAAATCCAAAGGCGTAGAGAAACAAGCCGATGAAAAGCAGCGTAAAAATTGATAATATATAAAGACTGCGAATTTTGCCAAGCAGAAATGCCAGGAATGCTCCGCAGCAGCCAACTGCCAATATGATAGGAATGGTAAACCATAAACTCAGATCCAGTATAAAATCACCTATACTTAATATCAAAAAAATCATCAAAACAGTTAAAAGAAAAAAATTGACAGTTACTAAGCCTGCTCTAATGCGATGACGTAATTTGATATGAGCACATCCATCTTGACTGGCATAATATCGCTCTAAACTCTCAATTGCTGCTATATAAGAAAAAACTGAATACATAGTAAAAAAACCTTCAGTGAAGTTTATCTGCAACATCTTGCCACTGTCCGGTATACGCCTTCCCCATTGGGACAACTTTTTATGGAGAGATCGGTGTAAAACCCCTTGAGTTACTATATCACGCAGTCTGCCGATTGCAAGAACCGAAACAGATTTCATCAGGAGTCTGAATCGTCGGACCGAATGAAGCCGCCCGGAGTTGTAAAAGTTAACATAATGTGGCACTACGAAGCGAAGTCGCGGCAGTTCCCCGGCACCACACAGCTTTTGAATCTGGTGCCATACGACTTTCCATACCCCCCCTTTCCCGGTTCATTTAACAGGCATTTTACGCCAAGTCAAATTGTCTCGGACAACTGCAAATCTCTCGATGTACAGGGGAGTCATCCGTGCAAGTGATGTTTATCTAAAATATATTTGATTACACTCTTCAACTCGCCGGGGTAATCTTCCCCCCTTTCCAAAGAGTATTCCTTGACAACTGTTTTGCAACAAATGAAAAATACTGCGAGGCAACTTACAAAAATAATTTTTCTTTGACTGCCATTCAATTTAGTTCCTTTTCCCTGTCATACTTGTTTTCCACGCCACAATCCCCCCTGTTCATATGACACAAGCAAAGCAATCCGGTTCAGATTATTTCTCCAAGCTGTTCAATGCTTTTTGGGCATCCACATCTCCCTGTTCCGCCGCCTTGCGAAGCCACTTTACAGCTTCAGCTTTATCCATTACTACGCCATCACCATTGGCATAACAAACACTAAGATTATATTGCGCAGCTGCATTTCCCTGGTCCGCAGACTTGCGATACCAATTCACGGCTTCAGCTTTATCCATTGCTACGCCAGCGCCATTGGCATAACAAACACCAAGATTATATTGCGCCATAGCATGTCCCTGTTCAGCAGCTTTACGATACCAATTTACGGCTTCAACCTTATCCATTGTTACGCCAGCGCCATTGGCATAACAAACACCAAGATTATATTGCGCCATAGCATGTCCCTGTTCAGCCGCCTTGCGACACCAATTCACGGCTTCAACCTTATCCATTGTTGTAATGCTCCCTTTTTTCAAGGGCGGCATTACGTAGAAACAGTCAAAAAATGCAAAGTTCAGGAAATGATTTTTCCGGAACGGACTGTCACAACAGCAATCCATGGAGCGGCAGTTCTATTTTCGGGACAATGAAAACCGGAGTAACGGCAGTCTGCGGAGTGATACTGCATTGCATTCAATCCGGATGTTCTCCCAATGTGGACCGGGCGACAGCGGAAGTATAAAACCGGCATCCCAAGTCGAAGAATTGTCCATTTGCGGCAAACCGCATCAAAATCTCAGAAGTTCCCTGCAAAGCGGCTCGCAATTTCCGGAAGAATACTGTATATTGTTCCGAGATGAATTCAAATGACAATCATTACCAGGGAAAGGATACTTCCGTATGGATGTTCGCCGTATCTGTGCCGTAGCTCAGGAAGTCGGAGACCATAAAGATTTTGCCGCCAAAGAAAAACAATCCGTTCTTCTGCTTGAAGCGGCAGCCCGGCAGGGAGCCCGGCTGGCAGTATTCCCCGAGACCATCAATCTGTATTGCGGTGATGGTCCGAACAACCCCCGGATGCTCTCTCCGGCAGATGCAGCCTTTGATGATCTGACCCCGGTGAAAAATCTGCTGAACCGCGCCCGGGAACTGAAGATTGCCCTTGCATTCGGAGTTTTCATCCGGGAACGCGGGGAACTTTACAACCGCATGTATCTGTTCGGCGAAGACGGCAGTGAACTCGGGCATTACACAAAGCGCAATCCGACGGCGGAAGAACTGGCCGACGGGGTGCGGCCGGGACCCGAACAGCAACCGCTGATGAACTGGGACGGAGTCCTCACCGGAGGCGCCATCTGTTTTGACACACATTTTGAGGAAGTATTCACTTCACAGCGGCGCGACGGCGCCCGGCTGATTCTGATTCCCTCGCTCTGGGACGGCGGCAGATGGCTGCCCTCGTTTGCCTTCCGTTATTCACTGACCCTGGTGGTTGCATACGGCGCCTGGAGCAAGATCATCCATTCCGACGGGCGTATTCTGGCGGAGAACGGGCATCGTTCAGAAGCGGTCCGCTTCGGACATTTTCCGCCGCTGTCCATTGCAGATGTCAATTTCGATACGGAAACTTTCCATATCTGCCGGAATATTGACAAACTGCCGGCAATTCTCGCTGAATACGGCTCCCGGCTCCAGTATGTGCCGGATGAGCAGAACAGCGTGTTTCATCTGACATCTCTGAGTCATGATTTTACCATTGCCGATCTGGTGCGCAAGTTCAAACTGCTTCCTTACCAGGAGTATTTCCAGTCTTACAAACACCAGAAGGCCGTCTGTATGAAACAGCGGGAAAACAAAACGCCGCAGAAGTGACCGTTCTCCTGTCTTCTTCTGCAGTTTGCCTGAAATCTGTCTCAAAGCAAATCAGCGGAGAACTCCGTCTGAAAATCGTTGAAAGGCTGTGACAGACCGAATCTGCAACTCAGATCCGGAGGTGACGGCGGAACGGGAAAGACGGAATCGCGAATATGCAATGCCTCCGTTTCAAGGGAGGTATTGCAGACTCCTTTCCGGCTTGCATATTTTTCAACGGAGGCAATCTATTCTTTTTATCACGCAAATCACCGGAATCTTTCCTTTCCGCTCTTGAAAAAATTTCTCTTTCGATTATAATCATGACAAAGAGGCGGTTACACTTCAAAAACTTAAAGGAAATGAGCGAAATGCAAAAGTCCTTCCCGAGTTTCCGGTTCTTTCCCGGCATTGCGGTCGTCATACTCGCTGCAATCCTCCTGCTGCTGTCTCTGTCATGGGGGGAACTGATGCTGCCGGTATTTACTCTTCTGCTCCTCCCCGCGCTCTCCGGGTTCTTGCTGGGAAAACGGAGGACTTCACCGCGGGAATATTATTTTTTCTTATTTGCCGGAGTCATCATTGCAATGCTGATCGGTGCTCTCTACGCCATCCATACCGTCCCTGCAGGCAATCTGTCAAACCGCATATCCTCTCTTCAGCTTGTTTTGACGGGTTCAGCCGCTCCCGCCCCTTCGCACCTTTCCATTTTCGGCAGCATCGTCTGTTTTGCGGCATTCGTCAATCTCTGTTTCTTCTACGGCAGGATGAACGGGGAAAGCACGGGGCGCACACTGCAGCTCTCTCTATTCTGCCTGATTTTCATTCCCCTGAGCCTGAGTTTCTTCACTGTCGCGTTTCTTACATTTTTCTTCTTCGGAGAACCTCTGTACAACGCGGCTTTCGTGTCGTTCAGCCATCCATTCTGGATTTTCATCTTTTCCTTTCTGGTGTTTCTGATCCGTCTGCTCGCTTCTAAATGCAGCATGGAGTTTTCATGGAAACGATACTGCTTCGAACTGTCGGTTCTCGCCGCCGTTTCCATTGCGCTGTGGGGAATCTCATTCGCCTATGCGTTTTACCTGAAGAACACCGTATTGACGGAGGTAAGACGGCAGGGAATTCTCTGGAACCCCGACGAATATTTTGCATTCATGAAAGGACAGAAGAACGGCGCGGAAGTCATTCACGACCTGGAAAGGCAAATGGCAGAGATTGACGGGGGAAAACCTTCCATGCTGCCGTATGAAAGCGTCGGAAACTGGCTGGAGAAAGACGACGGAAAGCAGAAAAAGCCGGTGACGGAACGGGAAAAAGCGGAAGAGATCGCCAAACTTCAGACTCCCGCATATGAAACATTCTTCCGGACCCTGAAAACTCTGGAACAGTATGACAACTACCAGTTCATCCATTCCTTCGGCTGGGATACGAAACTGCCCCACTTGCTTCCAATACGCCGTTTCATGCGCAGAGTCGCGGGGCGCGCCGCCGTCGCACATTACCGGAAACAGACGGACAAGATTATCCCCTGCCTCAAAGACGGGCTTCCTCTTGAAAAATCTCTGAGGCAGGAGCCTTGCCTGATCTCGCAGCTGATCCGCATTGAAATAGTAAACATACTGGTCGGCGCGGTTGTCAGACTCGGGCCCGACCGCAGGGAGTATCTGCCGGACTACCGCATGTTCCTTGTCTGGCTGCAGTCGCTCACTTTCCCGTATATCGAGGATTCCGTTCAGATGTGCGCATATCAGCTCTCCAGAAACATCAGTCTCAATGATCCGATCGACGCAACACGTTCCGATCTGATTCTCCGCGGTATGTCGAAATGGTTCCTGCTGCCCCTTGAGTTCAAAGGAATGGCTGATTACATCCGGGCATCCATGGAACTGCGGCAAGAGTGCCTGGAACTGATCGGCAGACCGCGGATCCCGCTTCCGCGCGCCACCGTCATGAAATCTTCCAAACAGGAGAAATCATCTCACCTCATCATGTTGAAGAACAGGAACGCCAAGGGTGTCAATGAAACGGTTCTGGCGCTGAAAATCCACCGCGCGGAACACGGCAGTTATCCGGAAACGACGGAGGAACTTATTCCGGAAATTCTGAAAACTCTTCCGCTTGACCCTTTTACAGGAAAACCCTACACCTACCGCCGCATCGGCAATCATGGATTCGAGCTGGAATATCAGTACAGCCAGAATTCCCCTCCCATGATATTTTCCTCCGTTCCGTATTACTGAAAAACGGATATGCCGCATCCTGTCCCGTAAAAAGCGGACACCCGTCTCATACGAACAGGTGATGCCGCTCCCGTTGCGCTTACTGATTCTCCCACGCCTTGTTGCCCAGCAGCCCTTCCGCAAAGAAGACCGGCCGGTATCCAAGCTCGCTCACGAGTCTGCAGCAGGCTTCGACCCGGTCAAGATGATCCGGGATATAGTTGAAATAATATTCAAAGGAATACTGTTCATGCGTCGCCATGCCGATCGTCTCATTGTAATAAGGCGAATTCGCCGCAGCCATGACCTTCTGCGTCAGGACTTCCGTCGGATACAGATTCGCGGTTGCTCCGACGCCGGTGTTGAGAATCATGCCGGTGAACTTGTCGTAGTAGTTCTTGTATTTTTCGAGATAAAGCGCAACATCCTTTTCATAAAAATAACCGATGTCGCAGACTCTCACCGCGTGTTCCATCTCTCCCACATAGGTCTTGGAGCCGATGAAACTTCCGTTAATCATGTTCATGCCGCGCTGTTTCAGCAGGGCAAACACCTCGGGATTCGCCATCGCCCAGTGAATCACCACGGGGGCAATGAAAGTCTCCACTCCGGCGAAACGGATGATCTCGCTTTTCAGCAGGTCGAAATCCTCCGCCAGCTTTTCCGGTGCGGTGCGCTGATAGGGACGGTCCGGGAACTCGGAATAGGCGTGGAAGGAGAGACGCAGCCAGTCGGAATTCGCAATCCATTCCTGCTTGTAGACATCGGGGAAGTCCTTCAGTTCAAACGGGAAATGATCGTTCCGGTAAAAACTGTTCAGCGTAATCTTCGTGCCGTATTTGTCATGAATCTCCTTGAGGCGTTTCAGAAAGAAATGGTCGAAAAGCGATTTCGGGCGCTGCTTCGCGATGTCGGTGTAGAAGAAACTGCAGTCGTCAATATAATAATTGTAACGCTTGAACGACTTCTTGTCCCAGAGAACCGTCAGCCGCAGTTGCCGCTCACCGAAGGAGCTGTCCGCGGAAACAACGATTTCGTTGATCTTTTGAGTCAGGCGGACCTGCGCCGAGAAACAGCGGTCGGCACGCTCCGCATCCGCACCGTTGACCTTGACAAACGCCTGCGGATCGGCGATTCCCTCAACCTTGATCTCCAGATAATCGTCCGTTTCCGTTCCCCTGGCATGATTGAGAATCGCCCCGTTTCTGAGGTTTGTTACTTCCAGCATGATGCCCGTCCCCTTTCTTAGAGAGAAAGAATTTTCAGTTTTTCATTGTCTTCGTGAACGATCCGCGTGCCGTTCCTGCGCGCCTTGTCCGCGTCTCTGATCGCCTTGCCCAGCGCCCTGGAAGCGTTTTCCAGGAATTCGGTCTCAATCTTCCTGCCGAGCTCCGCACTTGCCTTTTCAGGATATCCCATCACACCGATCCGGACATCTTCCCGCTGCGAGGTCTGGACAACCTCCTGTTTCAGCCCGGTGAACGATTCACGAAGCTGATAACTGTCCGGGTCGGTCCGCAGACGCTCCGCCACAGCTTTCCTGTCCATGACGATCTTCGGGCGGACCACTTCGGGGCACCAGTAAAGAAGCAGAGAGGTTTCCGCCTCCGCCGCATGATAGTCCTGATTCCGGAAAAGCTCAAGCCATGTCGGGGAGAAGTCCCAGATCGGCACCAGCATAATCATGTCATCCCTGAGTGCCGGGTTGAGCCATTTGAGAATCCGGAGCGACTCCTTCAGATGAAGCATGCTCTCGCTTCCGCCGTGACCGGGAAGGATGATGAAATTGCGGAATCCCTGAATCGTCAGGGACTCGATGATTTCACCGACAAGGTTGGAAAAGGTGTTCGGCTTCACATTGATCGTCCCGGGAAGCATCCCGCCGGAAAAAGTGTAATTCAGCACCGGCGCGGTAATACATCCGAGTTTTTCGGCAAGCCGCACTGAAGCGAATTCCGCATTGCGGATATCGACATCCAGCGGCAGATGATAACCGTGCTGTTCGCAGAGGGCATAGGGAAGGATGATCGTCTGACTGACTTTCAGGTAATCCCGGACTTCCTCCACAGTCATGTGCCGCATTTCATGAGTTTTCATTTTCAAAAAATTCCCCTTGACCTTCGTTTTGTTTTCTTTTTCTGTTCATATTATGGATGATTTTCATTTTATTTCAACACTTTTCCCGTTTTTTTATTGACTTTTTTCCAAATAAATATATTTTTATGATACGATTATGATTTACAACAAGGCATTCATGGAGTTTTTATGACTAAGAAATCGGATCTGCGTTCGGAAATCATCAACCAGATGCTTCTTTTCAGTTCGATTACACGCCCGGAGCTGGTGCGGCTGACAGGAACCCGGGCAGCCACGGTATTTGAAGTGGTCGATGAACTCAAAAAAGAGGGAATTCTGGATGAACCGGAGCGTCACGGCAGGAAAACGGGACGCAGAGCCCCCGCCCTCACTTTTCATCCGGACTGTTTCTGGTGCGCGGGAATCGATTTTCAAGTCAGAAAAACCATCGGCACTGTCACGGATATGACCGGAACCGTTCAGGCAGTCGCGGAACTCGCCGCCCTGGAACGCAGTTCCCTGAACGCCTGCCGGAACGAGATCCGGGAAATACTCCGCCGTCTGCGAGAACAGCTCGGCGAAAAATGGAAGCTCGTCCGGGGAATCGGTTTTGCCGATCCGGGACTCGTCGACATTGAAAAAGGCATTTCGATCCGCGCGGTCAACGTTCCCGGCTGGGAAAATGCGCAGACGGGCAGATGGCTTGAAACGGAAAACGGCATAAAAACGAAACTCTGGCCGGAGTGCATGGTCAAGACTTATATGGAATATCTCTCGCGCATCCGGGAGGAAAACGTGCCGGGAAGTCTTTTCCACATGGGAATGGACGACGGCATCGGAGGCGGATTCATCAAAGACGGAAAGTGCTTCATCGGGGATTCCAATCAGGGGATGGAGATCGGACATATCGTCATCGCGCCCAACGGCCCGCTCTGTCAGTGCGGCAACCGGGGCTGTCTTGAAGCCGTTGCCGGAGAAACCGGAATCCGCCGCAAGATTCGTGAAGTGCTCAACAGCGGAGTCGATACGGAACTGAGTCTGGACAACTTCTCGCTTGCAGAATTCGTGGAATGCGCCAAATACGACAAAGCCGCAAAAATCATCGCCAACGAAGTCTGCGACAGCATCGGAACCGCACTTGCAGTCGCAGTCGCCCTCCTGAATCCTTCCATGATCGTTCTCAGCGGGGAATTGACAAGGCTCGGCGCCGTGCTGACCAATGCCGTCAGCCGTTCCCTCTCCATGAACTGTTTTGCCGGTTCGCTCAAAGACCTGAGAATCGAACTGTCCACGCTTGCCCCCATCGACACCGCCCGGGGCGCCGCCCTGCTCATGCGCAACAGTCTGCTGAAAGAGTGAAGTTCCCCGAAAAGCCGCGGAACGGGGGAAATCCCGCGGCGCAAAAGCTCCTGATGGGCTTCCCTCAAGGAAACTCATTTCAAAAGAAATGCGGCATTCCGCTGTGAACTACTGGTCGAATCCGCTGTCCAGAATGCCGTCCACGGTATCGGCATAACGAATAATATTGGTTCCGTCCGCACGGCGTTCCCAGGAAAGCGGGACACGCGGAAGCTGCTGGCGCAGCAGCTGCGCCTTGAAGGAATCCATCCAGATTTTCTCCGCCTCCTCCTCCGAAACCTCTTCCGCAATGGAGTTGGAATCATCGGGAAGCGGAATCTCCGAGTGCCAGATCGTGTTGCGGACATGGGTCACATTCTCCCCGTCCCGGATAATGCGGCAGAGAGGTCCGGAGTCGTCCAGAATCACCTTGTCGGAATTATCCGGCCAGTAGTTTTCCTCAATATCCTCCTCCTCTTCGTCGATGGCGTCATGCCAGAGATCGGAAGCATCCAGAGAATCTTCGGCAACCCCGGATTCAAGAATCGCGATCGTCGCGGAGTCGGAAGATATCTCGCCGCGCATTTCGACAAACGGCTTGAGAATCGCAATTTTCTCCGTGCGGGAAAGCCCGCCGTAACGTTTTTCCACCTCGCCGGGATTGATTACATACATCTCGGCGCCATTGGTTTTAATCAGGATATTTTCCAAAGTCAGATCATACTGGACGATGAAATTTTTTGCATAAAGCCCGATCAGGGCGGAAAGATTGGAAAGGAATTCGCGCCGCACCGCACTGCTGTGAGGCGCAATCCGGAACCAGTATTCCAGCGCCGTCATGGTGTCGGGTATCTCAACGGACAGCACCATGGATTCCGTGCCGGATTTTCCCCACCCGGGATAATCCGCGCACGGGATGCCCGCGTTTTTCAGAATCTGCCCGGACTCATAAAGAATCTTCGCCCTCGAAGAAAACCAGGCAATCAAATGCTCCTTGATGCTGTTCGGAGTATCATGCTTCACATAATAGGATCTCTTTTTGGAGTCCTGCACCTTGAAGATTCTGGCAGTATCCGTGGTTTTGACCGTATACTTCTCTTCCACTTCAGGATAAATGTTGAACCACGGCACAAGACGCGATTCATCATCTATGCACCATTCCCATTCGCCTACAGTGACAATGTTGTCTTTCATAAGAGCCTTCAATGCCTGCGCAATGAAGAAGAGATCCTTTTGTTAGCCCTGCCGTTTTATCGGGATTTCCCCGCAAACGGCGTCAGACTGTTGTGTTGTTAAACCAGAATATTGGTTGTCTCGGGATCGAACAGATGGGCATTGGCAACCAGAATCGGCAGGGAAAGCGTCTCCCCTACCTTCGCCTGTTTATGTGCATCGACCCTCGCTATGCAGGATACGCCGTTATCCGTTGCCGCATCCAGATAAAGATAGGTCTCCGCACCCATGGGCTCCATCACTTCGATTTTCGCTTTGATATGCTGAACATTCTCCGCCAGTTCCGCACGTTCCGAACCGATATCCTCGGGACGGATGCCGAACAGGATTTCCTTGTCAAGAAACTTCTCCGCCGCGCTTTTCCACGATTCCGGAAGCACAAGGGACATGTTTTCATTCCTGAACAGAATCCTGTCGCCGTCTTTTGAAATGCTGCCGCGGAAAATGTTCATCGGAGGTGTTCCGATAAAGCCGGCTACAAATGTGTTTGCCGGATGATCGTAGATGTTCAGCGGTGTATCCACCTGCTGGATCACGCCGTCCTTCATGACACAGATGCGGTCACCCATCGTCATCGCCTCAATCTGGTCATGCGTCACATAGATCATCGTCGTTTCCAGGCGTGTATGCAGCTTGCTGATCTCCGTACGCATCTGGACACGCATTTTCGCGTCAAGGTTGGAAAGCGGCTCGTCGAACAGGAACACTTCCGGCTTGCGCACGATAGCGCGTCCCACCGCGACACGCTGTCTCTGACCGCCGGAAAGCGCTTTCGGCTTGCGGTTGAGGAAGTTTTCGATTCCCAGAATCTCTGCCGCCGCTCTCACGCGCTTGTCAATATCCGCTTTCGGAAATTTTCTCAAACGAAGTCCGAATGCCATATTCTCATAAACGGTCTTATGAGGATACAGCGCATAATTCTGGAACACCATAGCGATGTCCCGGTCCTTCGGGGGAACATTGTTCACAACACGATCTCCGATTGAGATCGTCCCCGAACTGATTTCTTCAAGGCCCGCGATCATGCGCAATGTAGTGGACTTTCCACACCCCGAAGGTCCCACAAGCACCATGAATTCACGATCCCTGATCGCAAGATTCACGTGATTCACGGCAAGGAAAGTTCCCCCTCCGTCGTAAACCTTGCAAACATCTTTCAGTACTACTCCAGCCATTTAGTCCTCCTGCGGAATATTTTTCCGATTTGTGATACACAATAATAACAGTATATCAAAGTTTTTCAAGTCCGATCAATTAAAAAATTAAACTATTCTCAATTTTTCACCCGTCTGAACGCTCCTCTGTCGCACTGCGCGGAAATCACAGACCGCCGCTCCATCCCCGCCGGGACAGACGGAAACAACATGCCATGGGCTGGCACACGCCTATGGTTTCGCCTTCCTGCATTCGAGTCACAGCCCGGGAAGAACCGGCTCCGGCTTCTTTTCCGGAAGCACGGCGTTGATGCCGCCTTTTTTCCCGGTCTTTTCAAGCTGAACAATCCGGCAGCCGTCTTTCTGCAGCAGATCGCGGATATTCTCTTTTCCGGCAAAATGTCCTGCGCCGACAAGCACAAAACATATTTTCTTCTCCTTCAGGAGCACAAGAAGTTTTCCGGCGATATCCCGGTTGCGGTCTATGAGGAGCTTCTGGTAAATCTGAGGAGTCTCCCTGGCGATTTCAGCACAGATTTCCGCAAGTTTTGCGACATCGCCGGATTTCAGGGAAGCGAGCGTGGCTTCGAGTTCACGCCTTGCCTTTTCCGGATCGCGCACGGACTGCATGATGGAAGCGGCCATGACTTCATCGGGGATTGACGCCATCGCGTTCATCTGGGAATCAATCGACTCCAGACTGTGTCCCGGCCGCGTTCCCCGGTGCGCTGTAAAAACCTTCTCCAGTCCATAGTAGGATTTCAAATTCTTTTCCTTCCGGACGTAAATTCCGGCAAGTTCAATGCTGACCAGCCACGGACGCATTTTTTCCAGCATGAACGGAGGCACTTTGCTTCCGTTGTCCGCAAAGAAACGGTTCAGCTCGGCGAACTGAACCTTGCCGATCACGTCGGAAAGATTTTTGTCCGGCGGATACATGCCCTTGCTGGAGATCGTCATGGCAAGCTCCGTCATGTCAGGCTCGAACACTTCAAAATACATCTCCTGAGACTCTTTCAGCACCCGGTCATACACGGCATCCAGCGGATACCAGTCCGCACGCCCGAGATGGACCGAACCCACCAGATAGATTTTTCCCGGCTGTCCGGTTTTCGTGACCTCCCAGATCAGGGCCTTGTCCGCCGCAAATGCTGCGGCAGCCAGCAGCAGGAACAGGAACAGCAATACTTTTTTCAATGCGCTCATGTTGAACTCCCTTGACAAGTTTATTTTTAAAATGTATGCATAGTATACAACGTTTTGTAATATCCGTCAAGCGCCAGAAGCTCCCGATGCGTTCCATGCTCCACAAGTTTTCCGCCGCGCAGACAGTAAATGTAATCCGCATTCTTCACCGTGGAAAGACGATGCGCAATAATGATCGTGGTGCGGTCTCGGCACAGGCGCTCCATCGACTCCTGAACCAACGCTTCGGACTGGTTGTCCAACGCGGAAGTCGCCTCGTCGAAGATCAGAATCGAAGGATTCTTCAAAAACACGCGGGCAATGGAAATGCGCTGTTTCTGACCGCCGGAAAGACGCACGCCGCGCTCCCCGGTCGGCGTGTCAAATCCATCGGGCAGACTCATGATGAAATCATAGATGTTGGCATTCTTCGCGGCTTCGATCAGTTCATCTTCGGTTGCGTCAAGACGCCCGAACAGGATATTGTCGCGGATCGTCGTATCGAAAAGGAACGGACTCTGCTGGACAATGCCGATATTCCGCCGGAGAAAGTGGAGAGAATAATCGCGGATGTCCACGCCGTCGATCCGGATCGCCCCCTGCCCCACATCGTAAAAACGCGGAATCAGGGCGGCAAGAGTCGTCTTGCCCGCGCCGGACTCGCCGACCAGCGCAACTGTTTTGCCGCGCCCGATCGACATGCAGATGTCATTCAGAACCGTTTCATTGCCGTCATAGCTGAACGTGACATGATCCAGCTCCAGATCCCCTTTGAACGGCACCGACGGAAGCAGGGGCTCCGGTTTCTCGCGGATGTCGGGACTCACCTGCAGAATCTCATAGAACCGCTCGTAGGCGGTCACGCCCTGATGGAACTGCTCCGCGAACTCCACAATGCGCATCACAGGCATCGTCACGGACTTGGAATACATGAAAAACGTCATGATCTGCACCACATTCGCCTTGTCGAAATACATCAGAATCATGCCGACGATAATGAACAGGATTGAGTAGCCCTGAATGAAAAACATCACGCCGGAATGAAACTTCGCCATCGCATCGAAAATGCCCTCGCGGACATGCCGGTAGGAGCTGTTGACGCGGCGGAAACGCATGATCTCGCGGCGTTCGTTTGTAAAGGACTTCACTTCACGGATTCCCTGAATCGAGTTCTCCACCTGGCTGTTGATCTCCGCCACTTCACGCCGCGCGGCACGGAATCCGCGCCGCATCTTCCCCTGAAAGAGATACGCCCACAGGAAAATGAACGGCAGCGGAATCAGCGTGATAACCGTAAGCAGAGGATTGATGCTGAACATGACGATCAGTGCTCCGATCAGCATCAGAAGCGCGGAAGACATATCCTCGGGACCGTGGTGCGCAAGCTCCGCAATCATCGTCAGGTCATTCGTGACGCGGGACATCAGATGCCCGGTCTTCGTCTTGTCGAAGTATTTGAAGGAAAGCCGCTGAAGGTGCGCAAACAGGTCGTTGCGCATATCCGCCTCCATGCGGACGCCGAGAACATGTCCGTATTTCGTGCAGACGAACATCGCCAGCGCAACCAGGATCGTCAGAACAGTCAGCAGGCAGACCGTGATCCAGATCATCCGGTAGTCTCCCGCGGGCAGATACGTATTGAACGCATCATACACCAGCAGGGGAATGATCGTCGTGAATGCCGCCTGCGCAAGCGCACAGGTCATGGAAAGATAAAACAGGCGGCGGTGCGGGCCGTAATAATGAACAAAGGTCTTCAGAACGGATACGGCATAATTCCAGGTCAGAGGCTTCCGCTCCAGTTCAAAATCTTCATTCATCCGCCTCATTTCAAACCTCCTCCGAGCACGGCCTCCAATGCGTTCCGGCTCTCAATTTCAAGAATCTGGTCAATGACCAGATCCAGATTTCCCTCCATCAGCCCGGGCATATCGTGGGCGGAAACACCGTAACGGTGATCCGTCACACGGTTCTGCGGAAAATTATAGGTGCGTATCCGCTCGCTGCGGTCTCCGGTTCCGATCTGCGAGCGCTTCGAGGCCGCCTGTTTTTCCGCTTCCTCGCGCCGCTGGATTTCCAGCAGTTTCGATTTCAGGATGCGCAGGGCAATCTCGCGGTTGCGTATCTGCGAACGCTCCTGCTGGCTGGCAACCATGATGCCGCTCGGCTTATGCACGATGCGGACGGCGGAATCGGTGCGGTTGACATTCTGCCCGCCGGGACCGGAGGAACGAAACGTGGAAATGTCAAGGTCTTCCGGGCGGATTTCAAGCTCGTCCATTTCCTCCGCCTCGGGAAGCACGGATACGGTAATCGTCGAAGTGTGGATGCGCCCGCCGGTCTCAGTTGCGGGGACACGCTGGACACGATGCACACCGCTTTCAAATTTCATGCGGGAGTAAACATCGTCTCCGCTCAGCGAAAAGATCACTTCCTTGATTCCGCCGAGCTCGGTCTCGCTCATGTCCAGAATCTCGAACTTCCAACCGCGCCGCTCCGCATACTTCATATAGACGCGGAACATTTCCGCCGTAAACAGCGCGGCTTCCTCGCCGCCGGCAGCGGGGCGCATTTCGACAATCGTATTGCGCGCATCGTTGGGATCGGGCGGCAGGAGCATCAGCATCAGCTCCTTTTCATCGGCGGCGGCCTTCGCCTCCAGTTCGGCAATATCGTTCTGAAGCAGAGCCCTGAAAGAATCGTCCTGTTCCACCTGAAGGAGTTCATGATTTTCCCGAAGCTCGCGAAGCGCTTTCGTCCAGTCGTCATAGAGCCGGAACACAGTGCCGAGACGCCGCCTTTCCGCGGAAAGCACGCGGCATTCAAACTGTTTTGCATAAATCTGAGGATCGGCAAGCCTGGCGTCAAGCTCGGCAAAACGCTCCTTCATCCGATTCATCTGTAACGCTAAATCTTCGGGACTCATACAACTTTTCCCTCAAAAACCAAAACTGCATATCGACAAAAAACCCGTTCTTCCACTTTTCGACGATCAAACAGCCACAAGGCTGAACCCAACCGGAACAGGAACGAACGGGCAATGAAAAAAGACGGCTCTTATTCAGCGGCCTTCTTGTCATAACGGCGGCGGAATTTCTCAACGCGGCCGGCAATATCGACAAATTTCTGTTTTCCGGTAAAGAAAGGATGGCACGCGGCGCAAATACCCACTTTATACTCTTTTCTTGTGGATTTGATTTCCCAGACTTTTCCGCAAGCGCATGTCACGGTTGCAGGACCGTAATTCGGATGAATTCCCTTTTTCATGATGCAAACCTCATTATGTTAAATATGAATTTCTTTACAAAGTTACCCGGAACTATAAAATATAACCTGTCTAATTCATTTTACAATACCGGAAGCAAAAAAAACGCAGGATATTTTTCACTCGGAAAATATCCTGCGCGAAAGGAAAGGCTGTTCAGAGACGGTGCAGCCCCGTTTCCGGGAGTCTTACACCTTCTTTTCACCCCAGTGCAGCTTTGCTTTTCCCCATTCGCGGAAACGCTGGAACACCGCATACAGGGCAGGAGTGAAGATGATGCCGATCAATGTCGCCAGAAGCATTCCGGAAAATGTCGTGATACCGATTGCTTTCCGGCTTCCCGCTCCGGCGCCGGTGGCTACGACCAGAGGAAACACACCGAACAGGAACGACCATGCGGTCATGAGCACGGCACGATAACGGAGATTCGCACCGTTGATGGCCGCCTGTGTCACGGAAAGCCCGCTTTCCCGCTCCTGTTTGGAAAACTCCACCATCAGAATCGCGCTCTTGGCGGAAAGTCCGATCAGCATGACCATGCCCAGCTGAGCATAGATGCTCAAGCTCTCGCTCATGACCATCAAGCCGAGCAGAGCGCCAAGCACGGCGAATCCGACCGTCAGCATCACGGAAATGGGAATGGTCCAGCTTTCATATTGGGCGACAAGGAACAGATAGGCGAACAACATTGCCATCGCCATCAGGAACACGATCTGCCCCTGGTTCAAACGTTCCTGATAACTCATGCCCGTCCATTCGATATGGTATTTCGACGGAAGTTTCATCTTCTCAATGACGTCCATGAGAACACCGCTGCTGACTCCCTTCGCCGCCTGCGCATTCATTTCGGCGGAAGTATACTTGTTAAAACGCTGGATACGCTGCGGACCGACCATATACCGCAAGGTGGCAAGAGAACTCAGCGGAACCATGTCGCCGCTGCTGTTCGGCACCTGGATATCCATAATGTCATCCTGCGACACACGATGCTCGCCGGTGGACTGCATCTTGACGTAAAACGTGTTGCCGAGAATATTGAAGTCGTTGATGTAGAACGACGCCAGCTTGCTTTGCAGGGTGGAGTAGATCGTGCCGGTTGAAACCCCCAGCGTCTCCGCCTTTTTCCGGTCAATATCCAGATAGAGCTGCGGAGTATCGGCGTTGTAAGTCGAGATTGCATAGTCTGTCTCCGGCTTCGCGGAAAGATCCAGAGCAAATTTCCGCGCCATGGAGGAAAGCTCCGCCGGATCGACCTCGCCGTCTCCGCTCAGCATGAATGTGGCACCGCCGGTGACACCAAGTCCCATGATCGGAGGCGGTGTGAAGCAGATGATCCGCGCCGCGGAAATTTCATTCGCACGCTTCTGCACCTCCGCCTGAATCGCGTCCAGCTGCAGCTCCGGCGTCTTGCGCTGATCCCAGGGTATCAGCTTGATGATGGCAAGTCCATAGTTTTCGCCGTTTCCGTTCATGAAACTGAAACCGGACACCATGATATTGCTGCTGATTCCCTTAATGTCTTTTATGCGTTCGCGGAACTCCGCAAGAACACTGTCCGTTCTGGTGAGCGTCGCTCCCGGCGGCAGTTCAATGTTGCACATGAAAGACCCCTTGTCTTCCGTCGGCAGGAATGAACTCGGGAGATCCTTATACAGGAAATAGGCGGCGGTCATGCATCCGGCAAACAGGATGATCGTGAGAATCGCACGCCTCACCAGCAGTTTCACGCCGAAAAGATAAACTTTGCGGGAGACGTCAAGCGTCACGTTGAAAGGCTTGAAGACCACCGGCGGATGTTCTGCCGGCTTCCGCAGAATATAAGCACACAGAGCAGGGCTCAAGGTCAATGCCACGACTGCGGACAAGCAGAGCGAAATACACATCGTGACGGCAAACTGCATGTAGATGTTGCCGACCATGCCTCCGTAGAACGCCAGAGGAGCATAACACGCAACAGTGACCAGCGTCGTTGCAATCACGGCTCTGGTGATCTGATTCATGGATTTCTTCGCGGCTTCCTTAGGCGTCAGACCTTCCCGTTCCATCAAAGCCTGACAGTTTTCCACAACGACAATGGCGTCGTCGCACAGCGAACCGACAACCAGGATCAGTCCGAACATCGTCAGGACGTTGATGCTGTATCCGATCACCGCCATGAAGGGGAAGGTGCCCATCAGCGCCACGGGAATCGCCACCGACGGGATCAATGTCGCGCGCCAATCCTGGAGGAACAGATAAGTAATCAGAACCACCAGAAGCAGAGCGACGACCAGTGTCACAACAATTTCCTCAAGAGTCACGGAAATGAACTCGGTCGGGTCGTAAGCGATTTCATAGGTCACACCCGCGGGGAAGCGCTTGGCAATTTCCTCAATCTTCGCCTTGACCAGTTTTACCGTCGCCATGGCGTTGGAGTCCGTATTGCGGTAAACCGCCAGAGCCACGGATTCCTCACCGTTGTAGGTCGCGGTTCCGGAGTATTCCTTGGAACCGAGTTCCACGCGCGCCACGTCCTCCAGAGTCACAATATCGCCGTCGCCTGTGCTGCGAATTACAATATCGTTGAATTCCTCCACGGTTTTCAGGCGCCCCTGGACATTGATTTTATACTGAATAAACTGATTGCTGTTCTCCGAACCGATGGTTCCCGCGGCAGCCTGAATGTTCTGCGCCTCCACGGCATTTGCAATATCCGTCGTGGAAATTCCCAGCGAGGACATGCGCAGCGGATCCAGCCAGATTCTCATGGAATACTCCTTGGACGCCATCAGCTCAGCGCTTGAAACACCGTCGATTCGTCCAAGAGGGTCAACCACCGCGGTCTTGATGTAAGAGTTGAGGGCGATGATGTCCATGCTCTTTCCGTCTGTCAGGAAGGCGGCGAAAAGCAGAATATCGCTGGAACGTTTTTCCACCGTGATACCCACTTTCGTAACATCCTCCGGCAGTGTCGGCTCGGCACGCTTCACGGCGTTCTGAACATTGACCATGGCGATGTCGGAATTGATGCCCGTCTTGAAAGTCACGGTACATTGATAATTACCGCTGTTGTCGGAGGTTGAGGAATAATACAGCAAATCCTCAACACCGTTGATCTCGTCTTCAATCGGCAACGCCACAGTATCCGCGACGACCTGCGCGCTGGCGCCGGTATAGGTCGCGCTGACGACGATGGACGGTGGCGCAATCTCAGGATATTCCGCCACCGGCAGTTTATTGATGCACAGGATACCCGCGAGCACCATCACCACGCTGATGACAATGGCAAAACGCGGCCTTTCGATAAAAATCTGCGAAAACATTACTTCACTCCATCGTTTTTAACCTTGTCAGAGTCGTAATCGGGAATGATTTCCGAGCCGGGAAGCACCTTGTGCGTTCCATCCGTCACGACAAGTTCGCCTTCGGAAAGCCCCTTCGTAATCAACTGAGACGTGCCCGTCGCTCTGCCGAGCTCCACGTTGCGGCGTTCGATTTTATTATCCTTGACGACGTAAACATAGGCGCTGTCCGTATCGTGCATCACAGCGGACGGCAGAACCGCAACCACCGGTTTTCCGACTTTGTGGGAGAGCTCCACCGTCACGGCGTTGTTCGGAATCAGTTTGCCCGCCTTGTTCTCGAAACGGCTGTAAACCTGAATCGTATCGGTCCGCTGGTTCGCCTCGTTGTTGATGAACTCAACCGTTCCGTTTTCGTCAAAATAGTCGCCGTTTGCAAGGCGGATGCGGATCAGCGCCTCTTTCTTCAGGTTGTCCTCTTTGCCGCCATACATATTGGCATAGTCACGGTTGCTCATGGAAAACACAACACGGATGGGCTGATTCTGAATGATTGTGGCAAGAACGCCGGAGGAAGGCGTCAGATAGTTTCCGACGGTATAATTCGTGGCACCGATGCGCCCGCTGATCGGAGCGTAGATTTTGGTGTGGTTCAAATCATCCTGCGCGGTGACGAGGCTCGCCTCGGCGGCAAGCAGTTCCGCCCTGTAGGCATCCAGTGTGCTTCTGGTCGTTTCCATGGAATCCTTGGAAGCCGCATTCTTCATATACAGCTCGTTGGTCCGTTTGTAATTGCTTTCCGCATAAATCAGGCGCGCCTTGACTTCGGCAAGCTGCGCCTTCGCGTTTTTAACCGCGGCATCATAGCGGACATCATCAAACTGGTAAAGCATCTGTCCTTTCTTAACGAAATCGCCGTCGTTGAAACCGACCTTGATCAAATCCGCAGAAATTCGCGTCGTAAGATCCACACGCGAGATGTCCTTCACGAAACCGACCACTCTGCGGGACTCCACATTCTGGGCGCCGAAGACCTTGCCTACTTTCACCTTCTGCTTCACCTGCCCGCCGCTGCCCTGGGCAAAGACAGGCGAAAGCATACTGAGTGCGGCGATCATAAGAATAAGTTTTTTCATAAAATCAAACTCCGAGTTGTTTCTGTTTTTCATTTTCAAGATACTGGTGCATCTTCTGCATGACTTCAACGAAGATTTCCTGTTTTTCCTCCGGCACCGTTTTCATAAAGTTATTGATGACCTTATCGAAGAAATCCTCATGAAACGCACGGATGCTTTTTCCCTTTTGACTCAACTTAATACAGACAGCGCGCCGGTCGTTTTCCGATGCACAGCGATCCAGAAGCTCCATTCTCACCAGGTGTTCCACCATCTGAGAGACCGCACCCGGCGTCAGCTCCAGCTCATTGGCAACATCTTTGAGCATCACTCCATCCGGTTCGTGCCGCATGATGCAGGCAAGCATTTTGATCTGTGCCACCGTAATCTGATTCTGCGTCTTGAACGGATAATATTTATCAATCAAGTCACGCAGCAGATCCGTATTCCGAAACAGCAGTTCCCAGTTATGCTGTATGTGTCTTATTTCCATTTACTTTCCCTTGATATCTCCTTTATAGAAATTAAAAAATTCATGTTTTAAATATTTTAGACACTAAACTAATCCATTTGTTCATTTTTTCAAGTCGCCGGAATTATTTTTTCAGAAAAAATATACGGAAGAAAAGTTTCAGACCCCTTGAAATTTTCCGATTGCCGGAATAAACCGGAGCCGTCCGGCGCACGCGCCGGGAGTCATCCTGAGAGCCTTTCCGCCATGCGCCCCCCCAATGACGGCATGGAAACGAAACGGCATACGCCCTGATGAAGACGTCACCCGGAACGTCCCGCCTGCTTCTCCACCCGGAGTCTCTCTTCTCCGATGGAGGTCAGCAGAATATTCAGGACTTCCTGAAAGGCTGAAAGTTTCTCTTCGGGAACATGCCGCAGGAGCCGCTTCATCATGGACTCGAAGATACTGTCGCTTCTTTCCCAGCATTCCCGGCCTTCCGGCGACAAGGTGACGCTGACTGAACGGCGGTCCCCGGGGACAAGCGTCCGTTCCACCACGCCAAGCTGGACCATGCGCTCCACAATCTGCGAAGCGGCAGCCGGCGTGATATGCAGTTCATCCGCAATTTCCTTGATCTTGACAGACTCCGTCGGGCTGTAGCGGATGTAACTTAAAATACGCAGCTGGGCAAACGTCGTGTGAAGAGGCGTGTCAATCTCCGTTCTCTTCTCGTGAAGTATCTGAAGCTCCTCCGTGATCCGAAACAGTTTCGGCCACATGTTTTCATTTTTCTTTTCCCTCGCCATGCGCAAACTGCCTTTGTCTATAATGATGAGATCTATTTCTGCTCCGCTGTCCCAATATAACATCAATCGCCTTTTTTTCAAGAAAAATCTCCCGCACCCGTTTTTCAGACATATTTTTTCAAACTCCTCTTGCGTTTTATTGATAATCAGGTATATTATTAATGCCATTAACTGTTAATATGGTTTTCAATATACAGAAAAAGAAGAAAAAATGAAGGAGTTTTGATGGATGCCCTACCGACTCGCGGCAATCTGTCCGCAGAAGATGTTTTTCCGTGAGTCAAACATCAATGGATCACGATTACTTTTCCCCGCAGTGACTGCTGCCCTTTTTCCCCGCGGAGCAAAGCGGAAAACGCAGAAGTCTTCCTGCTTTTATCACACAGAACGAAAAGCAACCCAATCAGGTGAAATATGTACAAATTCAAACGAAAAACCTTTACGGCGGTTCTCGGCATGGCGGTCGTGCTGAACCTCTGTGCAGACTCCGCTCATCCTTCGGTCAGAGTGGAAAAAGTGACCGCGCTGCGGCAGACTGCGCCTAAAACCTACGTAGGAACGGTCGAAGCCTCGGAAACCGTCAATATTGTCGCGCGTATCAGCGGCATTCTCTGGAAGGCAATGTTCAAGGAAGGTTCCCTGGTGAAAAAAGGCGACCAGCTTTTCCAGATTGAGGACACGATCTACCGGGAAAACGTCAATATCGCCAAAGCGACGCTGGAACAGACGCTGCCGGAGCTGGAGTATGCCTCCAGGGAAATGAAACGCCATGAAAGGCTGTTTCAGTCCCAGGCAACTTCCCGGACGACTTACGAGAGCGCCCTCCGCTCCCATCAGGTCAATCTGGGAAAGGTCAATGAGGCAAGAGCCAATCTGGTTCTGGCGGAAAACAATCTCTCCTACACAAAAATCCATTCTCCCATCACCGGGCAGATCGGAGAGAACATGTACAGTGAAGGAAACTACATCACTCCGGAAAGCGGAACACTGGCGACAATCGTGCAGTTTGATCCGATCGACATCAAATTCTCGATGAGTGAAGCCGATTTCTTCAAATACAGCAGAAACGGGAAACTGCCGTCAGCCGTATTTGAAATCATCCGGGCGGACGGAACACCTTTCAAACGGGAACTGAAAGTCGACTTCATCGACAATCAGGTGGATTCCCAGACAGGCACTCTGATGGTTCAGCTTGCCGCGTCGAATCCCGACATGGAGCTGCTGCCCGGCGGATACGTGATGGTGAGGCTGCGTGAAAATTTCGAGACTGCGCGCCCCGCCGTCAATGTGATGGCACTTATGACGGACGGCAGGCATCATTACGTCTTTGTCGTCGGCGCGGACAGCAGAATTGAGCGCCGCCAGGTTGTGATCGGCTCCCAGGTGAAGGACAAGCAGATCATTCTTTCCGGTCTGAAGGAAGGCGAAACGGTTGTCGTCGGCGGCATTCAGAAAGTCAAATCCGGAGACCTGGTCAATCCGGTATCGTCCGGCACTGCGGAATCCCGATAAGGAGAAAAGCAATGTTTTCCTCGTTTTTCATCAAGCGTCCCCGCTTCGCACTGGTAATATCGCTGTTTATCATGCTGGCGGGAATTCTCTGCCTCGGAAAACTGCCGATCGCAGAGTATCCCCAGATCGCGCCTCCCACGATCATGGTGAGCGCCTCGTATCCGGGAGCCAGCGCACAGGTCATCGCAGACACGGTCGCTGCTCCGCTGGAATCCGAAGTCAACGGCATTGAGAACATGGTGTACTATTTTTCCCAGTCGGACAACCTGGGCAACTACACCCTGACTCTGACGTTCAAATCCGGTTCCGACGAGGATATGGCGCTCGTCAACGTGAACAATGCCGTCAAACGGGCGGAGCCCAATCTGCCCACGGACGTTGTCAACAACGGCGTCACCGTCGTGAAACGTTCCAGCGACATGCTCGCGACGGTTGCCGTCTACAGCGACAATCCGGATCACTCCCCGCTGTATCTGAGCAACTACGTCAGCATCCATCTGAAAGACACGCTGTCGCGAATCGACGGCGTCGGACAGGTGGAAATCTGGGGCGAACTGAAATACAGTCTCCGCATCTGGCTTGATCCGCACAAGATGCACGCACTCGGCATCAGCGACAGCGATGTCCGCGACGCCGTGTCCAGCCAGAACCTGCAGGCGGCAAGCGGTTCGGTCGGCACGGAATCCAGCAGTCCGTGGATGCAGTTCAAAGTCGATACGCAGGGACGGCTGAGCACTCCGGAAGAATTTGAAAACATCATCGTCAAATCTGGCGAAAACGGCCGTCAGATACTGCTTTCCGACATCGCCAGAATCGAACTGGGGGCGGAAACCTACAACAGCACCGCGATGTACAAGGGAAAACCGGCAGTCGTTATGGCGATTTTCAAACTCAACGACGCCAACGCCCTTGAGGTCATGAAAACCGTCAAGGCGGAACTGCGCAGGCTGGAAGCGAATTTCCCCGACGGCATCCAGTGGGAAATCGACTACGATACGACACGCTTCGTCACGGTCTCAATGCAGGAAATCGTGCAGACGCTCATCATCACTTTCATTCTGGTGGTGGTCATCACCTATCTGTTCCTCCAGGACTGGAGGGCGACGATCGTTCCAACAGTCACCATTCCGGTGTCGCTGCTCGGAACCTTCTTCTTCCTGTATCTGATGGACATGAGCGTCAACACTCTGACGATGTTCGCACTTGTTCTGGTGATCGGCTCCGTCGTGGACAATGCAATCTGCGTAACGGAAAACTGCACGCGCCTGATTGACGAGGAGCATCTCTCCCCCTTCGATGCGGCGGTTAAATCCATGCAGCAGCTTTCCAGCGCACTGATCGCATCGACCTTCGTGGTTGTGGCGGTCTATGTGCCGATCATGTTCTACGGCGGAATGGTGGGAACGATCTATACGCAGTTCGCCGTCACCATGTGCATCGCGCTCATTCTTTCCACAGTCAACGCCATGACATTGAGTCCGGCGCTCTGTGCGCTCGTGCTCCGGCCCGCCAAGGAACCGCGCCACATCTTCCGCTGGTTCAACATCGGACTGAACTGGAGCCGGAATATCTACATCGCGGGCGGCGCGCTTCTGGTCCGCAGAGCGCTGCTGACCGTGGTTCTGTTCGCCGCAATTCTTTACGGCAACTACCACCTGTTCACCACACTGCCGTCCTCGTTTCTTCCGGAAGAGGACAAGGGCGCCATTTTCTGCGAGGTCGTGCTGCCGGCGGCGGCAACCCTTCCGAGAACCCAGGCCGCCCTGGAACAGCTTTCCGAGATCGTTCTCGATATTCCGGGCGTCGACTATCTCACGACAAGTCCCGGCGAAAGCCTGACCTCCGGCAAGGGGGAAAATCTGGGACTCGCCATTGTCATGCTTGAACCGTGGGACAAACGGACGACGCCGGAAACGACCATCGCGGCGATTCAGGCGGAAATCCTCAAACGCACGGCTGTACTGACGGACGCGGCGGTCACGGCATTCGTCCCGCCCGCTGTCGACGGACTCGGGGAAACGGGCGGCGTGACATTCTCCCTTCAGGCGACGGGCAGTCAGAACTCCAGGGAACTCGCCCAGACCACAAACAATCTCCTGACGCGGATCATGGAAACGGGAAAAGCCGTATACGCTTTTTCCACATTCGACGTGAGCACGCCCATGCTTTACCTGGACATCAACAGGAAGAAAGCGGAAGCCATGAACGTTTCCATCAGTTCCATCTTCAATGCTCTCCAGAGCCAGCTGGGTTCCTACTATATCAACGACTTCAACAAATTCGGAAAAACCTACCAGGTTAAAATCCAGGTTGAACCGGAATACCGTGCGGATCTGAACATCATTGAACAGCTTCATGTCGCCACCGACGACGGCAAGGCAGTTCCTCTCAGCGCCCTGGCGACTGTGAGCTGGACGCTCGGCCCCCGTCAGGTGGAACGGTTCAACATGTTCCCCGCGGCGGGAATCAATACGCAGGGAATTCCATCCGTCAGCTCCGGTGAAATGATGAAGCTGATGGAAAAAGTCGTCAGGGAAAATCTTTCCAGGGATTTTCAGATCAGCTGGACCAATATGAGCTACCAGGAAAGCCAGAATGAAGGAAAGATCGCGGGGCTTCTGCTGGTTGCGCTTCTGATGGCATACCTCTTTCTTGTGGCACAGTATGAAAACTGGACGATGCCGCTTTCGGTCATGCTTTCCGTCGCAACTGCGACTCTGGGAGCAATGGCGGCATTGAAAATCACCGGAATTCCCATGAACATCTACTGTCAGCTCGGATTGCTGATGCTGATCGGGCTGATGGCGAAATCCGCCATTCTGGTTGTGGAGTTCTCCAAAGCGGAACGCGACCGGGGCGCCACCATTCAGGAAGCCGCTCTCAACGGAATGAAAATCCGTTTCCGTTCCGTGATGATGACGGCACTCTCCTTCGTAATCGGTGTGTTCCCAATGCTTTTTGCAAGCGGTGCGGGCGCGGGAAGCCGTCTGGCAACCAGCGTCACGACGTTCTGGGGCATGCTCGTCGCCACAGTCATCGGCATGATGTTCCTGCCGGGACTCTACGCGATCTTCCAGAGAATGGCGGAGGGAACTTCCGGACTGTTCCGGAAACGCTCCTGACCGGCATCCGCACAGCCGCCCTCCCCTGCGGCTGAAATCATATCATTTGAGGAAAGCCCTTCGATGCGGCATCCCTCCTGCACCGGGGGGCTTTCCTCTCAATCACAATCCGCAGGACAAAAGCGCTCCGCAGCGCCTCTATCTGCCGACAGCCGCGCTGAAAGTCGCGGCGGGAACGCCTGCCCGGTTGACCAAATTGGGCTGAGCGAGCTTATGCCATCCGAACCGGACGCCGGCAGGTTCTTTCACATCGGGCGAGGAAACAACCAGGCAGTCGCCCTCCACAGTTCCGGTCGCGGGATGAAACTTTCCGTCCTTCCCTGCAAGTTCAAGGTGAGTGACCGGTTTCCCGTCGCGGGTTCTGAGTCCGTTCGCGAAGTTGAAACTCACATATACCCTGCCGTCCCTTGCTTCGGCTTTCCGGAAGGTCGGCGAAACAGCGCAGTCGTCGCCCGCGCCGTAGGT
The DNA here is from genome assembly GCA_949282305.1 of uncultured Lentisphaeria bacterium. Classification (GTDB taxonomy): domain Bacteria; phylum Verrucomicrobiota; class Lentisphaeria; order Victivallales; family UBA1829; genus UBA11452. The sequence goes on along the minus strand of CASDPB010000036.1, from coordinate 2,057 downwards.
CTTGAACAATACAAGTTTCGCCAGACGTTTTCCCAAAGGCGCCTTGTCGCGCGGATGTATGTCCCGGGGATCTCCGAGATCCGTTGTGACCACCAGCCCGGCATTCCGGTCGTGTTCGGCAAAATACCGCTGTGCTTCCCAGAACTGCGGAATTCTGCCGGGATCTTCCTGATTATACTGCCAGGGCGCAATCTGGACCACATAAACCGGCAGGTCGGGATTCTGGAAATAGTGGCGCCAGCTCCAGGCGAAGGCACGCAGCTTTTCCGCATAGCGCATCCCCTCGGAATGATTGTCCTCCCCCTGATACCAGAGCAGACCGCGGACGGCAAAAGGAGTCACGGGCCGCACCATCGCATTGAAAACGGCGATGGGAAGCCGCTGCTTGTCCTTGCGCAATTCCTTATCATGCTGAGAGTTGAATTTTGCGATCTCCTTCTCGAACGCCGTTGTGAGCTCCTCCTTGACGCCGACGGTGCGGAAGGACTCCGGCGCGCACATCGCCTCGATCCGGGCTCCGCCCCAGGCAATGCTGATCAAACCGATCGGAACGTTCAATTCCTTCTGCAGCTCCAATCCGGTCAGATAGCCGACCGCACTGAAATTCCCGGCTGTCTCCGCCGTGCAAGGCGTCCAGCGGGCCTTGACGTTCTCTTGAGGTGTCCTGCTCCAGGCAGGACTGATCTTGAACAGCCGCATCTGCGGCTGCCCGGCAGTCTTCAGCAATTCTTCCGCGCCGGTGATTCCGCGCAGCACCCATTCCATGTTGGACTGTCCGGCGCAAAGCCAGACGTCCCCTACGAGAACATTGGAATACGTCAGTGTCCTGCTCCCCGCAACCGTCAGCGTCGCGCCCTCGCCGGACGCGGGACAGGCGGCGAGCGTCACAAACCATCTGCCGTCCCTGCCGGTCTCGGTAACAGCTTTCCGTCCCTTGAACTCCACACGGATCGCCTCGCCGGGATCCCCCTTCCCCCAGATGCGGATTTCACGATCCCGCTGGATTACCATGTTGTCACTGAAAATGCCCGGCAGTTCCACTGCCGTAAGTGAGCAGAATACTCCGCCTGCCGCCAATAGTGTCAGGAATCCTTTCATATTTCCTCCTCTTTGATTGTTGCCAGTGATTTTTTACTATAAGACGACAATCTTGATATTGCAAGAAAAACGGAATGGAAAAATCATGTTTTTCATGTATACCAATTCATTTTTTCTAATATTAGCCTCTGCTTCAATTCATAAAAAAACACCTTTCCATCATTTATTTTACGCTGAATTGCAAAATATCACAAAAGAAAAAATTTAAATCATTCGTATAGACCAATTCATTTTCATACGGAACCGCGCCCCCATCGGCGAACCGCCTGATTCCCGGAGCTGCCTTCCCGTATAAATGATAAAATGAAAGCAGAAAAGTGAAACGTCCTGCCGACCTCATATCCTTTTTTGCATCAATTGAATTTGAAAACGGAAAGACACTGTGCGTTCCTGTTGCAGAAACAGTGCGGAATATTGGCTGCCCCTCACCGGAGGTGCGTTTTCCCGTCCAAGAGGAGCTCCATTCCCGCATTCCGAAAAACCCCGGAGCCCGGCGGAGGAAACTTTCCTGAAAGAACAGGTTGACACAGAACGAGTTTGATCTGTCTGTCCCGGAGATTTTCCGGGAGATTGCGATGGAAAAGCTCGCGCCGGATTTCGGCAAATCCGCACAAGACGCATATTTTGCAAAAAAATTCTCTTTTCCAGCAAAACGGTCTTGACAAAATATTTTTTTTGAATATAATAAAGAAGACAAATCGATTTGCTAATTTCATTTGCGAGAATATTTGCTAAACTTATTTGAAAGAGAATTCATGAGAAACCGTGTCAGAATCAGCGATGTTGCAAAAATGGTCGGAGTGTCTCCGACTACGGTTTCACACGCTCTCAGCGGGAAGCGTCCCGTCGGAGAGGAGATGAAGCAGCGCATTTTCGACGCCGTAAAACTCCTGGACTACCGTCCGAACTTCTTTGCGGGGGCGATCCGACAGCAGCGGACCATGCTCGTCGGCGTTCTG
>CASDPB010000035.1 GCA_949282305.1 uncultured Lentisphaeria bacterium | reverse complement strand
CAAGAATCCCTCGCACGAGGAGTTCGCCGAGCCGACAAGATGGAGCCTGTTGAATGCGTTCACGGAGACGGTCAGGAAATACACCCCGCAACGGGTGGACGTCTCCTACGCCGCTCTGAACCGCTGCTTCGGTCTGGACGGCAACCGCCCGGAGCTCTGGAACTGATGCCGTTGTGGGAAAATCATCAGTTTCCACTGGTTCTTCCAGCGTGAAGAGATTCCGGAGGAGAACTCCTGTTGCGTCCTCCTGTCCGGAAGCTATGCCCCATGAAGTGATGCAGCATGAGGGTGTCCCAAAGCATCACGGAGGTCGAAGGAGTACAAGCCTTCCCTCCGTCTTTTTTTTACCATGCAGTTGGCTTGCTGTTATGTACGATAGGATGTTCACGGACAAAACGGACACTTTTCCCTAATTCCTTATCAGGACGAGGACTACAAGAGTTCACGGACAAAACGGACACTTTTCCCAAACTCCTTATAAGGAACTATATGTGTTTCCCCCTGCCATTGTTCAATATATACATTCTCTTCACATGCGTAAGTAAATATACGTCCGAAATGTCCGGAAGCGTCCGAGGCTCCTATTTCCTGCCAAATCACAGGGATAGAGACATGCGATTAGACCATCCCTGAAGAAAAAACTTGAAAAAAGCAGCTTGAGGTGTAGATTCAAAAAAGTGCGGGACGAATGTGGGACGAATGTTGACGTTTTACACTCAAAAAAACAGCGAAAAAAGAGAAAAAGAATCGGAAAGGAAGGCCTCAGAGAACACCTCAAACGCACCCAAATTTCTTATTTACAAGGATTTATGCATAAACAAAATTGGTGGAACCAGCAGGGCTCGAACCTGCGACCCGGTGATTATGAGTCACCTGCTCTAACCGACTGAGCTATGGTTCCAGATAAAACGGGCTCCCGCACGGCAGGAGTTGTCAAGCGTAATATTATACACGCTCTTTCGGAAAGGGCAAGGGATTCTTCTGATTTTTTTCCGTTTTTTGTCGTTTTTGCAGTCACCCGGTGATATATTACCTGAAAGACAACAAAGACGGAGCGGAATTCCTAATGAAAATTTACGAGAAACATCCACGGATCATTTTCTTCTGCCTCGGACTGCTCTGGGGCGTCGCACTGACGTTCACATGCGGAATCCTCTATCTGCGCGCCTCCCTGATCCACGAAACTCCCAGCCAGCTTTCCTACGAAGACGCCGTCAGACAATTTCCGGTCAACGCCTCCGCAATTCCCGGCTGGACCATCCGCTCGCAGAAGTGCGGACTGCCGGCAGCCAAAATCGCCGTGTTCGAGCTTTGCTCCCGCACCTATACCGCGCCGCTTCTCGCCTCCGATCCCCAGCTGGGGAGCATCATTCCGTGCAGAGTCGCAATTTATGAAAAAGCCGACGGCAGAACCTATCTTGCGACTCTGAACAGCAGTCTGTTCATGCGTCTCATAGGCGGCAATCCCGCCGACGTCTTCACGCGCAGGATCATCCCGGAACAGCAGAAAATGCTGCAGGGCATTGTCCGGGAATAAGGATCACGGGGAAAGCGGAACGACGACGGAACTTCCTGCGGCATGACCGGATTCGATTTGCGGAGAGCGGCGGCATTCCGGTCTGCGGTTTGATTGATGCGTTTTCAGGCTTGCGGAACGGCGAATTCCCGATAAAAAGCGGCGAAAACCAGCGGGAAGAGTTGAAATCATTTACTGGAAGTGCTACATTATGGTTTTGACATGGAATTTTCCTAAATTCTCTTATAAACTAAATAGCGGGCAGTCCCGCGGAGGAGTAAAAATGGCTCAGGAAGTGAAAATCCTTCATGACAAAGATGCGGACGCATCTATCTTAAACGGAAAAACAGTGGCAGTGATCGGCTACGGCAGCCAGGGCAGCGCCCAGGCTCTCTGCATGAGAGATTCCGGCGTCAATGTAATCATCGGTTCCAGAAAGGGACCGTCCTTCGACAGAGCCGTTGCCGACGGTTTTCAGGTCATGTCAGCCGATGAAGCGGCGGCAAAAGCCGACATCATTCACATTCTGCTTCCCGACGAATTCCACAAGTCGACCTATGACAATGAAATCAAGAAGCACATGACACCGGGCAAGACTCTTTCCTGCTCCCACGGCTTCAACGTCGTTTTCAAGCAGATCCTTCCCCCGGAAGGCTGCGACGTAATCATGGTCGCCCCCAAGAGCCCCGCAACGGAAGAGCGCAAGGCGTTTCTCGCCGGCTTCGGCGTTCCCGGACTGATCGCCATCAAGCAGGATGCGACCGGACATGCCGCCAAGACCGCTCTTGCGATGGCAAAGGCAATGGGCTTCACCCGCGCCGGCGTGCTCGAATGCACATTCGAGCAGGAAACCTATGAAGACCTCTTCGGCGAACAGAACGTCCTCTGCGGCGGATGCGTCGATCTGATGAAATACGGATTCGAGGTTCTCGTCGAGGCTGGTTATCCCCCGGAAATGGCATATTTCGAGTGCATCCACGAGCTCAAGCTCATCGTTGACCTGATCTATGAAGGCGGCATCCAGAAGATGAACGCAGTCATCTCCAACACCGCCGAATTCGGCGAATACTACAACGGTCCGAAGATCATCACGCCCGATGTGAAGGAGAGAATGAAAGAGTCTCTCAAGAGAATCGAAAGCGGCGAATTCGCCAAAACCTTCCTCGCAGAGATTGCCAACGGCTCCCCGGAACTCCTCGGCAAGCGCAAGGCGCTCGGCGATCATATCGCGGAAGTCACAGGCAAAAAGATCCGCTCTCTGTTCGAGCGCAAAGCATAATCTGTTTCCAGAGATATGGAAAAAGGACGTTTCCCCGCGGGGAGACGTCCTTTTTTTTATCGGAGCGCCGCGCCGGAGAACGGCGGGCGGAACATCCTGCATGGAATCAGTTTCCGGCAAAGGAATAAAGGAGTCTGATTTCCTCCGGCCACAATGCCTCATCTATCGTTTCGAGAACCATCGGAACGTCATCAAAGCGCTTGTCATTCATCAGGCGTTTGAACGGCTCCAGCCCCAGTTCCCCCTTGCCGATGCTGTTATGACGGTCAAGGCATCCCCCAAGCACGCTTTTGGAGTCATTCAGATGAACGCCGCGCAGAAAGCGGAAACCGACAATGCGTTCAAAAGCGTTCATGGTCTGTTCGTATCCCTCCTCGCTTTTCAGGTCGTAGCCTGCGGCAAAAGAATGGCATGTATCAATGCAGACCCCCACACGGGACTGATCTTCAATCAGCTCTATGATACGGGCGATCTGTTCAAAAGAATAACCGAGATTGCTTCCCTGCCCCGCGGTATTCTCTATGACGGCAGTCACCCCTTCCGTTTCCGACAGCGCGGCATTTACGGATTCGGCAATCAGCTTCAGGCAGTCGTCCTCCGGTATTTCACGCAAATGACTTCCCGGATGAAAATTCAGCCGGTCCAGCCCCAGCTGCATGCAGCGTGTCATCTCATCCGTAAAAGCCTTCCGGGACTGCGCGCGCTTTGCCGGATCGGGATTCCCGAGATTGATCAGATAACCGTCATGCGGCAGAATGTGCGCAGGGGAAAACCCCTTCTCCCGGCAGTTGTTCTTGAACGCTTCGACAGACTCCTGTGTCAACGGCGGACTGACCCACTGCCGCTGGTTTTTCGTAAACATTGCGAATGCCTTCGCACCGATTGCGGCGGCGTTCAGCGGAGCGTTTTCCACCCCGCCGGCGATGGAAACATGAGCACCGATATATTTCATGAAAATACCCCTTTTTTCCGAAGTAACTTACTTGTAAAAACGATTTTTTCAATTCGGCGTGCTCTCAAATCACAAAAGAATGACAAAAATCGGAGAACAGCCCGCGGCTTTCCCCTCCCCGGAACGGATTCAGCCCCGCCGCCGTCTGCGGAATCGCCGGGGAACAATTCCCCGCAGTCTTTTCATTTCGGATAGAGTTTCTGTTTTATGATGCTCGGACTGGTAATACCCGGAAAATCTGCGTATCTGCATGACTCCACATGACCGTCCACAAAGCCGAATACGCCGTTCCCGCCCGTCTGTCCCCTTCCGCCATGACGGAAGGACGGATGGCGATTGGTCGTGTCATCTTTGTAGTTAAAACCGATTTCGCCCTCGTTTCCAGTCGGGTTGTACCAGTCGCCGTGAAGATATACGTTTGAAGGCTTTCCAATGCGGACCCGTCTTCTCCACGTATAAAAATAATAGAGATTCATTCCTATGGACCAGCTGCGTTTCGCTTCCGGACAGCGGAGCAGCTTTTTGGCGGTTGCGTCCGTCAAATGTCCGGTTTCGACCAGAATGCCGAACCAGTGCTGGTTGTAGTAAGGAGTGGTGATACGGGTGCTGTCCTTTTTCTTCGGAATGTATTCATTGTTGTCCTGGGCATACATGCCGAATACCAGTCCGACCTGTCTCTGCAAACTGACGCAGGCAGTTGCATGCGCTTTTTGCCGGACCGTTTTCAATGCGGGCAGCAGGAGCGCGGCAAGAATCACAATGATCGCAATCACGATCAAAAGTTCCAGTAAAGTAAAACCAGACGGACTGACTGATTTCCGTGATTTTCCAATTCCGTTTCTTTTGCATGTATGCGTCATAAGCACCTCCTGTTTTCAGATTATCTTCCTGTCCCGTCTTCTTCCATAAGAATATCACAGCCGATGTCGCTTGTTTCAAACTTATACCAGCCGGATGAAAGCTGTTTTGTATATCCGTAAAGCGAATGGAATCGCTTTTTGCCCGGCAATCTGAAAAGAGCCTCGTTTTTCCCGGGGCCGACGCCGCAGAGCAGAACGGCAGCGCGGCCGCCGCCATCCAGGAGCATACATGCCTCGACCTGCCGGCAACTGGAATAATCAAGATTTTCCGCAGGAACTCCCGAAACCAGGAACGGAGTCAGAAGCTGCAGATCACGGACGACACTGCACACCTTCCTCCATTCCCGTTCAGAACTGCCGGGATCAAATTTTTCAGCACGGCGGAAGATGTCTGTATAATGATAAAAAATGATTCCCTTCGCACCATGAACCAGATTCAACAGAGTCATGGTGCGAATCTCCTCCTCGCTCGGATAGCGGTAACGCCGGAACTCCTCCTGCGTCTTCGCTTTGTAACCGCCCCAATTGAAAACCTGCGGAACACCCCAGACGGGATTGCCGGACAGAGAAGCTGCGCAAATCAGTTCGGAAATCGTCCTGACCGTCCGCGAGGACTGATCGCGAATCGGATAGTCATCCACCCCGGAAATATCGCCGCCTCCGGCATAATACGGGAAATCATTCTTCCGGAAAGTCAGGACAACCGTCGGATGATCCGGATCGGCAAGGCTCAGCAGACGACGCATGCGGATCAGATTCGGAACCTCCCCCCTGGTGTCTTCATCACTGATATACCATGCAAGCAGTGCCGGATGATTCCGAAGGGTTTCCGCGACGGCAGCCGCCACGTTTTCAACACCTCGCGCCTGATCCCAGCGGAGTCTGGCATGATTTTTACCGGAATATTGATCCTTCAGGGAGAAGACAATCTTCAAGCCGTATTTCTCAATCACATCCAATGACCGGAGCAGTTCCTCCGCCCGCGTCGCGGCTTTTCCCCCGATGGCAAGACTGATGGAGGCATACGGCAGAACCGTATTGATTCCGGCGCGCGAAATGCGCTCCAGATCCGCTTCACTCAAACTGCCGGTAAAAATGCCAATGGGAAAGAAGGCGTTTCCCTTGATGCGGAGAATCCCTTTTTCATCAACCCGAACAGCGGGAGAATGCCCAGGCAAGACTTGAAGTTCAAAAGACTCACGGCACAGAACCTGCCGCTTCCGCATGTCCGCAAGCACTGTTTCAATCCGTAAGTTTCCCTCCGCAAGCCGGGAAAGCGTCTGCCGGCATTTCCCGGATTCATCCGGACAAAGCAAAAACTCCTGTCTGCGATTCCCCTGAAGCGCCCGGACCAGCAGCCGCAAATGCCGGTATTCCCCACCCGGAGCTGTAACAGTAAATCTGAGCCCCGTCTGATCCCCGGACACCGTCAGACGGTCGGGCTGATTCAGTATGACCGATGTCTGAGTATCGCCCGCGGTTCGGACAGCCAGATCGCTGAAAACGACTTTCCCGGTCCACCCTTTCCGAAGGTAAAGCAGCACAGAGGCGTCATCTGCGTTCTCCTTCATTGAAAACTGCATGACACAACGCTTCCATGCGCCATCAGAAGAAACAGCAAAATGCGGGAAAACACCGGAAAAATATTTTCTGTCCCTGCTGAATTGAACACAAATCAGTCCCATGTTCCTGTCTTTTCCCTGTTGCAGATTTTCTCCGCGAACCCAGACTTCCGCCTGATAAACAGTCCCCGGCCTGAGACCGGGCAAGGGGAAAGTCATCATTGCGTAATCATCCGGATTGTCCCGCCTGTAGACCAGCCCGGAAGTTCCGTTTCTGCCTTCCGCGTTTTCAACCGAATACCCGTATGGCAGTTTCGATGCGGCACTTCCGGAAAACACCGGAGAAAGTATTTCCTGCGGAGAATTGTCTGCAAAGGACGAAATCATCTTTATTTCACCACCCGCCGCATACAGAGGCACAGCGGGGAACGACAGCCGCCACAGGAGAAACAGAAAATGAAACATTATGATCCTCTTCATCTTCTCTGCCTCAACACCTTTCATAAATTTTTTCCGCCATTTTCTCTTCATCCGGGACCATCTGCCGCCGGCAATCAACACGTTTCCGGGTGCTCTCTCTTTCGATCAGATGATGCGGGGAAACGAGAAATGGGCGCGTTCTTTCCTTCTTTGTATACATTTCCATCACGAACCGGACAGCCTGCCTGCCGATTTCCGGGCAGTCAAAATCCAAAGCAGAAAGAGAGGGGCTGATAAAATCGCACCCGATCATGTTGCCGATAGACAATACCGCCACGTCATCCGGAATTCTGATGCGACGCTTCTGCAAAAATTCATACACGCATACTGCGGCATAATCCGAAAAACAGAACAGTGCAGTCGGTCTGTCACGGAGATTCCCCAGCGACTCTTCCAATCCCTTCATAATCAAGTCATGCTGATTATAGTGCGGCAGCGGACACCAGAGTTCCGGGGAGTTGTCCAGCCCCAGTTTATCCAGCAGCCGGAAATAATTATTCCGGCTGATCCGCAGTTCGCGGTAGACCAGATATGCAATCCTCCGATGCCCCTGCTCCGCAAGATAATGCAGCCCGTCCTCAATTAACTGTCCGTAGTCCGTCCCCATGACCGCAAAACCGGTATTTTCCGTATCTGACCGCAAACCGTGCACCAAAATGACCGGCAGATCCATTTTCTTCAGAATTCCGATAATCGGTTCATGACCGAGAAAGTTCAGCTGAAAGGAAAGAATGCCGCAATATGGGCCTTGCGCAATTTTGTCGAGAATCACTTCCGGATAACTGGTGATCAGAATGGGATCGACACACTCCACCTCCAGGTTCATCGTCTCCGCTTCCTGCTGTATGGCAGGAAAAATATAGCGGGCGGGACTCGTGATGTCTTCCAGATCGCGTGCCAGAACCAGAATCCTGCCTTTCCTCTCCTTCTGTCTGTTGATGAATGTTCCCTTCCCTTTAATCCGGACAATCCGGTTTTCCAAAGCCAGTCGTGCCAAAGCATGGCGCAAAGTCTTTCTGGACACCTGCAGCTCCAGCGCAAGATCGGGTTCGTTCGGCAGCAGGTTATCCGTGAACCTGTTGTCTGCAAGACGCTGTTTCAGCAATTGATAGATCGTTTCCGTCTTCGATGTCTCGTGATTTTTTATCATGTATCCTGCATGTCTCCTGAAGTTTCCGTAAGATATATCTCTGAAAAGTGATTGTCAAATCAACTGATCCAAATTTCTTGAAAATTTTCAGGATGACCGACGCGGTTCCATATTCTCCGGGAAGGAAAGACATCCGAATTCCCGGAATGCCGGCGGGAGAACTCCTCGGCGAACCATACATTTCATCCGTGACAGTTCCCGCTGCCGATTCTCACGGCGGGCAAAAGCATGATGACCGGCGGTTCCGCCGGGAAGCGCCCATGAGAAACGCGCGCAGCTTTCCCCTCCCCCGGAACGGATTCAGCCCCGCCGGACGGCACCTGCAGGAACCGGTCTTTCCGAAGTTCGCCGAAAAAACTCCTGGCACACGCATATCCGGAATTGTAAAAAACATTTTTCGATGTATCTTATGCGCATCATGAAAAAACAGACACCAATACCCAATGCGTTATACTCTTCCGGCGCTCAGATGACGGCGCTTGCCTCGGCACACTTCATGGCGGACATGATGGGGGGACTCCTGCCGGGATTTCTGCCGGTCGCGCTCCGTTATTTTCACCTGGACCTCGGAATGGGAGTCTTCATCCTGACCAGCATGAGCATCGGATGCAATATGATGCAGATTCCCGCCGCAATGCTTGACCGGAATACGCGCAGTCCGCGCCTGATCAGCATCGGACTGCTGATGGCGGGTCTGATCCTGCTGCTGGGCGCCCTGCCCTCCTCCACCCCCGTTCCGGTGCTTTGCCTCATCATGCTGACCGTCGGTGCCGGCGTCGCAATCGTGCATCCCGCAGGGCTGCGCAGTGTCCAGAACATAGGAAAAATCGCCCCGACAATCAGCACCCCCACATTCATGACCGGCGGCTTTCTTGGTTCCTGCATCGGACCCTGGCTCAGTGCGACCCTCGTCGGCGAATACGGACTGAAAGGTTTGTTCTGGCTGATTCCGTTCATTCTTTTCCTGCTGATCGCATTGAAAATCTCCCACGTCCGGCTTGCTCCGGACCGCCCTGCGGACAGGAATGCGAAAAACGCGGAAGATCATTCCGCACCGTGGAGTTTCCGCAGTCTGCTCGTCATCGCCTTTTTCCTGAATACGGGAACCGTCACGATCCAGATGCTTCTGCCGACCCTGTTGAACAAACTCAACTTTCCGCTGTCCTTCGGAGGGTTCAGCGCCATGATGTTCGGAATCGGTTCCGCCGCGGGCTCCATCGCCATCGGCTTTCTTGTGAAAAAATACAAGCCGCAGTGGTTCATCTTCGGCGGACTTTTCCTCGGCGTGCCTGCCGTCGCCGTCTACTTTCTGATATTGCAGAATGCCGCGGCATGTCTTCTGATATTGATCGCGGGTCTCCTGGCAAGTTCCGGCTACCCGCTGCTGGTCGCGCTCTCGCGGAATGCGCCGAAGGGACCGGGACTCAGTGCCAGAATGGCTCTGATTGTCGGGGGCACCTGGGGCTTTGCCGGAGTGTTTTTTCTCGGAATCGGTCAATTCGGCGCACGCTTCGGCGTGGAATACGCGATGCATGCGTCATGGATTTTTTATTTGCTGGCATTGATTGCGGCAGTCATCACACTGAGACGCCGCGGAAAGGAAGAATCGAAATGAAGCTGACAGGCAAGACAGCCGTCATTAGCGGCGGCGCCAAAGGCATCGGCTACGCAACGGCGGAGCTTTTCGCGCAGGAAGGAGCCAATGTCCTCATCGCGGATATTGATCGAAAAGCCGGAGAAGAAGCAGTTCGGAAGATTACGGAAAAGGCAGGCAATGCAGTGTTCTGCCAATGCGACGTCTCGAAAGAAATGGACATCCGGCGCGCCCTTGACACGGTCATCTCCACCTTCGGACAGCTGGATATTCTGGTCAACGACGCCGCAACGCAGTTCAACAAGCCGCTGCTCGAAACAACTGCCGAAGAATTCGATCAGGTCATCCGCGTCAACCTGACCGGAACGTTCCTCTTCATGCGCGATGCCGCGAAGATCATGATCCGCCAGGGACACGGCGGCAGTATCGTCAACTTTTCCTCCTCGTTCGCCATTGTCGGTTCTCCCGGCTATCTTGCCTACCATGCCTCGAAAGGCGGCATCACTTCCATGACGCGCGCGGCGGCAATCGCTCTGCTCCCATACGGCATCCGTGTCAATTCCGTCGCTCCCGGAACCACAGAGACACCCGGTCTGCATGACGGCGCCGCGGGAACAGGCGATCACGACAAGGGAATGCAGAGTTTTCTTGCACTTCAGCCGCTGAAGCGTTTCGGGAAGCCCGAGGAAATAGCAAAGGTTGTCCTGTTCCTTGCGGGCGACGACGCCTCATTCGTAATCGGCTCCAACGTCGTGGCAGACGGAGCCTATACGATTATTTGAATTCAGATCAGGCGTCCGATGCAGAAGCCGCAGAAAACAGCGGCAATGCCTGAGACATTCTGGAGCAGAAGGTTCAGCGCCGCGCGGCAGTATTCACCGGCAAGCAGCATGCCGGCACTTTCCAATGCAAATGTGGAAAAAGTCGTGAGCGCGCCGAGAAAACCGATCAGCAGAACCGGAGCATAAGGTTCCAATGCGGGAAAACGCTGTTTCGTCAGAACGAACAGCAGTCCGGCAAGGAAACTTCCGGTCACATTGACAGCAAGCGTGCTCCAGGGAAACATGGACAGCGGAAAAGCTCTGACAACCAGATAGCGCAGGAGAGTCCCGACGCTTCCCGCGGCAGCCACCAGCAGCACAATTTTCCATGACATAACCGCATCTCCATTTCAGCAGGCGGTAATATAGCCGGTTTTCCGCTTTTTGCAATTCCGCATCCGGAAGTTATATTACCGTAGAGACAAAACTGCAATATATCACGTATCGGAAATCATGGACAGAGAATCAGAATGGCAGGACTTGAAAAAGCGTCTGGCGAAATCGCAGTTCCGTTCCCGCTTCAAGCTGAGAGACGCAGAATTGCGGATTATCGCGGAAAGAGGCATGGACGAAGTGGAACATCAGTGCCGCAATTTCATATTGAAACGCCTGGCGCCCGCCTTTCCCCCCAATGACGGCAGACAGACACCCATGCGCGGACACCCCTGCTTCGTCGCGCAGCATGCCACGGGGTGCTGCTGCCGCGGCTGTCTTCAGAAATGGCATCGAATCATGCGGGGAAAACCTTTGACGGAAGCCCAGATCGACGCAGTCCTGTTCATCCTGATGTCATGGATACGGGAACACGCCGCCGGTGCGGAACATCTGCCGCATACTCCGGATCTGTTCCGGCATTCTCTCTGAACTGCGCTTCAGAAACGTTTCCGTTTACGGATAAAGCAGAGTTCATTGCAGCGCGGGCAGCGGGTCACGTTCTCGCTGTCGTGCTGGGCAAGAAAGGAGAGATGACAGTTGTCGCAGAAATAAAGGCGCTCCTTCACGACAGACCAGTCATACGCTTTGCGCTGGCGCATTTCCTGGCGAATCCAGAGAACAGTGAGGGCGGTCAGCCAGAAGAAAATATAGACGTAAAAAATATGAAGTTCTGAAATCGGAATCATTTTTCAGTCTCCTTTCCGATCACCGGCCGATTCCATGTCACCAGAAAAAAATTTTCCGTGTTCAGTCCCGCCGTTGCCGCATAAACTGCCAGCTGGCGTTCCGCAAGGAGATCCAGCGCATGATTGCCGGAAGACCGCAAAATCCGTATTTCCGGCGGCAGGTCTTTTTCCGGGGCAGGAACCAGACTCAGAATTGTCGAGGTCTCCGCTTTGTTCTTCCGGAGAATTTTCCGGGACGCCTCGTCTTCAAACAAAAGCCCGTAAATCAGGTTTCCTTTCAAATCCGTCCATACCGGATACCGGACGGAAACGGCATTCGGTTTTTCCAGCCGGGGAACCGCAATCGGAATTCTCGGACTGGAATTCAAGTCCGCCAGCTCCCGGACAGGCATGGACTGTTTTTCCGCGCCTGAAATTCCGGAAGCCTTCCGGAACAGCTCCGGCGCCATGCTCTGCGGCTGCTGAAAGTCATAATAACGCATTTCACGAACCATGCTGAATCCGCTGTCGTCATTCGGTTTGACGGCAGTTTCCGGCTCCATATATTTCAGCCAGTAATTCAGCAGGTGAATGTCTTTCCCCGCCAGATCCTCCGGTTTGCAGATCACGGTGTAATGGGAACCGGAGCGCAAAGTATGCGGGTCGTCCTGAATGGGCTTGAAGAGAAAGATCAGAAGAGCATGAAGCCCCAGCGTCACAAATGCAATCGCAAGAATCGCCCGGAAAGACAGGTTTTTCTTCTGTTTGAGCTGCAATGCGTAAGGCCGGTTCATCTTCAGGTATCCAGGAAGTTGGTCTGTCTGCCGGAGTTCAGCGGTCTGGCAAGCAGAAAGACGTTGATCTTCAGTTCATCGGCAAGGGACATGATCTGTGCAACGGTTCCGTACTGCGTATCAATATCCGCCCGGATCACGATCGCTCCGTTCTCCCCCTGCCCCGCGACATCGCTCAGCAGTCTGCTCTTCAGCTGGTTCAGATTTTCCACAATCAGGTCGTTGAAGTAGATATTTCCCTCCCTGTCCACGGTCACAATATACTTCTTGACACTGTAAGTGCCTACGACCTTCGCCGTCGGCAGATTTACCGGAATCCCCGACACGGGAACAAAGGAGCTGCCCATCATGAAGAAAATAATCATCAGGAAAAACACGCTGACGAACGGAAGAAGTTCCGGAAACCCGCTGATGATCCTGACGCGCGGACGGATTCGCGGTGTAATGTTAATTTTCATCGGAGTCCCTGCCCTCTTTGTGATGCCTGAAAAAGTAAATAATCTCGGAAGACGCCTTCTCCATATCGACGCAGAAAGCCTCGACGCGGGTAACGAGATAGTTGTAGGCAATCAGGCTGGGAATTGCCACGCACAGCCCGGCGGCGGTCGTCGTCAGGGCAATGCTGATTCCGCCGGACAGATCGCCCAGGGTCAGGGAAATTCCCTGCTTCATCTGCATGGCGATAAAGGTTTCCGCCATGCCGACCACGGTTCCGAGCAGTCCGAGCATCGGCGCCACTTTGGAAATCGTGGCGAGAATGTTCATCCGGCTTTCCAGACGCGGCAGTTCCACCAGAGCCGCATCGTCAATCGCCTGGCGAATATCATCGTCGTTCTGATACGCCTGAATCGCCGCGGTCAGAATCCGGGCAACAGGACCGGGGGTATTGTCGCAGAGCGTGATCGCCTCAATCATTCCGTCGCGGCGCAGGACATTGACAAGACCGCTGATCAGTTCCTGAACATTCACCTGCGCGCGGTGAAACTGAAACCATTTCCCGATGAAAATATAAAGCGCCACCAGGCTGCACAGCACGATCAGCCACATGACAGGGCCGCCGGATACGATCATGTTCCAATATAACATCTCAACACCTCCGATTATGGATTGAATTTCTGTTGTTTCAGCTTCTCAAAACGCTCTTCCGCAGTCCCGCGGTCGATCAGACCGGCATCCAGAAGCCAGTGAAGCGCGGTTTTTGCATCCTCAATCGTCGTGCGCAAAGGATCATGAGCGGCAATGTCGATCAGCGCCTCCGCCGCTTTCACGCACCAGACAGTTTCCACTGGTCTCAAGCCAGCCTCGGCGGCGGGCAGTTTATAAAACAGCTGTTTATAGTAATCCGCCGCCGCTTCCTCGCTGTCGAGCAGACCGACGCAGCGCCCGATCTTGTAAGTTGCCATCATCTGGAGCTGCGGCGGGCAGTTCTCCAGCTGCAGCAGTTTCCTGTAATAGGAGAGCGCCGCCTCCAGTTCCTCTCTGGAAACACTGCTCCCGGAAGCGGCGATTGTAAACAGACAGTCTCCGATCGACCCCAGTGCCGCGCATTCGATGATGGAACCGGGCAGTGTTTCCGCCGCTTTGGCATAATAGGGAACCGCCGCGGCGAAATTGCCGTCATCCCGCAGAATGTCGCCATGCAGATAATAGGCATCGCCGATGCAATTCGTCTCGGGAAAACGTTCATAAAGTTCATTCAACAGCTTGAGCGCCGCCTTGAATTCCCGGTTCTTATAATTCTGAAGCGCCTTCTCGAAAATGGCGCGAGCCTGAATCTGCGGGAACTTCTCATTTTTCATGAGTTTGTCAAGAGCCGCTTCGGCGCGCGAGGAGGAACCGGCATCCGCATAATGGGAAGCCAGCCGGAAAATCGCATTGACCGCATACTCGGAATTCGGGTGGCGCTCCGCAAGAAGCCATGTTTCACGCTCCGCCGCGATTTCATCCCCCATGCTGTAATACACATGAATCAGCCAGAACGCGGCACGCGGCGCCAGAGGATTTTTCGGATACTCGCGGACAATCCGCGAATACATCGTCACTGCCTCTTCCGGCTCCTTCGCGGAAAATGCCAGGAATGCCGCACTGTAAAGAGCCTGCGGCACAAGATCATTTTCCTTCTTCGCCGCCTTGAGAAACTTTTTATACAGCTCCCGCGCCTCTTTCAGCAGTCCCTTCATCTCATCGGCGGAAGCCTCCATGAAGAGGATATTGACATTTTCCGGCTCGGAAAGTTTCAGCTTCTTCAAATCGTTCAACAGGGCAAGAGTCTTATCCGCCTCCTTCGCGTCAAGGGTCGCCGACGCGGCAAGATAAAGCGCCCTGGGAGCCAATGCCGGCCATCTTCTTGCGATTTCACGGTATACGCCAATCGCCTGTTCCACCTTTCCATGCGCCACCAGCACCTCACCAATCAGAAACTCCCCGTCCGGCTCCTTGTCGCCCCTGTGGTAGGACCGGATCAGCTTTTCCGCATCCTTAAGACGGTTCTCCCCGACCCGGATCATGGAATGCCGCCGCAGAGCCTCCCGCTTCTTTTCCGGAGAGGAATTGATGTTGGAATAAATGGACTCATAAAGCTGAAGCGCACTCTCCGTATTGCCGGACTCCTCCAGCAGACGCGCCGTATTCAGCTTCGTATCGGTATCGACCAGTGAATTCTTGAACAGCTCCAGCTGTTTCACGGCAAGCTCCGCCGCTTTTTTCTTATCCCCGATTCTTGAAAACACCTGAATAATCCGTTCCAGCGTATCAAACGCCTCCTGCTTGTCCGCGGCGGCATTGAAGGCGGCACGGTAGGAATCCAGGGCAAGAGCATAATTCTTCACAGCGGCAAATGCGTCGCCGTAGGAAGAGGCGATCAGATAAGTCAGCGGTTCCCGCTCTCCCTTCAAATCGTTCAGAAGAGCCTGCCAGGCACCGGAAGCGGCGTCCACGCCTTCCCCCTTCAATAAAATATACGCATTCAGCAGACGATATGCCGCAAAATCCTCCGCATTGGAATTTGCCGGATAGGAAAGCAGAAGGTCGAGTGCCTGCCGGGGCTCGCCGGCTGCCGCGGTGCAGAGCACACAGCGTTCAAACGCCAGCTTTCCGAGTGCCGACGCCCCCATCTGCTGATACAGAATATTGTAGACTTTCGCGGCGGATTTGTATGCTTTCAGACGTTCCAGCACAAAACCGTAGGAAAACAGAGTCCTCATGCGGCGCGGATCTTTGGAAGCGAGCGCGGGAAGAATCCGCTCATAAATCTTCTGTGCCTCCGCATAGCGTCCCCGTTGAGAGAGAATATCGCCGCGCCACATGGTGAGGGAAAGCGGATTGGCTCCGGGGAACGCCGTCTCGTAATCCTGCAAAGTTTTCTCCGCGAGATCAGGCATCCGCCCGAGAACAAGCGCATCCAGCAGACGCTCGTAGGCATCCCTCGTATTCTCCAGACTTCCGGCATTTTTGGCATCTTCCAGATATTTTCCGTAAAAACTTGCGGCAACGGCATAGTCTTTCGCGGCAAAAGCACGGTCTCCGGCTTTTTTATCACGGGATTCACTCTCCATGACAGCCGTAATCACATCCGTTCCGAGGTCCATCTGCGCGGACAGCGGCAGCGCCGTCCCGAAAAGTCCCAGCACGGAGGATGCGAATATGACCAAATTTTTCCCTGCGGAATATCTCACGAAAACCCCTCTTCCATCAAAAATGCAAGCATCCCGTCCTGCGGGCGGGATGCCATCCTGAGACAGGAGAATTACGCTTCAGGTTCCGTGACAGGGGCGGGAGCAGCCGCGGAAACGGTCTCCTGTGCAATGACATCGGGCTTTCCCGTTCCCTGTGCCGCGGCTTTGCGCTCGGCAAGAACCGCCTTGATTCTGGCAAGAATCCTTTCCTCCAGCTCATGATTTTCCTGCAGAAGCGCTTTCACGGCTTCCCGTCCCTGCGCGAGCTGTTCTCCGTCGAACGCAAACCAGGAACCGCGTTTTTCGATCAGTCCGAGATCGCTTCCGACATCAATAATGGAACCGACCCGGGAAATTCCCTCGTTCCAGTTGATGTCGAATTCCGCAACTTTGAACGGCGGCGCCAGCTTGTTCTTGACGACCTTGACTTTCGTGCGCGCACCGGTCGGTTCGCCCGCGGCGTCCTTGATCGTCCCGACGCGGCGGATGTCAAGACGGATCGAGCTGTAAAACTTCATTGCATTACCGCCGGTGGTCGTTTCCGGATTTCCGAACATCACGCCGATCTTTTCACGAATCTGGTTCGTGAAGATCACACAGGTGCGGCTGCGGTTCACGGCGCCGGTGATTTTGCGGAGCGCCTGCGACATCATGCGTGCCTGAAGCCCCATGAAGGAATCGCCGACCTGCCCGTCGAACTCCGCTTTCGGAACCAGCGCGGCAACAGAGTCGATCACGACAACGTCCACCGAATTGCTGCGGATCAAAGTGTCCGCGATATTCAAAGCATCCTCTCCGCAGTCTGGCTGGGAGATCAGGAGATTGTCGATGTTCACACCGATTTTGCGGGCATACTGCGGATCGACCGCATGTTCCGCATCAATGATCGCCGCGACGCCGCCCGCTTTCTGCGCATTGGCGATGACATGCATGCAAAGCGTCGTCTTACCGGAGGATTCCGGACCGAAGATTTCAATAATTCTTCCGCGCGGAAGCCCCATGATGCCGAGTGCAATGTCAAGGGAAAGCGCTCCGGTGCTGATCACCGGCACATCCACGGTTGTATTATCGCCGAGGCGCATGATCGAGCCTTTTCCGTATTCCTTTTCAATCTGACCGAGAGCGATTCCGAGATTCTTCGCGCGCGCTTCCGCCGCGCTTGCCGGAGTAGCGGCACCTTTCGCCGCCTTCGTGTCCTTGTCTGCTGCCATTATCTGCTCCTTAAAATTTTGAAATTCATGATTTGATTAAATGTCAAGGTCTTTGACGCCCGCCGCATGTTTTTCGATATATTCACGGCGCGGCTCGACATCGTCGCCCATCAGAAGCGTGAACATGCGTTCGGCTTCCACGGCGTCCTCCATCGTGACCTGAATCATCTTGCGGCGTTCAGGATCCATCGTGGTTTCCCACAGCTGATGAGGATCCATTTCACCCAGACCTTTGTAACGCTGAATCTGGAGTCCCTGCCTGCCGTTCTTTTTGATCTCCTCAAAAAGCTCCGTCAGAGAATTGACCAGAATCTCGTCATCCCCCTCCTTGATGCGGAAAATCGGAGCCCGTCCGCGGAAAAGAACCGCCGGGTCGTAGCCGCCTTCACGGATTCTGCTGCCGAGTTCAAGGCAGGATTCCGCCTCGAAGATGGTCGTAATGTCAATGGAGGGATGAAGTCCATGCGGCTTTGATCCGCCGTTTCCGTCCGTCTCCGGCGTGGTGTCGTCCACAATCTGCGGCAGAGTCTTTTCCGCCTCCTCGATGAAGGCCGCCTGTTCCGCCGCGGAATAAACGAATTTCTTCGTAACCGTTCCGTCCGGGTTGCGGACAAAAATCTGCGCGGTCGGATATTTGCCGTCCTGAACCGCATCCAGGTATTCCTCCACATCAATGCCGTGACGCTGAAGCCCCTGAATAATCTGATGGGATTCCGTGACATAAGCCGCAATCTTCCTGATCTCCTCCGGGGAAATCGGCGCGCCCGTGGCAATGTTCTCGACGACGATGTCCTCGCATCCGTTTTCGGTCAGGAACTTGTCAAGCTGTTCATCCGTATCAATGTAACTTTCGCGTTTTTTGCGGCGGACCTTGTAAAGCGGAGGTTTTGCGATGTAAATGTGTCCGGTTTCCACCAGCGGCTTCAGTTCGCGGAAGAAGAACGTGAGGAGAAGCGTCCTGATGTGCGACCCGTCCACATCGGCATCGGTCATGATGACAATGCGGTGGTAGCGCAGTCCGGAAATGTCGAAATCCTCTTTTCCATATCCGCATCCGATCGCGGAAATCAGGGATTTGATTTCATTGTTGTTGAGAACCTGGTCAATCCGCGCCTTCTCCACATTGAGCAGTTTGCCGCGGATCGGGATGATCGCCTGAAAACTGCTGTTGCGTCCCTGCTTCGCGGAACCTCCTGCCGAGTCGCCCTCGACGATGTAAAGTTCGCTTTTCGCGGGATCTTTTTCCGAACAGTCGGCAAGTTTTCCGAGGAACGGGGAAAGACCGTCCAGGGCACCTTTGCGCTGAACAAGTTCCCGAGCCTTTTTCGCTGCTTCGCGGGCGCGGGAGGCGACCATCGCCTTGTCCACGATCTGACGGGCGACCGCGGGATTCTCCTCCAGGAACGAGCCGAGGCAATCGTTCACGACGGAATCCACGATGCCCCGCACTTCGCCGTTTCCGAGCTTCGTCTTGGTCTGACCTTCAAACTGCGGCTCCGGCACCTTCACGCTGATTACGGCGGAGAGCCCTTCCCGGGTGTCCGCGCCGCTCACGTTCGCCTTGTCGCCGCGGAGCAGGTTCGCGCCTTTCGCATACGCATTGACGGAACGTGTCAACGCCCCCTGGAACCCGGTGAGATGTGTTCCGCCTTCGATAGTGTTGATATTGTTGGTGTAGCTGTAAATATTCTCCGTGAAGCCGTCGTTGTACTGCATTGCGACTTCCACATCGATGCCGTCCTTCTCCTTGTGCATATAGATCGGTTCATGGAGCACAATCTTGTGCGCATTCAGATATTTGACGTATTCGACCAGCCCGCCCTCATAGTGGAAGGTTTCGCTTCTGACCGGCTCCGTCCGCTCGTCAACGAGGGTAATGTGGACGCCTTTATTGAGAAAGGCAAGTTCGCGCATACGGTTCGCCAGAATGTCCCACACATATTCCGTGGTGGAAAAGATCGTGCCGTCCGGCTTGAATGTGACGGAGGTTCCGCGCTCGCTGGTCGGATTCAGTTTGGCAAGCGGCTCGACGGTATTTCCCCGGTTGAACTTGATGCGGTAGGCGAAACCGTCGCGGCGCACTTCGACCAGCATCCAGTCGGAAAGCGCATTCACGCAGGAAACGCCGACGCCGTGAAGTCCGCCTGAAACTTTATAGTTGCTGTGGTCGAATTTGCCGCCGGCATGGAGAACGGTCAGCACGACTTCCACCGCCGGCTTGTGCTCCTCCGGGTGCATATCCACGGGAATGCCGCGCCCGTCGTCAATCACCGTAATGCTGTTGTCGGGGTGAATCGTGACGACAATTCTGCTGGCATAACCGGCAAGCGTTTCGTCAATACTGTTGTCAACAACTTCATACACAAGGTGATGCAGTCCGCGCTGCCCCGTATCGCCGATATACATGCTGGGACGTTTCCTGACAGCCTCCAAACCTTCCAGAACAGTGATATTGCCTGCGGTATAATTGGTCGAAGGCTGCACCTGCGGCGTCTCTTCGGCGGGAATTTCATTTTCTGCCATCATACACTCCATTCATTTTTATTTCAAAAAATACCTGTCTTTCATCTCTTGCAGAAGAATCGGAAATCAGACTGCACTATTATCCGGTAGTATACACCGCCGGGCGTTTTTTTTCAATATTTTTTTTCACCAAAAAGGATATTTCTGCGAACCGGGGGAACTGAGTGGGAAACGGAGAAAAGATACCGTATGGAGAAAGCGGAGCGGAACCATTCTTCCGGGTTCAATTATGCGGCGGGCAGAGTCACGGCGGCGGCAGGTGCGCCGCACCGCACATCAGGATGGCGCGTTTCCGCACCGGCGACGACTCCGGAGCGTCCCCGGTTCCCCGCATTCTTTTCAAAATTACTTTTGCCGATGCGCACGACTTTACTTGCTTTCTTGCAACATGATGCTATCTTACACGGCAGAGGGCAAAAGGCTGCCGGAAGACGGCCATACTGACAACATTGCAACACCGGGAGGTGCCAAAATGCTGAAAGTGTATGTAACGGACTGGTGTCCCGTCTGCGAACGGACGCTCGGCTGGATGAGGAAAAACGCAATCCCGTTTGTCTCCATCGACATCGAGCATCAGCCGCCGGGAGTGCTGGAGAAAGTCATTGAAGCGAATGATGGAAAGGATTGGCGCGTTCCGACATTCGAGTATGGCGGAAAATGGCTGACGGTTGCTTCGTTCAATCCGGGACAGTTGAAGAAAGAACTGGCGGTTATGGGAGCAATCAGATAAGAGCGCCGGGACAAACTAAGCAAGAAGGATAAAAAAATAGTGCGGTTTCATATTTTTTTATATTGCCTCCTGTTCGTGCTCATTCTGCCTCTGGAGCTTGTCATGTGGGCGGTCGCCATGGATCACACCATGGAAATCACCTTCCTCTCCAGGCGCGTCTTGATGAGTCCTCTTTTCGAGCTTTCCCACAACACGCTCAGATTTGTTGCGCTGTTCGGGCTTCTTGCCGTCCTGAACGGATTCAGGATAATGTACCGGCAGAAGGCGGTCTGCCGTGAAGTGCATCCCTACTGCGGCTTTTTCCTGTTTACGACCGCCCTGTTTCTGCTGTTGCAGCTGCCTTACGGAGTGGCGGTCGCGACACCGCTGATTCTTGTCGGTGTCATCGTGGTCTACAGCACCGTGATCCGGGGCAGTCCCGATTCGTTCCTGTCCCAGAGCAGAACCTCCGCGGCAACATTTGCCGACCGTCTCTCCGCGGCATTCTGCCTGATCCCGCTGGTGATCGGCGCGCTTCTCCTGTTTCAGGAAGGCTTTCTGCACTGGCTGGCATTTCCGCATTCCAAATATTTCATTTATCTTCCGTTCATCGGCTGCCTGATTCCGAAGCAGAAACAGCTGCGGGAATTCGTGGTCTTCTCCTACGCCGGTCTGATTCTGCTGACGTTCGGGTTTGCCGTTTCGATGATCTTCATCGACGGCGTCATGCTTGCGGACGTGTCAATCATCACGGCATTCCTTTTTCTTGAAGTCGAGGCGGCATTCCTTCTGCGCGGCTTCCTTCCGTTCCGCCGCAATTTTTCCGTGGTCATTCTGCTGCTGGCAATTCCCGCGACGAAATTCCTGATGCCGCCGGTCTGCGACTACCGTTTCGTGGCGCTTACCGTGTTTCTGGTCTACGTCGCCACGGAAAACCTTCAGACCATCCGCAAAAAGATTCTTTCGCGCGCGGATTCCACTTCCGGCAACATCCGTTTCATCACGAGGGAGGAATACGCGGGACAGGCATGGGGCTTCGCGGCGATTCTTGTGACCTACCTTTCCGGACCGTTCAGTTTCCTTCCCGTCCTGATCACGATTGCGGCGGTTCTCGTAACCGCGCTGTTCCGCAGACGGATCGGAAGCAAACGGCTCTGGATGGAGACCTGCGTCATGATTCTGGCGGCGTTTACCGTTGCCGCACCGGGATGCCGCTCCACGCAGATGCTCGCCGCATTCGCATGTGCCGCCCCCATGATGCAGGCAATCTGGCAGACCGGCGCACTGATTAATAAATTCGGAACGGAACGCCCGCTTCAGAAATTTTATCTTGCCCTTGCCAACGGGGGACTCTTCTTCGTGCTGTTCGTGCTGTTTTTCTTCCACACCACGGACACGTTAATCATTGGACTTTATTTCCTGTTCACAGGTCTGATCCGTCTCGGGGAGTGCGCCTACGAGCGTGACTCCAGACGCGTCAAACTGCTTTACGCATGGCTGTTCATGATTACCGGACAGATTGTCACGGTCATCCCCGGCTATTCGGTCTCCCACCCGAGCTGGAGCGTCAACGCAATTTACAGCGGCGTATTTGCATTTTTCGCCCTTTATTTTTTCCATACCTTCGACCAGGCTCCACGAAAGGAGGCACAGCCATGACCGGCAAAAACGCCATGCTGCGCATTTTCATCGCTCTCGAAATCCCGCAGGAACTGCGCAAGGCGCTGATCCGCTACGAAAAGGAACTGCCCTTCTGGAAGTGGAGTTCCGAAGACCAGATGCACATGACCATGCGGTTCATCGGCGACACCTCTCCCAACGCCCTGGACAGGCTGATTGACGAATTCGAGCCTGGAATGAATCATCTCCGCAAGGTGCGCTTCACCTATACGGGCTACCGCTTCTTCCCGAGTGAACGGAAAGCCTCCACGCTTGCGGTGACGATGCAGTGCTCCCACGCATTTGAGGAGCTGAAGTCCCGCGTGGACGACGTCGTCCTTGCCGCATTGAACCTGCCCAGGGAAAACCGTCCGTTTCTGCCGCATATCACGATCATGCGCATGAACAGGCCTCCGGTAAAGTTCGATCTGTTCCGCATCAGGAAGTGGGCGGACGCCATGCCGAAACTGCCCGAACCGTTCGCGCAGAAAATCGTGATCTTCAAAAGCGAACTCAAAAAATCCGGCGCGGTTTACACGCCGCTGGCGGAACATGAACTGGATTTCTGAGTCCATGGAAGAGAATACGACTCACCCTGTCCGGACATTCCGTCTGGAACTGAGTTTCGACGGCACCGAATATCATGGCTGGCAGAGGCAGCCCAACGGCATCACGGTTCAGGAAGTGCTGGAGGAAAAGCTCTGCCGTCTGTTCAACAACACGCAAATCCGCGTGCAGGGCAGCAGCCGGACGGACTCCGGCGTGCATGCGCTCGGCATGGCGGCGTCATTCAAAGCGCCGCCCTCCCCTTACATTCCGGACTGGAAGGTCAAGAAAGCGTTGAACCGTCTGCTCCCGCCGAGCATCAAAATACGGGAGGCAGTCATTGCCGAACCGGATTTCAACGCGCGTTTTTCCGCGCACAGCAAAGCATACGTCTACGTCATCAACACGGGCGATCTGAATCCCTTCACCTGCCGTTGGAGCTGGCACATCAGCGATCTTGTCAATATCGAGGGAATGCGTCAGGCTCTGAAACAGATTGAAGGCACTCACGATTTCTCAACTTTCACGGTGGAACTTGATCCCTCAAAAGATCACGTCCGCACAATCTACAAGGCGGAAATCAGGCAGTTCGGACCGCTGGTCTGTCTCCACATTGTCGGGAACGGTTTTCTTTACAAGATGGTGCGGAGCATCGTCGGGGCGGTCGCAGACGTCGGGCGCGGCAATCTGCCGCCCGATGCCGTCGGTGAAATGCTGAAGGCAAGAAGCCGTTCCGCCGCAAGAGACACCGCTCCCGCGCTCGGGCTGTTCCTGCTGAAGGTCTTCTACGACGATTCATGGCGGACGCACGAACTCGAAAAGCCGCCTTTCTGGATGATGTGAAAAGACCGGCCGCGGGCTTGATTAAGAAGATTCACCCGCAGCCGGAGTATTTCATTTCACGCAATGAACCCAGCCGAGATGGATTGCCGCCCCCCAGAGAGTCGCAAGGACAATCCAGAGTATGACGCCATGCACCACGGGTTTCAGTCCAAGTTCCTTCAGCTTTTCCCGGCTCAGGTTTGCACCGATCAGGAACAGCGTGGCAATCATCATATATTTTGAGACCTCCTTCAGGAAGCCTCCCGCGGGAGCTGTGGCGGGAATCCATGTCACAAGAGCCGCCGCCGCGATGAATCCGGGAATGAACCAGGGAATTTTGAGCTTGATTTTCCGCTTTTCGCCTTCCACCGCGCCTGCAACGAAGCAGGAAAGGAAAAGTGTCACGGGAACAATCCAGAGTGCACGGGCGAGTTTCACCGTGGTTCCGACCTCAAGCGCCGTCGGGCCGTACTGCATCGAAGCACCCACCACCGAACTGGTGTCGTGAATGCCGAGCGCAGACCAGAAGCCGAACTGGACTTCATTCATTCCGAGGGCATGTCCGATCGGCGGAAAAATCAGAAGCGCAACGGCATTCAGAGTAAACACCGTCGCCGAAGCAATCGCGACATCATGCGCTTTGGCTTTCAGCACCGGAGCCGCCGCCGCGATTGCGCTGCCTCCGCAGATCGACGTCCCGACACTTACCAGATACATCGTATCCCTGGCAAGCCCGAGGCGTTTTCCAAGCCAGACCCCCAGCGCAATGCCCAGGGTAATGCCGATTGCCGTGTAAGCCATTCCGTTCGCCCCGGCGCGGAGAACATCAACGAGATTCATCCCGAATCCCATGCCGACGATCGAGGCGCCAAGCAGAGTGGATGTCAGTTTACCGGTCACGGACGCAAAAGGATTCCCGTAAGTCACGGCAAAAATCACTCCGGCGATCACGGCGACTCCCGGCGCATAGTTGCGCAAAACCGGACATGCCCACGGAACCGCGAAAAAAGCCGTCGCCACCGCAAGAAAGACGATCCGGCGCGTCCATTCCTTCGCATTCACTCCCGTTTCAGCCGGCGCTTCCGCCGGCTCCTGCCTGACTGCTTTCCCGTCCATTCTCCAAATTCCTTTCCTGATTGTTCTGATGTTTTTCACCTGAGATGAAAGATAATATATTCCGGAATTCAAAAAAATAAAAATTATTATACATTATGATTTGATAATTAAAAATTATCAATTACATTATCCTGTCCATCAGAAGATTTTTTTCACGGAAAGGAATGAGGAACACGAAGCCACGGGGAGAACTGATTTCTCCGGGTTTCCGCATCCTGTTTACACGACTATGATAGACCGCAAGCTCAATATTTTCCGCATGGCGGCGGTGCTGAACAACTTCACCGAAGCGGCCGCGGCACTCGGAATGACCCAGCCGAACGTGACTCAGCAGATTGCACAGCTGGAACGCGAACTGGGACATGCGCTCTTCGAGCGCGACGGGCGGCAGGTGCGTCTGACTCCCGCCGGGCGCACGCTGCTGCAGGAAAGTGAAAAGCTCCTGAATGAAGCGGAACAGCTGATGCGCAAGGTTCACAACGCCGCCTCGGAAAACCGCCGGTACCGGATCGGCGCCACCATGACTGCCGGGGGATATGTTCTGCCGAAACTGCTTGCACTGTATATGCGGAAACACCCGGAGGTGAATCTCGATCTTCATATTGCGAACACGGATGAAATTGCCGATATGCTCAGGAAGCACCGTCTGGACATGGCGCTGGTGGAAGGGCCGTTCGACAAGAAATTCTTCTTCTATGAACCGCTTCTGGAGGATGAGCTTGTCGCAGTCGGGCCGCCCGGATTCGCGGGAAAGGAGCTGAGTCTAGCGGATTGTCTGGAAAAAGGGAAACGGCTGATTCTGCGCGAAGCAGGTTCAGGCACACGCTGGCATTTCGACTGTTTCCGCCAGGAACACAACCTGCCGCCGCCAAGACGCCGCTGCATTCTGGAAATATCGGGGTTCGACGCCATCAAGCAGCTTGTCAGAAGCGGATTCGGAATCAGCGTCATGTCGGAACTGGCAATCCAGGACGAACTGGCGGCGGGAACGCTGTCAAAGGCACGTTTCATCGAAGGTCCCATCCGGCGTTCCATCAATTTCATTTACATGCCGAATGAAAACCTGAAATTTGCAGAGGATTTCATCTCCTTCTGCCGGAGAACAGCCAGAAAGAACCAGGAAAACATCCCCGGGGGTCTTAAGGTTCTGCCGTAGAACGATGGAAAAACCGCCTCTGCGCAGAACCTTCCAGAGAACCATCGGAATAAATCCGGTTCCGATACTGATCCAGATGATTTCCCGTTTTTTCCTCAAGAAGCAGTCTCTTCTCCGTTTTGTCCGTTTTTCCCGGACAATGGTAAAGACAGCTTGCCCCGCACCAGCCTGTTTCCGGCGTCTGCGCATTCCGTGACGGATCCATTTTGCAGAAATAGACCTCCCGGTCGGTCAGATAATTCAGGTCATATATCAAACGCAATTCGGGGGGATATTCTCCGTTGTTGTCTTCCGCATACATTGCCAGCGCCAAAGCAATCTGTTTCATAGCAGACAGCAAAGCCACGCATGTTTTTCAGGCGGAACGCGACTCAAGCCATGACTGTCCCTCCGCTCCTTTTCATCTTTTCTGCCGCCATTCATTTGACAAAAGAGTTCTTTTATGATAAGTTTCATGAAAAACAGATGGAAGGAATGAGAAACGATGAAGAAAATACTTGTTTCCGGGCTCAATCCGGCATGGCAGAAGACTCTGATTTTCCCGGCTCTGCAATGGGGTGAAGTAAACCGGGCGGCAGAAGCGGATCAGACCGCATCCGGCAAGGGGATCAATTTTGCCAGAGCGGCGAAAAGCTGGGGAAAAGCCGATGCTCTCGTACTGCAGTTCGCAGGGGGGCTCACGGGCAAACTCCTGACCGACGTGCTGGATCAGGAACAAATCCGCCATATCACCGCTGTCTCGGAGGCACGGACACGGGTCTGCACCACGGTCATCAGCGAAAATCCGCATTCCGTCACGGAGCTGATTGAACCTTCCGCAAGAATCCCGGAGGAAACGGTCGCCCGGCTTTTCCGGATGGCGGTGAAAGAGCTTCCGGAAACCGATGCACTGGCTGTCTGCGGAACCTATCCGCCGGGAGTTTCGCAGGATTTCTACGCATCGCTGATCGGGGAAGCCTCCCGTGCGGGAAAATTCGTTCTGCTGGACTCTTTCATGAATGTGGAACAATCCCTGCAGGCGGGCGTGTCGCTGCTGAAAGTCAATCAGGAGGAAATATTCAAACTTTCAGGCAGACAGGACATTTTTTCGGCGATCGGAGACTGCCGGGAAAAATATCCGGTGAAAATGATTGCCGTCACAGCCGGTCCGGACAACGGGTATTTCTTCAACGGCAGGGAACTGTATCAGCTTGCGCCGCCGGAAATAAGCAAAGTGGCAAATACGATCGGCGCGGGCGACACCTGCTCATCCGTCATGCTTTCCGAAATCGTGAACGGCACCGACCCGATGGAGGCGTTCCTGCTCGGACTCTCCGCCGCCTCGGCAAGCTGCATGACCCAGGTATGCGCATATTATGACAGGAATACGGCGCTGGAACTCCGCAGGTCGGCAGCTGCCCCCGAACTGATAAAAACCTATTGAAAGGATTCATAATCATGGTTCAGGAACAGACTCCCCGGACACCCGCGGCAGAGCAGTCCGGCTGCGCAAACAAAGGCTGTCTGATCGGTTCGCTGGTCGCGCTGGCGGTTCTTGCCGCGGGCGGCGTCATGCTGCTTTTTCTGGTCGGACTTGTCATCATCGGGGCAGAGAAGCTGAGTGAATTCAGTCCGGACAACTCTCCGGCAACCTTCCGCTATGCCAGCGGCAGGGACTTCAGGGAAATCTACGTGGACGGCTCCAACAGCGTAAACTGTCCCAACAGGATCGTAGTGATTAACGTCAATGGAGTCATTGTTTCCGACGAGGGCAGTTCCTATTATGACAACGCCGTTTCCGGATATATCTGCGCCCAGCTCCGCAAGGCGGCAGAGGATCCCGGCGTGAAAGCGGTCATCATGAATCTGAACACTCCCGGCGGAGAAGTGACGGCATCCGACGAAATTTACGAAGAGGTTCTGAATGTCCGCAGAAGAAAACCGGTCGTCGCCATGATGAATTCCATTGCGGCGAGCGGCGGGTATTACATCGCGGCGGGATGCAGCCCGATCATCGCCAACAAACTGACTTTGACCGGCAGCATCGGAGTCATCATCTCGACCTTCAATTATCAGAAGCTCTTTGAAAAAATCGGTCTCCAGTCGGAAGTCTATACTTCCGGCAGGATGAAGGACATGCTCAACGGGGGACGGGCGCGCACGCCGCAGGAAGTCGAGATCATCCAGAAGCTGGTCGACAACACTTACAACGTCTTTGTGAACATCGTTGCAAAGTCACGCAACATCCCGGCGGAAAAAATCAAAAACACAATCATAGGCGACGGCAGAGTCTTTGACGGACAGCAGGCACTGGCACTCGGTCTCGTCGACAGGCTCGGCTATTTCAAGGACGCAGTCGCGGAAGCCGTCAGCCTTGCCGGAATCAAAGGAAGCTATGCTGTCATCCGGTACGAGGAAACGTTCTCATTCTCAAGATTTCTTGATCTCATGAGCGCAAAAGCGCAGCCGGTAAAGCTCTCTCTGCACGGGGAAGCCTCCGACACCTTCCATCCGCAGAAGGGCAGACTCTATTATCTGCCGTTTGATCTCTGATGCACGATTTCCGCAAGAGCGTCCTTCAGTCCTCCCTGTGGCTCAAGGACATTTCGCAGAATACGTTTTCATGGTCGGCAGGCAAACACCGCCTTTTTCATGCCTGCCGGCGCGCGTATCTGATCCGCTATTACATCGCGCAGGGCGGATGGGACGCCGGAGCTTCGCAGATAGCGCGCAAGGCATTCACGGAAAAGTATCTCCGGACTTTTCCCGCATGGCTCTCGGAAATGCTCGAAGGGGCTCTTTCGGAAGCCCTGCTTCTGCTGAAGAACGTGCCGGTACACAAACGCGGAAAAGAACTGATTCAAGCATTGAAGCTGTCTCTGTCGCGCCGCATTTACCTTGCGGAAATCTTTCTGGAAAACAGGGAATATCTCAACGACCCCAAAAAACTTTCCCTGTTCGACCTCTATTACCGGACGGGACGTTTCTCCTCCGTCAAAGAGATTCCGGAGGAATGCAAAAGATTTTTCAAAGAGTTTTTCATCACGTTTCCCGACTCCGGGATGTTCAGGAAAATCCTTGAAACGGACGTGCTTTCCTGGCGTGTCCCGCCGGACTTCATTCTGATGCACTGCGGTTCGCTTCCGGTTTACCTGCGGCCGCGCATTTACGCATTCGGCAGGGACGGCGTTCTTTCCCTGGAATTCCATCTCCACCCACGTGAGAGGGATCTTCCGGAAGTCTCCTATGCCGACACGCCCGGAGTTCTGGCAGACTCCCTTTTCGCCAGTTATGTTTCCGGGCGCTACCATGCCGCCGCGGAATGCCGTTCCTTCATGCTGTGTGCGGGAAATGTCACGGAGGACGCTTATACGCCCTCCCCCGCGGACGAAGAACGGATTCACGACTCCGCCTCGGAAATGCTCTCCGTTCTTCCGTCCTCGGCAAGTTCCCTGGAAGACTTTCCGCCGTCGCGGGAACCGCAGCGCTGTTCCCGCTGTCTCTTCCAAGGCACCTGCTCCTATCTGGAGTGCTGAGTTTTTTGCAAATCCCGCGTTTGAGGACTTGACAAATTCGGGATTTAAGCTTAGTTATATGGGGTAAAATTCAACCAGCAAACAATCATAGGAGAAGAATCATGGCTGAAGTAATACATGTCACAACGGAAAATTTTGATGAAGCGACTTCCAGAGGCGTCTGCCTGCTCGATTTCTGGGCGGAGTGGTGCGGCCCCTGCAAGATGCTTTCCCCGATTCTGGACCAGGTCGCGGCGGAAGTCGGAGACAAGGCGCTGATACTGAAGGCGAATGTGGACGACGTCCAGCAGCAGACCGTGAAATTCGGAGTCCGCAACATTCCGGCAATCTTTATCCTGAAAGACGGAACAGTCGTAAAACAGTTCAACGGAGTTCAGGACAAAGCCACCTTAATCAAGGCAATTGAAGACGCAGTGAATGCCTGATCGCCGTCAAACGCTCAGCCGGGATTCAGATCCCGGCTCTTTTGTATCCGCCCATGAAACTGTCCTTTCCTCCTGAAATAGCCGCCCTCCTCAAAGGCAGGAAAATATACTGCTCGCTCAGCGGCGGCGCTGACTCTCTTGCGTTGCTTCTGTTCCTGGATTCCCAGAAAGAACAAAAGGATTTTACATTGGAAGCCGTTCACTTTGAACATGGTTTCCGGGGACGTGCCTCCCTGGAGGATGCGGCGTTCTGCCGGAGGCTCTGCGCACAGAGAAACATTCCATTCGCGCTGTTCCGGATTGACGTCCCCCGCAACAGGCGGAAGGGAGAAGGCGAAGAGGAGGCGGCACGGCGCGTGCGTCTGGAATACTGGCGCAAGATTGTCTTCAACCCCGGACACTCGCTTGTGGCACTCGGGCACCATTCCGGCGACCGGATTGAAAATGTGTTCCTGCGTCTCTTCCGCGGCTCCAACTCCACAGGGCTCAGCTCCATGCGTTTCATTCAGAAAATCGGGCGCATCACTTTCATCCGGCCGTTTCTTGACTGCACCAGGCAGGATCTGGAACAGTTTCTGCGGGAACAGAATATCATGGAATGGCGGCATGATTCCACTAATGATTCCTCCGTCTACAAACGCAACCTGATCCGGAACGAACTCCTGCCGGAAATCCGGAAGGAGTTCCCGTTTGCCGAAGCGGGAATCCTGCAATCCATCCGCACCCTCACCGAAGATTCGGCATTTCTGGAGGAGTCGGCGGACAAGGCATACCGGGAGCTCCGTTCCGCCTCCTCCGCGGCGGCATGGCGGGCGCTTCCGCCGGCGCTCCTGCCGCGTGTGCTCCGCCGTTTTCTGACAGAAACAACCGGCAATGACACCATCCCGGACTCCAAGCTGATTGAACGCTTTACCAGGACTCTCGCCTTGCCCGACTCCGGCCGCCGCCGGCTCATTCCGATCGGCGGACTCAAGGAGTATCGTCTTGCAGTGAAAGCCGGGGAAGTCACCTGCGGGAAAAAGCCCCCGGCGCGGAAACTGCGCGATGTCTTCTGGAATTATCCGCAGGACCCCCGCATGGAATACGGGATGACGGTATTGACGGCGGAGATCATCTCTCCGGAGGAAATGCTGTTCACAACGGATAAAAGCGCCGCATTCTTCGACGCCTCGGAACTGGACGGCATGCTGACGGTTTCAACATGGAAGGCAGGCGACCGCATGGTTCCATTCGGGAAAAGGAGTCCGGTCACGCTGAAGAAGCTGTTTTCGAATGCCGCCATACCGGCGGAAAGGAAACATCTCCTGCCCGTCGTCAGGAACGGTTCCGGAACAATCCTCTGGATTCCCTTCGTCAGGAACTCCGCCTTTGCCCCCGTCACATCCGATACGAAACAAGTCCTGAAACTGCTGGCGGTCCGCCGTCCGGAGTGACGGGAAAGAAAACGGAACCCGCGGGAAGCGGAAACGCATTTCCCCGCGGCTTTTCCATCTCATCTTGCAATCCGGCGTATTGCCTTGATAAGTTCGGCAAAAAGAATCACGGAAAAACCCGTGCCGAGAATTCCCGCCCATACGGACAGCGGAAGAGGCTGTGTATTGAAGAACGCCCCTCCCCATTGCGTGATAATCACCTGCAGCCCGAAGGTCAAGGCGAAAACGCCGAGCATCAGATGATTCTTGCTCAGATTCAGGAAGATGCTTGTATCGGAAAGCTCCCTGCTGTTGAATGCGTTGAACAGCTGGAACACGACAAACAACGTGAAAAGAACCGTGCTTTTCTGTTCCGGCGCCGCGCCGAGAAAATTCCAGCGTTCCTGCGCAAGAAACACCAAAGCGATGAAAATGCCGTTCAATGCAATATTCCAGAGCATCCCGTTTGAGACAATGTTTGAATTCCGGGCGACGGGCCGCCGCTTCATCAGGTCGTCGCGGATCGGCTCCAGCCCGAGAGTCAGTGCGGGCGGTCCGTCCATGATGATATTCACCCAGAGCAGCTGAAGTGCCGTGAACGGCGTCTTGAACCCCAGCAGGATCGAGGCAAGGACAACCGCCACCGAAGAAAGATTGACCGTCAGCTGGAACTGTATGAAACGCTGGAAGTTCTCATAGATTCCGCGCCCCCACTGCACCGCCCGGACAATCGTCGAAAAAGAATCATCCAGCAGCACAATATCGCCGGCTTCCTTTGAAACTTCCGTTCCGGTAATTCCCATCGCCACGCCGACGTCCGCGTTTTTGATTGCCGGCGCGTCGTTGATCCCGTCGCCGGTCACGGCCACGACATTTCCAAGAGACTTCAGGGTGTTGACGACGCGCATCTTGACCAGCGGAGTGCTGCGCGCAATCACCCGGACTCTCGACAGGGCATCGGCAAATTCACGGTCATTCATATTCTCCAGTTCACCGGCTTCCGCCGCGATGTGGGCATCATCCAGCAGATTCAGCTCGGATGCGATTGCGGAAGCCGTCACAATATTGTCGCCGGTCAGAATCTTCAGATCAATACCGGCATTTCTGCATCGTTCCACGGCGTCCGGCACATCGAAGCGCAGCGGGTCGGAGATCACGGCAAAACCGTCGAAGATCATTTCCCGTTCGATTTCATCTCTGCGGCAGGCATAGTTGTCAAGTTCCCGCATATCGCGGTGCGCAAACGCAAGAACACGCCCCGCCTTTTTCTGGAATTCGCGGATCGCCGTCTCCGCCGCATTTTTCTCCTGTCCGGTTGTCCTGCACATGGAAAGAATTTTTTCCGGACTGCCCTTCGAGTAGACACGGACTCCGCCGTTCCCTTTCAGAATGGTCGTCATGTTTTTGGTCTCGGAGGAAAAAGGGAAGACATAAAGCTGTTCCGCGGCGGCACGGCGCGCCTGATACTCCACTCCGCTCTTATGAGCCGCCGTCAGCAGGGCACACTCCGTCGGATTGCCGATGAAGCGGGGGGCGCCATTCTCCCGGAAATACACTTCCGCCGTGGAGTTGACGCAGAAGTTCTCCGCCAGAAAATCATTTTTCAGTTTCTCTGGCGGAAAAAATGCACCGCCGGAATAAACATCCGTCACAGTCATCCGGTTTTCCGTCAAGGTCCCGGTCTTGTCCGAACAGATCACATTGATGCAGCCGATCGTTTCACAGGCGATCATCTTTTTAACCAGCGTATTCTGCCTGGACATTTTGATGATCGTGATTGCCAGAGAAACAGCCACAATGGTCGGAAGCCCCTCCGGCACGGCGGCGACGATCAGCACAATGCTGGTGATGAACGCCTCCGAAATCGTATCCAGTGAAGCGGTCCCGTTTGCAATGAACGTAATGACCTGGATTGCAAAGACAAGCGCGGCGGCACAGGAACCGAGAAGCGTAATCCGCTTGCCGAGTTTCGCCATCTTTTCCTGCAATGGCGTATCGCTCTTCTCCACACTGGCAAGTTCTCCCGCAATCCGCCCGAATTCCGTCCGGTCGCCGACAGCGGAAACGACCATTCTGCCATGCCCGGCGGTGATGAACGTGCCGGAATAAAGCATATTGCGCCGCTCCGCCAGCGGAATGCCGGCACACTCGAACACGGCTTCCGCATCCTTGCCGACAGGCACACTCTCACCGGTCAGGGAGGATTCGTCCGCATGAAGTTCCACACAGGACAGCAGACGCCCGTCCGCGGGCAGCTTGTCACCGGTCTCCACGCACAGGATGTCTCCGACGACAATCTCGCGCTGCGGCACAAGCCGAAGCTCGCCGCCGCGAAGCGCCTTCACCTTCGTATCTTCATTGATCTTGTTCAGTGCCTCAAACGCCTTGGCGCTCCTGCCCTCCATCACAACCGTAATCACCACGGAAAGAAAGATCGCCGCAAAAATCCCCAGACACTCCAGAAAATTCGCCTCGCCGCCGGAACAGGCACGGGCAATGTTGACACCCAATGCGATTACAGCGGCGAGAATCAGCATAATCAGCATCGGCTCGCAGGAAGCCTCCCAGATCCGTTTCAGCAGAGAATCCGGTTTTTTCCGGGTAAATGCGTTGCATCCGTAAAGACGCCTGTTCTCCTCCGCCTGTTCCGGACTCAGTCCGTTCGCGCCATCCACCCCCAGCCGCGTCAGCACCTCCTGCGGCGACTCCATGAAAACTTCTTTCATCATACCTCCGATTTGTACAAGGAAAAGACCCGTTTCCACCGGACAGCGGCACGGGTCTTAAAACGCAAAAAGACTCTGTACAACCAATATCCGGTCATACATGAGTCTCATTATTTAAGGCAAGCCAGACCTGACGGGCCGGTATGTTGACTTGCCGCGTGCAGAAGGCACGCTAACTACTCCCTCATGGGGTATTTCCAAATTTCTGCAGGTAAAATAATCCGTCCCGCCGTAAAATCAAATACTTTCAGACGGAAAAAACAAAAAAACATCAGAATCCGCCAGTTTCCCCGCGCGGACCCGCTCTCAGCTCAGAACAATCCGGGCTGCCAGCATTTTTTCATTCTGATTCTGGAAGGACGGCGCTTTTCCTTCGGCAGACGGAAGTTCTCCGTAATCCCACATGCACGGCGCGCCTCCGCCCAGCTTCCCCCGCCCAGCTTCTTCATTCCGTAGGCAAGCAGATACTGATGTTTCTTACGGATATTGGAGTATGCCATATCTTCGCCGCTCTTGTAAAGGCGAATGATCTCGGCACGGATCTGCTCTTCCGTCATGCTGCGGCGCATACGGATTTTGCTATAGTCCAGACCGGCTGCCTGAATCGCTTTGCCCCATGACTTGAAATGATGAACCGCCGCCATGTACAGAGACTTGAAATTATTCTGCGCATACTGGCTGGAGAGCTGTTCCCCCGCCCTGCTTTTTCTGCGGATCGTCTGCACAATCCTCATGCGGGTCCAGACTTTATATTTACGGATCGCGTTGTAATCCAGCCCTGCGGCGCTGATTGCATTTCCCCATGACCCGAAGATTCGTTCCGCAGCGGCATAAATACTGGGATGATTCGTTGAATAGTAATGAGAATTCAACGGCTCCTTCCCGTTGCTGGAAATGATGTATTCCTTAATCATTTCCGGGGTCCATATTCTTTGAAACATATTGCACAATCCTATCAGATTTATTGAACTATAACATGTCATCATAATAATTTAATGCCGAAATAAAAAGATTGCAACCGGAATCCGATATTTTTTTTATTTTTTCACGCTCATCCGAATCCCCTTTCCTCTCAACGTCAATATGTTAATAAAAAACAGAAAACAACAAACAATTCGTTTGCAGTCTTCTGTGCAATACCGTAAACAATTCAATGTTTCTGCATCCGGAAACACCCGGACGTTCCGGCGGAAACTTCAGCGGCCCCCGTTGCGGAAGCAGACGGTTTCGGCATAATCCGGGAGCCTCTGTTCGGAAATCACCTTGTCGAACATGCTCAGCGGCGCAATGGAATAAAGACCGCCCTTCCCGAACTTGGTTCCATTCAGAAGCAGGTAGTTGATTTTGGAAAGCTCCAGCATCCGGCGGAGAAAAAAGGTATGATTCTCATGACGGGAAAACACGCCCGCCTCCGTGATTCCGACACCGGAAATAAAGGATTTGTCGATCTGCAGATGCTCCAGTTCACGCATGGCGGCCTGCCCCAGAAAAGCATTGAGCTGAAGATCGTAGTTTCCGCCGAGGGCGACAAGGAAATAATTTGCGGGAAAGTTCGTGAACTCCTGTATAATCAGAACGGAATTCGTTATGATGGTCAGATTCGCAAAAGAGGATTTCTGAAGCAGATGCGCCAGATAATACACCGTCGTGGAAGAGTCCAGAAAAATAATGTCGCCGTCGCGGATTTCGCGGAGAGCTTTCCGCGCAATCGCCTCCTTGGCGGGCATGTCGATGTTCATCCGCTCGCGGTAATGGGACGGCATGATGTCCTTGCCCGGAATCTGCGGAGTCTGCGCGGAAGAAAGCGAAGCGACGCCTCCGTGGACTTTGCGGATTCTGCCGTCCCGGACAAGCGCCGAGATGTCACGGTGAATCGTCGCCTGCGAAACATGGAATTTTTCCATAAGCTCCGTCAAGGAACAGAACTTATGTTCTTCGATATACTCCACAATCTCAAATGCGCGCAGACTTTTCATTCTTCATCGTTTCCCCGGTAATGTCAGAATGAAATATACACAAATACACCCTGCTTGTCAATCTGCGGCGGCACTTCTTCGGAAAAAATTTCATCCCCGCTTGAATTTCCGGGAATGCCAGACTATCTTCCGGCAGTGTCACTTGAAACATAAAGGAAAAAATATGTCACCGGAACAGAAATCCATACAGCAAAAGTCATT
This sequence comes from uncultured Lentisphaeria bacterium, assembly GCA_949282305.1. Classification (GTDB taxonomy): domain Bacteria; phylum Verrucomicrobiota; class Lentisphaeria; order Victivallales; family UBA1829; genus UBA11452. The sequence goes on along the minus strand of CASDPB010000035.1, from coordinate 58,293 downwards.
CATGTTTACATTTCTCGGAATCACGGTTCTCTATGTGTTTCTGTTTGTCACGATCCTGCCGCATGACTCCATCTGGATCAGCGATGAAGGCAACCGCATCGCCGCCGTCAGAGCCTATGCGGACACCTCGCAGAAATACCTTCCGGATCCTCTTGCCGGACTCCAACAGGTTCCGGAACAGGGACTGCGCGCCTATCCGAAGCCTTATTTCATACAGGAAAAAGACGGGAAGTGGCGTTCCGCATATTCGGCATTCTTCCCCTGGATCACTTCTTTTCTTTACCGGGCATCGGGACGACCGGGACTGGTTCTGCTTCCGGTGATTGCGGGGCTGCTCGGCATCCTTGCCGCCGGAATGACTGCAAAAACGCTGGGGCTGGACAATCTGAAAGCCTCGTTCGCCATGCTGCTGTGCGCATTCGGGACTCCGTTTCTTTTTTATTCCGGTGTGTTCCTGGAAACCACGACCGCGGCATTTCTTGCGGCAATGGGAATCTGGCTCGTCCTGAAAGCAATGGACTCCCCTTCCGGGCTCGTGCTGTTCTTTGCCGGAGGACTCCTCGTCGGCGTTTCCTCCCTGTTCCGGGAAGAGGGCTTTGTCCTTGCTGCCGGCATCTTTCTGGGAATCGCGGCAGCCTGTTTTTCATGGAAACGGCTGATCGCCTTCAGCGCGGGCGCGTGGGTGGTCATCCTTCCGCTGATGATCTTCAACTGCCAGGATTCCGGATCCGTGTTCGGAATGCACTCCGTCGTCTATTCCGGAATCGGAGCGGTCAGGAACAATCCGCTTTTCATTGCGAAACTGCGGGACTACATCATGTATCTGGCACTGCTCTGCATGCCCATTCCCATCCTGAACGGACTTCCGGCACTCCTGCTTGCCGCCGGCGGCATTCTCTGCTCCCTGAAGAAAACGGCGAAGTATGCGGAATACGTCTGCTACCCTCTGATTGCGGCGCTGTGCCTGTTCAGCACTTTCTACAATCTGCTCGGAGACACCAGGGGGGTGTTCATTTTTCAGTCGCTCCTGGATCACCTGCCCATCATCGCAGTCTGCGTCTTCTCCATTCCCGTCCTCTTCAGAAACAGCGACCGGAAAATCCGTTTTCTGGCGTGGACCTCCGCCGCGGCGATCCTGATTCCGCCGGCAATGCTGAACGAAGAGCTGATCGGAATGTTCTGGGGGGGACGGCACTTCATGAACATCATACCGGTCCTCTGCGTTCTGACAGTCGTTCTGCTTTCTTCGGACAGGCTCACCCGCGCTGCAAAGTACGGAGCCTGCGCCTTGATCTTCGCGTCCGTGACAGCCAACGCGGTCGGTTACGGGGTGCTCTCCTATAAGAAGCATTTCTCACAGGAACTCTTTGATGCCCTGGACAAGCCGGAAATCAGGACAATTGTCACGGATGTTTTCTGGCTGCCGGAGGAACTCGCGTGGCTGCCGCGGGACGTCAGAGTCATCTTCATGACCGAAGACAATTCCCTGGAACATGTCGCCGCTCTCTGCAAGGCAAACGGCATCAGGGACTTCCATGCCGTTCTGGGGCAGTATTCCCGTGTTCTGTCCAATGAGTCCATCGCCCGCGTCTTCCAGACCTGCCGGGGAACTCCGGGAGAACTTTTCCGCCGGGAACGCCTGAAATTTTTCACGGTGCAGATTTTCCACATCGTCCTTCCCCCGTAACCGCCTCAGAGAACAAACCGCTGAAAGCAGATTGACATTCGCGCATTTATGACGTATATTGCCGCATGAAGATTTTTACAACTTGAAAGGTTCTGAAATATGGAAATCGCTGTAAGCAAATCGAAAATCTCGGGACATATAGAAATTCCCGGTTCAAAATCACATACCATCCGCGCAATCGTGCTGGCGTCCCTTGCAAAAGGCACTTCCACAATCAAGGCGCCTCTGGTTTCCGAAGACACCGTTTCCTGTCTTCAGGCGGCTTCGACCCTCGGCGCGTGGATCAAGCGCGGCGATGATACGATCTGGCGTATTTCAGGCACGGGCGGAAAACTTCTCCAGCCGGCGGGCACCATTGACATGGGAAATTCCGGCACGGGACTGCGCCTCTTCACCTCCGTTGCGGCACGTGCCGACTTCCGGATTTCCTTTGACGGAGATGAATCGCTCCGCACACGCCCGATGGAATCTCTGCTTGCGGCGCTTCAGACGATGGGCGCAAAAGTGGAATCCGCCAACGGGAAATGCCCGTTCTCCATCACGGGGCCGATCAACGGGGCTGAGGTTGTGATTGAAGGCAAGACGTCGCAGTATCTGTCCTCTCTGCTTTTTACGGCGCCGCTTCTGGAGCGCGACACGGTCATCCATGTGGAAGGTCTGAACGAACAGCCTTATGTCAGGATCACGCTGGAATGGCTGGACCGCCAGGGCATCCGCTACGAAGCGGAAAAAGATCTTTCCGCCATCAAGGTTTTCGGTTCCCAGCAGTATCATCCCTTTTCCGTGAGGATTCCGGTCGATTTCTCGACGGCGTCCTTCCCGCTCGTCGCGGCGGCACTGACCGGAGGCGAAGTCCAGATTCCGAATCTCGACTTCAAGGACGCGCAGGGCGACAAAATGATTTTCGACTATATGAGCGACATGGGAGTCAGAATCGAAACGAAGGACAATATCACGACGATCAAAGGTCCGAAGAAGCTGAAAGCCTTCGACATTGACCTCAACGCAACCCCCGATGCGCTTCCGGTCCTGGCTGTCGCCGGAGCCTGTGCCGAGGGAATCAGTTATCTCAGAAATGTTCCGCAGGCACGCATGAAGGAGACCGACCGCATTTTCTGCATGGCGGAGGAACTGCGCAAAATGGGGGCGCAGGTGGAGGAGTTCCACGACGGCATGGCAATTACGGGGACAAAGCTGAAAGCCTCCGCGGAACTTGACAGTCACAAGGATCACCGCATTGCCATGGCGCTCACGATCGCGGCAATGGCGGCGGACGGCGAATCCGTCATCAAGGATGCGGAATGCGCCGGCGTGACATATCCCGATTTCATCCATGACTTCCGGAATCTGGGAGCGAAAATCACAGAATTCACCGTCTGAATTTTCAGACTTGGAAAGGAGAAACAATTATGGAAGAGACTCAAGTTCGCTGTCCGCAGTGCGGTTCGACACAGTTTTCGCCGGTTCGCAAGAATTATGACATGGGATGCGGCTGTCTGGGCCTGGTTCTGTTCGGCTGGATCGGGCTCCTGCTCGGACTTCTCGGAGGCGGAGATGTGGAAATGGTCTGCGCCAACTGCGGCGCCCGCTGGGAACCGGGTAAGCATGACAGAAGCTCTTCCGGCTGTCTGCCGTCCGTTCTGCTGGTTGTCGTGATCGTGTTTCTCATTCTCGGCGCCTTTGCCCTGACCGGCGGGGAACCGTCCGGTTCCACCTTCCTCGACAGCCGCGGAGCGACTCGGGGCAGAGCGACGACAACAGGCAACGTGACACGTTACAGCAATGCGCAGGGCGCCACGGTGGGAACGGCGACGACCAGCGGCGACTACACGACATACCGCAATGATCGCGGTGCCGCCGTCGGCTCCTCCACCACAACCGGCAACCGCACGACATACCGCGACGCATCCGGCAGAATCACGGGGTCTGCGACAACCAACGGAAACATCACGACCTATCGCGACGCATCCGGAAGAGTCACAGGCTCCTCGACGAAAGTCGGGAACCGGGTCATTTACCGCGACGCATCCGGCAGGACAAAGGGAACGCAGATAAAGCGGTAAGCGGTCTCTTCCGACAAGTCCGGGGCTGTCCCGGGCTTTGCCCGGACACTGTAAAAATGCGGAATCCAGTGATTTTCTTTCCACAATTTTTCTGCAATCCGGGATTGAAAAAGCGCTGGTTTGTTATATAGTGACTGATGTTTCGTTTTTAAACACTAAACTGCAAAATCTGGAATTTAGAAAAATGTCTGTTAGCATTCTTGTTGGATTACAATGGGGCGACGAAGGCAAGGGCAAAATCATTGATGTCCTTACAAAATCAGTGGATATGGTTGTCCGTTTTCAAGGTGGGAACAATGCTGGACACACGGTCGAAAACGGCACGGAAAAATTTGTGCTTCATCTGGTTCCATCCGGAATTCTTTATCAAGGCACAGACTGCGTCATCGCAAACGGCGTCGTGGTGGATCCCGTCGGGCTGATGGAAGAGATGAAGGGGCTTGCGGCGCGCGGCGTCGATCTCTCCCACATTCAGCTTTCCGCACGCTGCCAGCTCATCATGCCCTGGCACAAGGAGCTGGACGCATTCAATGAAAACACGGCGGATCCCTCCAAGAAAATCGGAACCACCAAAAAGGGCATCGGTCCCTCTTACATGGCAAAAATGGCGCGCACCGGTCTCCGCGCCTGTGAAATTCTCGACAAGGCACGTTTTGAAAAGCACTTCCGCGATGAAGCCGCTTATTACAACAAACTCTACGTCCCGCACGGAGCCGCTGCCGTCGACGCCGACTCCGCATTTGAAAAGGTATGGGCGGCATGTGAATACCTGAAACCCTACATCAAGGACTCCGTTGTCGAGGTCAACGCGGCAATCAAAGCCGGACGCAACATTCTCTTTGAAGGCGCACAGGCGATGTTCCTCGACATTGACCACGGAACTTATCCCTATGTCACAAGCAGCAATACCATCAGCGGCGCCGCCTGCACCGGCGCCGGAGTTCCGCCGAAGGCAATAGACATGGTATGGGGCGTTCTGAAAGCCTACACGACCCGCGTCGGCGAAGGTCCCTTCCCCACAGAACTGAACGATGAGCTCGGAGAACATCTCCGCACAAAAGGCGGCGAATTCGGCGCGACGACCGGACGCCCCCGCCGCTGCGGCTGGCTCGACATTGTCGGCTCCCGTCACAGCTGCATGATCAACGGCGTGGATTATCTCGCCGTGACAAAGCTCGACGTCCTGGATGATCTGGATGAAATCAAAATCTGCACCGCATACAGAATCGACGGAGAAATCACGGAACATTCTCCGGCGGATACGGAACTCATGAAACGCATTGAGCCCGTTTACGAGACGCTCCCCGGCTGGAAACAGTCTACAAGCGCCGCACGCTCCTGGGATGACCTGCCCGAAAACGCGCGGAAATATCTCAATCGTGTAGCGGAACTGCTGGACGCCAGGATCGGCATTATTTCAGTCGGACCGAAGCGCGAGCAGACATTCAGAAAATAACGTTTTCCCGCGCGGAACCGTCTTCCGGCGGTTCCGCGTTCCTGATCCTTGCATTTTCCTCTGCGGTGGCGGCTTCATGAAACATTCTGTTCCACAAAATTATGACCTGCAACAGGGTAAACACGACGCTCCCGGCCGGTTCCGGTCATTCTGCGCCAATTTCTTTTATCACATAGATCTGCTGCAGATCATTCCCATGCTGATTCTTCTGGCAATCGGCGCACTCTTTGTTTACGGAATAGGACAGCAGGTCGGAGGATTCGCCGCGGCGACCTTCTGGAAACGCCACCTGCTTTACATGGGAATCGGTCTGACTTTCTGGATTGCGTTCTCGTTCATTGATTACCGCTGGTTCGGGCCCGCCTCCGCGTTTCTGTATCCGGTCAGTGTGCTTCTGCTGGTCTACGTGCTGTTTCACGGAGTCAAGTATTTCGGTGCACGCAGCTGGATTGAGTTCGGACCGATCAACTTCCAGCCGGCGGAAGTCGCAAAACTGTCAATCGTTCTCGCATGTGCGTGGATTCTTTCCATGAAAGGTGCGGACATCAATAAATTTCTCTGGATGCTCCCGGTTCTCGCAATCGTCGCGGTGCCGTTTTTCCTGATCAAGAAGCAGCCGGATCTTGGAACCGCGGTCATCCTGATTCCGATCGTCGGGTTCATGGCATTTGCGGCACGCCTGAAATGGCGCTATCTCATCATTCTGGGGGCAGTCGCCCTCATCGTCCTTCCGGCGGCATATTTTTCACTGAAGGATTATCAGAAAGAACGCATCCTGGTTTTTCTTCAGCCCGAACGCGATCCGCAGAACCGCGGCTGGAATCAGCTGCAGGCGGAAATGGCAATCGGAAGCGGCGGGCTCACGGGGAAAGGATTCATGCAGAGCACGCAGAATCCCATGGGGTATCTGCCGCAGACGGTTTCCAACTCCGACTTCATCTTTCCCGTCATCGCGGAGGAAACAGGATTCATCGGCTCGCTGTTCGTCGTGCTGATGTTCATGCTCCTGCTGTTTTCCATTCTGCGAACCGCGTTGCTGGCGGCTGACGATTTCGGGCGCTATCTGTGCATCGGAGTCGCAACTGTAATCTTCTTCCATTCCGTCATCAACATCGGAATGAGCATCCGCCTGACTCCTGTTACCGGGCTTCCCCTCCCCCTGGTCAGTTACGGGGGAACGTTTCTGGTGGCGACGCTGATCTACCTCGGAATCGTTCACTCCATCTATGTCCATAGGGAAAAACAATCCATGATTGACCTCTGACAGGGACACTCCCGGATTCATTGCTCCGCAGCAACGCGGTCTCCGTCGGAAATATTCCGCCCCGCGACAGGTTCCAGCAACTCCATTCCCTCCTTCAGGTCTGCGGAATAGATTCGCGCCTTCCCCTCGAATTTCCCCAGCAGCGTAACGGGAAGCACGCGGGTGCGGCCGCCGTCCCGGAGTGTCACATGATAACCGGAACCCGTTCCGCTTCTGGAAAGGAGACTTTCAGGAACCGTGAACACGTTGCTGTTATAACCGCTGGCAAAACGCACAGTCACCTTTTCCCCGATCTGGAAACGGTGTCTCTTGCGATGGTACACCACCTTATCCCCCGGCTGGACTCCCGCCGGAACATCCCCGACCAGGATGTCGTTTTTCTTCAGTCCGGCGTCCGTCTTCAAACCGCGGAGGAAGTTATTTCCGTACTGCATAATCAGATTCTGCGGAACCACCCGCACTTTCTCCAGCCGCATGATCTTCGGAATCGCATGTTCGGGGTATCTCTCCTTCAGATCCCTGATCCTCCAGACAAAATATCCGTCCCGGTCCTTCCTGATCGTCTCATCCGCAACCCAGACAGGCGCAATCTTCAATTTCTCCGGAATGATCCGAATGCCGCTCAAGTTATCGACGATTGCAATTTTCCTGCCGTCCGGCGCAACCACCTCGGGTTCCATCAGGGGATTGTTGGCATAGCAGACCACCTTGCCTACGGAAAGATCGGGTCCCTCGCTCCATGCGATGACAGGCTCCTCCGAATCCAGCGGATAAACAAGAATCCGGGTTGCGCCGGAAAACTGTGCCAGCGCCTCCTGCGGCAGAGCGATCGTGATCTTGACGGGATCAATCATGCTGATCTTCAATATCGGATCTCCGACATCGACCGAACCGCCCTCCGAACGGTAGACCTCCGTTATCACCGCATTGAACGGCGCCCAGATGAAACACGCATCCAGCACCTGCTGCGCCCGCACCAGGTCAAGCGCCGCTTTCTCCTTGTCGCTGAGAGCCGTGGTATAGAGCATGGTCGTTTCGTCATATTGCCTTCTGCTTACGACATTTTTCTGCGAAAGGGCGCGGTCGCGCTCATAGTTGTCCGCCTTGTCCTTGAGAACCGCGGACGCCCTGTCAAGAAGGACTTTTGCAATCTTGACGTCGCTCTGCGGTATATCGGTGTCCAGACGAGCCAGCAGATCTCCCTTCAATGCAATGCCGCCCTCCATGTCGAGCACTTCGCATTGGACGTATTTCCCCAGCGGCGCGACATACGTCAGGCGCCCCTTGCATTCAAAAGAAATATCCGCCGTCTTCGCATACGAGACTTCTCCCGTGAATGTCCGTTCATGCGCCTGCTTATGTGCCAGCTTGAAAACACGGAACTTCGGAACAGGCTGTTCCTCCTCCGCGGAAACCTGAAAGAGAAAAAACGCGGAAACAAGAAAAATGCCCGCAGTCCGCGGAAACAAAGCTGCTGATTTGCGAAACATGATGCGATCCCCCTTTGGTTGTCCGTTCTCCGCCGCATTTCAAAACGGAAAACAGTTTCTTTCTGTCCATAACCTAACCCGCTCTCCGGAAAAAGCAAATGAAAAAATGAAATTTGCAGATTCAAATCCGGATGATGATTCCAAAAACTTCTCACGGCTTTCCGGCAAGAACGTCGGCAATGATCCGGTAGGCGTTCAGTTTCTGTTCAAAGGAATAGACTGCGGCGGCAGGGCTCGTCGACGGGAGGCGCGTCACGGGAATCGGACCGTGGAACACTTCCGGCAGAAACCGTTTCAGGAAATTATGAGAAGCCGTCCCGTTGCAGAAAATATGGCGAATCGTCGGACAGCGTTTCAAAAGCCCCGGGATGTCATTGGGGACGGGCTCCCTGATTTTTGTATCCAGGCTTCCTTCCCGTCTGCAGTATTTCAGGGTATCCCACAAGGCGATCCGGTTCCGTTTCAATGCGGCAAGACGCTCCTCATAGGGCAGTCCGGGGTCAAAGGAAAACAGAATCCCCATGATCTTCCAGAACGCATTATGCCGGTATGCGTAATATTCCTGCCGGCGCAGTGATTCCTCCCCCGGCATCGACCCCAGCAGAAGCACCTCCGCACCGTTTTCCGCACAGGGCGGGAACGATGTTTTTTCATCCATATTTTCCGACTCCTTCTTGAAATGTCCATGGACATGGTAGTATAGTATTTTTCCATTGAAAAATCAAACCGCATTCAGCGATTAACACCAAGGAGACGATGTATGCTTGACCTTGAACACAGATTTCTGGAACCCGGTGAGACAGTCGTATGTTTCGGAGACAGCCTTACGGCGGCAACTCCGGGATATGTTTCATTCCTGCAGGAAAAACTGACGGAAAACCAGGTTGTCAACGCCGGGCGCGGCGGCGACAAGACGCCATGGGCGCTGACACGATTCCAGGCGGATGTCCTGGACAGAAAACCGGATGCGCTTTCCATCCTGCTCGGCGCCAATGACGCCGCAGTCGGGCGCGGGTGCTGGGCGGATGAACCGATGATTTCCCCGGAAGCCTACCGCTGCAACCTCGTCTGGATGACCCATCTGGCGCGTCAGGCGGGAATCCGTAAAGTCTCAATTGCGACTCCGCTTGCGGCATTCGAGGGCGCAACCTTCGAAGAACAGGGGGACATTCTTTCGCTGTATTGTCTGGCGGCGCGCCAGGCGGCAAATGAAACAAAAGCGCGTTTCGTCCCGCTGGACGCCATGTTCCGGGAGGAATGGGCGAAGCATCCGGGGCATACCGGACTCCTGCTCACCCGCGACGGCACGCATCCGACGGAGGATGGCTACAGGCTGATCTCCGAAACCATCGTCAGGGCATGGAGAATGTAAAATGATCTCCCGCATCAGAAAATTTCTGTTTCTCCGGCTTCTCCCGGCGGCGCTGCTTCTTCTGCCCGCAATGTTCATCGCGGGCGGCTGTGCCGGCGGCGTCCCGTCCTCGGAGGAGCTGCGCAACGTCAATGTCTCCGTCGATTACTCCCGTCCGGGGAACTGGATCATCCTGCCGGATGCCCATACTCCGCCGCGCGAAGTCGACGTCTTTTACGTTTACCCGACAATTGTCGCCCATGAAGATCATCCCTATATGGACTGGAGCAGCCCGTCCGTCCGGGAAAAAGCCGTAAACATTGCGGCGCAGCAGACAGGCGTTTTTTCAGACATCGGCACGATTTACGCCCCCTATTACCGTCAGGGCGAGTATTTCAGGGTCATCAGGGAAGCGGCGGCAAAACCGGAAGATCAGGTCTACACCAGACTCGGAATCGAAGACATCCGCAAGGCGTTCCGCTATTACCTGGAACATTACAACAAGGGTCGTCCGTTCATTCTCTTCGGGCACAGTCAGGGCGCCATGGTTCTGCTGGAACTCATGAAAAGCGAATTCAGAGATCCGAAAATCCGCGGCAGGCTCGTCGCCGCCTACCTGATCGGCTATCCGAAAATGCCGAAAACGTTCCCCGATCATCCGCACATCCGCCTTGCACGCGGCGCCTGCGACACCGGCGTCGTCATCTGCTACAATTCGGAATCTCCGGACGCGGTCAAGTCAATTTTCACCGGTCCGGACACCTATTGCATCAATCCGCTGAACTGGCGCACGGACGACAGCAAGGCGGATGCCTCCATGAACAGGGGCGCGGTCTTCTTCGACGGGAAAAACCACATCGTCTCAGAAGAGAAGAATTTCTGCAGCGCGGTCATCAACCCGGAAACAGGCGCATTGATCGTCGTTCCCGCAAAACCGGGCAAATACGACTCCGAACTGATGGGGAAAGGTGTCTACCACATGAACGACATCTACTTTTTCTACCGCAATCTTGCGGACAACGCCAGAGAACGGGTCGGCGCATTCTGGAAATAACCGCCGCGGGGAAAAACGGCAGCATGACCCGTCCAATGCGAAAAAAACGCCTTGCGGAGGATGCAGTCAGCTTTTCGGTCCGTAAAAAGTCTCCGACAGCCTGAATTCCGGTTCCGGGAGCTCTTTTCCGGCAAGGAAGTCCCGGGACAGCGTCTCCGCCTCGGCGAATGCCTCCGGGCGGATCCAGTGAATCGGAATGCCGTTGCGCTCCATATTGCGGAACCAGGAATCCTGCCTCTTTGCGAACTGGCGTATTTTGACCAGAAGCTGATCCCGCATTTCCCGGCAAGTCAGCTTTTCCTGAAGATGAAGCGCCATATAACGGTATTCCAGACCGAAAAACTCCAGGCGCTCCCAGGAGAGTCCCCTGACATCATGAAGATAACGCGCCTCGTCCAGCATTCCGGCATTCAGCCGGGCGTCCAGACGCTCCTCAATCCTCCGATGCACCTCCGCACGGTCGCGCAGGACACCGATCACCAGGAATTTCCAGTCTGCGGACGGCGCATTCGCCTCCGCGAGCAGAGATTCATCCGGCCGTCCCGTCAGGATTTCAATCCGGCGTATGACACGTGTCCGGTTGTCCGGTTCCCTGCGCAGGATCACGGAATCCGGCTCCAGCTCCCGTAATTTTGCCTGCAGTTCGCCGAGGCTCATGGAACGCAGCACCGCCCGCTCCGCCGAATCCGGCGCACCGCCCTGAAGCGAATAATTGCGCAGAACCGCATCAAGATACAGCGCAGTCCCGCCTGCCAGCACCGGCACCCGCTGTTCCGCATGGATGTCCTGCACCGCCTTCCGGCAGTCGCGCATGAATTCCGCAAGATTGTATTCGCTGTCCGGCTCCGCAATATCAATCAGGCGATGCTCCACGGTCTCGCCGGAAGGCAGCGTATATTCTCCGATGTCCTTTCCGCTCCCGAGATCAAGCCCGCGGTAAAGCTGGCGGGAATCGACGCTGACAATCGCGCCGTTGATCTGCGCCGCCAGGCGGACTGCAAATGACGTTTTCCCACATGCGGTAGGTCCGAGAATCACAATAACTTTTATTTCATCGCTCATAAAAAACCCGTTTTTCTCCAAAAAACATGCAAATTTCAGCATCTATCTTTCTAAATATAACGCATATCAACTGGTAATCATGCGTTTTTGGAGTTAAATTATAGAAAATTTTCAAATATTTAACTTGAGAGTCGGAAAAAACCATGGAAATGCAGAATACGATCAAGACAGAAACCGCGATCAGCGGAATCGCTCTTCATACAGGCGTCCGCGTCCATCTGCGGATGAAGCCCGCGCCGGAAAATACCGGAATCGTCTTCCGGAGGACGGACATGCCGGGCGCACCCGAAGTCAGGGCATGTGCGCAGAATGTGATCGACGTCCGCCGTGCCACGACGATCGCGGCGCCCTCCAAGGCGTATGTCGTCACGGTCGAACACATCATGGCGGCGCTTCATGCGGCACAGGTGGACAACGTATACGTGGAAATGGACAATGCCGAACCTCCGATCACGGACGGCAGCGCCGGTCCCTATTTCCGAATGATAAAACAGGCGGGAATCCAGAGCCAGAACGTCCCTGCACAGTTCTGGACGACCGATGCGCCGCTTTACGTGGAAAACGGGGTCACCTCAATGGTCGTCCTGCCCTCCGATGTCTTCAAAATATCGTGTACTGTCGCATTCGGGGAAACGGCATTGGACACCCAGTTCCACAGTCTTGAAATCACACCGGAGAGTTTTGAGAAAGAACTCGGTCCGTGCCGCACATTCGCCGCATACCGCGATCTTGCACAGCTGATCGCGGCGGGGCTCGCCAAAGGGGGAAGCCTTGACAATGCGGTCATTCTTCACGAAGGAGCCATTATCAGCAACGACGGTCTGCGGTTCCCGAATGAACTGGTCAGACATAAAATCATGGACATGGTCGGAGACCTCTATCTGACCGGAAAAAGAGTCCGCGCCCATGTCATCGCAATCAAACCCGGGCATCCCACAAATGTACAGCTCGCGAAGCTCATGATTGCCCGGGAAACCGCTCAAAAATAAAGAAAGGAAAATGCTATGTCAGGAGAAATTATCGGCGTTTCCGCCCTCAGAGATATCCTGCCCTGCCGCCCCTCCATGCTCCTGCTCGACCGGGTATTCGTGGAGAGCGAAAACAAACTGGTCGGACTCAAATCCATCTCCATGAATGAACCGTGTTTCATGGGACATTTCCCCGGACATCCGATCCTGCCGGGAGTCCTGCAGGTGGAGGCAATCGCACAGCTTGCCGAAGTCGGGCTCTGGAAGCGCCTCGACCCGGAACGCAAGGGAGATTTCTACATCAAGGAACTTCACAAGATCAAGTTCCGCCGCCCCAACAATCCCGGAGACCGTCTTATCATCGAGGTTGAACTTTCCAACATCGGCACGGACAGCGCGGAATTCAAAGCCACGGTCAAAAACAATTCCGGCATCGCCTGCAATGCAAACGGTGTGGTCGCAATCCGCCCGAAGATCGCGGCAGCGGAACCGATCATGCCTTACAATGAATTCGACAAAGGGGAAAGCAGTGTTATGACCGTCAATCAGATCATGGGGCTGATCCCGCACCGCTATCCTTTCCTCTTCGTGGATTATGTCTCCAAAATCGAAGGCAGTCATGTGACCGGCGTCAAGAATACGACAGAAAGCGAACCGATCTTCCGCCAGTACAAGGACGGCTATACGGTGCTCATGGGGGCGGTTCAGGCGGAAATCATCGCGCAGGTCGGAGCGATTTACATGCTTTCCCATGAAAACAACAAAGGGAAAATCGCCTACTTCATGGGCATTGACAAATCTGAAATGTTCGCTCCGGTCTTCCCCGGCGACCAGCTCCGCCTTGAAGTCGACATTCCCGACGGCAAGTCAAAATTCGGCAAGGGCGAAGGTTACATGTACGTCGGCGACAAGCTGGCATCCCACACCTGCATGCTCTTCGCAATTGTCGATCCCTGATCCGTGACCGGCATCTGTAAAAAAACGCACGGCATCTTCTCCGGTCCGTGCGTTTTTTTTGTCCTCAGAGGTGGTATTACAGCATCTCAAGATCCATCCAGCCGGCAAACTGCCTGAGCTTGTCCGTAATGTCTCCATAAACTACAACGTAGTGATGTTCAACCCCGTTTTCGATCACGGTACTGACCATTTCAGGTATCCGGCGGTCGAACTTCACCTTCAGCGGATTGCCGCGCAGAATCTGTTCCGTCTCCAGCGCCGTTCCGGCGGCGGCGAAAATCCGGTATTTCCCGCGCTCCCGTGTTTCCCCGAGACGCATCATCGTGACACGGCCGGGTTTCAACGGAAATTCACAGGTCACACCCTTGACGCCGCCGCCGTCGATAATCGAAGACTTGCAGAACTGCGGAGTGCATCCGGCGCGGCAAAGGGACGGAGCCGCCGCACCGCAATGCCATACGACTCCGGTATTCTCTTTTTCATCAAAACAGATCCAGTCGCAGAAAAAGGGAATCGCGCCGTCCGCAAGCCATTCGCCGAGTTTCATTGCCACAGCGCCGAGCACATCTCCCTCGCACGCGGTAATATATCCGGTTTCGTTCAGCATCCCGATCAAACCGCAGATGCCGAGTCCGTAAATGTCATTCACATCCGGCCAGCAGCGGAGCGCAAAGGCGGACAGCCGATATTTCACGGCGGTCTCCGTCAACGCCTGGTAAAGCGCCTTCAGCCTGCGGTGTTCTTCTCCGGTAATGTCTTTGACGCAGACTTTGTCCGCCGCTTCGCAGACAGGCTCCGCGGAACGTTCCAGAATCTTTTCCGCTCTGTCCACGACCTCCAGCAGAGTGATTTTTTCGGTTTCGACCCCGAATTTCGCACAAAGCGCCAGTTCATCGTAATTGGACGTATAGAATCCGGGAACGCGCCCGCCGACGGAACCGATGCGCAGTTTGCCAAGTTCACGGATTGCGCGGACTACGGAAAACTTTTCAGTCAGCCTCTCTTTCACCGCCTCCCTGTCGCCATAGACAAAGGAGTAGTTCAGCCCCATCCGCCATAGTGCGTGCGCATTCATGTTGGCTGCGCAAAAACTGTTTGCCTGGAGACGTCCTCCCTGCATCGGAGGTTCGGGAACGGACCAGAAAATCACCGGGACGCCCAGTTTCTTCGCCGCGGACGGCGCACAGGCGCCCAGTGCGAACGTCAGAAAGTGAACCACCAGACAGTCCACTCCGGCGTCTGCGAATTTTTCGATTGCCTCCGCCGCCTGCGCCTCATTCTGAATCAGATCCCCGCAGTCGGTCAGCTCAATATCGAGCGATTTCAGCATGTTCAGGGCATCCGTGCGCTGCCCGGCGAGCTTATCATTGATCCAGGATCCCTTGACCAGAGAAAGATAACCGACTTTCACTTTTTCCATAACATCCTCCACTGTTTGACGTTATCATAAAAATACAGCCGACGCCATAGCCCGCAACCGGATTTTTGGCGCAAAAACCGGACTTTTGGCGCAGACGGCACCCTTGTCACGCGGCATCCCCGGAGACTCATGGCACCGGATGCAAAGCAAATGTCCGCGGGAATATGACTGCCCGCACTTGCAATCTCCGACGGGAAAGAGTATGATACAGCAGACTTCATTTTCACCGGGGAAAAATACATGAAAACATTCAGACTCGAAGATTTCTGCAAAACATCCGGGCTCTACCTCCATCTCGTCCGTCAGTCCGCGCCTGCCGGATATTACGAAGCCCCCCATCTCCATAATTATACGGAAATCCTCTATATTCAGAGCGGAAGCGGCGTCAATACGATCGCCGACTCCGACTACCCGATCATTCCCGGAGATATTTACGTCATTCCCCCGGAAACGCTCCACACCTTCCGCATCACCCATCAGGCAGTCACCTGCAATCTCCAGGTCGATTTCCGGGCGTTTTCGCGTCTGGAGCTGGATTCCCTGCAGGAATACGCCAATTTTTCCGAAATCTTCATGAAGCAGAACAACGGCGGCAGATGCCTTCATCTCTCCGCGCCCAACAGCATGGAGATAGCGGACATGATGACAGAAATCCACAAGGCGCTGGAAGGGCGCACTCCCGGTTATGCGGCAGAGCTTCACGCGCGCACTCTGCTGATTCTCGCGGAAATCTGCCGGAAAGCCGAACGGCTCCATGACTTCGGCAGGATGAAGAGGACGACGGCACGGAAGCTCTCGAAGCTGACAAGTTATCTTGCGGCGCATTACCGTTCGCCTTTCCATCTGGAACAACTTGCCGAAATGATGGGAATGACGCCCAACAGCGTAAGCCGCTTTTTTGCAAAAAACACCGGAATGTCCCTGCTTGCCCACACAAATCTGCTCCGGATCAGCGAAGCCTGCCGCCTCCTCGTCTCCGAACCGGACATGAACGTGACGGACATCGCCGAGGCATGCGGTTTTCACGACACATCGTATTTTATACGGTTATTTAAAAAACAGATGAAGACCTCCCCTCTGGCTTTCCGCAGGAAACAGAAGAGCGCCTGAAGCCCGGTTCGGAATAAATTGTCCTGTTTTTTTTCCGGTTTGTTATAGAATTCGGCGGAAAAAACCTCTATCTTAATTCACATCCGAAACAGAAATTTCAACAACAGGAGTTTTCATGAATCAGGATCGTTTCCACTCTCTTCCGGCAGGCGCGGTTCAGCTCCGCGGCACCATGGGAAAAGCGCTCAGACAAACCACAGAAAACCGGCTGAAAAAAGTCGATTACAGAAAACTGGTCGACCCGTTTCGTTTCAGGAATGAAAAAGACAATCTCTGGCGCTGCGAATTCTGGGGAAAGATCGTCCGTTCGGCGATCCTCGCATGGCACGGAACCCAGGATGCGGAACTCCTGCAAATCATCCGGGAAACGGTTGACGACATGCTTTCCACGCAGACGCCGGACGGCTGCATCAGTTCCTATCCGGCGGAAATGCAGACCGAAGGCTGGGACATCTGGGGACGGAAATATGTGATCCTCGCCCTGCTCCGTTACTACAACCTCATCGAACGCGACGAACGGGTGCTGAAAGCCTGCTGCGGCGTTCTCGACCACCTGATGCGGCAGATTCCCCCGGCAGGACAGTCCATGCCGCATTACGGCTGGCATGAAGGACTCGCCGCATGTTCGATTCTCGGCGCGGTCTGCGGAGTCGCGGCGGCAAGCGGAGAACAGCGCTACCGCGACTATGCGCGCGGAATCGTTGATTCCGGCTGCTCGCTGAAACACAATATCTTCCAGGCCGCGCGCAGGCATGTTCCCCCGGCGGAGATCGGAAACGGCAAAGCCTATGAAATGCTCTCCTGTTTTCAGGGACTTTCGGAATTTTATCTTATGGAACCGGAAGAGGAATATCTGAACGCCGTGATGGAACTCTTCCGCATGGTGCGGGAACAGGAAATATTCATCACCGGAGGAGGAGGACTCAAAGACGTCGTCGGGGAATACTGGTATTACGGCGCAATGCGGCAGACGCGCGACGACTCCGGAAATCACGGCGAAACCTGCGTCACCGCCACATGGCTCCACTACTGCGACCGGATTCTGAAGCTGACCGGTTCCGCCACCGCCGCGGACTGCATGGAGCGCGCCTTCTACAATGCCATGCTCGGTTCCATGAAACCGGACGGCAGCTGGTACATCCACGCAAATCCCTCCCCGCTTTCCGGCGCGTGTTTCAAACAGGCCGCCCCTGACCAGCTGCCGGGATTCGGCGAAGACTGCTGTCTGGCGCAGGGACCGGAAGGAATCGCCATGGCTTCCTATACCGCGGTTCTCGGAAGTCCCGACGGCATTGTCCTCAATGCATATGAGCCCCTCGTCTGCTCCTTCCGGACTCCACGCGGACAGACTGCACGGCTGGAAGTCCGGGGGGAATACCCGTGGAAAGGAGACGTCGCAGTCACGCTTCACCTGGACAAGGCGGAGGAGTTTGCAATCCGTTTCCGGATTCCGTGCTGGTGGAAAGGAAATTCCGCTTTCCTGCTGAACGGCGGAAAACTCGAGGTCGTTCCCGGCGACTACCTGCTTCTGAAGCGGAACTGGAGTCATACGGACAAAATTGAGCTCCGGTTCGATCTGACGCCGGAACTGGTTCTCTCTCCCGACATCAGTCGGACAGGCTGTGTCGCGGGGCCGGTCGTTCTGGCGCAGGATTCCCGCCTCGGAGAGGTGAACCGTCCCATTCCGGCAGACGGAATCGTTCAGGACGCGGAAACACCGGGTGACGAATTCCACCTTGTCAAGCGTCTTTCGGACGGCACGCTTCTCTGTGACTATGCGTCCGCCGGAAACCGTTTTTCCCTGGACAACAGACTCACGGTCTGGATGAAGAAAAAATAATAAAGAAAAAAAGTCTCCCGGCAGATGCCTTTCTCTCCGGCTGCCCATGCCCCTTTCCGGCGGCACAGGCATCCGGAGTTTCCTTTTTCAGACCGCGGAACCGCGGCACGGCACCGTATTATCCAGCAACTCTCTCCGGCAACTTGACGCTCAGGACTGGAAAATCCGGGCAGGACATGCTATCTTACATGTCTGTCAGATTATTTTACAAGGAGCTGAACCAATGAGAAACGATTTTCTTCCTTTTTCCAGACCGTCCATCAATGAAGAGGATATTGCGGCTGTGGCCGATGTTCTGCGTTCCGGCTGGGTCACAACCGGTCCCCAGGTCGCCCGCTTTGAAGACGATTTCAAAAAATATGTCTCCTGCGGCGAAGCGGTCAGCATGACCTCCGAAACATCCGTCATGCACGCCCTGCTGCGCGCTCTCGGCATCGGCCCCGGCGACGAAGTCATCACTCCGTCCATGACCTGGGTGTCCCTTCCGAACACGGTTCTTCTTTTCGGAGCGACTCCCGTCTTCGCCGACGTGGACCGCGACACCCTGATGGTTACGCCGGAAGCGATCGAAGAGAAAATCACACCGAAAACCAGGCTGATCGTTCCCGTTCATTTTGCCGGCGCCGCCCTGAATATGGGACCGATCCGCAAAATCGCGGAAAAACACAACATCATGCTCGTCGAGGACGCCGCGCACGCGCTCGGCAGTGAATGGAACGGCGAGAGAATCGGCTCCAGGGGCACCTGCATGTTTTCGTTTCATCCGATCAAGAACATCACAACGGGCGAAGGCGGCATGTTCACGACGGATGACCCGCAGCTTGCCGGCAAAGTCCGCAGCCTCAAATTTCACGGTCTCGGCGTAGATGCCTACGATCGTCAGACGCACGGACGCGCGCCTCAGGCGCAGGTTGTGGAACCGGGCTTCAAGTTCAATATGCCGGACATGCAGGCAGTGCTCGGAGTGCGTCAGCTTGCACGAATCAATGAATTCAACGCGAAACGGGAGGCGCTGGCTCTCCGTTACCGCGAAAAATTCGCGGACATCGACGAAATCCTTCCGCTCAAAGACCCGGATTACCGGATGAAGCATTCCTGGCATCTTTTTGTAGTCCGCGTCACAGACAAGGCAGGCGTCTCCCGCGACGAGTTCATGAGCGAACTCAAGAAACGCAACATCGGAACCGGCCTCCATTTCCGCTGCACCCATCTCCAGAAATACTACCGTGATGTGCTCGGCTATAAACCGGGAATGTTCCCGAATACGGAATGGAACTCCGACCGGATCTGCTCCATTCCGCTGTTTCCCGACATGACCGAAAAGGATCAGGATGACGTCATTGACGCCATCAAGGACATTCTTGCCAGGCGATAACCCGTCCTCCGCTCCCGCGCCGCGGGGGCGGACATGTTTCCCCTCCCCCTGATTGCCGCCGTATTCCATCGTGTCCGGAAACCGGCAGCAGGGTTTCTGCTCCGCTCCGCCCGGTCGGGATGACATCCCCCGAGTTTCCCCGAAAACTTCCCGCAAATTCTCCGGGAACCCCTTGACAAAAAGAAAAACCGGAATATAATATTAATATTTGAACCGGTTAAAGGAGATTGCGGTATGCGTGCGACAATCAAAGACATTGCAAATTACGCCGGAGTTTCCAAGGCACTGGTTTCCATGTATTTGAACAACAATCCGCTTGCAACGAACCCCAAAACGCGAAGCAGGATAGAGGAGGCGGTCCGCAAATTCAATTACCGTCCCTCGGCAATGGCAAGAGCACTGAACCGCGGCAAAAACAATTTCATCGGCGTAGTGCTCTGCGAAGTCGCCAGCATCTATTCCGGACTCTACATAGAAAAGCTGTTTCAGGAAGTTGAAAAATATCATTGCCGGCTTCTGATCTCTCTGACAAGATATGACCGAAAACGTGAAATGCAATGTCTGCTGGATCTTGCCTCCCAGACGGCAGGAACACTTTACGGTTTTTATCTGCCGCCGGACTGGAAGGTGCCGGAAGCGCTGCAAAATTATCCCATTCTTGCCAAGGGCCCTCAGAAAAATGTGAATTCCAGCATCATATCGCAGACGCGGGCAGGCAAAGCGGCGGTGGAACTGCTGCAGAAGTCCGGATGCAGACGTGCCCTGTCCCTGTTCTCGGAAACCATGCATGAGCAGGAAATCGCTCTGTACCGCACTCTCTTCAAAGAAGCCGGAATATTCTACCGGAACTGTGATCTGCATGAGCAGCTCGCAGCGCAGCGGATCCGGAAGGCGATCTGCGACTGTCATGCGGATGCGCTGATCGCGCGCGACAGCAGGAGCACGATCCGTTTTCTTCAGGAGTGCGACAGAAACGGCATCCGCAATCTGCCTAAGATCATTTACGATTATACGCTTCCGCATGACCTGATTCTCCATGACAGCATCGTCGGAGCGATTGTCAATCCCTTTCAGGAATATGTTTCCCTGAGAGTGAAGCGCCTGATGGAAATCATCGACGCTCCGGATTCCCCCGTTCAGACGATAGAAATCCCCGCGGACTTCCTTGATGTGCGGCAGCTGCAGGCATATTGCCGCCGGCAAATCGCCGATCCGTATTATGCCGTTCTGATGAATGAATGCTGCAATCCGTATTTCAAGCCGGAGGCAGCCGAAACCTGATGGAGAGGAATGATGAGAAGACCATTCACACTGATAGAGCTTCTGACCGTAATATCAATCATCGTGGTTCTTGCGGGGCTTCTTCTGCCCGCGCTGAACAGGGCGCAGTCTTATGCCCGCACGACTTTCTGCAAAAACAATCTGCGCCAGATCGGGCTCTGCGGAACCCAGTATCAAAATGACAACAGCGACTATGCCGCGCCGGACATCAACAGTTCCGGCGCCATGGCGTCTCCCGGCAATCACCAGTGGAGCTTTTATTTCGGCACATGCTACATGCAGTACAAACAGATCGCCCCTCCCGGTTCATGGCCGGTATTTTCCTGTCCGGAAGACAGAAGAAAAGCCGGCGGCTACAATGAAACGACGGCGAAACTCTCCTATCTGATCGTTCAGCGCTGGACGTTCTGCGGTTCCGGAAAAAGCATCTTCCGCGCCACCAATCCGCCGAAGGAATTCCTGGGCGACAAAAGATTCATCCCCTCAAAAACCTGGTATTTTCTGGATCACAATGAATTCGCGCCCACTTATCAGGCGACATGCGTCATGAATTTCCGGACAGACGGGAAAAATCTGCTGAATTCTTTTGACGGATACGGCAGAAGACGCCACGGCTCCCCGGGCTGGATCACGGTTTATCTTGACGGACACGCCTCCGCAATCAACCGACTGCCGGAAGATACCGATCTCAATCAACTGATTATCGAAGATTAAACTTAGGAAAGGAGAACTATGAAAGCAATCTTGCTCTGCAACCTGCTGGCGGCATTTTCACTCTGTTCCGCGGCAACCGTCACCCAAAACTATCAGGACTCCGATACCGTCGCCGCCAGCCGCGACGGCAGAAGCATCGTCTGCAGGAATCAGGACAAGCAGATTCTTGCTGTTCTGACGATTCCGCCGGACAGCAAGGCAGCGGTGCAGATAAAAGACAAGGCACTGGTCGTGGATGTGCGGAACAGCACCGTCACGACCAAACGGAATCTGCCGCTGTCCTTTCAATTGCCGCCGTCAGTCTCCCCGGCGGAGTTAAGCGGTCAGAAAGTCCGTTTCACCGTTCGCCTGAAAGCGGACTGCGATGCGGAAGTCATGCTCATGATGATGCAGAAGCAGAACACATGGAAAGGCGGTTCCAGGCGGTTCAAAATCAATAAGGACACTCCCGTCACTCTTCTCTATGAGGCCCAGGCGCTGCCCGGTCTGACCGGCTTTTCTCCGCGCATCGGGTTCCACACTCCAGCGGTCTACACGATCGAGGAGATGCGCCTGGAAACCTTCCGCGAGGAAAAGTCCGCCGTATCCGGCAGCCAGCTCCCCAATGGCGGAGCGGAACGCGGGTGGCTCGGCGCTTACGGGGATCCGCTGAAAGTGCAAAGTGACAGCAACCGTCTTCAGTGGTTCGACGGTTCCTGGCAGACCGCCGACCGCAACTTCTTCCTGGACACGGAGGAATTTCATTCCGGCAGGACATCCTTCCGCATCGAAGCAAAGCCCAATGCGGCGAACCGTCTTTACATCGGCCCGGTGAAGGTGATGCCCGGTCAGCCGCTGCGCATCACCTACTGGGCAAAAGCCTCCAAGCCCAATGCCGGTGTCGGCATGTTCCTGGTCTGCAACTCCGGCGCGGCGTACGGTTTTCCGGCAGCCAGCCAGAACGTCGGCGCCGAATGGAAAAAAATATCTCTTCTGGTTCCGACATGGGGACGGGGAGGAGTCGGGCTGGACGGCAACATGAATGTGCACAATGAGACTTATCTCTGCTTTTCCCCGCAGACGGATGCAACTTTCTGGATTGACGACATTACCGCATCGACGGGAACCGGAGAGGTTCCGTTTGTCCAAACGCCGTTCGCAGTTTCCGGAACCATGAACGATCCCGACTGCAATTACGCCCCGGGAGAAAAAATCTCCGCGGAAGTCGTCATCTCCAATCTCTCAAAAAAAACTCCATATATGAGGTGACTTCACGCCTCGTCGATTATTACGGAACCGTGCGCTGGCGGAAAAAGGCGGGTGTTTACGAGTGCGCCCCCGGGGAAAAACGGACGCTTCAGCTGCCGCTTGCGGAAGAAGAGACTCTGCTGGGAGCGCAGAATCTGATTGTCAGCGTCCGCGACAGAAATTCGGGCGAGGTCATGGAACATGGCTATCTGTTCGGGCGCATGCGCGGCACCGCTCCGTCGATACCGCGCATCGCAATGGATCTCACCTACCGTTCCAACTCGCAGATGACACTTGACCTGCTGAAGCTCATCCGTGCCGGAACCGCGCGAATCTGGGCGCAGTTCCGGCTGGGAGAGGAAAACTCATCCCTGGAGTATATGGCGCGGATTCACGACGGCGGAATCCGGACTCTTCTCTGCGCGGGACCCCTCGGCATGGAAAACGGCGCGGTCCGCAAGGATACGTCCGCAACCACTTCGGAATACCGCAGACGCCTTGCGCCCTATGCCTCAAAACTGGATGTTCTGGAATTCTGCAACGAACCGAACATCTGGCAGCCGCGCCTCCTCAACCCCGACACGATGGAGGCTATGACGGAAAAAGTTTATGTCAAATATCTGAAAGAAGTCCGGCGGACTCTGAAGGAAATCGCACCGGAGACCAGACTTGCCGGTCCCGCGGCATGCACTGTGGACGCGACATGGATTCATCAGATGCTGCAGAACGGCGGCGACACGCTTCTGGACATCATCACGCTTCACCCTTACTGCATCACGCCGGAAGAATATGAACTGAAAGAGCGCCTGGACACGCTGAACGATACGATCCGGAGAGATTTCAGGAAGAAAATTCCCGTCTGGTGCTCGGAAAACGGAAAACAATATTCAGCAATCCTGCCCAATAATCTCATTGATGAAAAAAGCCGCATCTGCACGGCGGAAGATCTGCGCACCATGATCCTTGCATTTGCCGGCGGCGCCGAAGTCTACACTCATTTCAAACTGATTCCCTACGGGACGCAGACCTCGTGGAATATCGTCCTCGGGGGAAACCCGGGAAACAACTACACGCCGGTGCTTCATCCCGTCGGATATGCAATCCGCACGTTCGCCGACCTCGTGGGAAATGCCCCGTTCATCGGAAGCTGCCGGATCGGAACGGAATCGCGGTGCGTTGTCTTCGACGGGGGAAAATCCCGGATCGCCGTGCTTTGGAAGTGGAAAGGCGCCTCCGCAAAAATCAATTCGCGGGAAATGGAACAGCACGGCAGTTTCTTCGACATCATGGGCAACCCCGTTGCCGCCGGACAGGTCATTCTTGACAATCAGCCGCTTTATTATATGACCGGCAAGACACTCCCCGAACTGAAAGAGCTCTGTTCACGCCTGGAAATTCCCAGTCATCTGCCGCCGCTGACGGTTCAGCCGCGCATCACAGGAAGCGAAAGTTTCGCTCTGGACGTCCGAAATCATGGAAACCGTCCGGCTTCCGGCACCCTGTCCACCATCATCGACGGCGTGAAAAGCAGGCGGGAACTGCGCAGCATCCCCCCGGAAGGCAAAGTTTCCGAACTGTTTCACACCGCGCGGAAAATCGGAGTTGAAGCACAAACCATTCAGGCGGACATCTCCACCGGAGGAAAGCATTATCCGGGCACATTCCAACTGCGCGCCATGACTGTTCCGCAGGCTGCCGGACAGGTTTCGATCGACGGAGACCTCCGGGAATGGAAAGCTGTCCCCGTCACAACTCTTGCAGTTCCCGCAAACGCGGTTCGCAAAAATCCCGGACTCTGGACAAAAGAAGACGAAAAAATCCGTGCGGATTTTCAGGCGCAGTGGACCCCGGAACATCTCTACTGCGCAATCACCGTCCACAAACCGGTATACTTTGCGAAGGCGGACTCGCTGAACACCTTGTGGATGACCGATTCCATACAGTTCGCCTTCGACCCGCTGAAAAACGCAAAACAAGGCAAGGGATATGACGATGACGATTTTGAATACACCTTCGGCACGTGGGAAGACAAACCGGCAGTTCTGCGGCACTTTGCCTCAAGCTCCAACTACGACAGTCTGCCGAAGAAAACCGGACTGCTGGATGACGGGGAAGTCAGGCTGGCAGTCCGCAGTCTCCCCGGAAAGACGATCTATGAGTTTGCTCTTGCAAAGCGTGCCGTCAGTCCTTTCATTCTGAAAGAAGGTTCCAGTATGCGCTGGAGCATTCTTGCCAATTTGAACAACGGAAAAGGACGGCTGGGATGGCTGGAACTCACTCCCGGAATCGGCCTCGGCAAAGATCCCGCGATGTTTCTTGACGTCATACTGACAAAGTGAATTCCGCAGACAGCGGCGGTTTCCCAATATTTGCCCTGCCGCGATTCCACGGCACAAACTGACCGCCGGAGGCAGCACACTCCGGCGGCAGTTCCAAACGCTCAAGGGGAGGAAAGAAATCCCGAACACTCTCTGCGGAAGTCTTCCCATTTCGCGCAAGGAGACAGGCTGCGGCAAAGACCGTCCGGCGGATGCCATGAGACAGGGGCACATTCCTGCCGCCGCACCGTCCCCCGGAACGGATTCGCGTCACGGCATTATTTTCCCGTTCCGGAGAAGCGGCAAATCTTCCCTTCGATCAGAGTCACCCAGATTCCGCCGTCCGGACCGACGGCAATCTTATTGATTGAGGAACTGCCGCATTTATATGTCCAGAGCAGTTCCCGCGTTCCGGCGTCCACCGCCGCGAGAACCCCCTGGCGCGATCCTGCAAACACACTCCCGTCATGTTCCAGCAGAGGACATGGATTGTGTTCATAACCGAACTTCGCATCGACGCTCCAGAGAGCGCGGTATTCAGGCGCGGCGGCATCCACGGCAACGATCAGCCCGTTCATCGTCTTGCCGTAAACCCGCTTTCCGTCGGCGGAACCGCACTGGGACTCACGGACGGCAAACTTCCCGGAACGCCAGAGCTGACGTCCCGTCTGCAAATCCAATGCGGTCATAAAGCGGTCCGGCGCAACGAGAAACACTTTGCCGCGGCTGATGACGGGGACACAGTTTCCCGGAGAATAGAGTTTCTGCGGGTGCCCGTTGTTCCAGCTCCAGAGCAGTGCGCCGTCCGACTCGTTCAGACAATAGAGATGGCGGTCCCATGCGCCGAACACGACTTTCCCGCAGGCTACCGCGGGCTGCGCCTGAAAGATTCCCCGCGCCCCGTTCCAGCTCCAGATTTTCCGTCCGGTTTTCACGTCAATCCGGCAGAATTCCTCTTTCCCCAGCCCCATATAAAGGGAACCGTCGTGAATCAGCCCGTCATTG
Organism: uncultured Lentisphaeria bacterium; assembly: GCA_949282305.1. Lineage (GTDB taxonomy): Bacteria > Verrucomicrobiota > Lentisphaeria > Victivallales > UBA1829 > UBA11452. The sequence goes on along the minus strand of CASDPB010000035.1, from coordinate 32,651 downwards.
ACAACCGGAGCCCGGGCGGAAAGCCGCCAGAGAACCTTTCCCGTGTCCGCGTCAACTCCGACAATCTCGTTTCCGATGCTGCCCGCAATCACCACGCCGCGGTCATACAGCGGCGTGGAATGGACCGTCCCGCCGAGATCGAGCGTCCACAGCGTCTTCCGCTTTTTCCAGTCATACGCGCGGAGTTCCCCGGTGGAAGTTCCATAATACAGAACAGTCCCTCGAAAGGCAAGTCCGGTGAAGATGGAGGCATCCGCGCTCAGAACCGTTTTTCCGCTCCAGCCTTCCGGCAGTCTGCCGCCGGGTGGTGCGGACGGCGGAGGAGGCGGCAGTTCACGAAATGTCTCCCCTGCCCTGAACGCATAGATCCTTCCGGAGAGCGGTTCTCCGAGTTTCTTCTCATAAATTTCAAAAAGATCGCCGTTCATCTCCACCACGGTATATCCGAAAGAACGGTCCTTCGGCATATACAGGGCGCGCCCCATCACTCCGGGAATGCCGTCCAGATTACAGGCGCGGAGCGCATGACCGTGACCGAAGAACATCGCCGCGGCATGATATTTCTTCATCAGCGCAATGACCGCCCCCCCGTTGCTCAGCCATTCATTCGCGGGATAATGCGCAACGCAGACGGGACGCTCCCCCTCCTTCAGTTCCGATTGCAGAACCTTCTCCATCCACAGAAGATCCTCCGCTTTCACATGCCCATCCCCCATCTTCATGTAAGGGCCCGTATTGAATCCGACAAACAGCCATTTCCCGCTTTTGAACCGGAAGCGGTCGCCGCCCCAAAGACGGTTGATCGTCAATCCGGCACTTTCCGACCAGTTTGTCTCATGATTTCCCGGAACAAGATAATAAGGGACGCGCAATCCGGAAAGACGCCTCTTCACCGCTTCCAGTTCGGCGTCCGTCCCCTGATTGGAGACATCGCCGGAAACGATCACGAAATCAAAGCCGCTCCGGTTGATCTCATCGACAGCTCTTCCCAGAGCCGCGTCATTCGGCGTCCCGGGACTCACATGAAGATCGGTCAGCAGCGCAAAGCGCTCCGCACGGACACAGGAACAGCACCAGCATAAAAACAGTATGAAAAAACATTTCCAGCTCCAACTCCGCATCATTCCAATCCTTTCCCGTTTAACAGTCGGCTCACCCGTCACAATATTGCAGAGATAAACGCCCTTTCCGGCTCCGGGCATCCGCTTCTGCTGACTCCTTCAGCACTGAAATCTGACATCACAGCGTCATGCGCATTGGCTCCGCCCGAAACCTCCCCCCGGAAGCGGAAATGTTCCCGGCAACGCCATGCCGGACAATACCGCACACACCCCTTCCCCAAGCGGACGCCGCTTCCCCGTGCCGCCGCATCTGCTTCTTCAGCCTGGCATTTATGATAACCTGTGAAGACAGATATGTCAACTGGTCTTTCCGAAAATTTATCAGACGGCGGGCAAAGTCGGACGTTTTTGAAAAATACCTGCTCTATCTTCCGCCGTTCATTGACTGTTTCAAATGCCGCACCCATAAAAAGAAGCAAAAAATTCCGGAAAAAGAAATTTTCGGTTTGCAAAAGCGGAATCATGCAGTAAATTACTTCCTTGCCTTCGCATAAAAACCAGGAAAAGGACAAAATGGAAAAAGCTACTAAATCGGAAATTATTGGAAAGTATGCCCGCAAAGAGGGTGATACAGGTTCTTCGGAAGTTCAGATTGCTCTTCTCTCTCAGCGCATCGCCGAGATCACGGAGCACATGCGCGCCAACAAGAAAGACCACAGCACAAGGCGCGGACTCATGGCAATGGTCAACAGAAGAAAACGTCTTCTGAAATATCTGGCATCCGAAAACCATGCCAAATATCTTGAACTCTCCGAAGCATTCGGAATTCGCGGCACCGCAATTTCCAAGTAATTCTGCTGAAGAATACTTTTATCGCATCAGTCACCTTCAATCTTTTTTGCAGGTGACTGCTTGCTTTTTTAAAAGACGGTGCTATATTTACAGCATATATAATGATACAAGGCGCAGGCTGGAACACTTTCAAGACGGTTCGTTTTGTGGAATTCGGTCGGTATCAGCCCCCGGGCGGCATGGGAAAGTCCGGAGTTTGATACCGCTATTCCGCAACAGACCGCATGGGGTTTTCCCCATTCCTCCCCCGCCTTTCACAGAAACAAATTGCGGCCCCGATCTGGTCCGCGAACGGTTCCTTGCCGCTGCATCGGAACCGGAATCCAACAGGGAGGCATTATGCCGGAAGAAAAAGTAATTGTAAACATCGGTCCGGGAAAAGACATTGAAATCTCCACCGGGAAAATCGCAAAACTCGCAAACGGCTCCTGCACACTCAGGCTCGGCGATACAACCGTGCTTGTGGCGGCATGTTCCGGAGCGGCAAAACCGGGGCAGGATTTCTTTCCGCTTCAGGTGGACTACCGCGAAAAATACTCTGCGGCGGGACGTTTCCCCGGCGGCTACATCAAGCGCGAAGGGCGTCCCACCGACAAGGAAATCCTGACCTGCCGCATGACAGACCGTCCGCTCCGCCCGCTCTTCCCCGAAGGTTTCTTCGATGAAGTCCAGATTTCCGGGCTGCTCCTCAGCGCCGACGGCGAAAATGAAGGCGACGTTCTCAGCATTCTCGGCGCATCCGTTGCGCTCTGCCTTTCCGATCTCCCGTTCATGGGACCGATCGGCGCGCTCCGCGTCGGCTGCATCGACGGACAGTTTGTCGCCAATCCGACCTACGCGGAAATGAAGAAGAGCACTCTGGAACTGATTTACGCGGGGCTCCCGGACAAGGTCATCATGATCGAAGGCGAAGCAAAAGAGCTTCCCGAGTCCGTGCTTGTCGCGGCAATGGAGTTCGCAAATGAAATCGTCAAGAAGCAGGTGGAAGCCCAGCTTGACCTGATGAAACGCGCCGGACGCCCCAAAAAGACGCCGGAACTGCATCTCGTCCCGGCGGAAATGACAGCCGGAATGATCGAGATTGCGGGCGAAAAGCTGGAAGCGGCATGCACCGTTCCCGGCAAAGAGGAAAGACTGAAAGCCCTTGACGAGCTCAAGACTCTGATCGTGGAAGGTCTCAAGCCGAAGTATGAAGCGGAAATGGGCGAGGAAGATTTCAACAACACCGTCAACATGGGATTTGACAAACTTGTCCAGAAAACCATCCGCACGGCGATTCTGGAGAAAGGATTCCGCCCCGACGGACGCGGCATTGAAGACATCCGCCCGCTTACGGCTGAAGTCGGAGTGCTCCCCGTTGTCCACGGAACAGGGCTCTTCACACGCGGCGAAACACAGGCGCTCGTCATCGCCACCCTCGGCGGTCCCGGCGATGCGCAGGAAAGCGACAGCATCTACAACGCGGATACCACCAAAAAATTCTATCTGCATTACAATTTCCCGAACTACTCTGTCGGCGAAGTCGGAAGAATTTCCGGTCCGGGCAGACGTGAAATCGGGCATGGAAACCTTGCGGAGCGTTCTCTTGCGCAGGTGATTCCGGCGGACTTCCCGTATACCGTCCGCTGTGTTTCCGAGATCATGTCCTCCAACGGCTCGACCTCCATGGCGAGCGTCTGCGGCGGCACCCTCGCCCTGATGGATGCGGGTGTTCCGATCAAGTCTCCGGTTGCCGGCATCTCCTGCGGACTTGTCACGGGCGACAACGGCAAGGAACTGATCCTGACCGACATCATCGGCGCCGAAGACCACTTCGGAGACATGGACTTCAAGGTCTGCGGAACCGACACCGGCATCACGGGCTTCCAGCTCGACCTCAAACTCCCCGGCGTCTCCATTGACCTGATGGCAAGAGCCATGGAACAGAACAAGCGCGCCAGAACCAAGATTCTCGGAGTCATCCGCGACTGCATTCCCGCACCGCGCGCCGAGCTCAGCCCGAACGCGCCGCAGATGGCGAAAATGAAGATCAATCCGGACAAGATCGGCGCTCTGATCGGCACCGGCGGAAAGAACATCAAGGAAATTACCGAGTCCACGAAGTCCGAGGTCAATATCGAAGACGACGGAACGGTTACGATCCTCGCCAGGAACAAGGCGGTTCTTGATGAAGTCAAACGCAAAGTCGAATCCTATACGTCCGAAGCGGAAATCGGAAAGATTTACCGCGGTCTTGTCAAGACAGTCCGCGATTTCGGCGCATTCGTCGAAATTCTCCCCGGACAGGACGGGCTTCTCCATATTTCCGAGATGGCGAACTACCGCGTCAAGGAGGTCAGCGACATCTGCAAGGAAGGCGATTACGTCACGGTCAAAGTGATTGACATTGACCGCACCGGAAAGATCCGCCTCAGCCGGAAAGCGGCTCTGGAAGACCTCGACAAGGAAGAGGCAAAAAAATAATTGTCATCTTCTGACTGAAAACAGAAACCTGTCTTCCCGCAAAACGGAGACAGGTTTTTCTTTTCCCGGACAAAAGATGAAATTTCATCTTTTTCCCCTAAGAAAAAGAGTTTTCAATCGTCATGAGATATAGTAAAACGGAAAGGAGTTTTTCAAATGAAACACACAAAATTTTTCACGCTGGCGGCAGTCTCCGCGGCAATGCTTCTGACACAGGGCTGCTGCAACAGCCACGAACATCATCGGACAGGTGATCTTCCCGCAGTCTCCCGTTGCAGTCTGACGGACTCGACATGGTCTCTTGACCTCACGTCACTTTCCGGCGTCAAGGAAAACGCGGAAAAGCCGGAGAAAGCCGTCACTCTGATTCTCGGCAAAGGGGGGAAAGTCCATGGCTGCGCCGGAGTCAACAACTATTTCGGAACGGCTGAAATCACGGAAGACGGCTGCAAACTGAAATTCAGTCCGCTCGGATGCACCATGATGGCGGGGCGGGGACTTGATTACGAAACGGCGTTCCTCAAAACTCTTGCCACTGTCGATTCCTATGAAATCGCCGGCGGCAGACTTCTGCTGAAATCCAACGGCAAAGTGGTTGCGGTTCTGAACAACGCAAAAAAATAACTGTCCGCGGCAGACAGCGGAAAGCCGGGAAAAATCCGGAATCCGCATGGCGACGCATGAGCCGCCGGAGGAGAAATTCTTCCGGCGGCGTTTCTCCGTTTGCGCCCTGAACCGAAACGAATGTCCCTCTCCTCCCCTCCCAGTCCCCCAATCGAATAAAAAAAGCACGACTCCGCCCTGCCCCCTATTGACTTTTCGCACTTTCGCGTATAAACTATGAGGTTTAATTTTAATGAAAGGCTGAAAAATGAAAAAATGGTTCTTGATGCTGACATGTGCACTTTGCGCGGCGTCTCTTTCCGCCGCGGAAATGAAAATTGCGGTAATTGACATGGGCCGCGTATTCCAGGAATACAGTAAAACCAAGATCAATGAGGCGAAACTCAAAAAACAGGCGGAAATCTTCAAAGATTATTCCCTTCGTCTCAGCGATCAGCTCAAAAAACTTCAGGAAGAGTTCAAGGATCTCCGCGACGCCTCTCAGAACATGGCTTTCACCGCCGCGGAGCGGGAGAACCGCCGTCTGAACGCCGCGGACAAGTATGCCCAGGTCACGGCAAAGGAAAAAGAACTTCGCGACTACAACCGGGAAAAGCAGGCGGAACTGCGCACGGAATATGAAAAAATGCGGGACGGCATCATCAAGGACATTGAGAAAGTCGTCGCCGCAAAGTGCGTGACGGAAGGTTACATGCTCGTGCTCGACAAGTCCGGCAAGACTCTCAACAACATTCCGACGGTGATCTACCACAACCCCGCGCTGGACATCACAACCCCCGTCATCAAGACCCTCAACATGGGTTTCGGCGAAAAAGAAAAAACCAACCAATAACATACAGGACTCATCATCATGGAGAAAATATACAAGGCATCCGAACTCGCGGAAATGGTAAGCGGCACCGTCAAGGGCAATCCTGATGCGGAAATCAGCGGCGTCAACTCGCTGAAACTTGCGACTGCGGCGGAGGCGTCCTTTCTGAGCAACATCAAATACCGCAGCCAGATGGATGCCAGCAAAGCGGGCGTGGTGCTCGTCGTTTCCGACTGGAAATTCGATCCGAAAGAAGGGCAGACCCTCATTCTCTGCCAGAATCCGGACAAGGCATTCACGAAAATCTGCAATGTTTTTGCTCCGGCGCCGATTCAATATACGCCGGGGATCCATCCGTCCGCAGTTGTTCATCCCTCTGCGCAAATCGCGGAAGACGTCTATATCGGGCCGACCGCAGTCGTGGAAGAGGGAGCGGTCATCGGCAAAGGAACGGTGATTAATGCCTGCGTTTATGTCGGCCCCTTCGTCACAATCGGTGAGAACTGCCTCATCTATCCGAATGTCTCAATCATGCGCTACTGCCGACTCGGCAACAGGATCATCATTCATGCCGGAGCCACAATCGGCGCGGACGGATTCGGCTACAATACGACTTTCACGGGTCTTGTGAAAGTACCGCAGAATGGAATTGTCCAGATCGACAACGATGTGGAAATCGGCGCAAACAGCACCATCGACCGCGCGCGGTTCGGCAAGACCTGGATCAAGAAAGGCGTCAAGATCGACAATCTGGTGCACATCGCCCACAACGTCATCGTCGGGGAATCCTCCGCCCTGATCGGACAATGCGGAATTGCCGGCAGCGCTGAAATCGGCCGCGGAGTAATCGTTGCCGCGCAATCCGGTGTCAACGGGCATATCACGCTCGGCGACGGCTCCAAAGTCGCCGGAGCCTCCGCCGTTCAGCGCAGTGTCTCTCCGGGCGCAATGGTTTTCGGAACTCCCGCCGAAAGCGAAGAGGACTTCATCGAGCGTCACATGCTTCCGCGCAAAGTGCGGAAACTGACCGCACGCCTTGAAAAACTGGAAGCGCTTCTGGCTGAAAAAGAAGCCAAAGCGGAATAATACCGCCGGGAAAATCAGACCGGAAACCGGTAATTCACATAACGGCAGGTCATTGAACTGCCGTATTTCCGAGGCATCAGCCGGAGCACGCCGCGGTCTCCGGCTGAAAGAATGCTCACGCTTGTTTCGTCTCAAAGCCGCTCCGGAAGGATGCCAGGAATGAAATCCCCCGGCTTTCTTCCGGCGGATTCCGCAAATTTCATTTATTCCGCAGACGTTTCCGGAAACAATTTCACCACGGGGCGCGGCATCTCCTCCCCCCGACACTCCAGGGAACGCAGAATCGCCGATGCGCTCTTATACAGCACGGGAAAGACAATCTCCGGCGCAATCTCCGCCAGCGGCACCATGACAAACAGACGTTCATGAGCATGGGGATGGGGAACCGTAAGAGTTTCCGTGCAGATAACCCGGTCTCCGAAAAGAATCAGATCCAGATCCAGAGTCCGGGAGTGCCAATGCGGATGGTCGGGAGGACGTCCCGCCTCCGCTTCCAGTTTCAGGCAAAGTTTCAGCAAAGCCTCCGGCGACCCTGCCCATTTGCCGCGCACCACAGCATTATAAAACGCAGGAGCCCCCGGCTCACACCCGACAGGCGCGGTTTCATAAAATGAAGATACCGCATCGACTGCAAAACCGTTCTCACGCAAACGCCGTAATGCATCGCGGAAAACCGCCTCCCGATCACCGAGATTGCCGCCGAGAGCTAAAAACGCGGACACCCCTTCCGGGGCATCCGCGTCGAATTCAGATGGTTTTCCGGCTGTCAGCATGAAAAGGAAAATGCCTTCTCCGCCTTGACTTCCTCCCTGATCCTGTCGATCAGGTCCGCCGGAACCGCAACATTGGTCTTTATCACGGCAAGGGAACTGCTGCGTTCAAGATCCTGCGGGGCGCGAATATCAATGATATTGATTGAGTTTGCGCCGAGGATGCTTGCGATTTTCCCGATAATGCCCGTGGCATCCTTGTATTCCACAAACAAATTGTTGCCGCTGAGCTCGAGATAGAGCTTGTCATAGTTGTTGATGCGGGAAAGCATCATGCGGTTTTCGGTGATCGTTCCGCGAACGGACACGGTGTCCTTGTTTGTGATGAGATCAATCGTGACGGACTCGCCGTAATGTTTTTCATCGTCTACGGCACGGTCGATCATTTCAATGCCGCGGGACTTGAGGAAATCAAGTGCGTCCTTTGCCCCGAGATAGGGGTCAAAAGTCTTGCATATACCAGCGGTGATCGGGGCAAGCATCCATTTGCCGAACTGGTGCAGCTTTCCGTAGAAACTGGTTTCGACACGCGCGATCTGGGCGTCCGCTCCGAGATATGCCGCGGAAACACCAGCAAGCAGAGAGGCGAGAGTCTGGTATTTCTCATCCATTCCATCGGGCACGCCCTTGTTGACGACGCAGGTTGTGACTCCGTCGGCGAAATAGGCGACGGTCTGATCGGCGGCGCGTTTTGCGGCAAGGAAGTTCGCCTCCTTCGTGCTGGCGCCGAGGTGCGGCAGCATGATGTCGGCAATGTCGGCAACGCTCTTCGGTCCTTCCGCATCCTTCTTGTAGACGTCGTTGCAGTAGATCAGCTCCTTTTCCGCCTTGACCGCGCGGATTGCCTCTTCATCAACGATTCCGGCACGCGCACAGTTAATCAGCATCGCGCCTTTCTTCATGAGAGAGAGGAGCTTGGCGTTGACCATGCCGCGTGTGGCGTCGTTTTCCGGAATATGAAGACTGATGATGTCCGCCTGGGAAAAAATTTCTTCCACGGAGCAGAGTTTGACGCCGAGCGATTTCGCCATATCGGCGGAAAGAACGGGGTCGAACGCAAGAATGGTCATATCGAAACCGGAAACTCTCTTCGCAAGGAGTCTGCCGATATTGCCGAGACCGAGAATCCCCAGCGTCTTGCCGGTGATCTCATGTCCCATGAATTTGGATTTCTCCCATTTTCCGGCGCGGGTGGACTCATCGGCGGGAACCAGTTTGCGGTATGCGGCGAGAGCCAGGGCGACAACCTCTTCCGCTACGGCGTTGGAATTGGCGCCGGGAGTGTTCATGACGTCGACGTTGCGGCGTCTGGCATATTTCGTGTCGATATTGTCATATCCTGCGCCCGCGCGAACCACGAGTTTGAGATCGGGAAGCTGATCCATCACTTCCGGAGTGACCTTTTCGCTTCTGACAATGACGACTTGCGCATCGGCATTTTCCTTTGCAAGATCAAGAACCGGTTTGTCGGGAACCTGGACAACTTCAAATCCGGCATCGCCCAGAATTTTGGCGACAACCTTGTCCAATTTTGTCGGAATGAGAACTTTCTTCATAATCAACCTCCGTATTGTGATTTGTGCCATAAAAAATAATGGGATAAAAGATACCATGACTTTGCCGCTCTTGCAAGTATGCAAGACAAAGAAGTAGTGAAAAAATCACTTGTCCACGCGGACACGCGGATCAACCCAGGCATAAAGCAAGTCCGTAATCAGGTTGATGACGACGAACAGGAAGGCGCTCAGGATCACCAGCGCTTTCAGCATCTGCAGATCCGCGTCGTTCAGGGCGTTGACCCCTTCATAGCCAAGCCCCGGAATCCCGAAAAACGTTTCCAGAAGCAGACTTCCGGTGAAAAGAAACGGCAGGACGGTCGAGGCTCGGGTAATGATCGGGATCATCGCATTCTTCAGAAGATGCCTGAAATAAACCGAAAACGGCGAAGCGCCCTTGGCGACGGCTGTCCGCAGATACTCCTTGTTCATTTCATCCAGAAACACGGTGCGGTAAAACCGGACTCCGCTCCCGGTGCCGCTGATGATCCCGATCACCACAGGCAGCAGCAGGTGGCGCGGAGTCCCCCACCCCCAGACGGGAAACAGATTCAGGTAATAGGCAAGGAACCACTGTCCGAAGATAATCAGCGCCAGATAGCTGATGCTCATCCCGGCAACGGAGAGAAAAAGAATGATGCGGTCCGCCGGTCTTCCCCGGAAAATGCAGGAAAACATCGCCAGAATAATTCCGATGACCAGCTCCCCGAGGAAAATCGGAACCATCAGCATCAGCGACGGCAGCATTCCATGCCAGAGTTTGGCACGGATCGGCTCCTGCGTCTGAAGCGTATTCCCGAAGTTCAGAAAGCTGACATAGGGGAAATCCTCCGTAAACGTCACGATCTCGCGGAACGAGTCCGCAAGCTGCGTGTCGAACCATCCGCGGGTCGGACGGAAAAACGCGACCTTCCGAATCGTACACTCATTCCCCGCCCGGAGCTCCAGAGATTCCGGCGCCGGCGCCAGCTCCGCGGAAATGATTCCGTCCTCCGGCACATATTCCCTTCCGTTGACCGACAATGCGGCGGAAGTATTGACCACAATACGGAAACGCTCCTTGTCCGGCAGCTCAAAGTTCCGGCGGAAAACGATTGCGCTTCCCGGTTCCAGAAGCACCCCCTGCGGAAGCGCACGGTATCCGCCGCGGAACGCGACTCCGGCAAACATGACGCGGGAATCCGAAAAATCGGCGCCGCCGTAAAGTTCCGTATGCCGCCAGCGTCCCCAGAAAAGCGGCTTGTCCGACCCCAGCACACGGCGCATCTCCTCAATCTCCTGTGCACTCGGATTTTTCCCGAGCACCGTCAAAGCCGGATCTCCCGCGGCAAGCCGGAACAACACGAAAGTAAGGATCAGGACTCCCCCCATAATCAGCAGGGAATACAGGATTCTTTTCAGCGCATAGCGAAACATTTTGCGGATTTACCTTTTCTCATGTTGCAAACATCGGTCAAAGACGTTAAATTTATACCCTGATTTTACAAAGGGCAAACGGCATGAGGCATTTTTCAGAAATATTCTTGATTATTTTATTCCTGATGGCGCTTTCGGGTTCTCTTTCCGCGCAGCTGTTTCAAGGCGAAAGGCGATACCTGGAGCTTCATTACGAGGATCTTTCCGTATCCTCCTGGGCACAGGCGTCGGACTTCGGGGAGCGCATGAAGCGTCTTGCGCGCCAGGCACTCCCTCCCGTCAGATACGCTTACACCCCAATCATCACTCTGGCGGAGAAGAATGCACCGCAGGTTTTCAAGGCAGAGCTTGAAAAGCAACGTCTTCTCCGCATCACGATTCCGCAGGATTACCGCAGGATAGAGCCGGATATCCGTTCCATCACAAATCTGATGTCGTGGCTGCTGCTCGCCAACGCCGGACTCAAACCCGAGCACGCGGACAAAATCCGCGACTCCTGGTATGTCACGGGACTCGCCAGAAAAGCTCTCAGCGAAATGAGTCTGATCAATTCGCCGTTCTCCGATTATTATCCGGCGGCGTATCTGTTTGAATCCTACGGAATCTCCCCCACATTGCGGCAGGTGACTTCCGTGCCGCTGCGGGTCAATGACTCCGCGCCCCGCCTGATTTACGAAGAATACAGCGAACTGCTGATAGAATTCTGCTCCAGAAACCGCCTCTTCCGAAGCGGGTTCCTGGGAGAGATCATCCGGAAAACCCTGGCGTCTCCCGAAGCGGACGGCTGCCTTCTGTTTGCGGAAACTGCCGGAGAACAGATTCTCAAGCGCAATCCCGGAATTCTCAGGCAGAACGTCAAAGGCGCCGAGCGGGAACGGGAGCTGGACAAATGGTTCCAGCGGGAACTGGAACGTCTCCTGACCTGGAACCTCCTTCCCGCCTCCGTTCAGAGAATTGAAACGGAATATCACAAGGCGGTCCGGTTCCGCTACCGTCATGAGGGTTCCACACTGACCGGCACCCCGCCGGATTTTGCCTCGCAATGGGAAAAGATGGACAATCCCAATGAGCTTCTGACCGCAGTCATGGACAAGCTGCTTGCCCTGGGGCAGCTCATCCCGCCGGATCTGGCAATTCCGCTCTCCGAAGTCCGTTCGTCGCTTTCCCGCTTCCGGACGGACCGTTCCGAAGAAAGCCTCCAGCAGTTCAGGCAGGCGGAGGCTTCCTTTTTCACCGAGCTGGAACGTCACATTGCCATTGAACACTTTCTGAACGCAACGGAAAAACGTATGCTGCCTCCGGCAACCAGGTATTTCATCACATTCCAGGTGCTGAGACAATGGGAGGCGCGGGGAGCCTCCCCCGTGTCCGGCATCAACGCTCTGCTGAACGGCGAAACCACCGGAGGCGCCAGACAATGAATCCGAGAAGAAGAAAAATCCAGAGAAGGGAAACCTCGCCCCTGCGGTTCATTGTCTATGCGATTGCCGTCGTGACTTTCCTCCTTCTGCTGCTTGCCGCATACCATATGGTCCGCAGAACCGCGGCAAGAATGTCCGCCGATTTCTACTATCCCTTCCTGAAGGCAGTGCGCGGACTGGAAGACACGTATGCGGACGGGACGCTGCTGATGCAGAACAATAAAACCCTCGCCGCCGCACTCGTCAAGCTGCAGAAGGAAAACTTTGAACTGACCTCCGGACACGCCATCGTGCAGGATCTCCGCAAGGAAAACGAGGAACTGCGCCGCACGCTGCGTCTCCGCCGGAAAACTTTCTTCGCACCGGTCTTCGCTGAAATATTGACGCGCGACCCGATGACATGGAACGAACAGTTCGTCATCGACCGCGGAAGCGATGCGGGAATCTCCGAAGGCGATCCGGTCGTGGTCTCCACCGTCATAAGAAACATGTCGGCGCCGACGGCGGTTCTGATCGGGCGCGTCAAATCCGTCAGCAGACATACGGCTGTCGTCTCCACTGTGCTCAGCCAGGACTTCAAGATCAGTGTCACCCTCTCCCGTTCCCGTGCCTCGGGCATTCTGGAAGGCGAAGGCAACGCGGGGAAGTTCTCGCGAATGCGATACATTCCCATCAAAACGATCTTGAGAAACGGCGAACTGGCGCTCACCAACTCTTTTTCAGGAAACAATCCTCCGGGAATCCCGGTCGGTGAAGTGGTGGCATGGGACTCCGAACATGTCGGACGGGAACAGGATCATGTCTATCTGGAAGCGCGCATCAGACCGTTTGTCACGCCGGATTCCGTTCGTTTCGTGGCGGTTTATGTCAAGGAGAAGCAATGACGGCGGACAGATACCCGCCGCCTTTGTTCCCGTTCCTGTGCCGCAATCCGCGCACTGTCGGCATGTCCGCAGCCTATTTTCCTTTCCTCCCGGAATCCTCTTTCACTGTCGGGAAGCCGTTCATGCACATTGCATTCCGGCAAAATTCAGCATCGAATCAATCCATGCCAGGAAAAACATATATTTTCCGATAACGCGCGTATTTAAAAAAAATGATTGCAAAATCCGGAATGATGCGATATAATACATATTGTCCATTTTGCAAGGCGATCTGTTTTATTACCCTCACTTATGAAAGCAGGATCAGCATCTCGGAAAACATGGGCGGAAAACAGAGACAAGGCGATTAAATTCAACTTGCGGAAAAGGAAGCGATGACAGAATCTCTTTACATTCTATTCTTTACGACTTTTGCGGTAATGCTCGAACTGATACTGCGCTCATTCGGGCTGTCTCTGCCTCTGGCGGCGCTGTTTCTGTTCTATGCGGCGATCGTCTTCGGCTACCGGGCGGGAGCCGCGGCGGCGATTCTGGCAGCCTGCGGGCTTGACTTCATGGCAGGCAACCCCCATCCCTACACCCTGCCCGCATTCGGACTGGTGATCGCGCTGTCGTGGTTCTGGCTGAACAAGGTGGAATCGGAATCCATCTTCCTGCATGTGATCCCCGGCGCGCTGATCCCCCCGCTGGTCTGGCTCTGCATTCTGCCGTTTTTTCCCGGCGCGCTGCTGTCGAATCTGTTTGCGCAGTTGCCGGACATTGTAATTGCCTCGTTTCTCTGCGGACTTCTGCTGCCGCTGGAAATCTTTCTTTTCGACACAATGAACGAAAAGCTCGGAATCGACCTCTACACGAACGCAAAAATACGGCTCCATAACCAGCGATGAATGACATTGACCCGAAAAACATACAGCCTTTTCTGAGAATCTGCATCATACTGTTTCTCGTCATGGCGGTTTACGCCGTAATCGGAATCAAGCTCTGGTACATCCAGGTGCTCTCCGGCAACAAATATACGGCGAAGGCATCGCGGCAGTATGCACGCAAGATCCGGATTCCGGCGGTTCGCGGAAGAATTTTCTCGTCCGACGGCAATCTGCTGGCGGAAAACCGCGCCTCCTATGACGTGGTGTTCCATCTCTCCGAAATGCGCAAGCCGGGACGCATGAGCAAGACCATCAATCACATCATGGACGAGCTGGCGCGCGTATCCGACTGCCTCGGACGCCGCAGTGAAGTAACCGCCCTGACCATCCGCCAACACATGAATTATTATCCGGGGCTCCCCATTACAGTATTCAAGGATTTGAGTCCTGCGGAACTGGCGAAAGTCTCCGAACTCACGCCTGTCGTGGAGGGAATGGAAGTCACGGTGGAAACGGCGCGGCATTATCCCTACGGCCCGCTCGCCTCCCAGCTGATCGGCTACGTCGGCCCCAGCGATCCGAGCAAGGCAGACGACCGCAACGAATACTTCTATTACATCCCCGACATCAAAGGAAGGAGCGGCTTGGAACAGTTTTACAACGACCAGCTCAAAGGGGCTCCCGGCAAGAAACTGGTGCTCGTAAACCACAGGGGATTCGTCCATGAAGTCGTCGGGAAGCCGACTCCGGCAAAAAACGGGTTCGATCTGGAACTCACCATTGATTCCCGCGCCCAATATCTGGCGGAACGTCTGCTCGGAGATTCCAACGGTGCCATCGTGCTGCTGGACGCTTCCAGCGGTGCCGTTCTTGCAATGGCGTCCGCTCCCGGCTTCGACCCGAATCTTTTTGTCCCGCGCATCTCGTCGGCGGAATACTCCAAGCTCCTGAATAATCCGGGCAAACCCTTTCTCAACAAGGCGACGCAAGGCAGCTACATGCCGGGCTCCATCGCCAAGCCGCTGGTCGGAATCTGTATGCTTGAAAACGGAATGCCGCCCGATCGCAAAATCATCTGCGACGGCTTCACCAGCATCGGCAAATCCCGCATCCGCTGCTGGAACTGGTATGCCGGCGGACACGGTCCCGTCGATCTCCTGCGCGGACTGGAAATCTCCTGCAATGATTTCTTCATCGAAAACGGAATGAAGCTCGGCGTGGACAAACTTTCCGTGACATTCGCCTCCGCGGGAATCGGCAGCAAGACAGGCTTCCCGCTGTCCGAATCCGCCGGGCTCCTGCCGTCAAGAAATCAGAACAACCGCCGCTGGAACGTCTTCGATACGGCGCTCGTCTCCATCGGACAGGGACGAATTGAAGTGACCCCGCTTCAGGCGGCACTTTATACGGCTGCCATCGCCAACGGAGGCACTCTCTGGAAACCCTATCTCCTCAAAACGCTGCGCTCCACCGATTCCGCCGTCATTCAGACCACGGCACCGGAAGCCAACGGACACCTCGCGGCAAGTCCGCGCACGCTGGAGCTGATCCGGCAGGGAATGCACCGGGCGGTCAATGCTCCCGGCGGCGGAGCTAAGCAGGCACGGAACAGCAAAATCGAGCTCTCAGGAAAGACAGGAACGGCGGAAGTCGGTTCGGGGAAAAACCGCTACAAGAACACCTGGTTTATCGGTTTCGGAACCGATCCCCGGACAGGGAAAACTTATGCCATCACGGTAATGGTCATGCACGGTGTCGGCGGGGGAAAAACCGCTGCACCGCTCGCCTCAAGATTCTTTGAACAATGGCTGTGAATAGAAGTTTTTCATAAATCCACGGGCTTGGGAAAAAGACCGAAACAGACTCATCGTTCCAAATTTCAACCTGTAATTTCTGTCAACTCTCCGCGCGCATAAACTTCTGTCAACCCCTGACTGAAAAAAAATCTGCTTCCACACTTGAAACCGTTGTATTATTGAGTTATAATATGACAACGCAAAAAAAAAAAAACGAAATGAGGTATATCATGGAAACCGAGATATCAATCCGTCCGTCAAGAGATATTCGGACAAATTACGCGGAAATCTCCAAGCTTTGCAGACGGCATCCCGTTGCAGTTACGGTCAATGGCAGGGAGGACACCATCCTGATGAGTCATGAACAATTCAACCGGATGCAGTTGGAACTGAATGACCTGAAAGAACGTTTGCGGATGTATTCCACACTGGCGGATGCCGCCGATGATGTCAAAAACGGCAGGACGTATCCTGCGGATAAAGTTTTCAGCGAAATCATATCCGGATTGAAAAAATGAGTTATAAACTTGAAATTACCGCAACGGCGCGGCAGAATTACGCAGATATTGCAACTTATGTTCTGGAACAGTCTGGGAGTCCGGAAACGGCAATCCGCCTGATCCGTGAGTTACAGGCAGATACGGAACGTCTGAAGACATTCCCCTTATACGGAGCATTGCCCAGGGACCGTTTTCTGCTGATTTCCGGATATCGATACCTTGTGAAAGGAGAATATTTGACTTTTTATACTGTAAACGAGAGCAGGAAAACCGTTTTTATTCATGCAGTGTTCAATGCCAAAAAAGATTACACCAGAATATTCCGGACTGGCTGCTGAGAAATTTCCCCCGCCGACACCATCCGGCATCCACTCCCCCCTGTCCTCTCGCTTCCGGCTCCGCCTCCCGCGCTGTCCGACTTGTCCGTCAGGTCTGTTCAGTCCGGTACCCCGCGTTCCCCATCTCCCCATCTCGAAACAGACAGACAGGACAGCATCCGGAGCAGTAACGATTTCTTCTGCTCGAGATTTTCAGAATTCATACTTTCGATAATCCCGAGCAGTTCTTTTTTCACATCCCGCCCGCCTGATGGTTCGATCCTGATTGATAAATCCGGAATGATGGCAAGCGCCTGTTGCTTGTCCTGCTCCGTTGCGTGCGCCATATAATGTCGTGTCATGGCTGGAGTCATATGACCAAGCACCGATTGCACGACCATAAGCGGCACGCCATGCTTTCCGGCGATATACGCAAAGGTATGCCGCAGACTGTGGATATCTTTCAGAGACGCGGACTTTGACCTACCTTCAACTTTTGCTACAATATTTTTGATACCCAACTCCCTTAAATACGACTTGAAAGATTTGGAAAGATCCGACTCATCCTTGTCATAACGGGCGGCAATGTCAGGCAGGACAAATTCAGACGTTTGTTTCAGACGCCTGAAATATTGCATCAAAGGCGGCAGAATCGGGATATCCACCTTGTTTCCGGTCTTTTCTTGCTTCGCCCGTATCCACCCGTTGGTTAAATCGACACGATCCCACGTAAGATGTGCCATGTTCCCGAAGCGCAACCCGGTATACAAAGCAATCATAACAACTCCATACAGAGGATGTAGCGGATTTTGTAACAGTAACGCAATTTCGCTTTCCGTAAAAATTTCGCGTGGAATCTCATCGGAAGCCATCTTCTGAATCCCGGAGAAAGGATTTTCAATCACATACTTACCATTTGTCAGGACAGTAAAAATAAGTTTGAGACATCCGATATATGCATTGTAAGTACTGGCGGAAAACAAATTAACCTTCGGCAGAAAAGCCAGTTTCTTTCCACTTCTCTCATATACGATTTTGGAATAACGTCCCATCTCGCGAATGTAAGAGGCATAAGCAACAGCATCTTTGTCAGTTACAGATGCCACGGCAGTAATTTTGCGCTCCAGACAAAACGCTTCAAAATCCCCCCAAATACTGTAATATCGTTCAGTCTGTTCTTTTCCGGGAGTCTTTTTGCGTGGATACTTGATAAAATATTCCCATGCGCCACTGAAAGAAAGAGACTGTTCCACAAGTCCTACTTTGATTTTCTCAAGGAGAGCTTTCTTTGCCTGATTACCGCTAAGTCTTTTAATCTGAGACTTTTCGAACTCCAGAGCATCTTTCTCCACAGTTCTCTTGGTGCTCATCTGATAACGTTTGCCATTGACAGCAAAGTTGCACCAGTAGATATTCCCTCGTAGATACACTCCCATAAAAACCGCCTCTCTTTCTCTTATATGCAACAATGTAACACATAATCCGCAAAATGTTACATTATTCGCTACACTCCGTTGATCTTACCTTTATCCGAGATCAAAAAATGAGGCTAAATAAATGGTACCCCGAACAGGATTTGAACCTGCGACCAACAGTTTAGGAAACTGCTGCTCTATCCCCTGAGCTATCGGGGCGAAAAACACTGTTTTTCAGGAAGAGAGATACTATATTCCCTCTTTTCATGATTTTCAAGTCTTTTTCCCTGATAATCGCAATAAGAAAAAAACTCCCGGGGAAAACCGGGAGTCTCTCAGAAAGAAATCACTGCCGCTTATTCATTGACAACCGCAACTTTGATTCCCTTCATCTGCACATTCGTTTCAAGCGCCTCCTTGATCTGGGAGAGCGGGAAGTGGTGCGTGACGAATTTCTCGACAGGAAGCCCGATCGCCTTTGCCCTGCGGAGGAAATCAAACGTCGTCGGGTAATCCTGCGGGGTATACACCCAGGAACCGACGGCGGCAACTTCTTTGTTGCAGAGGTCGTAATGCGGATTGATGGAGCAGTTTCCGCCATCCAGGAAGAAACCGACTTCACAGAGTCCGCCGCCGCGCCGAATCATCTTCCACACGCTCGCGTGAGCGGCGGGAACACCGGTGCACTGGAACGCGAATTCCGCGCCGAGACCATCCGTCGCAGCCTTGACCTCTTCCAGCATTTTGCTGAAATCCGGATATTTCGTGAAGTTGAACGTATGGGAAGCGCCAAGAGTTCTGGCAATCTCAAGCCGGTTGTCATTGCCGTCAAGCGCGATGATATTCTCAATGCCGAGTGTGCGGACAACCGCCATCACCATCAGACCGATGGGGCCGCATCCCTGGATCAGCACCGTTGTGTTGAACTTGAGAAGTCCCGTTGTTTTTGCACGTTCCACGGCGTGAACGGCAACTGCGGCGGGTTCCACCAGCATCCGCTGGTCAAGCGTCATACCGGTCACATTGAAGAATGTGGAACCTTTGCGGATCACCATATGGGTGGCAAAATAACCGTTCAGATGAATGTCGTCATCCGGGAAAAGCCCGTAAACTCCGCAGTTTTCACAGAGGTTCGTGCGGGCGGGAGTGTTCTTGCACGCAGGACACTTGCCGCAGGGAATGATACATGTCACCAGCTTGTCGCCGACCTTGACAGGCTTTCCGGCGGAATCGGTCTTCACATTCCTGCCGAGCTTGATGATCTCGCCGGAACCTTCATGCCCGAGAACAACCGGGCAGAGCCCGAAGGGGTCGCGCTTATATTCATGTCCGTCGGTTCCGCATACGCCGCAACCTTCCACTTTGATGAGAATCTGGTCATCATTGATTTCAGGAATCGGGTATTCTCTGAATTCAAATTCACCGGGTTTGACCAGATACGCCAATTTTGCCATTTCCGCCATTTTGTAATCTCCAGTTCTTTATTATTTTGATAGTGTTCAGAGGTTCATCTCTTCCAGAGAATCTTCTATCGTCACTTCGGAATATATCACAGCGCGTAGAAAATACAAGAATGTCCCGCATGTAAAAACAGGGAAATGAATTCCCCGATGAGGAATCGTTTCCCCGGCGCACGGTCTGCGCGGCCGGATCACGGCAGGATTGAAGCTCCTGCGCGATCCTTTTCCTGCGGTGCAGGACATTGCCGCATCAAACCAGTTTTTGAAACTATGGTGTATTCCGTCAGCCGGGACAAATACAGCAGCCGTCTCCCTGCCCCGGGATTTCCTTTCCGTCAGTGAAAACATTCCTTCAGAAGGAAAGTTCCGGAAAACCGCCTTTACTTATTTCAAGGTCTTCATGTCGATCACATAACGGAATTTCACCTTGCCGTCAATCACGTTCCGGTAGGCTTCCTTCAAAGCCTCCGGCGTGGCGGGGATGAGCTTCACATCGGGATAAATCCCATGCGCGACGGAATAATCCATGCACTCCTGGTGTTCCCGGATGCCGCCGACAATCGAAGTGTAGATTTTGCGGTTGGGCGCGGCGAACAGCCCGAGCACACTGACCGACGCCGTCGGAGGCAGTCCCACCACAGCCAGTTCCCCGACGCCGTATTTCAGCAGTTTCGTGTAGTCGGTGAGCTTGTAATCCGCCGGAATCGTGGAAATGATGAAGTCGAAGGAGTCTGCCAGTCCCTTGACCGCATCCGGCTGTTTCATGTTCACATAGCGTTCGGCGCCCATGCGGAGCGCATCGTTCCGTTTCTCCTCGGTGATGTCGAAGACCGTCACTTTCGCGCCGAGATCGACCAGATATTTGAGCGCCATGTGCCCGAGTCCGCCGAAACCGGCGACGCCGACCGTATCGCCTTTCTTCACCTTCGAGAAATGAATCGGCGACCAGACCGTGATACCGGCACAGAGCAGCGGCGGCACGCGGGAAAGATCGACACCCGCCGGAATCCTGATCGCATTCCGTTCCGGAACAACAATCCGGTTGGAGTAGCCGCCCCGGAAATTTCTGCCGTCTTTCAGCAGATTCGGAACCGGGTCCCGAACCTCGCAGAACTGTTCCAGCCCGCGTTTGCATTCCCGGCATTCGCCGCAGGAATCGACAAAGCAGCCGACTCCGGCAAAGTCTCCGACCGCGAATTTCTTCACATCGCTCCCCACCCTTACGACATGTCCCGCGATTTCATGGCCGGGAATGATCGGGAACAGGGGGCTGGAACCGGGTGCGGCGTGTTCGTTGAGCGCAGAATGAATGTCGCTGTGGCAAATGCCGGAATAGTCAATTTCAATCAGGACATCCTTCGGTCCAAGCGCGTCGCGGGTGAAATCGACCACGCGGAAATCGGATCCCGGCTTGTCGAGGGCAAGCCCTCTGGCGGGAATGCGGGACTCCGTCTCCGCGGCAAAACCGGAAGACACAAGAGACGCGGCGGACATCAGGGTCATCATCATTTTTTTCATTTTTCATCTCCTCAAATTTGCTGATTTTTTCACGGGGGGCAGGACATCATTTTCCGGAAACGGCGTTTTCATACTCCGCGTCCGTGACGGGACCGCCCCAGACGGTTTTATTTTCACTGCGCTTCGGCATCACGGCAAGATGAGAAAACTCACTGTCCGGAGCCGCGCCATGCCAATGATCCACCCCGGCGGGAATATCGACCACATCGCCGGGCAGGAGCCGCCGCGCCGCCCTGCCGCGCTCCTGATAATATCCCACGCCGGAAGTGCAGAGCAGAATCTGACCGATGGAATGGCAATGCCAGTTGTTGCGCACACCGGGTGCAAAAGTCACATTGGAGGCGGCGAGGTCGGCATTCTTATTATTCACCAGAGGCGCAAGCCAGGCATTTCCGCTGAATGTGGGACTGCTGACTTTTTCTCCCTGCGGAAAGACATCTCCGCGCTTCAGCGGCGCTGCCATCGCCAGCACCTCCGCAATCTGCGCTTCGGTAAGTCCGTTGTGCCTGCCGACGCGGATATGGGAATCGCGCTGACGCTCGGTGCCGTCCATGGAGGCGAGCGCGGCGACGGTGGCAAGTTCGCGGGTCTTCCAGTCGAGATTGTCGCGACCGAAGATGTCTCCGAACAGATGTCCTTTCAGGAAACGGTCGATTGCCGGAGCGAATTCATAGACAGCCCCTTTGATTTCGACGCCGCAGAGTTTCGTCTGGTTGGCTCCGCCGAACTCAATGTTTGAACCTGCCGGAAGCGGGCCGGGCAGTCTTCCCTGAACATCTTTCATCCCCCTCGCCTCTCGTTCCCCGACCAGAGCCATGAAGCAGTTGAGAGCGTTCAGGCTGCGCGGGAAACCGCAGTAGGCGTAGAGCTGAACAAGAATCTCCTTGATCTCGTTGACGGTCAGTCCGGCGTCAAGCCCGGCATTCAGAGATGTTTTCAGCTTTTCCATATCGCCGCGCGCGGTGTACATGCTGATCGCGGCAACGCTCCGTTCCTTTGCCGAAAGCGCCGCCGGCTTGACGGAGATGATCTCATCAAGCCATTTCCGAACTGCTCCCTCCGCGGAACGGATGCCCCCGCCGGAAAAAGTCGCGGCTTTCAGCACTCTGGACGCGGGACAGAGCTTCCGCACGTCGGTCTCGCAGCGCTGCATTCCGCCTCCGCCGTGCGTGAAGAACGGAACGACGGTCTTTCCCTTCAGCTCGTGCACAGTCAGGAAAGTCGCCACCGGCGGCGCCATGGTTCCCCACCAGTTCGGGGAACCGATGAAGATCACGTCATACTTTTTCAGGTCGATTTTTCCGGCAAGTTCCGGTTTCCAGCCGGAATTGATCTCTTTTTTCGCCTGTTCCACACATTCCCGGTATCCGGACGGATACGGTTTGACCGGTTTGATTTCAAACAGCGTTCCCCCGGTCGCTTTTTGAATCATTTCCGCCGCCGTCCGGGTGTTTCCGCCCCACGAGTAATAGGCGATCAGAACTTTTTCCGGCTGCGTTTCAATCCTGTCCGGTTCCGCTCCCTGCACAGATGCGGACACTCCGCTGATCAGCGATACGGCGATTGCACATACCATTGCTTTCTTCATCATTTTTTACCCTCCATTTCTGGTTATTGCAAGCATTTTCAATTTTCATTTCACCAGACAAACAGTTCCCGTTCGAGTCTGATTTCCTGTTCGATATTGTTCCTGTTCTCCTCGTCCAGAGTGCGGCTGATGCGGTCAACCGTGCCGGGCGGCACGATGCGCACCAGGGTCCAGCCGGACTGCGGGAGCCTTGCCCAGGAGACCCGGACCAGCCGGTTGTCCAGCCGGGCAATGAACTGGGGAGAGCTGTCGTCGCGGAACCGGCAGAGCAGTTCAGGATAACGGAAAGGACGTTTCGCCGCGGCGGTCTCCGCGACATTCCGGTAATGCGCCTCCTCAAAATCCCGGTCTTCCGTTGTGAATATCTGATTACCGTCCGTATCCAGAAGGAAACAAACGGTCTGGAAATTCTCATTGCGCGCCAGCCGGAAAAGCGGCTTGACCAACTCATGGAAACAGAGCTCGAACCCGGTCAGTCCGATCTCCTTTCCCGCCGGATTGAGGATCGGCAGCCAGCAGGAGACGACCGCATGACCGGAGGTGTCCGGATAGGGAGGACTCCACAGCATCCGCGTAACCTCCCGTTCCCGCTGTCTCCGAAGCCAGGAACATTGAAATTCGTCAGGCGAGGCAACAGGCTCATACATGCCGGGGAAACGCAGAACCGCGCCGTTGTCAAAGAGATAGGTAATGCGCCGGAGCAGGCTTCCGCGCTGCCGGAAACGGCGCAGGCTCTCTTCGGAGGAAAGCGCCTTTCCTTCCTCGTTCTGGACATGGTCGAGTATCAGCGTAAGCCCCTGACGGCGGGAAACGCGAAGCTGTCTGACCAGCGGTTCCAGCTCGGAACGCGGCATGGATTCCGGCTTGAAATAGGCGGCGTTTTCCAGACTGATCTCCTGATTGTAGAACGGCATCCGGAACAATCCGGAGGGACGCTCTTTCGATCCGGGCGCAAATTCCTGCGAAAGGTAAAAGCGCCCCGTGTCGCCGCCCGGCTCCGGCTTGGCAAGTTCTATGCCCATGCCGGTGGCAAGTCCCTTGAGCTGTTCCCGAATGCGGAGCAGCCGGTTGTCGATCTCCGCCGCGGCTTTTTCCGTCACGCCCTGGACTTTCAGGCGGCGCAGCATCTCAAGATTCACCTTTTCTGCGACGCATTGTTCGCGGCGCGCGCCGTAAATCGCCATAGCGGCGGAAATGCAGAAAACCGCCGCCATCGTCAACAGCGTCGCGTAACGGTGGCGGTACATAAAGCGCATGAGCTTCTGAAGCGGGGAGTCCGGTCGGGCTGTCACCTCTTCGTTGAAAAGATAGTGACGGACGTCCGCCGCCAGCAGTTTGACGCTGCGGTAGCGATCCGCCGGATCGACGGCGCGGGCTTTTTCAATGACCGCCCGCAGTGCCTTGGAAATCCGAATGCGGGGGTTGAGCGGCGTGGAAGGCTCGAATTCCCCCGCACTGACTCTGGCGATGACCTCCTTGAAGTCCGCCCCCGCGACAGGATCGCGCAGGGTGACGATCTCATTCAGGATCATGCCGAGTGCGAACACATCGGTCTGCGGCGTA
The DNA here is from genome assembly GCA_949282305.1 of uncultured Lentisphaeria bacterium. Taxonomy (GTDB): domain Bacteria; phylum Verrucomicrobiota; class Lentisphaeria; order Victivallales; family UBA1829; genus UBA11452. Next base: position 8,684 of record CASDPB010000035.1, on the reverse strand, counting down.
GTGGCGCCGTCCCGGAACGCTTCGGGAGCAATGTAAGAAGGCGTTCCGTCGAGATGCCCTCTGCGGTCGGTTCCCGCCGGACAGGCAATTCCCCAGTCCATCACATAAACTTCCCCGTGACGGCCGAGCATGATGTTTTCCGGCTTCAGGTCGCAATGGATGATTCCGCGGCTGTGGCAGTATTCAATCGCATCGCAGACCCGGAGAAAACTTTCGAGCCTCACCTGGAGCGAACGTTCATAACGCCGGTTGCGCGGCGGCTCCTCCCGCATCCGTTCCCGGCAGCGTTTCAGATACTCCTTCAAGGTGATGCCATCGATGAGCTGCATCGCCAGATGAAGCCCGTCTGCGCTGTCGGTGTCGAGGCTGTACAAAGGTACAATCGCCGGATGGTCAAGCTGGGCGTTGAGTTTGGCTTCCGCGATGAACTTCCTGACGCTCTCCGGTCGGGCAAGGTGGTTTTCCTTCAGGGACTTGATGACGACCTTCCGTCCCAGGATCAGATCCTGCGCAAGAAAAATCCGCCCGAATCCGCCCTCCGCGATCAGTTTCAGGATTTTGTAGCGGCTGCCGCTCCTCTCAAGCATACGGCGGAATTCAACCGATGGATCGGCGGCGAGATCCACCGTTTCGATCGCCTGATCGGAACCGCCGATAATATCGCTCAGATGAGTTCCCGAATTACCGGCGGATGCCCCTTCCGGCCGTTTGCTGATGACCTGTGTGAATTCCACCTTGTCAGACGAGGTCGATGATGTCATGTTTCCGCCTCCGTCTGCTTATTGCGATTTCACGGTTCCCAGTTTGGCAATGTCCTGATCCGTCCGGTTGCCATGAATGACAATCCGGCTCAACGCCTGTTCGATGCGTTCAAATTCCGCATCGGAGAGCTCCACTTCCGCTGCGCCGAGGTTCTCGACAATCCGTTCATCCCGCCTCATTCCCGGAATCGGGACAATGAAATCCCTCTTGTGCAGCATCCATGCCAGCGAGACCTGCGCAGGTGTCGCGTGTTTCTCCCGGGCGAACTCGTGAAGCAAATCCAGAAGCGGCTGGTTCGCCTCCACATTCTCCTTGTAAAAACGGGTGATGACCCGCCGCACATCATCACCGGAATAGTGCATGTCCTTTGTATATTTCCCGCTCAAAAAGCCACTGGCGAGGGGGGAAAAGGCGACAAAGCCGATCTTCAGTTCCCCGCATGTCGGGATCACCTCTTTTTCAAACATCCGCTCCATGATGGAGTATTCGCTCTGAACTGCGGCAAGCGGCGTCACAACATGCGCTCTGCGTATCTGTTCCGGCGTGGACTGGGATTGACCCCATGCCCGGATCTTGCCTTCCCGGATCAGCTCGCCCATCCACTCCGCGACGTCCTCGACACGGCTGTCCAGCGGCACCCGGTGCTCATAATACAGATCGACATAATCCGTCTGGAGCCGTTTCAGCGAAGCCTCCAGAGCGTTCCTCACCCCCCGGCGGCTCAGTTTGCCCTCCGGAATCTCCTGTCCTGCAAGAGAAACCGGAACAAATTTGGTTGTCAGCACAATTTTATCCCGGAACGGCCTGACCGCTTTTCCCACCAGTTCCTCATTCACATACGGCCCGTAGGCTTCCGCCGTGTCAAACAGTGTACATCCGAGATCGTAAGCCTTCCGGATCAGACGAATGGATTCTTCCTCCGCGGGAATCGCCCCGTAACCATGACTGAATCCCATGCAGCCCATTCCGATTGCCGACACTTCCAGATTGCCGAGTTTTCTTGTTTTCATTTTCTACCTCCCTTATGAAATGTGTTTTTCCCAGAATTTGACCGCGTTGCCGATCCAGCCCTCCGCGCTCGTTCCTCTGCCGGAGCCGAAACCGTGTCCGACATTGCGGTATTTATGAAATTCAACATCAATTCCGGCGTTCTTCATTCTCCGCGCCCGATGTTCCACCACGGAAGGACTGGCGATCCAGTCCTCCGAACCGACCACGGAAAAAGTCGGCGGATCGTTCTGCGTGAACTCCGCCTGACCGGTATAAGCCATCACGACCGCCGCTGGTTTCGGGAACAGACCGGAAGAACCGATGAACGCCGCCATGCGCGCACCCGCCGAACTTCCCCACAGCGAATAATGTTTCGTTCCGACGCCAAGTTCATCGGCATTCTGAAAGATGAATTTCAGCGCCGCCGCCAGATCCTCGACCGCATACTGTCCCCCTCCCGTACGGTACTTCAGAACAAAAGCGTTGTAGCCTCTCCCGCTGATCTCGGCGGCGTATGGAAACCCCTCGTGAAAGGAACCGACATAGGCAAATCCGCCGCCCGGATTCACCACAGCGAACGGTGCGCCCGGCTTTCCCCGGAAGAAGAAAAGTCCCGTGTTGCGTTTTGCCGGAACCGCCGCTTTTTCCTGTTCCGTGTAGATGTCGTAAAAGATTTTCTTCCCGGCATCGGCGTCGTCGATCAGACGGTTGAGCGAAGCGGCGGCTTCCTCCGGATTCACGTTGCTGTGATACGGAAGCAGTGTCGCGACCCGGTTCAGCGGAATATCGTAATTCCGCCGGCTGTCGTCCCACGGCAGGAGACACCGCCCGAAATCCCGGAAAGCCGGATGATTCACGATGTCGCGGATGGAATCCGCAGTGCTGATGTGTGACGTCTCTCTGCTGTCTGTCATGTTCCCGACTCCGATCTCCTTAAGCCATTTTGTTACACCGGCATCTATTTTTTTCAGGGAATCCCGGTCCAGCTCGAATTCCCCGGTCAGCATCGCTCCCGGCGCATATTTCCGGATGTCCTTCAGGCTGTGCCCGATGCCGTAACCGCCATGTGTAAAGAACGGAACAATTGTCTTGCCGGAAAAATCATGATTATGCAGAAAGGCTGCCACGGGAGGCGCAATCGTGTACCACCAGATCGGCGACCCGACGAAAATCACATCATAATCGCGAATGTCCGCCACTTTCGTTTTCAGTTTCGGCAGAAAGCCGGAGTTGACTTCCTCCCTGCCCTGCTTCACCACTGCCTGGTAATCTTTGGAATACGGCGTTTCCGGTTCGATTTCTATCAACGTGCCTCCGGTTTTCTGCCGGATCGCCTCTGCAACCTGCCGTGTGTTGCCGGTATAGGAGAATACGGCAATCAGGATCTTTTTCGAGCCGGGGGGCACTTTCGCCGTCTCTTCCGCATTGCAGCCGGGCACTGCGAACAGCAACATTGCAAATGCAATCCTCCAAAAGATTTTTTTCTTCATTTCACGCCTCCTTTTTTTAAGGTCCGAGACAGAAATCCGCCTCATCAGCGTTCAATGTAATCATTAGGTTCAGAAAAACTTCTGTTTCCGTAGTCACCGATGGGTATTTTACCGGGGAAGTTCATTTTAGTATTCAGAGTTCGTTGTTTCCATTTTTTATCGTCAAATAGTTCTTCAACCACAGGTTCCCGGACTTGTCTTCCGTGATTTTCCACTGTACATTTTCAAAGAAAAAAAGCGATCTCATTTGAAATCATATCAAGGTGATTTTATATTGAATTGGAAAATTGCAGAAGGAGTATTATTCATGCCGCCACGTAAAACATCAACGAAGACTACGACTAAAAAAGATCTGAAAGAAGCCGTCGATCCTGTCCAGAAGGCGTTATCAGAAAATGAAGAAAATGTTCTGAATCCGGAGAAAATCCGAGAAACAGCGATTCGGAAAGAAATTTATGAAAAAGCAGATTCTGCCGTATCCGCCGATATTGCGGTATGTGTCGATGCTTTGAAAAATGCAATTTGCCGTGAGTTGAGTGATTTATCCACCAAACTGGAGGCAGAAGCTGCAAAATATAAAAATCTTCAGGAAGCGCTCAAACTCAAAGAGGCGGAACTGAAGCAAATTTATGATATTGATGCAGCCGCTTCGTCACTGCTGGCGCTGATCGAAGCGCATCGAATGAAGCGGGACGAGTTTGAAGCAGAAGAAGCAAAATGGACTTCCGATTTTGCCAGGAAAAAACTTGAAGCCGAGGCACAGTTTGCGCAGGAAGTGGCAGAAGCGGAAAAGAAGCGCAAACGTGAGCAGGAGGAATATGATTATAACTGGAAACGAGAATGCGAACGTAAGAAAATTCTGCTCGAAGATGAATTGTCGCGTTTACGGAAAAATATCGCTGCAGAAAAGTCCGAATTTGACGCAGCGACAGAAAAAAGGACAGTAGAACTTGATGCCCGTGAAGCGGACATCAGCTCGAAAGAAGAGGCATTTGCCCGACTTGAAATGCAGGTTGCAGATTTCCCTGCTGCAATTGATGCGGCAGTAATCAAGGCACGTTCCGAACTTTCGGATAAACTCAATCAGGAATTTGCCCTGAAGGAACAATTGCTGTCCAAAGATTTTGAAGGGGATAAAAAAGTTTTTGAATCAAAGATAGCATCCCTCAAGGAACTTGTCGATACCCAGGCAAAGCAGATAGAAGAACTTACGGTCCGTCAAGAAAAAGCCTATGAAAAAGTACAGGACATTGCAACCAAAGCTGTTTCAAATTGTGGAAAAACCATATTTGCTCATGCTCAGGAGTCTCATTCAAATTGAATTGTGCTTTGGGGGGTAATGATTGAAATGTCAGGTTCCCGCAATAACTTCTATGCAGGAGTCTTTTTCATATTCATACTAAGATTCTATTTCTAAATAGAGGTTATCAAAGAACACTGGAACAAATCCTGTTTTTCTTTGCTTGAGCTGCTGATTGTCTTGGGGATTATCGCGATACTTTGCTTGCTTTTATTGCCCATGTTCATCCGAGTCCGGCAAAAAGCAATGACGGGCAGATGCCAGGGTAATTTGCGCAATATCGGTTTTGCGTTATCGGAATACGCATTTGACTACAATGATTGTATTCCCGTTTACTTTCCCCCATGGCAGAATGCACTTCTTCCATATTTGAGGATAAAACGGAACGATTATTGGGAAAACGGAAAGCCCATCCTGCTTTCCGGTATCATTTGTCGTCGGAATACGGTTCCTTGAATCGCTATATAAAAAACAACTTTGGAATCAACATTTATCAAAGCAGCAATGCCGTAACCACCAGTGATCCCGCATGGCACTATTTGTTTGGTCCGATATCCGGATCGCCGCATGATTGTTGCCGATCGTTAGGAGAATTCCGATGAAAATCAGGAAACTCCGTTGAACGGGAAAAGCAAGCTTGCTCCACGTCACGGGAATGGAGACCGGGTGAACATTCTTTATCTGGACGGACATTGCCGCGATGAGATTTTTTCCTTATTGCCAAACAATCGGTTTTTAGGTTCGAACCTTGTTCTGCGATCCTATTTCTGGGAACAGGGAACCATCTATTAGAGCATCATTCTGCTTTCACGTCAATTGCCTGGCAAAAACTGATCGGTTGTTCCGCCGATTACCGGACAACTTCCTCGTCCTTCCAGTCGGACAGTTTCCCCGTTCCCGTGTCAAAGTTAACTCCGACCAGCATGATCCGTTTATTCGAAAGCAAGTATGGCTTGAAGTATTCTTTTTCCTTGATCTGTTCCAATGCGGAATCGTCTTTGTCCAACTTGAATTCAAACAGATAAATCCATTTATCGGTCTCCGTCACCGCGTCGATGCGCCCGTCGCTGGTGCGGGACTCGGCTTTGATGTAATAGCCGAGAAGACGGAATATCGCAAAAAAGATGTTCTGAAAGTTGCTCTCGTCCTTGTGATGCACATCATATGGAATCCCGGCGAAGAAGACTTCCAGCGCCTTGTGAAGCTGCTCAATATTTCCGTTGACCATGGAATCCGCCAGCAGTTCGCAGAAGTTCGTCACATCGCTCCTGGATTTTTCCACATAAGCGTTCAGAAGATAGGTATTGAAAGAAACACTGACTTCCTGATTGGGAAAATCAAGCCAGTACCATGGCATATTGAATTTCTTTTCCAACGATTTGATCGTCAGATAACCTGTTTGCAGAAGCAGTGACAACGGATCTATCTTATCGACCTCAAAGGCCTCGAATGCCACGGCGGACACGGGACGCGACAGGACATTTTCAAAATCAAAACGCGTTTTCTTAATCAGCTCCATCAGAAACGACGGAGTCCCCGTTGAAAACCAGTAGTTGTTGAATTCCATATCATTTGTAAAATATTGCGCGAGCGACACCGGATTGTAAACTGACTCTGATTTGGCATGAAATCTGTAACCGTCATACCACGCTTTGATTTCCGGCAGAAGTTCTTCGCGGGGCATATTCAGCTGTTTACAGGCTGCGTCAATGCGGTCGGCAAAATACGTCTCAAACTCGTCCTGGGTATAGCCGAACATTGTGGCATAATCACGATTCATCGTGATGTCGGTCAGGTTGTTGAGCTCGGAGAACAGCGAAACGTGGCAGAATTTCGTCACACCAGTGACGAAGACGAAACGCTCTTTGGATTCAAATGCCTTGATGACGGAATAAAATACTTTCAACTTATCCAGAATCTTTTGAGCATGTGACTTGCCTAAGTTGTTCAAGATTGGCTTGTCATATTCATCTATCAGAATAACCACTTGCTCTTCTTCTGCAAGTCGATTGATTAGTGTTCGAAACATACTGGCGGCATTCGCCGATTCCAACGTCAGCTCATGCGAAACAGCCACTTCCGTTACCAAATCGCATAAACTGCTTTCCAGTTCCTCAACGGAACTGAAATCCAATCCGTTCATATCCAGATGTATGACCGGATACTGCTTCCAATCGTAAGGCTTATCATAAATAGCCAGCCCTTTGAACAGTTCTTTTTTTCCCTGGAATACAGCCTTGAGAGTGGAAACGGTCAGCGACTTCCCGAAGCGGCGAGGCCGGGAAAGAAAATATCCTGCGGTAGCTGGACGGATCATATTCCAGATGTATTCGGTCTTATCCACATACAGGAATTGCCCTCGAATAAGTTCCTCGAAAGAATAGGTGTAGCTGGTCAGATCTTTCATGATTATCCACTCCTTGTTCATCAGTCCAATATACTTCATCAAGAGGAAAAATCAAATGGAATTTTCCTGAACCGTTTTTGACAGAGTCCATCTCTTCCTGCTCTCCTGCGATAACCGAAAATCTTCGGGGTATTGCGTTTTATTTTGGACTTTTGATTTCTGATGAGAAAATCGTCGGAGCTTTTCTCATCGCGATTTTGATTTTGCTTGCAGTTTGCAATTGCTTCTCGTAGACTATACCCGGGCAAATTTATTTATGTGGATTTTGAACGGCAAGAGTGAGAGGAGCATGGTGCAATGTTCAACATGACGAAGATCCGTGCGAGTCATGGTTCCGGGAAAAGTTTCTATGCAAATCATCTGTCGAGCAACGATTATTATTCTGAGCATGAAAGAGTTCAGGGCTATTGGCTTGGAGAATTGGCGGAAGTATTTGGTTTGCGTGGCGGTATTGTGACAAGCGGGGAGTTCAGTTTGTTTCAGAAGAACATCAATCCGAAAACGTATGGGAAACTGACGCAGAAAAATATATCGGGCGGTCCGAGATTTTTTGATTTTCAGTGTGCGGCGCCGAAATCTGTTTCCGTGATGAGTCTGTTCGACGAGAGATTGATGGAAGCACATGTTGAAGCTGTCCGTATTGCGATGAGTGAATTGGAGAAATTTGCGGCGGTTCGGGTGCGGCACGGAGAGAATGTCCGAACAAACAATTATGAGACGACGGGGCAGCTGATTTATGCTGAGTTTACACATGATACAAGCCGTGAACTTGATCCTCAGCTACATACCTATAATGTGGTCTGCAATGTGACACGTTCGCATGATGGAAAATTCAAGGCTCTGGAAACATTGGAGATGTGCCGGGCGATCCGTTACGCGGGGAAAGTGTATCATAATGCGATGGCGTCGAAATGCCGTGAACTTGGTTATGATACGGTCGAAACGCGGGACCGGAAAGGCAATGTCATCTGGTACGATCTGGCGTGCGTTCCGGCTGACGTGATGGAACGGTTTTCCAAGCGTCGGCAGCAGATCGAAAAAGCCGAGGCGGAGTTCATCGCGGAGCATGGTCGGAAGCCGACGTTGAGCGAGAACAATTATCTTTCGACTTCGACACGCACGGATAAGATGCTGACTTCGACAAGCGAGAAAGTCCGGGAATTCCAGATGGGGCAGTTGGGCCATCGGGAAGAAGCGCAGTTGTACGCGGCGGCAAAGCGCGCCAAAGAACATGGTTCGGTGACAAGCACGCTGGATCACGAAAGGACCGTGGAGGAAATCCGGAATGTGATCGATGAACTGTACGAGCGGGAGAGCGTTCTGAAGCTCGACAAGATACTGGCTGAAGTGCTGAACCGGAACCTTGGCAGGATCAAGTTGCAGGAGCTGAAAAAGGCCGTCAAAGAGATTCCGGAACTGCGGAACCTGGGCGGCAATGAGGCGAATCCGTATTATGCTCCGGAATTTGTAATTGAGCGCGAACTGTCGGCGATCGAGCAGGTGGAACAGCAGCGGGATGTTTTCGATGCGATTGCGCCGGAGTTTCAGGCGTTTCCGGGAGATCAGTCACGGGAGGCGCAGGCGGTGCTGATTCACGGCCTGTTGAGCTCCAAAGACCGGTTCAACCTGTTCCGCGGCGTGGCTGGCGCAGGAAAGACTTCGACCTTGCAGGAGTTCTGCAAGGGACTGCGTTCGGGAGGCGTCACGGACATCTACCTCGTCGCGCCGACGAATT